>ONKQ01000040.1 GCA_900318465.1 uncultured Bacteroidales bacterium
ACCAATATCAACGACGTCAAAGAACAACTTGACCCCCTAATACCGGGGCTATTTGACTAATATTTAACCGTCCCAATTTTAACGGGACACTAATGATATGCGGTATGAATTAGAGGGTTTGGATGCCTCCAAAACGGGCTATATCGTGTTGGCGAATAGTGATGCAAACGTTCCATTTATCAACACCGATGCTACAGATTACGTCATGCTGGGCTCTCTTGAAGTGAACGGACATACCTATTACGATGTGTTCAAATTGGATTGTGACCCCGATTATACGGTCGCCGAGGGAACCGTTTATGCGGCCATTTGTTATTACAATTATGTGAAAGGCTTTGTCGGCATAGAAATGTCGAATGGTGAAAAATACTGGCTTTATGAGGAATAAATGTTTGATTCTGTTGATTTTGGTTGCCTTGATGTCGTCTTGCGTCAAGGTAAAACAATGCTATATCAGTGATGAGGCTAAAGCATGGTTTGTGGATGACGACAAGCGCGAATGCATTATTAGGGACGAGAATGGCATCGAGCGAGGATTTCATGTGAGCACTCCATCGATTCAATTCTTGGAAGAGTCGAGTTCATCTTTTATGACGACGAACAAGACGGAGCGCGAAAGCATGGATCAAAAAGGGTATCTTGACTATTCCACAGGTTATTATGTTACCGTCACGGCAGGGTGGGGCACGGAGGTGAATGTGGATGACAAGTTTGAAATTGGACTTCACGGCCTGCCTTTTACTTTTAGTCTTCGTGGAAAGACACTTACGCCCGTGAGAAAAGAATCACCGAAAATAGAGTTTACTTTTGAATTGTTGGAATCGTTTGAAGTTGATGGCGTTTCTTATGATGATGTGCTTTATATCCAATTGGTTGAGTATGAATTGCTTCGTGATAATGACCCTATTGAGATTTACTATGCCAAGCATTACGGCATGATACAATACACCATATCCTACGGCATCACTTATTTCCGTTTGCCTGCGGAATAATAAGGGAAACAGTTTGTTGCGGATGTTGGAAATTTGCTTATCTTTGCCAATTCATATTGGAAGACAAATTAAAAGCATAAACAAATGGATAACAGACTATTAGACAATAAACTGCCTTATTTGGTGGCCGACATGAACCTCGCGGCTTGGGGCAGGAAGGAAATTGAAGTATCGGAACACGAGATGCCTGGCTTGATGTCGCTGCGCAAGAAATACGGCGACACGAAGCCGCTGAAAGGCGCGAAAATCATGGGCTCGCTGCACATGACCATCCAAACGGCCTGCCTCATTGAGACCTTGGTCGAACTGGGTGCCACGGTGCGTTGGTGCTCATGTAACATTTACTCCACGCAAGACCACGCTGCGGCGGCCATCGCCGAAACGGGAACCGCCGTTTTCGCATGGAAAGGCGAAACTTTAGAGGATTATTGGTGGTGTACCAAACGAGCCATCACCTTCCCCGACGGCACAGGTCCGGATTTGATTGTCGATGACGGCGGTGATGCCACTTTGTTGATTCACAAGGGCTATGCCTGCGAAAACGACCCCAAACTCCTTGACGCGCCCACGGGCAGCGAGGAAGAAAGGGCTCTGATGAGCGTCATAAAGGCTACCTATAAAGAAAATCCCACCTTCTGGCACACGGTTGTGGCTGGCTGGAAGGGCGTTTCTGAGGAAACCACTACGGGTGTACACCGTCTGTACCAGATGCACGAGCGTGGGGAGTTGCTCGTTCCGGCCATCAATGTGAACGACTCGGTGACCAAGTCGAAGTTCGACAACCTCTATGGTTGCCGCGAGTCTTTGGCCGACGGCATCAAGCGCGCCACCGACGTGATGATTGCTGGTAAGGTGGTCGTGGTGTGCGGCTATGGCGAAGTGGGCAAGGGCTGCTCACACTCGATGAAGAGCTACGGTGCCCGCGTTATCGTCACCGAAATCGACCCCATCTGCGCCTTGCAAGCCGCTATGGAAGGCTTCGAGGTCACGACGATGGAGGAGGCTGTCAAGGAAGGTAACATCTTCGTCACCACGACGGGCAACTGCGACGTGATTACGCTCGAACATATCCTGCAAATGAAAGACCAAGCCATCGTGTGCAACATCGGCCACTTCGACAACGAAATCCAAGTGGACCGCCTCGAAAAGACCGAGCATCTGAAGGAAAAAATCAACATCAAGCCGCAAGTCGACAAGTACGTCTTCGACGACGGTCACTGCATTTTCCTGTTGGCTTCGGGTCGTTTGGTCAACCTCGGTTGCGCCACGGGTCACGCCAGTTTCGTGATGAGCAACTCGTTCACCAACCAGACTTTGGCCCAGATGGACCTTTGGGAGAAACGCGGCCAATATAAAGTAGGTGTGTACTGCTTGCCCAAGTATCTGGACGAGGAAGTCGCCCGCCTGCACTTGGAGAAAATCGGCGTGAAGCTGACCAAGCTCACGCAGAAGCAGGCCGACTATATCGGCGTTCCCGTTGAAGGGCCTTACAAGTCGGACATCTACCGTTATTAATGTGATTTGTCTTTTGAAGTCTTTGCGACTTTCAAACGTTTTTTGGGAGCAATGCCTTGTGTGTTGCTCCCTTCTGTTTTATCCTTCTCAGCGATGATGATGAAGGCAGCGTCGCCGTAGGTGTTGTTGATTTGACGCTTTTTCAGGTCGCGAATCGTTGATGGGAACTCAATCTCGATAAATTGGTTATTCTTTCTGTTGTGTTTCACTATGGTTTGCGTTCTCTCTTCGGCGATTTCAAGTCCGGTTTCGCCATCGAACCATCTTACAACGTATTGTGTGCCAACATCTTGTTTGCTAATAGGCAAGATGATAGCGTTGTTCTTTGAGCAAGGTCGGGGCTTTTTGTCTTCATCCAAAGTGTAGACATAGCCCTTTTGGTCAACTTTGGCTTCTGTGACGAAATGCCCATTCGAGATGGTTTTGTCGGTGAGTCGGCGCAAGGCTTGGTAACTGAAAGCGGTGTCTTGGCACCAGCCGTAGAGCGTGTCTTCGTCAGCATTGGAAAGATAATAGGTCTCTATGCCGTTGGGACATACCCAGGAAGTTTTGTTTGCCGAGACAGTGGTGTGAGGGGTGAAAGAGTCGGGGAGGAGCGGGATGTTTTTGCTGTAGGTCAACACGGGTGTATAGATGCGAAGCAAGTCCTTGTCGCGCAAGTAATTCCAGTACCAGAAGGAAGCAGAACCCATTGTTCCCGAAAAGAACGAAGCCCAAACGCAGTTGTGCGTGTCGAAGCCAAACGGGTCTTTGTCTTGGTATTTCGGAGGATTGGATTGCCCGAAACCAAACTCCCCGCAGAAGATAGGTTTTTCGGGGTAGAGAGGGCGATAAGTTGCGTATTTTTGGAATAATTGCCTTGTGCGTTGTTCCGTTGACTTGGCCTTTTGGATGTTGCCGTAGGTGTGGTATTGCACGATGTCGAGGTTTTTGTAGAGCGCACTCCCGATGTAGTCTTTTTCGGAAAAAGTGCCAAGCGAGGTGCTGACAAGGTGGTGGAATGGGTCGATGGAGCGGATATAGTCGGCCATCTCGCTGTGCCATTTGACGATGTTAGCATGGAACGATGCTTCAGTTTGGTTACCAGCAGGGATGTTGTTGACCTCGTTCCAAAGCTCCCAACAAACGATATTGGTGGCATAACCCCAACGTGCTACGATGTAGCGAATCAGGTTTTTGGCAATTCTTTTGGCCTCTTTGTCGGTGAAGAACAATGTGGACGACTTCAATCCGAGCACGGTTTTGTAAGGGTTGTTGTCCCATCGGCTTGAACTATTGTGCATGTTGCCAAAGTCGCCAAAAGTGAAAAAGCAAGGCATGACAGTGATGCCATTCTTTGCCGCGTATGCAATGATATGGTCGAGCTCGGCAGCGTCTTTTTGGTTGAGCGACGAGTCAAAATACAGTGTGGGCTTTTTGTCGTTCAATTGCGTGAATTCCGGCCCATAAAGCGAAAGATATTGGTAGCGTGAGAGCCAAATGCGCATATAGTTGGCACTTTCAGCCATCTCATCGATGTAATGATTGTAGTCGTAAATACCTTTGGGATAAGCACTTGAGCCTTTGTAATCATACCATGCCACGTTAGGCCCAATGGGAAAGAATGCTTCATACTTCGACTCGCCGTTTTGCATCACCTCGCGTTTCAGGTATCTCGTATTGGCCTTTCTAATGAAACCTTGGGCGTTGTCGACGGACTTACATTCAAAACCGAGAGGGTATTTGTCGCTGGTCGAAAGGGTGGTCTTGCCGTTGCGGTCGATGGCAAAGAGGTTGAAACTCCATTTTCCTGCCTGGTTGGGTGTGAACCTCACCCGCCAACCTTTGTCGCGACTTGCCGAGGCCACTTCATAGTCGTTTTTCTGTTGAAAGTCATAACCTTCGTAGTAGAACCCGTTGACTTTGAAGGTTTTGCCATCAGGAGCCGAAAACTCTGCATACACTTCGATGATTTCGGGGTCGTAAGGATTGTCGTATTTTCCCAATTGGAATGACATCTCGAATAGACCAAAAACATCCACGGAGCTTGGGAATGAAAGGTTGGTGATGGCCGGTTGTGCATAAACGAAGGCACACCAAAGAGTGATAAGAGAGACGAAAAATGCTTTCTTCATGGCGTTATAGATTAATTCGGAGCAAAAGTAATAAAAATCATTATCAATTCTTGTCGGCAAGGCTTTGATGTGGGTAAAATTTGTATCTTTGCGAACAAAATTGCAGTGTGATGACTGCATGAAAACGAGTGTTAAAACAGAATAATGAAAATTGCAGTCAATACACGTTTGTTGCTGAAAAACAAGCTGGAAGGCATTGGTTGGGTGGCATACGAAACCTTGCGCCGCATGGTGAAAGACCATCCCGAGGTGGAGTTTTATTTCCTTTTCGACCGCGAGCCTGACCCGATGTTTATTTTCGGCGACAATGTGAAGCCCATAGTGCTGTTCCCTCAGGCGCGGCATCCCTTCCTGTTCATTTGGTTTTTCGAGTTTTCTTTGGTAAAGGCACTGAAAAAGATTCAGCCCGACTTGTTCTTTTCGCCGGACGGTTATTTGAGCCTACGCTCCAATGTTCCGCAAGTAACTCAATTCCACGACCTTAACTTCGAGCATTTCCCTAAGGACATGCCGAAAATTCATCTTTGGCATTACAAGACTTTCTTCCCGCGTTTTGCCCGCAAGGCCAAGCGCATCGTGACGGTTTCGGAGTTCTCTAAACAAGACATTGTGGAGTGCTACGGTATCGAGCCAGAGAAGATAGACGTGGCATATAATGGTGTGAATGAGAAGTTTGCGCCTGTATCTGAAGAGGAACAGGATGCGATCCGTGCGAAATACACCGACGGCAATCCTTACTTTATGTTCGTCGGGTCGTTGCATCCGAGAAAGAATTTGGCACGTTTGTTTACGGCCTTCGACTTGTTCAAAAGTCAAACGCCGTCCAACGTCAAGTTGTTGATTGTAGGGGAGAAGCGTTGGTGGTCGAAGCCTATTGAGCAGGCCTACAGCCAAATGCGCTTCAAGGACGAAGTCGTCTTTGTTGGCCGACTGAGTGCCGAAAAGCTGCATGAGGTGACGGCAGCGGCTTTGGCATCTGTGTATGTGTCTTATTTTGAGGGCTTTGGCATCCCGATTTTGGAAGCGTTCAAATGCGAAACGCCAGTCATCACCTCCAACGTGACCTCCATGCCTGAAGTGGCTGATGACGCTGCATTGCTCGTCGACCCATTCAGCGAGGCCTCCATCGCCGAAGGCATGACCGAGATGCTCGACGAGAACGTCCGCGAAGCGTTGATAGAAAAGGGCAGGGAACGCGCCAAGGATTTCTCATGGGACAAAGCGGCTGAAGGAATTTGGAAATGCTTGATGAAAGCAATTAATGATAGATGATGGAATCTCAACTTGTTGAATATAAGGCTACTTGGAAAGATGAATACATCAAGTGGATTTGTGGTTTCGCAAATGCTCAAGGTGGTACTTTATATATTGGGGTTAATGATGATGGTTCAGTTGTAGGGGTCAAGGATACAAAGAAATTGCTGGAAGACATTCCAAATAAAGTGAGGGAAAAACTTGGTATTGTTGTGAATGTCAATGTGATAGAAAAAGAAAGCAAGTTATGTTTAGAGATTGTTACACAGCCGAGTCCATTTCCCATTAACTATAATGGAGAGTATCATTATCGCTCTGGAGCCACAAAACAACTTCTTCAAGGTGTTGCCTTGACACAGTTCCTGATGGAAAAAACGGGCATTACTTGGGATAGCGTTTTGATGGACGACTTGTCCATAGACGACTTTCGAGATGATGATTTTCAGTTGTTTCGACAACAAGCCTTGAAAAGCGGTCGGTTGGATGAAGAAGATATGAATTTGGATAAGAGCCAGTTACTTGAGAATTTAGGAGTGGTGAAGAAGGGAAAACCAATGCGGGCGGCGATGATGGTATTCCATCCTAATCCAGAGATTTGGATTAATGGTGCTTATGTCAAGATTGGCTATTTCGAGTCGAATGATGATTTGCGTTATTGGGACGAAGTGCATGGTCCTTTGTTGGTTCAAGCCGATCGTACCATAGATTTGATTTACACAAAATATTTGAAAGCTGAAATCTCGTATGACGGTGTCACAAGAATTGAGACTTTCCCTTTCCCGAAAGCCGCAATCAGGGAAGCTGTTTACAATGCTATTGTTCACAAGAACTATGCGAGGCAAATTCCCATACAAATCAGCGTTTACCCAGACCGAATCTATATCAGTAATGATTGCGTTTTTTCCTTGGATTGGACAGCCGAGACTTTAATGCAGAAGCACCGTTCCAATCCATATAACCCCAATATAGCCAATGTTTTTTTCAGGGCTGGATATATCGAAGCATGGGGTAGGGGCATTGAAAAAATGTGCAATGAGTGTAGGAAAAACAATGTTGGAATGCCCGAATATACTTTACGTTCTGATGAAATTATGGTGTGTTTTGTCACAAAACATCCCATTGGTTCTCACAATTTGCACAATAACCGCACAATAACTGCACAAAAACTGCCCGATACGGTTCCAGTTGTTGTTTTCAAGACTTATGAGGCAATAACGGCGAATCCATACGCGACGAGAAAACAACTCTCTGAAGAATTGGAAGTATCGGAAAGGACTGTTTCTGATTGTATTGCAACTCTTAAGAAATATGGTTGTATGGTGAGAATTGGAGGAAACAAAGGTGGACATTGGAAAATAATTACAGAATAACAAATATATAAGCAAACATGGAAAAGATTATAATGTATCCCGCTGACAATGAAAAAGATGCTTTGGATTGGAAAGCAATCCAAGGACAGCATATTACAGCCGTGCGCCGCAACATTCTGGTGCTTGGTTCGGGTGGCCGCGAACATGCTTTGGTATGGAAATTGGCCCAAAGTGAAGGTGCGCACGTTTTCATCGCCCCAGGCAATGCAGGAACGGCTCAAGTCGGCTTAAATGTGGATATAAAACCTTCTGATTTTAAGGCAGTAAAAGACTTCTGTTTAAAGCAAAACATTAATCTTGTTGTGGTTGGTCCGGAACAGCCTTTGGTGGACGGTATCGTGGATTTCTTCAAGCAAGACGAGGCACTGAAAGCGGTGAAAATCATCGGTCCTGACAAGCATGGCGCCCAGTTGGAAGGCAGCAAAGCTTTTGCCAAAGATTTCATGGAGAAATACGGCATCCCGACGGCCAAATGTTTCAAGGTCAAAAAGGAGAACTTGAACGAAGGTTTGAGTTTTTTGGAAACCGTGAAAGCTCCATACGTGTTGAAAGCTGACGGCCTCGCCGCTGGCAAGGGTGTGTTGATTCTCAATGATTTGCAGGAGGCTAAAGACGAACTTGGCAAGATGCTTGACGGCAAATTTGGTGCGGCTTCGACCACCGTGGTCATTGAGGAGTTTCTCAAAGGCATTGAGGTTTCGGTTTTTGTGTTGACTGATGGCGAGCACTTTATTTTGCTGCCCGAGGCCAAGGACTACAAGCGTATTGGCGATGGCGACACTGGCCTGAACACGGGTGGCATGGGCGCGGTTTCGCCAGTGCCTTTCTGCACCCCTGACTTCTTGAACAGGGTAGAGGACCGCATTGTGAAACCCACTTTGAAGGGTTTGAAAACCGAAGGTATCGACTATAAAGGCTTTATTTTCTTGGGTTTGATGAACGATGGTGGCAATCCTTACGTTATTGAATACAACGTGCGTATGGGCGACCCGGAGACCGAAGCCGTGATGACTCGAATCGAAGGCGACTTTGCCGACTTACTCTTTGCCTGCGCTGACGGTCGCTTGAATGAAGTACATTATGCCAAGAGCGACAAGACCGCCGTCACGGTGATGCTGGTGTCGGGCGGCTATCCTGAAGCATACGAAAAAGGCAAAAAAATGAGCGGATTGGAGAGCTTGAATAATGTTGTAGCGTTCCATGCCGGTACATCTTTCAATGCTGAAAACGAGGTGGTTACGTCAGGTGGTCGCGTCATTGCGGTGACAGCGCACGGCGATTCCATCTCAGAGGCTCGTAGCATTGCCTATCGCGAGGTGGAAAAGATTCATTTTGAGGGGGTTAATTATCGTCACGATATTGGGCTTGATTTAATGAGGATGTAATGATAAAGTTTTTCCGACAGAGCTATCCTGTTCAGTATGTGATGATTGTGTTGATGATCATTGCCTTCTGGATTCCTTCTTTCATCGCAGGAAGGGTGCAGACCGATTTGGGCTCTCCCGTCACGCCTTTGTTTGGTTTCATCGAGCGTATTTTGGGCTTTTCACCTTACGCCAAACTGGTTTTAGCCTTCCTGTTGATGGTGCTTGAAGCGGCACTTTTTAATATGATTCTCGTTGATAATCAGATTGTTGGTAAGGTCGGTACGATGGGAGCTTTTACTTTTGTAATCTTGATGAACCTGACGCGAACACAGGTCAATTTCTTTCCATTTGCCATTGCAACGCTTTTCATTTTGCTGATGTTGCGTGTCGTTTTTCGCCTTTATTTGTCACAAAAACCTGAACTTGACTTGCTCAAAGCAGGAATTTATATCGCTTTGGCTTCAATGTGCTATTTCCCGTCTATCTTTCTGATAATCTGGGTGTTTGTGTCACTTCCCATCGCCAAAAAAGGTACGTTGCGCTTGCAATTAATCCCAATTTTGGGCTTTCTGTTTTCCTATTTCCTTTATTTTTCGTACATTTTCCTGTTTGGCGACTTCCTGACCACGTTTCATGGCTATCGCGATTGGTTTATGACGTTGAGTTTGACCGTGAGCGGCTTTAACTTGAAGAGTATCATCTTGATAGCATTTCTAATCGCTTGTTCGGTGCTTCTGTTTTTCGGTGGAGGAAGTAGCAATTTTGAGAAGACCGTGGCCGTCAGGACGAAGATGACCATGTCTGTTTTGCTTGCCGTATTCGGCATTTTGTTTTTGTTTTTTGGCGGAAATGTGATGTTTAACGGGTTGATATTCATCGGATTGTCTATCGTTTTTGCGTACGAGTTTTCCTATTTGGGCAATACGGGTTGGGCCAATCTCTTTTTGACCCTATTTCTTTTGTTGGTGTTCGCCAATCATTATTACTTCAAGGTGTTGTAAATCATGGGCTTGCTAACACATTATTCGGATTTGATTGAGGCTGGTTGCGACGAGGCAGGGCGTGGATGTCTGGCAGGTCCCGTAGTAGCAGCTGCCGTGATTTTGAAAAAGGATTCTGATTTTCCCGAACTCAATGATTCAAAACAACTTACAGAAAAAAAACGGATGCAACTCCGCGAATTGGTGATGCAAGAAGCTTTGACATACGGCGTGGGCATCGTTTCGGCTCAAGAGATTGACGAAATCAACATCCTAAATGCTTCATTCTTAGCGATGCACAGGGCTTTGGATAAACTATCACTTCAACCTGAATTGTTGCTCATCGACGGCAACAGGTTCAATCCCTATCGCGACATCAAACATATATGTGTGATTGGTGGAGATGCTAAGTATCAGTCTATTGCAGCGGCCTCCATCTTGGCAAAGACCACAAGGGATTTGTTGATGGAACAATATGACACGCAATATCCCGTTTATCATTGGAAAAAGAACAAGGGCTATCCAACACGGGAGCACAAACAAGCCATTGCGGATTATGGCACCACACCGCTCCACCGCATGACATTCAATATGGCGATTCAGTTGAAGTTAGACATTTAATAATATAGTGTAAGATAAAGATTGTGAGACAAATAAATAGAATCATATTGTCTTTGATTTTTTGGCTGACGATTGCTGGCATGAAGGCACAAGTCATTGTTACCGAAGAGCATCATGCCTTCACCCCTGATGCGTATTGGCAAGACGTGGATTTCAGCGACACCTCTTTGGTTTCCAACCCGAAATTTGATGACATGATGGTGGATTTCCTTTACCGTTTTTCTTTCAGCGATGAGAAATCCTTTGATAGGCAATGGGTTACAGGTGTTGCCATCATTCTTGAAAAGGCTAAAGTCAATATGCGTGTGTATGAATATGCCCTTGAGTTCTTGTTGAATGGTTATTCCAAAATGGGTAAATCACAAATAGTTGATTATCTGTTGACTTATCCTATGTTATTTGAAGGAGAGATTTCAATGGAGGAAGGCTTGCGTTTGGATTCCATTACCGAGCCTTTCCAAAAAGTGAAAGTAGGGGCTAAAGCTCCTGATTTCAAAGGTGTTACCATAGACGGAAAATCATACCAGTTGTATGAGTCTGATGCAGATCATATTTTGGTGGTTTTTTGGTCGACTGATTGCGAGTATTGTCATGATTTCTTGACCGAAATCAGGAGGCATCTCAATTTGAAGTCTGATTATGAGTTAATTACCTTTGCCTTGGCTGATAACCAAGAAGAAGTAATCCAATCGGTGAAAAAAATGCGTTTACATGGCTTCCATTTCTATGACCCGTTGCGTTGGGAAAGCAAACCATTTTTGGACTATCATATTACCTCAACGCCAACGGTTTTCCTGTTGGACAAGGAGAAAAACATTGTTTGCAAGCCTTACGATTGGTTTGAATTGAAGCTTTATATAAATAAGAATAATATATTAATAAACAAATAGTTATGAAGTTAAAAAAATGTCTTTTGTTGGGTTCGTTTGCTTTGGCTTTTGGTCAAGTCGTGGCCCAAAATCCAGAAGATCGCTGGGTGGACTCGGTGTATAACAGTCTCACCACGGAACAGCGTGTGGCTCAGTTGATTTGTATGCGAGCCAACCAACCTGACAAGCCTTTTTATGAAGATGTGGCGAAGTACATCAAGCAGTACAACATCGGTGGTGTGTGTTTTTTCCGCGCCGAGGCTGAGGCTCAAGTGAAACAAACCAATGCATGGCAGGCTCTTGCGCAAACTCCGTTGATGGTTTCCATTGACGCGGAATGGGGATTGGGTATGCGTGTGAAAAGCACCTTGTCTTATCCTTATCAAATGACCCTCGGTGCCATTAACGATAACGAGCTGATTTACAGCATGGGACAACAGATTGCAGAGCAATGCCAACGCATGGGCATACATGTGAATTTTGCTCCCGTTGTGGATGTCAATTCCAATGCTGCCAACCCCGTGATTGGAATGCGCAGTTTCGGCGAAGACCCCGTAAAAGTGGGAGAAAAAGGCGCGGCGTATGCCTTAGGTATGCAAAGCAAAGGATTGATTACCAGTATGAAACATTTTCCTGGTCACGGCAATACCGCATCGGATTCCCACCTGACCTTACCGACTGTGACTCGCACGATGGAGGAGGTGCATGACATCGAACTGGCTCCGTTCCGCTATTTGATTGCCAATGGCGTGAATGGTGCGATGGTCGGGCACTTGTATTTTCCTGCCATTGAGAAAGTTAAGAATACTTCGTCTTCGCTATCGTATGGCGTTGTTACTGAATTGTTTAAAGAGGAAATGGGGTTTGAAGGGCTGATTTTCACTGATGGCCTCGACATGAAAGGTGTTTCGGAGACGGTGAAGCCTGACAGTGTGCCATACGCAGCATTCATGGCGGGCAACGATGTGCTGATTTTGCCCCACAATGTGCCTTATGCCATCAAGACCATCAAGGCGGCAGTGGAACGAGATACAGAGGCAGCGTCTCGTTTGGAGGAAAGCTGCAAGAAAATCCTGCGCTACAAGTATCGTGCGGGCTTGAATCGCTATAAACCTGTTTCAACAGCTAATTTGATGGAAGACCTTAAAAAGCAGGAATACAAGGACTTGCGCCAACAATTGTATACGGAGGCTGTCACTATGTTGCGCAATGAAAATGTCATCCCTCTCAATAAAAACAAGAAAATCGCGGTGGTGACCATCGGCAACACCAAAAACGATGTTTATAATGAACTTGTAGATAAAGGATTGAATATCAAATCGTTTGTTGTAACGAAAGAGAATATGTCAGCCAAATCGGCGGAATGGTTGAAAGCTTTGGAGAGATATGATTTGGTGGTGGTCAACGTCGAAAAAACGTCAATGTTCGCCAACAAAAATTACGGCATTAATGACGAAACCGTAAACTTTTTCAATCGTCTTGTGGCTCAGAACGATGTGATTCTCAACTTGTTTGCCTGCCCGTATGCCTTGGATTTGTTCCGCATCAACAACAGCGTGAAGGGCTTGTTGGTTGGTTATCAGGACGAAGTGCCTGCGGTGAAGGCGGTAGCTAAAATTCTCACTGGCGAGATGACTGCTATGGGCACGTTGCCGGTTTCGACCAATAAATTCAATTGCGGCGATGGAATCACAGCCATGTCAACTGGAAAGCAGAACCACATCCTGCCTTCCAAGGAGATGCCTTCTTCCTTGTTACCCTCACAAAATGAACAAGTTGCAACTGTCCCTTTTGCTCCAATCAAAGAAAAGTATGCTTCCAAATTAGACTCGGTGGCTATGGAGGGCATTCGTCAAGGAGCCTATCCGGGCTGCCAAATCGTGGCCATGAAAGACGGCAAGATGGTGTATGACAAGTGTTTCGGAAATTTTACCTACGGAGGCGGCCATAAGGTTCAGCCCGACGACCTTTATGACATCGCCTCCTGCACTAAAATCTTTGCTTCAACGTTGGCAATCATGAAGTTATACGACCAAGGCAAGATTGACCTCAATATGACTTTGTCCGATTTTTTCCCTTATCTCAAGGACAACCCTCATGGTAAGCTGAAACTCATTGAAATCATGACCCATCAGGCGGGTTTGAAAGCTTGGATTCCTTTTTTTATGGCTACAATAAACGAAAACGGCCCCATGCCTGAGTTTTATAGCAACCAAATCGATGAAAACCACAATGTTAGGGTGGCCGAAAACCTCTACCTTATCAATAACTACGAAGAGCGCATGTTCGACTCCGTTTCCAAAACCACATTGGGCAGAAAGAAATACCTTTACAGCGACATGGGTTTCTATTACATTCCCACAATCGTGAAACAGCTTACCAATCAAAGCATTGAGGAGTTTTTGCAACAGGAGTTCTATTTTCCGATGAACCTGAACCACATCTGCTACAAGCCTTTGAACCACTTCACCCGCGAGCAGATTGCCCCGACCGAGAATGACACCGTTTTTCGCCGTCAGTTGATTTGGGGCGACGTCCACGACCAAGCTGCTGCCATGATGGGCGGAGTGGCAGGTCATGCGGGGTTGTTTGCCAATGCCCACGACCTTGCCGCACTCATGCAAATGCTGTTAGATGAGGGTGAGTATCAAGGTGTTCGCTACTTGAAACCTGAGACCGTGCGCTATTTCACCAAGGCTCCGTTTGCTTCAAGCAACAATAACCGCCGAGGCATTGGTTTCGACAAACTGCCACTTGAAAAGAAAGGCACTTGCACGGCTTCCAAATCTGGCTCGATGAAAGGCTTTGGACACTCGGGTTTTACAGGGACTTTCGTCTGGGCTGACCCCGCCAACGACATGATTATCATCTTCTTGTCAAACCGTGTCTATCCCGATGCCGAGCCAAACAGATTGGTGAAAACCAATACCCGCACTGTTTTGCATGATATTCTCTATGAGGCTTATCCGATAAAATAGGCTCAATTGTCCTCAAAATTCTTGGGGAAACGTTTCCACATTTCGTAACGTTTACCTGCCTGATTGACAAAGGTTTGCCACATTGCTTCTTTAGGTAGGTTGAAAAGTTGCTCCGTCGTGATGTCGCCGATGAGCCAAGTGTTGCGTACCAATTCACTGACCAATTGCCCTGAGTCCCAGCCAGAGTAGCCCAAATAGAATCGGGTGTTTTCCTCGTTGGCTATTCCAGTGGCAATCAATGTTTTGAGTGTTTCCACCTCGCCGCCCCAATACAAGCCCTCGATGATGGGGCAAGAGTCGGGGATGAGTTCTCCGAGGGTGTGGATGAAAAACAGTTGGTTGTCGGAAACGGGGCCGCCAAGGTAGACAGGCGCGTCGAATTCGGGGAAATCGTCGACGATTTGGTTGACGCTCGCGTTCAGCGTCTTGTTGATGATGACGCCGAAACTGCCCTCCGCCTCCTCGTGGTCGATGAGCAGAATCACCGACCTCCCGAAGTGGAAATCATTCATTAATGGCTCGGAAATCAGGATGTTACCCTGTTTCGGATCCAAAGAATTGCTTCGTATGACAAACTTTTCGCCTAAATCCATAGCGCAAAATTAGACTTTTTGGGCGATATTCGGGCCATAATTCGTAATTTTGTGGCAAAAATCGGACTATTTTGAAACGGACTGACAATCAACATAAGTTTGACGCCTTGCGTGAGGATTTTTCGACATTCACTTTTGAGCGGCAAACGGTGAAACGCGAAAACGGAGTTTTGTCGTTGGCCTTCGACTTCAATCTCGACGACCGCTATCAGTTTCACCCAACGCTCGAAATACCAGCGCGTTATGTCTTTGATTGGGAGCGTATTCCAGAGGAACAGTTGCAGGCTTTGGCGTTCCAAATCGGGATGATAGAGTTGGTGAGTTATTGGAAAATCGCTTGCCCGAAAAGGGTAGTGGTGAAGCCGTTTTTACTCACCGATTCGCAGAAAGCGTTTTGGAAGAAACTGTATTACAACGGTTTGGGCGAGTTTTTGTATTTGAATTGCATTTCGGTTTCGGAAGAAGGTTTGATGCAGATTGAATCCGTTGGGAATCAACCCTTTGCTAAGGTTGACTTGCCGCTTGAAGAACGTACTTTGGTTCCCATCGGTGGCGGCAAGGATTCTGTGGTCACTTTGGAATGTTTGCGCAAGGAAATGCCTGTCGTTCCGATGATTGTCAACCCACGTGGCGCGACTTTGAACTGCGTAAAAACAGCAGGCTACGGCGAAAACGACTTCATTGTCATCAACCGCACCCTTGACCCGACCATGCTGAAACTCAATGCGGAAGGCTATTTGAACGGTCACACGCCATTTTCGGCTTTGTTGGCGTTCATCGGTGTTTTGGTGGCTTTCGGAAGCCGTTCAAGATACATCGCTTTGTCGAACGAAAACAGCGCGAATGAAAGCACCGTTCCCGGGACGAATATTAATCACCAATACAGCAAATCCATCGAGTTTGAGCGCGATTTCAGGAATTATGTGGCTGAGAATTTGAATGATAAAGTTCAGTATTTCAGTTTCTTGCGTCCGTTGAGCGAATTGCAGATTGCAAAATTGTTCGCCCAATGCGAGGCCTATCATCCTGTGTTCCGCAGTTGCAATGTGGGTAGCAAGACCGATTCTTGGTGCGGCCATTGTCCTAAATGCCTGTTTACATGGATTATCCTTTCACCCTTCCTTTCGAGGGACAAATTGACTGCTATTTTCGGCAAAGACCTGATGGCGGACGAGAGTTTACGGCCTATCTATGAGGAACTTAACGGAACGGCAGAGGTGAAACCTTTCGAGTGTGTTGGCACAGTGGAGGAGGTGCGGGCTTGCATGGAGGCCGTGAATGGGAACAGAAACCATGTGAACGAAATTCTCAACCGTTTCAACGTCGAGCATTTCTTGCCCGAAAAATTTGTGGAAATCTTAAAATCAAGAATGAATGTTTGACTTGATTCTCAATCGGTTGCGCGGCAAGCGTATTTTGATTCTCGGCTTTGGGCGAGAGGGGCGGTCGTCGTTGCGTTTCGTGAACAAATATTTGCCTGAAACTGAAGTCGCGGTGGCCGACAAGAACGAAATGGAATGCGTGAAACACTTTGGAAACTACTATCTTAAGGCGATGTATGACTACGACATCGTCATCAAGACACCGGGCATTTCCTTGAAGGATTTCGACACGAAAGGCGTGGAGATTACCTCGCAAACCGACCTGTTTCTCAGCCAGTTCCATGCGCAGACCATAGGCATTTCGGGCACCAAAGGCAAAAGCACGACCACGAGCCTGATTTACCATCTTTTGAAATCCTCTGGACGTGACGCTATCTTGACGGGCAACATCGGGATTCCCTGTTTTGACATCATGGAGGACATCAAGTCTGATTCCATTGTGGTTTATGAACTTTCGGCACACCAGTTGGAGTATGTGCATAATAGTCCACATGTGGGCGTTTTGCTGAATGTTTTTGAGGAACATCTCGACCATTTCGGCACTTTTGAGCGTTACAAGTCCGCGAAACTCAATCTGTTGCGTTTCATGGGCGAGGACGACATCGCCATCATTCACGACACGCTGATTAATGATGCGCTTCGCGTCATTGCGGGCAAAGCGAAGCAATCCAGAGTATTCACACAGTGCGATTTTGACGAAATCGACCGCACTGCATTACCCTTGAAAGGCGAGCATAACTATCTGAATGTCAAGGCGGCACTGTTGGCTTGCGATGCCTACGGTGTTGATTATCGGGAATTGATACCTTATTTATATACCTTCAAACCTTTGGAGCATCGTTTGGAGCCAGTCGGCACATTTGGCGGCGTGACCTTCGTCAACGACAGCATTTCCACCATCCCGCAAGCGGCGATTTCAGCATGTAAGGCATTGCAAAAGGTTGATTTCCTGTTGCTTGGCGGCTTCGACCGAGGCATTGACTATCAGCCTTTGGTGGACTACCTGAAAGAAAATCCAGTTCCGCATCTGCTCTTCACAGGCAAGGCTGGGGAAAGGATGATGCAACTGATGGACGGCATTTCGACAGGCTCAATGACCAAGGTCCCTGAGTCTGTCGAAGGGCCGTCTTTATTTAATTATTCCAATATGGAAGAGGCGTTTGCCTATTTAAAAAAACACGCCAAGCAAGGCGATGTCTGCCTGTTGTCGCCTGCCGCGTCAAGTTACGACCAATACAAAAATTTCGAGGAGCGCGGGCGGAAGTTCAAGGCTTTGGCGGAGGCCTTTGGGGAAAAATGAAAAAAGCCGAGTTGACGCTCGGCTTATTTCTTGAAACAAATTGAAAATCAGTTCAATTTAATGCCAACTTTCTTCTTCCCACCCGAACCAGAGCCGCCGGAAGTGCCATTTGAGGGCTTAGCGTTAGATGGGTTGGGCGAGGTCATTGTATAGCCCGCTGCCTCGCACATTTCTTTGACGTGGGCGGCACGCTTTTGGGTGTTGGGGTGGGTGGAGAACAATTGCGCGATTTTGCTTTGCTGGCTACTTTCTCCGCTGAGGCTAATCAGCACATTCAGAGCGTGATACATGGCGTAAGGATCGACACCGTTTTGGATGCAGAACTGGAAAGCGGTTTCGTCGGCTTGGGTTTCCTGACGGCGCGAATAGGCGCTTTGGGCCAATTGCTGTCCAAGGTCGCCGAGGAAACCTTGAGAGATGGCTCCGGCGGTCTCGTTGAAGGCACCGATTCCGTAACGTGCGGCCACCATCAAATAGGCTGCACGGTAGGCGTCGCGGACATCTTTATTAATAAGGTGTCCCAACTCGTGGCCAATGACGGCAAAAACTTGGTCGTCGTTCATCGCGTCCATCAGGCCGGTATAGACGCGCACGCTGCCGTCGCCGCTGGCAAAAGCGTTCACCTCGTTCGACTGATACACCTTGTAGTTCAAATTCAGGTTGCTGATGTTGTGGAAGCGTGCCATGATGCGGTCAAGGCGTTGGGTGTAGTCGTTGCTGGCGGGCAAAATGGTGTTTTGTCCATCGGTTTCCACCATGTATTGGCTGCAAAGTTGTGAAATCTGCGCATCGCTGATGGTCAGGGCTTGCACGGCAGCTGCACCAGCGTTCATGGCGGCGTTTTGGTCAACGATTTTCAAGGAAGAGCAACTGGTCGTCAACGTCACGACCAAAACTCCAATTATTGCTAATTTCTTCATATTGAATAAGTTTTAATTATTGACTTGAGACTTGGGATATAGGACTTCAGGACTTTTAAGCTTTCAAAACTCCTATAGCACTGCAAAAATAATGCATAAAAGGAAATTTTTTTCAAAAAAATCGATTTTTTTCTTGCATGTTTCAAAATTAATGTATCTTTGCAGCATCAAAACAATATCAAAATAATATCACTATGGAAACAAAAGAATTTGAATTCAAAGGTCTCGCGATGAACGGTTTCATCGCATTGTTTGTTGAACTCGCCCTCATCGCTGTGAGCGTTTGGGGCATTGCTGTCTTTGGGAGCAACGAATCTTCCATGATCATCCTTCCTATCGTCGGCATTCTGCTGGCTTGCATTCTGCCCATCGGTTTCCGCAAGTTGGAGCCGAATGAGGCTATGGTGATGCTGTTTTTCGGCAATTACCGTGGCACCTTCACCAAAACAGGCTTCCACTGGGTGAATTTCCTGATGACCTCCAAGAAAGTCTCGCTCCGTGCCCGCAACCTCAACCCTGATAATATCAAGGTGAACGACAAGACGGGCAACCCGATTATGATTGGTCAAATCCTTGTTTGGCGACTGAAGGACACCTACAAGGCCATGTTTGAAATCGACTCGCAGACGATGGCCAGCGGCGGATCGGGTACGGCTCCCGTGGCGGTGAGCAGCCGCATGAGGGCTTTCGAGAGCTTCATCCAAGTGCAGAGCGATGCCGCCTTGCGCGAGGTGGCGGGCATGTATGCCTACGACGAGAATGAGGCCGAAAAAGACGAGCTGACCCTCCGCGCCGGCGGCAAGGAAATCAACGATGTGCTGCTCTCCAAACTGAATGAACGCCTTACCATGTCGGGTTTGGAAGTGCTTGAAGCCCGCATCAACTATTTAGCCTATTCGCCGGAGATTGCTGCCGTGATGTTGCGTCGTCAGCAGGCGGCGGCCATCATCTCAGCTCGCGAAAAGATCGTGGAAGGCGCGGTTTCGATGGTACGTATGGCTTTGGACAAGCTGAAGACTGAAGGCGTCGTCGAACTCGACGAGGAACGCAAGGCCGCCATGGTGAGCAACCTGATGGTGGTGCTCTGCGCCGACGAGTCGGCACAGCCGGTGGTGAATACAGGTAGTTTATACTAAAAACGGACTGCCGCTTCGCGTCATTGCGAGGAGGCACGACGAAGCAATCCAAAAATGGATATATGTTGTCTGGATTGCTTCGCTTCGCTCGCAATGACGCAAAGCGTGTCGAGGAAACGATAAAACAAAGAAAAAATGGACAACGGTACAATAGCATTAATCTTCGTAGGCATTGCCTCCATCGGTGCGGCTATATTGTCGAAGGTGCACCCCGACCTCGTCTGGAAAAACAGACAGAACGGTAATTCTTTATTGCGTTTCCGAGTTCTCCGTTTACCAGGTGAAAATGGGAATTTGGCTTCTCCACAGCGGAAACAGTTCGGCTTTTTTGTGTTGTTGCTTTTTGGCATCATGATGCTTTTGGTTGCAGGTGCCATGAGCGTTCCTCAATGGCAAGAGTATATGGATGCAGTAGTCATTTCCATTGTCATGGTGATGACCGTTGTATTGCTCATCGTGTTTTGGAAAATCATGTTGAGCCAAGATGAAAATCGTGGCAGAATTAGTTTCGCTATCGTCATGCTGCTCGCTTTTGCGATGATTGCTTTGGTTGTATATTACTGGCATGTAACCCTAAAATAAATCCATTATGACTGGCACAATCCTATTAATCGCTTTATTGCTCCTCACGGTTTCCTTCTTTGTATGGCTTGCCATTCGGGTGAAACGGCATCCTGAAAAGGATGAAAACATGAAAAAGGTGATGGCTGAACAACGAGGCTCTGAATACGAGGAGGGAATGCAGAATGTATATATGGTCAATTACTTGTCCACTGGACTCGCTTGGGTGTTGGCAGCAGTGCTTGAAATCTTCTTCGACATGGAGGCGTTCCCTTCCATGCTTATTTCTGCAACTGGCCTTTGTTTGGTGTGGGTTATTGCAAAGTTGCGTTATACTGGAGAGTTTAGCAAGTCGTGGTTCGTTGCTTTCGCCATCGGGCTTGCGTTACTGGTGGTTTATTTGATAGTAAAATAGATGAAAAACAAATAGTTATGCTTTGGACAGATTTAATAACAGGCGCGATTTTAATGCTCACGGGCTGGGCTGTCTATAAGTTCCCGATGATGATTTCGGGCGTGAACACCATGTCGAAGAAGCGTTTGGCCAAAGTCGATTTGGAAGGCCTGAAGCTTGGATTGCGTAACGTGTTCCTCATTTGTGGCGGAGCGATAGTGTTTCTTGGCAGCATATTCACGCTGGCGCATTTGCCCATGGGTTTTCATTTGGTGATGCAACTCGTGGCGATTCTTGCCCTCGTTGTTGCCTGTTTTGTGCTCAGCAAAAGATACGACATGGGCATGCAAGGGGAGGAAGGCAAGAAAGAGAGGCGGAAAAACTGGATAGCCATCATTATTACCGTGGTGGTTTTTGCCTTGGTGCTGTTTTTCTTCTTCAAAGGCAGCAAACCCGCAACGGTTGAAGTGTCAGAGGATTACATCACGGCTAAAGGCGGCGGATATAGTGCCTCGATTGCCTTGAACGACATCGCCGAAGCCAACGTATTGGCTCATTGGCCCAGTTTCCCCATCCGCACCAACGGCATAGCCACCGACGAGGTCGGTATCGGGCATTTCCGCAAGAAAGGAGGCGAAAGTTGCATGTTGTTCGTCTGCACCGATGGCGGTCCCTTGCTCGAAGTGCGCACTGTGGATGGCAAATTGTATTACCTCAATTGCGCCACGGAGGAGGAAACGCTGGAGATGATTGCAAAAGTGAAAACGAAAGGGAGGTAAACGATGGCAAAAGAAAAAGACAATACGAACAAGACCTTCCTGCTCCGCGTGGATGCTGAGACAATGGAAGCCGTGGAACGCTGGGCCGCCGACGAGTTCCGCTCCGTCAATGGGCAACTGCAATGGATTATCGCGGAGGCACTGAAAAAGAGCGGAAGGAAAAAGAAGTAACCAACAAAAGCATACTATCATGGACAAAGAAACTTGGATTATCATTTTGGTTGTATTCCTCTATGTTCTACAGGCTGTCATTGGGGGGCTGATTGCACGCAGGCGCGGCAAGTCGTTTTGGTTCTGGTTTGCCGTGTGTTTCCTTATCATACCACCTTTCGGATGGATTCGTATGTTCATGGGCACCAAAGATGACTTAATGCCCTAATTCGTAAAAATCCGCTGCAAAGCAGCCAAATTCAATTCGTTATAATTCACCACATTCGTAAAATTCGTAGTTATAATCAATCCGTAAAATTCGTAGTTTATGAAAAACAAAATCTTATTCTTGCTGTTATTCTTCGCCCTTCAATCCCAAGCCCAAATAGAGGGTTATTGGAAAGGCCAAATCGACCTCGGAGGGCAACAATTGGAAATGGCCTTCAACATCAAGGCCGCTGAAAACGGCTATTCCGCCACGTTGGACGTTCCCGCCCAAGGCGCATTCGATGTGCCAGTGGACAAGACCGTTTTCCAAGACAACCACCTGCAAATGACCCTTTCGGCAATGGGTGCCAGTTATTCGGGCACGCTGAAAGGCGAGGCCATCGAAGGCGAGTTCACCCAGCACGGCATGGCCTTCCCCTTGAACCTTGCAAGAGGCGAAAAGGAAGCCCCAAAAGCCCGCCCGCAAGACCCCCAGCCGCCTTTCAACTATCGCGCTGAGGAAGTGACGTTCACCAACAAAAAGGAAGGCAACACCCTTGCCGGCACCTTGACTATTCCCGAAGGCGACGGCCCGTTTCCCGCTCTGGTGTTGGTTTCGGGCAGCGGACAGCAGAACCGCGACGAGGAACTGATGAACCATCGTCCGTTTTGGGTCATCGCCGACTATCTTTCGCGCCGTGGCGTGGCCGTGTTGCGTTACGACGACCGTGGCATGGGCGGCTCGACGGGCGAGGTGCTGAACGCCACTTCGATGGATTTCTCCTACGATGCCGAAGCCGCTTTCGACTTCTTGCGCAACCGCAAGGAAATCAATGCCTCGCGAGTGGGTATTTTGGGGCATAGCGAGGGCGGAATCATCAATTTCATGGTGGCCGAGCGCCGTCCCGAGGTGGCCTTTTTGGTTTCGTTGGCAGGACCTGCCGTGAGCGGAATAGAAGTGCTCAAGGAACAGCAGAAAGCCATACTAAGGGCTTCGGGCATGACAGAAGAAGCCATTCAATTCAGCAGTAATGCCAATGTGCAGATGTTCGACATCATTGCTGCCTCAAATGATAGGGAAGAGGCTGACACGCTGTTGCGTCAGTTGGTAAAAGGCTGGGGTTACAGCGATGAGCTGACCGAACAGACCGTTGGTGAACTTGTATCGCCGTGGATGTACTATTTCCTGAAATACGACCCCACCGAAGCCATCGTGAAGACGAATTGTCCCGCCTTACTGCTGAATGGCTCGAAAGACCTGCAAGTGTTGGCATCACAAAACCTACCCGCATACGAGAAAATCATTGCCGACTATGGCAAGACTAACATGACTTTGCGCGAAATGCCTGATTTGAATCATCTCTTCCAGCACTGCGAGACGGGTTCGCCCAATGAGTATGTCGAGATTGAGGAGACCATTTCGCCGGAGGTGCTTGAGATAATAGTGGAGTTTGTGAAATCAACTGAAAAATAATTCGTTAGGAAACAGATTTGTAAGGATTTTTTTCCTATCTTTGCAGCCCAATTCAAGCCGCAGTCCAGATTGATTGCACAATCAGCGGTATGAGTTGAAAATCAAAAGTTTAACCTCCTCGGTTGCGACTATCTGGAACACAATCGGGTACAACAAAATCCATCCGTTTTATAATGGAAGAAAAAGAAAACATCATCAACGAGACTCCCGTCGAGGCAGCTCCTGTCGTTGAAACCCCTGTTGAGACCGCTGAAAAGCCGGTTCAAAGAAAACCTAAAGCTCCTAAACAAAAGCCCGTTCCCGCCGAAGATTTCGACTGGACCTCATCGCACAAGAAGTTCGACAACTACACGGCTGACGAGCGCGCCAAGCTCGAAGAGCGTTATGCCGGCACGATGAGCCAAGTCGCCGACCACGAGGTTATTGAAGGCACTGTGGTGGCCATCACTCCTCGCGAAGTGGTCGTCAACATCGGCTACAAGTCGGACGGCGTTATCCCCGTCACTGAGTTCCGCACCAACCCCAACCTGAAGGTGGGCGACAAGGCGGAAGTCTACGTAGAGAACCAAGAAGGCCCCAACGGTCAGCTCATCCTTTCGCACAAGAAGGCCCTGTTGCTCAAGTCGTGGGACCGCGTCAACGAAGCTTACGAAAAGGGCGAAATCATCAACGGTTACGTCAAGAGCCGCACCAAGGGTGGCCTCATCGTCGAAGTGTTCGGCATCGAAGCCTTCCTGCCTGGCAGCCAGATTGACGTCAAGCCCATTCGCGACTATGACGTATTTGTTGACAGCGTAATGGAGTTCAAGGTCGTGAAGATCAACCAAGAATTTAAGAATGTGGTTGTGTCGCACAAGGCTCTTATCGAAGACGAGCTTGAAGCCCAAAAGGCCGAAATCATCAGCAAGCTCGAAAAGGGTCAGGTGCTCGAAGGCGTGGTCAAGAACATCACCAGTTATGGCGTGTTCATCGACCTCGGTGGCGTCGACGGTCTCATCCATATCACTGACCTCAGCTGGGGCCGCATTAGCCATCCCGAAGAGGTGGTCACTTTGGACGAAAAGATCAAGGTCGTCATCCTTGACTTCGACGACAACAAGAAGCGTATTGCCCTCGGCCTCAAGCAACTCACTCCTCATCCGTGGGATGCTCTCGATGCCAACCTGAAAGTGGGCGACACCGTTAAAGGTAAGGTCGTCGTTGTGGCCGACTACGGTGCATTCGTCGAGATTGCTCCTGGCGTTGAAGGCCTCATCCACGTCTCCGAGATGTCGTGGTCGCAGCACCTCCGCAGCGCTCAGGACTTCCTGAAGGTGGGCGACGAGGTGGAAGCCAAGATCCTCACCCTCGACCGCGAGGAGCGCAAGATGAGCCTCGGCATGAAGCAACTGATGCCCGACCCGTGGGCCAGCATCGCCGAGCGTTATCCTGTCGGCTCGAAGCACACCGCCACCGTCCGCAACTTCACCAACTTCGGCATCTTCGTCGAGCTTGAGGAAGGCGTTGACGGCCTCATCCACATCAGCGACCTCAGCTGGAGCAAGAAGATCAAGCACCCGGCAGAGTTCACGAAGGTGGGCGAGACCATCGAAGTTGTTGTCCTCGACGTCGACCAAGAGAACCGTCGTCTCAGCCTCGGTCACAAGCAACTTGAGGAGAATCCTTGGGATGTGTTCGAGACCGTGTTCACCGTTGGTTCCATGCAGCAAGGCACCGTCATCAGCGCCACCGACAAGGGTGCTGTGGTTTCACTGCCCTACGGCGTTGAAGGCTTCTGCCCCAGCCGCTACATGAAGAAGGAAGACGGTACCGCCGCCAAGGTGGACGATGTCCTCGACTTCAAGGTCTTGGAGTTCAACAAGGAAAACAAGAAAATCATCCTTGCCCTGCCTAAAGTGGTAGAGGAGAAGGAAGCTCCTGCCGCCAAGTCAGCTGAAGAGAACGAAGCCGAAAAGGCAGCCAAGCAAACCAAGCGCACTGTGAAGCAAATCAATGACAACATTGAACACAGCACACTCGGCGACCTTGAAGTTCTCGCTGGCTTGAAGGAAAACCTTGAAAAACAGGAAAAAGCCGCCGCTAAGGACGAACCCAAAGCAGAGTAAAGTTTTCTTATTATTGTTTTTGTGGCCGCCTTCCCTTGTGGAGGGCGGTCTTTTTCAAAATTAATCCGAAAAGTCATGGCACAGAAACTTAACAGGATACGTTTTGCCCTGCGCGACGATGAGACCTTCATCCTGCTCATCGCACTACTGAAAGCCACCAATGTGGTAGATACAGGCAGCGAGGCGCAGGAGGTCGTCACGGCGGGCATGGTGCTCCGCAACGGCGAGGTGGAGACCCGTAAGCGGGCGAAGATTACCGCTGGGGAAGTGATTGTTTTTGAGAATTATGAGATACTTGTTGAAGGCTGGGATTAATAATGGGCTTCTCGCAAAGCCTAATGGTGCAATACATCAGTGGCAAGAAGAAAGCCAGCAAAGCCCGCACGACCTTGATTCTCGAAACGATTCACGAAGTGGGGCGGGAGTTGGTGGCGGTGTGAAAATAGAAAAATCGCCCGCTGGAAAACATCTGGCGGGCGATTTGAATTGTTCATATTACAATCTATTGTTTATCTCTATACTTTTTAATAGTTCCTGTTCCATTGCAGGCATCGCAAGAATGTCTGCTCTCACCTGTACCATTACATCTTGGACAAGGTATCCATTCTACGCTTTCCTTTTCTTTACAGGTTCCATTACAGAACCTACATCTTATATTTTTATAGACCTCTTGGCCATCAACATATCCTGCCAATTCTTTAGTGTATCCGGTTCCTTTACATGCACGACAATCTCTATAAGTAAAACGTTCGCTACCTTTTCTTCCATTACAAGAAGGGCATGTTGTTGAAGTGTATTTAAGTCCATTGCATTTCCAGCAATTAACATAATAAACCTCTTGTTGTTGTGCCAATGCGTTTGTAATTCCGATTCCTGCAAATAGCAGGATTGCTAATAATACTTTCTTCATTTTTCTTTGTTTTTAAATTAGACTTTGTTGAATTCTTTATTATTGAACCAGACGAACGCTATAACGAGCATACATATAACCACATGTTTGATCTCTAACTATGGCTCCCAGTTTGTCCGTCTTATAAGATCCATTGTAAAAAAACAGTCCCCAAGAATACCTATCGTCGCTAGGTCCTTCAAGATTAGAATAGCTCCAATAAAATCCAGATTCTCCTTTTCCTCCAGTAAAAAAGTCACAACGCCCTTTCCTGTCTGTTTCACTGCCATCTGCAGGAAGATAAATGGATTTTCCATTTGGACCTTTTATTCGATACCCCGACCCAGTCCAAGTCCAATCGCATTCAGCGATTAATTCGGAAAACTGTTCCATTGAAGGAAGACTAGAACCAAAAGAATTAATCGCATTTGAATGAGACCAATAACCAGTTTCATTTTTTGTGCACCATTTTGTTCCACTTGTTAGACCTAAATCTACAAAAGTTCTGTTTTGAGCTTGCATGGATAATCCCACAAATAGAAGAATTATCATTGATAATACCAAACGTTTCATTTTTCCTTTGTTTTAAGTTGGACTTTAGTTTGAAATGTTTTGCCCACAAAATTACGCATATCCCTCAAATCAATTATAAGTAAATTCGTCGAAACAATCCTCGTTTCCGTTGGAATTTTCCACGGTTAAGAAGTGGTTGTCGTTTTCAGCAAATCGGCCAACTGAAGAACGATTTCTGGGCTTAGGTGGTCAAGATGAAGTGTGATGGAAGGTGCTTGAGGAATCAATCCAAAATGCTGTTCTATGTCTGACAGGAAATTGTGCTTCAGCACCAAGGAGATTCTTGCCAACAACAACGAATCAATGCTTGGACGTTCGAAGATGCCATAAACGGTGCTTCGCTCAAGGTGGATTTGCCTCGCAAACTCCGATACGGTCATCCCGCTCTCGTCGAAGACGGCTTTGATAAGTTGCCCGATATGGAGGTTCTGCGTGGCCATGTTGTGGTGTCCTTTGAGATGATGACACGAAAAAAGCGTGGAAGACAATCTTGCTAGATGCTCGGGTTACCACGCCCACCAGTCTCACAAGTTTTCCACGCCAAAAACATGGCGCTTCAAAACTTATTCTTGACTGGTGTTCCCGAAGGAACGAAGTGGTAATTGAGCATCAAGAATTAGCCTCAAATCGCTAATTATACTATGTCAATGTGTTGTTTCGCTTACATGATTATTTTCATTTTGTTGGCTGCAAAGATATAAAACTTTGGGTTGCGGTTTGGATAAAACTAAAAAATCGCAACCAAACGGCTGCGATTTTTTCATTCTGCGATTTCTGCGCATTCTGCGTGAAACAAATCCTTATTCAGCAGAGAACTTGCAGACCAGGTTCCTGTCGCCGTAGGCATCGTCGATGCGGGTGACATGCGGGAAGTACTTGTCTTGAACATCGCTCTTCATCGGGAAGCCAGCCTCTTGACGGCTGAAGGGGAACTCCCACTTGTCGGCCATCAGCATCTCGGCGGTGTAAGGCGCGTGGCTGATGATGTTGTTGCCCTTCTCGGCCTTGCCGTCCTCGATGTCCTTGATTTCCTTGCGGATTTGGATCATGGCTTCGACGAAACGGTCGAGCTCGGCGATAGGCTCGCTCTCGGTGGGTTCCACCATCAGGGTCTCGTGCACCGGGAAGGCCACGGTAGGAGCGTGGAAACCGAAGTCCATCAGACGCTTGGCGATGTCGATGGCGGCCACACCAACAGTCTTATTGATGCCGTTGATGTCGAGAATCATCTCGTGAGCCACATGGCCG
>ONKQ01000065.1 GCA_900318465.1 uncultured Bacteroidales bacterium
AGGCTACACCTTCAACTACTGGACGGAGAACGGAATGATTGTCTCGTTTGACGCGAATTATGCGTTCCCCTTCACGCGCAGCCGTTCCTTGGTGGCCAACTTCGTTTTGGAGAACAGCGTCGGCAGCGTCATCACCAATGAAGACGGCAGTCGTGGCGTGGTGTTCTGCACCAATCCTGCTGGAAATGGCTTTTTGGCAGTCGCCTTGAATGATGTTTCGGAGGGTTGTGCATGGGGTCCCAATCAGGATACACCTTTGGACGAATGGCCCTCAGCGACGCCGGAGTTGCTCAACGACATGGATGGACAGGAGAACACGCAAATCCTCCGCGACTGGTTCGAGAACAATCCCGGCTATGCCGCTTGCAAGCCAGACTTTGAAAACGGTTGGTATCTGCCTTCCGCAGGCCAGTTGCGAAAGCTCTATGCCGCCCTGCCCATGATTGAAGGTATCATCATCAATGCCAATGGCACCCTTATGACAGAAAACAACTACTGGAGCAGCACGGAACGCGGGTCTGGCACCGCTTGGACGCCTTCGTTTGCAATGAATTATGACAACAAGGGCGCGAGTGGGCGCGTTAGGGCGATTAGTGGTGTGATTAGTAGTGCACCGCAAATTGTCACGCAGACCATTTCATTCAACCATGGTGTGAATTGGTGTTCGTTTGATATTGAGATTGGATTGGACGATTTGAAGGCGGCCCTTGTGAGTGTTTTGCCTGGCACTACCATTATCATCACTTCGCAGAGCAGCGGCAGTACTACCTACAATGGCATCAGATGGAGAGGGAACCTGAGCACGATAGATGTGGCACAGATGTACAAGATTAGTGTTGACGCTAATTGTGAAATTACGCTGACGGGCACTCCCATCGACCCCATAGAGCATCCAATCATTATATTGAAAGGAGCTAACTGGATAGTTTTCCCACTCAGCGAGCCGATGACGCTCAGTGATGCCTTCGCAGGCTTTGCCGTGAGTGGCGACATGGTTACAGGCCAGAGCGGCACTGCAACTTATAACGGCACGAGGTGGAGAGGAGTCATCAGCACCCTTGAGCCAGGACAGGGCTATGTTTATACTTCAAGTGTAGCGGGTAGCAGGACTTTCACCTTCCCAACAAGTGCCAAGTAATCATGATTGCTTTGATCTTTCCTATAGCCCCGAGAAGATGTCTTGAACATAGGCATAGGTGCAACCTGTGTGCAACCCATACCATCTTCTTCGTCCTGCTCATCTCACTCCTTATACCCGCCAAGGTTTGGGCACAATACGGTGATGGAAGCGGCAAGGAAAACAACCTTTTCGTCATCTCGACCGTTGCTCCCGCAAGCTTTAGGCAAACGCAAAATGTTTCTCCAGTGTCGCTGCCCATGCATGACCTGCTTGAGGATCAGGATGCTTACTATGCCAATGGCGTTATCCAAACAACAACGTTGGTGGAGGGCAACAACTGGTTCTCATCCCACGTTGAAATCACCATGGATGATTTGAAGGGTGCGCTTGTGGAAGCATTGCCAGGGAGTGCGATAATCATCACCTCGCAGAGCAGCGGCAGTGCTACCTACAACGGCACGAGATGGAGAGGGAACCTGAGCACGATGGATGTGGCACAGATGTACAAGATTGCCGTCACCGCTGATTGTGAGATTACGTTTGCCGGTATGCCCGTCAATCCCGCAGAGCATCCCGTCGCCATATCGAACGGAGCCAACTGGATAGCCTTCCCGCTCAGCGAGCCGATGACGCTAAGCGATGCCTTCGCAGGCTTTGCCGTCAGCGGCGACATGGTTACAGGCCAGAGCGGCACAGCAACCTATAACGGTACAAGATGGAGAGGAGTCATCAGCACCCTTGAGCCAGGGCAGGGCTATGTCTATACGTCAGGTGTGGCTGGTAACAGGACTTTGACTTTCCCCGCAAGCGCAAAATGATTTTAACACTTTAACCCAGCAAAGCTGAGAAAACGGCCACCTCCACAAGGTGGCCGTTTTGCTTTTTTCCCTTGTATTAACTTTTTCCTTGACTTTCCCGAAAAATTCCCTATCTTTGCACCCGCAAAACTTGCTCTTTAACAGTATTCATTCTTTAAAATCAACCTAACGATGACGAACATCTCCATCGGAAAGAAGACGCTGGCCACCGCTACCTTGATTTCGGGCGTTGCTGGCTTCAACAGCGCAAACCGTTGCAAACCAAGCGTTTGTAGAAACACCAAATCACAAACCCTCAACATGAAACGGCCCAAGACACTCCTCTTGGCCTTGCTTCTCACACTGCTCTGCCTCGCCTCAACTGGCCTGGCACGGGCCGAACAAGTGTCCATCGGCGACCCCGAAACGACCTCCAACAGCATCTACATCCCGTGGTACTCCAACTATGATTATTCCTACACCCAGCAAATCTACACCGCAGAGGAAATCGGCAGGGCAGGGGTCATCAACTCCCTCACCGTGTGGCTTTACCATGGGGGCAACCCGAACAACGAACCGCTCCCCACATTCAACATCGACATCTACTTGAAGGAAGTGGACAAGAACTCATTTTCGGGCACGACGGATTGGGTGTATGTCAGTTCGACGGACAAGGTGTATACCGGCACCCTCACCGTGGCCAACACCACCGCCCGCGCCTTCACCTTCACCTTCGACAGGTCTTTCACCTACAGCGGCCAAGGCAACCTGCTCATCGCCTTCGACGACAACACCGGCTCCTACAAGTACGGCTTACGCGGCCTGGTGTTTAGCGGGTCGAGCGACCCCAACAGGACCATCTATGCCTTTCGCGACGGCACGGACTACAACCCGACGATCATGAGCGGCGTTACGGCCAACAACACCACATACCAAAGGAACGTCATCGAACTCGGGATGTACGACGAAAACCTTTCCTACAACCAGTCCATAACCATCGGCGACCTCGCAACGGCCTCCAACAGCCCTCGTTTCCCGTGGCATTCCAACTTTGATTATTCCTACACGCAGCAAATCTACACCGCAGAGGAAATCGGCACCTCGGGTACCATCAACGCCGTCACCATGTGGCTGTATCATTCGGGCAGCGAGCCGCTCCCCACCTTCAACATCGACATCTACATGAAGGAAGTGGACAAGGAAACGTTTTCGGGCAGCAATGACTGGGTGAGCGTGAGCGCGGACGACAAGGTGTATTGCGGCTCCGTCAAAGTGACCAACACGAACGCGCAAGCCTTCACCTTCACCTTGGCCACGCCCTTCGAATACAGCGGCCAAGGCAACCTGCTCATCGCCTTCGACGACAACACCGGCTCCTACAAGTACGGCATGAACGGCAGGGTGTTTGGCGAATCAAACGACCCCATCAGGGCCGTTTATTGCTTCCGCGACGGCTCCGACTACGACCCGTTCAACATGACCGGCATCACGTCAACGACCCTTGCCCAAAGGAACGTCGTCGCGCTGAGCATGACCGACTGCCCCATGCCCGAAGGCCAAACCAACGTGACCATCGGGAATCTTGAAACGGCCACCGCCAAAGGTGGCCTCCCATGGAACTCGGCTTGGAATTATTCCTACACCCAGCAAATCTACACCGCCGAGGAGATAGGCACGGCTGGCACCATCAACACCGTCACTTTATGGATGGTTTATGAATACATCGACCCCCTCCCCACGTTCAGCATCGACATCTACATGAAGGAAGTCGACAAGAGCGGGTTCTCAGGCACGACGGACTGGGTGAGCGTGAGCGCGTCGGACAAGGTGTATTCAAGCATGGTGACCGTCACCAACAGGAATGTGCAATCCTTCACCTTCACCTTGGACCCGCCCTTCGAATACAGCGGCCAAGGCAACCTGCTCATCGCCTTCGACGACAACACGGGCAGTTGGAAAAGCGGCTTGAAAGGTATGGTGTTTGGCACGGCGGACGACCCCAACAGGGCCATCTACGCCTTTCGCGACAACTCCGACTACGACCCGCTGAACATGGGCGGCATTACGGCCAACGCCACCACCTACCAAAGGAATGTGGTTGAACTTGGGATTGACATCCCATGCGCCGCACCCACCGACTTGGCCATCGACACCCTCGGCGCCACCTTCGCCACTCTCAGTTGGACCGAGAACGGAGAGGCCACGGCTTGGAACCTCGACGTGAACGGCACCGTGACCACCATCACCGAGAATCCTTACACACTCACCGGCCTTGAACTTGCCACCACTTACGAAGTGAAGGTGCAGGCCGACTGCGGCGATGACACCAGCCTATGGACCAACCCAGTCAGTTTCACCACCAATCCCTGCGAGAACATGTGCGCCCTCACCTTCATCGTCACCGACAGCTACGGCGACGGCTGGAATGGCAATGCCATCCAAGTGAAGGATGTTTTGACCGGTGACATCATTGCAACGATTGCCAACCAAAACCTCGATGGCATTGTTCGGATAGAGGAAACACAAACTATCGCTCTCAACGTGTGCGACGGACGTGAACTTGAATTCTCGTGGGTGAGTGGCTCAGATGTTTCTGAAGTTTCCTACACCGTCACCGACATTGTCGGCGATGTGATTGTGGAGGGCAGCGGTTCAGGCTTTGACACCTTCAACTACACCGTCAGTTGCACCGTGACCGACTGCCGCAGGCCTACAGCCTTTGCCGCTTCTGAAATCGGCCCCCGCAGCGTGGTGCTGAGTTGGACTGAGAACGGCCCCGCCACAGAGTGGGAGATTGCTTACATGAGCGAAAACGATACTGTATTCAACTATGTTACTGCCACCACCAATCCTTACACCCTCACCGGCCTTACTCCTGAAACGCGGTACGCTGCCCAAGTGACACCCGTGTGCGAAGTGGACAAGCCGAGCATTGAGATTTCATGGACCACCACCGAGGCTTGCCCGAAGCCTTACGACGTGGACATTACGCCTTATCTCTACACTGCCAATGTGGAATGGAGCGGCTGGGGCGAGACCTATGACATCCAATGGGCCGAGTCTGCACCCACCTCTTCAGCATGGCTGCGATATGATTATGGAAATGTGGTCCCTTTTCATGGACCTATTATTCAGAGTCAATGGACATGGGGCGTGATGTATCCCGCCGATTCGCTTCACGACAATGTGCTTACCAAGATTGCATTCTATATGTATAATGCATATACTGATAGTATCATCACCCTGAACGTCTATAGCGGTGGAGACACTAACCCCGAAACGCTGATTGGCACCGAAACCACAACCCTAAACGGCATTAATGGTTGGCACGAAGTCGTCCTTTCGACGCCTATCGAATTCAACCCTGAACAGAACTTGTGGATTACGCTCACCGCAACTGGACTCGCCGAAGTCATGGCCATGAGTTCTCAAGACGCTGGCGTCAACGGCAGATGGTTCCTCAACGGATCCGATTGGGTTGACTTTGGCACCCTCTATTATCTCAACGACAAAAGAAGGTGCTTCGCGATTCGCGGCTTTGTTGAAACCTATGACTATTCCACATGGAACTGGACCACTGAGTCGGGTGTCGCTTCACCCTTCACCATCACTGGCCTTGAAGCCGAGACGGACTATGCCGTCAGAGTGAAATCCAACTGCGGCCAAGACTGCGAAAGCGGCTGGACTTGGGCCTACTTCACCACGCCTTCGACTTGCGACAGGCCTTTCGACCTCGAAGCCACCAACATCACCTGCAATTCAGCCACGCTCAACTGTACGGGCTATCAGGACAGTTACAATCTGAAATACAGACACCGAGTTGATGATCCCAATACGCCTGCCACCATCATCCTCGAAGCACCTGATGTTTGGGGAAATGGTTCAGGATATCAGATGCTGCTCGATGCCGATGCCACCGCATTGGGTACTATCATCCACCCTGCAAATGGTTATTTGACATACAATTGTAATATCCCCGAAGGATTATATGACGCTTTCGAATACATGATTCCGGCCAATGCCGATGCCTCATGCACAGCCGTAAACGTCGTGGTCAACAACAGTGTCACCATCCAGATTCCTGCTGGCACCTACGACTGGTGCATCACCCGCCCAGTGGCAGGCGATGGGATAAAGATTGCTGGAAACAGTGGCAACATTGATGCCCGTTACGACAACTATGTGTTTGAACCTGGAGTGACTTATCATTTCACTATGGGTTATTTTACCTTTTTTGGTGAAGGTGTTACACTTGAAATCATTCATAATGAATGGAGCGATTGGACTGTGGTGGAGAACATCACCCATCCATATAGTTTTACTGGTCTTATTCCAGAAGCCGAATACGAATGGCAAGTGCAGGGCATCAACGCCGACTGCGAAGGCGGTTTGACAGCATGGAGCGAAATCGCCACGTTCACCACTCCGGACATGTCCGTCAGCACGCAGACGGTGGAATTGGTGGAGGGCAACAACTGGTTCTCATCCCACGTTGAAATCACTTTGGATGATTTGAAGGGTGCGCTTGTGGAAGCATTGCCGGGGAGTACGATAATCATCACCTCGCAAAGTAGCGGCAGTGCTACCTACAACGGCACGAGATGGAGAGGGAATCTGACTACGATGGATGTGGCACAGATGTACAAGATAACCGTCACCGCCGATTGTGAGATTACGCTTACCGGTATGCCCGTCAATCCCGCAGAGCATCCCGTCGCCATATCGAACGGAGCCAACTGGATAGCCTTCCCGCTCAGCGAGCCGATGACGCTTAGCGATGCCTTCGTAGGCTTTGCCGTCAGCGGCGACATGGTTACAGGCCAGAGCGGCACAGCAACCTATAACGGTACAAGATGGAGAGGAGTCATCAGCACCCTTGAGCCGGGGCAGGGCTATGTCTATACGTCAGGTGTGGCTGGTAACAGAACGCTCACTTTCCCCGCAAGCGCAAAGTAGCATACCATAGCCTTCAATAGCGCAACAACGGCCATCTCAATCGGGGTGGCCGTTTTTCTATGCACATTTTGCATATCCTTTTATGAAAATCCCTACATTTGCGGCCATGTTCCAATCGACTTCAAACAATTAATCACAAATCCTATGAAAAAAGTCTTTTTTACATTCCTTTCCTTGCTGCTTGGCTTGAGTGCTATGGCGCAACAAAGCATCCAACTGCGTTCGACCGACAAAGCCGAATGTGTGAAAAGTGACATGACGAGTCTGAAGGCCACGTTTTCGTTTTCGGGCCTTGAGGCTCATGAACTGCAAAGCGATCGTGGTGTCTTCTCGACGCTCACCATGCCTAACACCGTCATTGGTGGCAATGAGGGCGACCCTCAGATTCCCGTCGTCAACCAACTTATCGCCGTCCCAATCGGTGCTACTCCTACCATCCGTGTGACTAATTATTCCACAACGGATTACAATCTTGAGGAATACGGTATTCATGCCTTGTCGCCTCGTCAACCCGATGCTTGGAAAGACGAGAATCCTGAAAACCTTCCTTTTGCCTACAACGAAGCTGCTTATCAAGTCCAAGGGCTTCGCTCGGAACCGATGGCCCGCATTGAGGTGGAAGGCATCATGCGTGGCGTTCAGGTGGGGCAGATGAGCATTGAGCCTGTGAGTTACGACCCCATCAACAACAGGATCCGTGTGTTCAACGACATTGAGGTGGAAGTCAGTTTCGACGGTGCCGATGCTATGGCCACGGAAGACTTGTTGGTAAAAACCTACAGCCCTTATTTTACAGGCATTTACGACCAGTTGTTCAATGGCCGTGCCCTCAGAGACATTTACGACGAACATCCCGACCTTTGGACGGCTCCCGTGAAGCTGTTGGTCATTGCCAATCGCATGTTTGAGAACTGCATCCAGAATTGGGTGGCATGGAAGACCCTGAAAGGCATTTATGTGGATGTGAACTATACTGACGTTATCGGTACTACCGCTGAGGAAATCCAAAGTTTCATCCGTGAAAAATACTCCGAAGATGCGCCCACTTTCCTGATGATTATGGGCGACCAAGCCCAAGTGGTTCCCTCTGGCATTGGAAGCAAAACGGGTTGTGTTACAGACCTTTTATACTCCAGCGTCGACGATGACCAGTTCCCCGATATGTTCCATAGCCGTTTGTCTGCCGAGACCGTTGACGAAATGACGGCCATGCTCAACAAAGGCATGGAATACGAGCAATACGCCATGCCCGACCCGAGCTATTTGAACAATGTGCTTTTCGTTGCCGGTTACGACAATACGGGTTGGGACATTACCGTTGGCCGTCCCACCGTTTGGTATGCCACCAACTATTACTACAACGCCGAACACGGCTTCGCCAACGTCAACGAGTTCAGTCATGGCTCTTTTGATGATTGCTACACCTATCTGAACTCTGGTGTCGGTTTTGCCAACTACACGGCCCACGGCACAGAATCAAGCTGGATGAATCCGGAATTCACCGTTGACGACATCAATGACTTGACCAATGAGCACAAGTATTTCCTTGCTATGGGCAACTGCTGCAAGACTGGAAACTGGGGCTTTGAGTCTCCCTGTTTTGGTGAGGTCATGGTGCGTGCCGAAAACAAGGGAGCCTACGCCTATATCGGTTCCTGCCCGAGCACCACTTGGTACAACGACTATTATTTTGGTGTGGGGGCCACTACCCATGCCGACGGCACCATGCCCACATACGAAGAGACTACTATGGGTTGCTATGATGCCATTTGGAGAAACGATGCTTTTAACACCGTTTGTGCCATCCTCTACGCCGGCAACCTTGCGGGCAACGCCGCCCGAGCCTTGGGCTATCCTGTGCATTGCAACCCGCTCTACTATTGGCAAGCCTATCACGTGTTGGGCGATGGTTCCATCATGCCTTATCGTGTGCAGCCTACCGCCAACAATGTCAGCCACTTGGATATTCTTCCCATCGGCATTGACACCTACGAGGTGGATGCCATCCCGGGTTCATACGTGGCCATCAGCAAAGACGGCGAGCTTCTCGGTACCGCACTTGTGGGTGAATCGGGTAGGGCATACGTCCCCATTACACCTGTCACTTCGAGTTGCAATGTCACCGTTTGCGTGACCGCACCCCAACGCATCCCTTATATTGTCACTGTTCCCGCTGCCATCGTTGAAGGTCCCTATATTTCGGCTGATAGCTTCACGCCAACCAACGCCCATGTCGGCGACACCATCGAACTGAGCATTAATTTCAAGAACGTGGGTACAGAGACCACAACCGGCATCACTACTATTACTTTGACTTCCGAGGATCCCAATGTCATCATTGTCAACGAAAGCAATAGCTTTGATGCTTTGGATGCTGAAGCTATTACGACCGTAAGTGGTTTCCAATTCCTAATTGTTCCGGGTGTTGCCGATGGTGCCCATGTGAGCATCCATTATGCCGCCAACAATGGAGATGAGACTTGGGAAGGCAACATCGTTGTCAATGCCAACAAGGCCGTATTGGCCTATCAGAACATGCACTGGGATGGCGTTTTCGTCCCAGGCGAAACGATTACCCTGACCGCCAAGTTCAAGAACAGAGGCCATTACCAAGCTACCAATGCTGTGGCCACCATGAGTTCAACCAATAGCTATATCACCATCAACAATCCGACCATCACTATAGATACGATTGCCGTGGATGAGGAAGTGACTTGCCAATTCACCGCCACCATTGCAGCCGATTGCCCTGAGAGCGAACAAATTCCTGTCACTTTCACTTTGGAAGCCAATGGCGGACTCATGGTACAAGGCCATGAAACCTTGAAAAACTCCTGTAATGTCATTTTTGAGCTGAGTGACTCCTACGGCGACGGATGGGGCAATAACAAGCTGACCGTTTCCTTCGATGATGGCACCCCTTCACAAGAGCTTACCATCGAAAAGGGTGGTGGTGCATTCTACACCATGGAAATCGGCAACGGTGTTCATGTGACATTGACATGGCACTCGGCCAGTTTTGCCAATGAATGTTCCTTTGTCGTGAAATATGAGAATGATTTCGTGATTTATCAAACGAATGGCACTCCTACCGCTGGCGTTCTCCACGAGTTTGACTGCAATTGCACCTCAGCATACCTGATTTTCACGGTCACCGCTGCTCCCGATGATGAAACACATGGCACGGTCACAGGTGGGGGAGTGTTCGACTATGGCCAAAGTTGCACCGTGACCGCCACGCCTGCCGAGGACTATTTCTTCCTCAATTGGACCCTGAACGGCGAGGTGGTTTCATACGCTCCTTCCTATACCTTCTTTGTCGTGGTCGACATGGATTTGGTGGCCAATTTCGTTGAAGGTCGTATCATTGGCGACGGAGGCGATGCGACGAGTGATTACCTCCCAAGTTATAGCTTGTACAAAAACACTCTCTCTGAACAAATCTACACTGCCGAAGAATTGGGTAGCGCGGGTGTCATCACCAGCATCGCTTTCTATAATGGTGGCACAGCGAAAACGCGAAACTACGACTTTTATATGAAGGCCACGTTGAAGAATTCCTTCACTGGAAACAGGGATTGGGAAAGCATTTCCGCTTCCGACAAGGTGTTTAGCGGCAGCGTTACCATGGTGGCCAACGATTGGACGGTCATTACCTTGAATACGCCATTCTTTTATGATGGCGTTTCCAATGTGGTGCTTGTTTCTGATGACCACACGACTTCAACCAGCAGCGGTTTGAAGTGCCGGGTGTTTGATGCTCCGTCTCAGGCTATCCGTGTCTATAGTGAAAGCACGGACTACGACCCGATGAATACTGCGAATTACTTTGGGACTATCTTGAATGTGAAGAACCAACTTCGCATCACCAAATCGGCCCCATCCACTGAGCCTATCAACATTGAGGTCAGTGCCAGCCCTGCCCAAGGAGGCACGGTGACGGGTGGCGGCGTGTACACATTTGGTGAGGTCTGCACGGTCACGGCTACGGTCAATACGGGCTATTATTTCATCGGTTGGACCGAAAACGACGAAATAATTTCCAATGATTTAGAAATCAGTTTTGTGGCCCTTAGCGACAGAAGTCTTGTGGCCACATTCATCCAAGCCACGGAAGTGGGCACAAGCGAAACAACCAATAATTATTTGCCGAGTTACAGCTATTACAATTATTCCATGAGTCAGCAGATTTACACGCCCGAAGAAATTGGCGCGGCGGGAACCATTTCCTGCATCGCCTTCTACAACGAGGGAGCGGAGAGAACTCGCACGTATGATTTCTATCTTGCCACGACAGAGAAGTCATCTTTCAGCGACAATGTTGATTGGATTCCGATGGCAGAATCTGACAAGGTGTTCAGCGGCAGCGTCACCATGGCCGCTAATGATTGGACTTTCATCGTTTTTGACACCCCGTTTGAGTATGACGGCACGTCCAATCTCGTGCTTGTGGCAGACGACAATTCGGGTAACTATAACAGTTCGCCTTACATGGCTTGCTCTGTTTACAACACAGGTACGACCCAGGCTCTATATGCGTACCATTCCATTACCAATTTCAATCCAATGTCTCCTCCGACGGCTCCAGTAACAGGGTGGGGTGGCAATTTCAATGCTGTTTTATCGGTGAAGAACCACATCCTTCTTGGCATTTCGACCTCTTCGATGGAGCAAAGCATCGAACTCGTTACAGGATGGAACTGGTGCTCGTTCAATGTCGGAATCACTTTGGACGATTTGAAGGGTGCACTTGTGGAAGCATTGCCTGGGAGTGCGATAATCATTACCTCGCAGAGCAGCGGTAGTACTACCTACAACGGCACGAGATGGAGAGGGAATCTGGGCACGATGGATGTGGCACAGATGTACAAGATTAGTGTTGAAGCTGATTGTGAAATTACGCTTACGGGTACTCCCGTCAACCCCGCAGAGCATCCTGTCGCCATAACGGGTGGATCCAACTGGATAGCTTTCCCGCTTAGTGAGACGATGACGCTCAGCGACGCTTTCGCAGGCTTTGCCGTCAGTGGGGACATGGTTACAGGCCAGAGCGGCACAGCAACCTATAACGGCACGAGGTGGAGAGGAGTCATCAGCACCCTTGAGCCCGGACAGGGCTATGTCTATACGTCAGGTGTGACTGGCATCAGGACATTGACTTTCCCCGCAAGCGCGAAGTAGGCAAAACGACCAGTGATGAAATGAAAACGACCGTTCTCAAAATTGAGGCGGTCGTTTTTTGGTTTGGGTTTGGATTAAGGAATCATCTTCCATTCCTCAATGCGCCGCGTTGCGCTGGAGAAATTCACGCCGATTTTGTAAAGTTTGCGCGAATCCGTTTCAAAGGGTTTCGCGTATTGCTTTTCCTCGATTTGCGCCAAAGCCTCATCCGCCGACTTGTCAATCTTGAATTCAAAGATGTAAATGTAATCCTTCGTTTGCACGAGCATATCCATTCGTCCATCGCTTGTGTGGCGCTCCACATCGACATAGAAGCCCAACATCTTAAAAACCACATAGACTACATTGTGGAAATACAGTTCTGCCTCGCCCGCAATCTGGTAATGCTGGTCGGCGAACATGGAATCGAGGCGCGACATGAACTTTTCGGGTTGGCCGGCTTCCACTTCCCGAGTGAAGTTGTTGATGAACGAAACCGATTGGTCCATGCGAATAGGAGCGTAATACCGAAACAAGAACTGAGTGAACCCGCGTTCCACTTCGCCATTGGGGAAGCCCAAGACATAAGAGTTAAAGCGGGGACTGTAGTCTTTTATGGTCAGGTAGCCGCTTTGGTAGAGCAGAGGCAACGGGTTTTGGTCGATGGAGTCAAGGCTACCCAAGAGGTCGGCAGTGACTTCCTCGCGGGTCATGTTCTCCAATTCGTAGTTGTTTTGTTTCAGGGTTTCCACGAGGAAAGTAGGGGTGCCTGTCTCGAACCAATAGTCCTTGAAACGTTGTTTGCTGAGCGCATTTATCAAGCTGAAAGGATTGTACATTCCTACCGATTCTTCGTTGAAATGGTAACCATCGTAATTCTCTTTCAATTTGGCATAACACTCTTCCTTGGTCAAGTGATTGGCTTCGGCCATTTTTCCTACTTCTTCGTCTAAATTATCTCTGATTTCCTTTTCGGTGATGCCACAGATTTCAGCATAGCGATAGTCCAAAGTGAGGTCCTCCAAGTTGTTCAGGTCGCTGAAAACACTGACTTTGGAGAATTTCGTCACACCAGTAAAGAAAGCCATCTGGATATAACCGTCCATTGTTTTGGCTACGCCATACACGGATTTAAGCATGGCTCGGTACTCGTCTTGGAGTGCCTTGTTGCCAATGGCTTGCAAGAGCGGCTTGTCGTATTCATCGACCAAAATGACCACTTTTTGCCCAGTCTGTTCGTAGGCACGCCGGATGATGACCTTGAAACGCTCAGACAATGACAGTCCGTTTGGAGTTGTTCCATAAGTTTCTTCAAAATAACGGAAATGTCCATCAAGAATGGATTCAAGTGCTTCGGAATCGGTGTATTTTGCTGCATTCAAATCCAAATGCAGCACCGGATAAACCTTCCAATCCTTTTCCAACCGCTCCAAGGCCAGCCCTTTGAAGAGTTCTTTTTTGCCTAAGTAGTAGGCTTCTAAGGTGGAAAGGAACAGGCTCTTCCCGAAACGGCGTGGGCGGCTGAGGAAATAATATTTCCCGCTTTGTGCCATTTCGTACACAAAGGCAGTCTTGTCCACATAAACATAGCCGTCTTCGCGGAGGCCTTGGAAATTCTGCAAGCCGATAGGATATTTGGTCATAACGCCCGAATGTTGGAATCTGACTGCAAAAATACAAAAAATCGCCATTCTTGCACTTTCTTGTGATTTTTCCTGTTTTTCAAAAATAATTCGTATTTTTGCTGTGTAAACAATACACACTTTATCATGAGTTACTCGGAAATGGCACAATTAGAACTTTTGGATGCAGCTGCCAATGTTTATTCCCAAGAGGATTTGACAGCACTCAAATTAGCCATCTCTCTCTTTTTTGCCGAGAAGGCTCAAAAGGCCATTGACAAAATGTGGGATGTAGGCAGTTTTGACCAAGCCAAATTGGACGAACTTCGTGGACAGCATCTGCGCACTCCATACCATGCAATCTGATTTGAAATGCGCTATGTAGTTCTCGACACGAATTGCCTCGTTCAGGTTTTGCCCTCAAGAAGCCGATACCATAAGATTTGGACAGACTTAAATTATTATACATTACTCGTTGGCGGAATTAAAGTAGCGCATATTTAATTTGACCAATAGGTTTGTTGTTTGTTTTGTTGATGTATTGTAACACGGTAAACGCGCTGATTT
>ONKQ01000119.1 GCA_900318465.1 uncultured Bacteroidales bacterium
AGCAAGGTTAGCGCCCTTGCCGCCCAGCTCGTTCTTCATCGAAGCATTTCCTTCAGCGGTCTTTCCGCCAAAGGTGTAAACGTACTTTGTCATTTTCTTAATTGATTATTAGTGATTTAACTGATATTTTTCCGTGCAAAAAATGAAGTTGCAAAGGTAGGAAAAACTTGCAAAACCTCAAAGAGCAAAGGAAGATTTTTTTTGATAGGTGGTTTAGTATTCGCCAACTCTCCAAGTAAAACTCCGCCAACTCTCCAAGTAAAACTCCGCCAACTCTCCAAGTAAAACTCCGCCAACTCTCCAAGTAAAACTCCGCCAACTCTCCAAGTAAAAAGCCGCCAACTCTCCAAATTTTGTTGTTGGAATTGAAATAATTTGTATTTTTGCAGCGGTTTTAATTCTATGATAAATGGCTGAAAAAATGTATTTTTCACGAATTTGCGATGGATTGGTGGACGAAAAACTATCCTATTCGGGTGCACTGCTTATTGAAGGCCCTAAATGGTGTGGAAAAACTTGGACTGGAAAACACGCGGCAAAGAGTGTTTTGTATATGCAAGATCCCGACAAGGGAGCCGGTTATATGGAACTATCGAGGACGATGCCTTCACGGTTACTGAAGGGAGAGAAGCCAAGGTTAATTGATGAATGGCAGGAAGCGCCTGTCCTTTGGGATGCAGTGCGGTTCGATGTGGACCAAACTGGCGAGTGGGGGCAGTACATTTTGACGGGTTCCGCCACTCCGCGTGATGACAATATGCCGAAGCACACTGGAACGGGCAGGATAGCGCGACTGCGTATGCGCCCTATGACTTTGTTTGAATCCAAGGAATCTATAGGCTCGGTTTCATTGAGACAACTTTTTGAAGGTCAAGAGTATGCAGAAGGGGAGAGTCCGCTTGGTATTCCTGAATTGGCTAAAGTGATTTGTCGAGGTGGATGGCCAGAGGCTGTGGCAAAAGGGCAAACTTCTGCCCAGATTGCCCGCAACTATGTAGATGCTGTCGTGAATGTTGATGTGCAGAAAGTGGATGGCGTTGAACGGAATCCATATCGGGTGAGGCAATTGTTGCGTTCATACGCGAGAAACATTTCGACGATGGCCTCCCTGACCACCGTACTTGCTGATATTCAAGCAAATGATGTGGCATTTTCTGACACCACCATGTATGGTTATGTCAATGCGTTGCGTAGGATTTTTTTGATTGAGGATATTCCAGCGTGGAAGCCCTCGTTGCGTTCAAAAGCGGCTATTCGCACTTCTGAAAAGCGGCAGTTCGTGGACCCTTCCATAGCCACGGCGGTATTGCGTGCCAATGCTGACAGCATTTTGGACGATTTCAATTATTTTGGTTTCCTTTTCGAATCATTGGTGGCCAGGGACTTGCGAGTTTATGCCCAGGCTGTTGATGGTGAGATTTTCCATTATCGCGACAAGGACAATCTTGAGGCCGATCTTGTGATTCGGTTGAACGACGACCGTTGGGCTGCAGTTGAAGTGAAGTTGGGAAGCAAAGAGATTGAGGATGGAGCGAAACACCTCATAGAACTCCGAAACAAGGTGGACACTTCAAAAGTGGGAGAGCCTTCGTTTTTGATGGTCGTCACAGGAGGACAATTCGCCTATCGCCGCCAGGATGGCGTGTTTGTGGTGCCAATCGGCTGCTTGAGGGATTGATGGAGGCAAGTTGTGAATTGCTTTCAAAAATAATGTATCTTTGCTCTTCGAAACAATAAATTTTGTATGACATGTTCAGGGAAGTAACAAGAAAAAAACAAGTCCTTAGCAAGGAGGAAGTGGTTGGATTGCTGAAGAAACAATTGCGCGGCGTTTTATCGATGCTCGGCGACGATGACTATCCGTATGGCCTGCCCATTAATCATTACTATAACGAAGAAGATGGCTGCCTCTATTTCCATGGAGGCAAGACGGGGCATAAAATAGACTCCATCAGGAAGCACGACAAGGTTTCATTTTGCGTATATGACGAGGGCTATAGGATAGGCGACGATTGGCCCTTGCACATTAAAAGTGTCATTGTTTTCGGTAAGGTCGAGTTTGTTGAAGACGAGAAAGTCGTTGCAAAGATAAGCAAGGAGTTGTCCCTCAAGTTCACGGATGACGAGAAATACATAGAAGAGGATATACGGAACTCATTGAAAAACACATTGATGTTTAGGCTGGTTCCCGAACACATCACCGGAAAGATTGTGGAAGAGTCGTAACCCGTGGTGAATTGTTTTCAATAATTTTGTAAGTTGGTATTCAGAATTAAACTGAATTTTTTTGACTTCGGGACTTCGGGACAGGGGACTTCGAGTATTTGTTCGACCCGGAGTCCCGCAGTCTCGTAGTCCCGCAGTCTATTCTGTAAACTAGATTTTGCTCATCTACTTAATAAAGAAATGTGTCACTCCCTATTGTCAGTGAGGGCGATGGTTAATTCAATGTTTTGGTCGGGGCGGGGCTTCTTCTTTCCGAAACGTTTGTTCTCGTAAACGAGACTGGCCGCCACCTTCTTGTCGGGGCTTTTCCACATTTCCACAATCTGCTTCACCTCTTTACCGTCCAATTCATTCAGCAACTCGATTAATTCGTCGTGAGTCTTGGGCATTTTGGCTTTGAACGAGCCTTTGACGGCACAAACATAGTCGTTATACCCTTCTTTTTCACATATCGCATTTTGGGCGTCAGAGAATTGCTGGACACGGGCAAACATGCTCAGAGGGCCGTTGCCTCTAACGATGAGACTCATGCCTATCACTTTGTCGTCCATCACGCTGAGCACGAATCCAGTGCTGTCGTTGGCGTTGTTGCTCACAAAGGGGGTCATCTGTAAGGTGAACATGTTGATGATTTCGCTCTCGTTGAGGGAGAAACCCCAAGAGGTGACTTCGTTGCTGCAAGTTTCGTAACTCTGGTGGTTGAGTTTGAGTAGTTGCTGGTAGCGCTCGATGTTTTTGCTGTCGTTGTTTTGTGCCGACATTCCTGCAAAGGTCAGCAGGGCGGCAAGGAGAAGAATGGTTTTTTTCATAGGATTGATGGTTTTGTTAATTTAAGTTGCAAAAATAAGTCATTAGTGTCCCGTTAAAATTGGGACGGTTAAATATTAGTCAAATAGCCCCGGTATTAGGGGGTCAAGTTGTTCTTTGACGTCGTTGATATTGGTCTT
>ONKQ01000078.1 GCA_900318465.1 uncultured Bacteroidales bacterium
TCTGTTATACGCCTACTCCAATAGCCAGCCAAATCACCATGCAACAATTCAGGTTTGCCCTTCCCTGTAGTAGGATGGGCTGCAATATCATTTACAAGTTCGGAAATGCGTTTTTGTACCTGTTTGTTTCCCGACTTCTTCCAAAACTCAATATGCTCTATCGCAGTAGGCGAGTAAATCAATTCCATAGGTCTTCTGTCTTTATGGCCTTGCCCTTCCCTGCTTTGATTTCATCATGGCTTTTTTTAATCATAGCCACAAACTCCGGGTCATACTCCTCCGTTTCTGCTTTTTGTTCAATGATATGCCCCCCTAATGTCAGGAACAGCTGCATCACTTGTTGCAACGCAGCATTATGCTTATCAAACTGTATGGTCATTGTTTCCATAACGATTATGTTTTATATTGATGTAGCAAAAATACTAAAAAGTTTAAAAACCGCAATAATTAGAAGGATTTCAAATCCTTGTGTTCAATTGCGTTGGATTGAAAATCCGCAACAATGAAGATAAATCCAACTATGCCACTTTCAACAAATCAAGTATGGAATAAACTCTTGTCATATTTTCAAAAGTAAAATACTGGTCGTCGAGCACCATCCATTTCTCACGTTCTTTTACTGGCATTTGTTTGATGTCGGGGAAGAACGAAACAGGAATGATGATGGCTCTTCCGTCGGTCAGTCTTACCATCATCTTACCACGATAGGTGGTGAAATCCAAATCTTTGATGCCGATGGTTACATTTTTCATCTTACACATGGCTTTGTCCTCCAATTGTTACTTTTCTATGTTGATTGAAATAGTTTTTTCTCCGTTGAATGCCTTGGTTACCTGCTTATTGATAAAATCCCAGTGACGATTTATTGCTGCCACTATCATCTCGTTTTCCTTTGTCGAAAGGGTTGACTCGGCAATCTCTACACATTGTTTTCCTTCAGACTCTATCCAAATCTTGGCAAGGGACTTTTGGTGGCGTTTCCCCTTCTTAAACACATGGATGTGTCTGCGATTGTCGTTCGCATCAAGCGAGATAGCCACCAAAATGAACGTTTTCAAGAATGCCAATTGTCCCATAACCAATCTGATTGTTGCCTTCTATTTCAAATTCAAAGCAATCTGCAATTCATCCAACTGCTCCTGCGCAATCGGGGCGGGCGAGCCGCTCATCACGTCGCGGCCGGCGTTGTTCTTCGGGAAGGCAATGAAATCGCGGATGCTGTCGGCACCACCGAAGAGCGAGCAGAGACGGTCGAAGCCGAAGGCCAAACCAGCGTGAGGCGGTGCGCCATATTCGAAAGCACCCATCAGGAAGCCGAACTGCTCCTGTGCCTTCTCGTCGGTGAAGCCGAGGGTGTGGAACATCTTGTTCTGCAAAGTGCGGTCGTGGATACGGATGGAGCCACCACCGACCTCCACACCATTCATTACGATGTCGTATGCATTGGCGCGGATGTCGCCCCACTTCGTCGGATCGTCCAACAAGGCCTCGTCTTCGGGTTTCGGGGCGGTGAAGGGATGGTGCATGGCGTAGTAACGTTGCGTCTCCTCGTCCCATTCCAACAACGGGAAATCGATGACCCACAAGGGTGCGTATTCATCAGGTTTGCGCAGGCCCAGTTGGTTGCCCATCTCGAGACGCAAAGCGTTGAGTTGTGTACGGGTCTTCATGGCCTCGCCGCAAAGGATGAGCATCAGGTCACCGGGCTTGGCACCGAACTTGTCGGCAATGACCTTCAAGTCTTCAGGCGTGTAGAACTTATCGACAGATGACTTGAACGAGCCATCGGTGTTGTACTTGATGTACACCATGCCGCCAGCACCCACCTGTGGACGCTTCACAAACTCGGTGAGGGCATCAAGTTGCTTGCGGGTGTATTCCGAGCAACCTTCGGCACAGATGCCAACGACCAATTCAGCATTGTCGAACAGGCCGAAGCCCTTGCCTTTCACCACGTCGTTCAATTCTACGAACTTCATCCCGAAGCGGATGTCGGGCTTGTCGGAGCCGTAGTATTTCATCGCGTCGTGCCAAGTCATACGCGGGAATTGGTCGAACTCGAGGCCTTTCATCTCCTTGAAAAGGTGCTTGGCCAAGCCCTCAAAAGTGTTCAAAACGTCCTCTTGTTCCACAAACGACATTTCGCAGTCGATTTGGGTGAACTCCGGCTGACGGTCGGCGCGAAGGTCCTCATCGCGGAAGCAACGCACGATTTGGAAGTAGCGATCCATACCCGCCACCATCAGCAGTTGCTTGTATTGCTGCGGGCTTTGCGGCAAGGCGTAGAACTCACCAGGGTTCATACGCGAAGGCACCACGAAGTCGCGGGCACCCTCAGGAGTGCTCTTGATGAGCATCGGGGTCTCGATTTCGAGGAAGTTGAGGCTGCTCAGGTAGTTGCGCACGAGCATGGCCATGCGGTGGCGCAGTTCGAGGTTTTGGCGCACGGGGTTGCGGCGGATGTCCAAATAACGGTATTTCATGCGGAGGTCGTCGCCGCCGTCGCTGACGTCTTCGATAGTGAAGGGCGGGGTCTTGCTGCCGTTGAGCAGTGTGAACTCGCTGACTTTCAGTTCAATTTCTCCCGTCGGCATATTCGGGTTTTTCGACTCGCGCTCAATGACGGTGCCCTTGGCTTGAATCACAAATTCACGCCCGAAGGAACGGGCTTGTTCCAAGAGTTTTGGGTCGCTGCTGCCATCCAAGAAAAGTTGGGTGATGCCATAACGGTCGCGGAGGTCAATCCAAATGAGGGAGCCTTTGTCGCGGGTGCGCTGCACCCAGCCGGCCAATGTCACTTCCTTGCCAGCGTCGGCAAGACGAAGTTCGCCACAAGTATGCGTTCTGTACATATTCTCTGATTTAAAGATTTAAAACTTCAAGATTTAATATTTATTTCTGATTTACAATGATTTCTAACTAAGCGGTACACCATATTCATATATTGTGTCGCTTGCCAAGTCGATACGGTCATTCCAATAGATGCAAGTACGACTTGTGTCCAATTGTGCCATCGGCCAAAGGCCAAATTCTGTCGTCAAAGACTTGAAGTCATCAAGTGTGTCAATGTCGTCTTTCACATCGTAACACACGCGGAAACCGTCATCGAAAGTCACCATCAACTTCCAATTGTCGTTGAGTTCAAATTGTTTGATTCTCGGTATCATAACGGCTTGATTTTCCCTATTTTTTGTGAATTCCACATTTCCACCAGTTCCTCATAATGCAATCCAAGCCATTCCTTCACCAATTGTTGGGCTTTTAAAGGCAAATCGCCTTCCGTCATCTCAAAAGTCTTGATATCGAAGATACCGACATATTCATTGTAAAGCGCGTGAATATGAGCCGGTTCGTGCTCTTTTGGCTTGAAAAACATCTTGATGATGATTCCGTAAAAACGACTAATCTCTGGCATAGTTCCGATGGTTTATCGGCGCAAAATTAGCAAAAAATGGACAATTGATTATTGGTTTTTATGATTTTCAGGCGGTTGAACACATTTTATTACCTATCTTTGCCGCCTAATTACCTAAAACAACCGTCAATTATGAAGAAAATCATCTTTGTTTTCATTATGGCTTTTGCAACAATCACATTGATGGCGCAACAAACAGCCGAACTTACAGAAGCCTTGGACAGCCTTGTCGTTACTGATATTGACTATGGTTTTGTAAGGGCCAAATTCAACTATGGGTACGATGGCAACAAACGCCTAAACCAAGTCATTTTCTCGAAAGTGGAAGAGCTCTCCACCAACTTGCATTATGCCGAAAAATGGCACTACGACTACGACGACAACAATCGCTGCCTTTCCTTTTCCTACTGGAATTGGGAAAACAACGACTGGTTTCTCCATCAGAAGACGGACAGCGTTTTCGACAATGCGGGCAACTGCGTTTTCGTATCGGAATTTCGGTGCGCTGAAATCGGAGCAGGACATTCTTATAACCGATTGGAATATGATTATGAAAACAACAAGTGCGTTGAGTATAGAGCATACAGCCGTAGTGAGTCTGACACGACTTGGGTACCTTGCGAACGATTGAGATGGGAATATGACGAACTGGGCTGTTTGACGATAGAATTCCGTGACTTTACCGAGGGCAACGACTGGAAGCCCTTTAGCAAACTGGTTTACACCTACGACGACCAGCACCGATTGGTTTTGGAGGAATATTTCCTTTGGAACGCCAACACGGGCACTTGGGATTCGGGAGAGAGCACTTCCGAATATGAATACAACACGGACGGCTTGCTGTTGAGGAAATTTGAATTTTCAAACACAAACGGCATAGAAACCGAGACCGAAACAAAATATCTTTATGATGAGCGCAACAATCCCATTTGGTATTATTACCGCCGTATCACGCTTCCTGATTTCATCTGGGAGCAAGATACCATCGAATTTGCTTATAATGAGAACGATAGCCTCATCTGGAAATTGGAGAACTTCACCCATCACAATGGGGCCGCGATAGACCATCCTGTGCTATACGAATATGAGCGTGACGAGCAAGACCGCATCGTTGCAGAAACTTGTTACGACAATTGGGCGAGTGGACAACAGCCTCGCTTCAGGTACGAAAACACTTATGACGAACAAGGCCGCATTGCTATGAAGCGCTGCAAAAGATACAGTATGATCGATGGGGCGTTGTTGGGCGATTCCTATGTGGAATATGAGTTTGACGACCAAGGAAACTTGGTTTCAGAATGGGAAGTTTATCAGGACTATTATTTTCAGAACTATTTGGAATTCTATTTCAGACAGGGTTTTGACTATAACACACCGTCTGACAACATATTAGGGCTGGAAAGGGCTTGGAATGATTTCATTGGTTTTATGACCGACCACGAATTCCGTATGGTACTCGACGGCAATCCATATTATTGGACAAACGACCATTTCCCGATTCATCACAAATGGGAATCAGGGGTTTGGAGGTTCAGCGACCCCAATTTGCCCGACATCATCTCGCCTGTTAATGCAGACGTGGCATTGTACTATTCCAAACATCCTTACAGCCTTTCAGAAACGCCTGAGTTCCCTGCCCGTGTTTTCAACATTGAAGGCGGTTTGGCAGTCGAATGTGATGAGCCTGCCGATATTGTGGTTTACGATATGCTTGGTCGTGATGTGGCACAAAAGCGACAGGTTTTGCATAGCGAGTTTTGCCTCAAATCAGGTCTTTATGTGGTGAAAGTGGGCGAAAGGGCAATGAAGGTGGTGGTGAAATAATTTGCAAAAATCGAAAATCCTTTTGGTTTGTCGTAAAGGAATGTTTTTTTGTATTTCACCGAAATAAAATTGAAAATCTTGGGAAAAAATAATTGAAAATCTTGGGAATTTTGTCGCCGAACAATTAAAAATCCAGTTTTATACTCCAATTTTATAGCAACAATACAACCAAGAATGGCACCCAAAAACGCTTTGGATGCCATTCTCTTTTATCGGAATTACATATTTTGGGATTAATAACCAATCCACGGAATTTTCAGGAAGCCTCTAATGCCGACATGACCCTTGTCGTCACCTTTATCGTCGAGATAAATCTCTACAATGTGAGCATCGCAGTCGACCACGTTTTTGATGCCACCCGTTTGCATATCGCGGGTTGCTTCTTTCCATCCGTGGTACTTTCCGGTCCATTCGCTTTCCGCCTCAAACACTGACACTCTTCTCAATCTTTCCGTATCAATAGCCATAGACGAGCAACCGCTTTCCAAAGCGATGTAACCTGTGACATGGTTCAAAAGAATGGATTTGTTGGCATTACGTCCGCCTTCATGTACCATGAAGGAAATGGCATAGCCGCAATGGCCGTCATCGAAGTTCACCAATTCGACTCTGGCACGCCAGAAAACAGGTTTTCCAGATTGAGTATCAAGTTCGGCATCGCAATCATTGGCGCGTTCGGTGTTCTGCGACCCTAAAGTATTGAACTGGATAACCTTTACACCTTTCTTGTAGTCCACTAAACTTCTTTTCTTAGTCAGCAAATACCTTTCGGCAGCTGCACTGACTTGGGCAGCGGTGATTCTGAAACCAGTAGGAACCAATTCGTACAAGGGGATGATTGTTCCCGGCACAAAATCGGCAAACTCATAGTTGGAGTCGTTGGCACTCATAATCCACTTTTCGTATTGGCTTATGTCGTTGTTGCGTATAACCAATTGCAACAGTTGGGCGTTACCACCACGGCCTGTCAAGTTGACATAGGTTGACTGGTCTTCTTGAAGCGAGGTTTTCACCGTGCTTTGCGAATAGGCAACCGTAAGTGATCCGCTATTCAGCGGGACGCCTTCTTTGGCCTTTTGGGCAGCTTGATCTGGAGAGGTGCTTTTGGCCACGCTAAGGTATTTGGCAAACGCCTCCAATGCTTTGGGTGAGAGTTTCCCGCTTATCAGGTCATTGTAAATGTCTGCTGCGGTTGAACCTGATTTTCCTGCCGTGTTATCCTTGTTTTCTGTGCTACCATTCTTCTTGAAGGAGATGCTGGAAATGGAACTGAAACTGGTGGCCGTCGACTTCTTCTGCGAACTCTGACGGAAACACATGTTGTAGCAGAATCTGGTGCCAAACTTCATGCCCAATACCACATGTGTGCCGTATTTATAGACGAGTTGGTCGGCACTCAAATTGTTGAGGTCATTCTTGAATTGTTGGGTGAGGAATCCTGTCAGGTCTGTTGGAGCGTTATAGCCCTGAACATGGTAGGCATCCTTGACATAGACATCTTTTTGCGTCACATATTTATAGCCTACCTTGCTGAAGGTATCTTCCTTAAACGATTTGTTCGTTTCGTTAGTGAAAGAAAAGCCTTTCACATTGAGGGAAAGCTTGATATTGAGTTTTTTTTCGATGGAAGAGGTGTACTCTTGGATGCCTTCGCCCTCGAAGTGGTCGGATTCGCTTCTGTTATACGACCTTTGGGCCACACGTTTGTAATTGTTCAGCAAATTGACATCGAGAACGCGGTCGCGGCAAGAATCTATGTCGGCATAGCCGCCGCTGATGTCGTAGCCACGGCACAACACATCCTCCACTTTTTTCGGAATGGAGGCTAATTTGCTCTCGTTGCCCATCTTTAGCCCTTGAAGCGTGGAAGAAGGAACATCCGGCGTCGTTGTCGTGGTCCTGATTTGGTCTGTACGCTCAATGGTGAACACAATTTGGCCTCTGATGCCGATGTTGCCTTTTGAATTCAATTCGTTGCCGCTATCATCGATTTTCATGTAACATGAAGAGATGGGAAACCACGATTGAGGCCTGCTTCCTGACCCAGGGAGATTGTCGGACGCTTGGTTAAAGTCGTGCTTTTTGCCCTTGAACACTGTGGCAAAGTAACATTCTTTGTAAGTGCCTGACAATGCTGAGGCGATGGGCGTGGATTCTATCTTTGTGGCACCGCCGTTTGTGACCCGGGAGTATCTTCCACTGTTGAAGAAATCCGAGACATCATAATCTTGAACGGCATCAAAGTAAAGACTATCCAGATTGCTCTTTTTGACATTGGCATTGTAACCGTGTTCACGAACTTCGTATTTCAGCGAAAGACGAACCTTTTTGGTACTTGCGTTATAACTCAAGTTGGCGATGACAAGGCCGTAGTTCGTGCCTTTGTCGGTGGTTCCAATATCGCCATCACCAAGATAGGATACGGATTTCTTTACATTGGCATTGATATTGCCTAGAAACTCGAAGGTCTTGACATACTTGTTTGTCGACCTTACATTTTGAACTGTAACTGATGTTGGCATAACGTTTTAGTTTAAATTATTAATAAGTTTATGCGGATAGTTATTCCGTTTAGAAGCTGCAAATCAAAAAAAAAAAAAACAATAAGCAAGAAAAAAATGTTTTTTTTCTTTTGTTAAGTTGAAAAGAGGGGTTTTTCGGAGGTTTTGGGAAAAATGACTACCTTTGCCCCGTGATTCGAAAATTGAAACATATTCTTTTTGCGATTGGCGTGATTCTCACAGCCTTCCTCGCCCAGCATTGCGCCAATGCGGTGGCACCGACGGGCGGCCCCAAGGATGAAACGCCGCCCAAAGTCGTTGGGACAATGCCCGAAAACCATAGTATCAACTTCAATGGCAAGAAGATAGAACTCACTTTCGACGAATACATCACCCTCGATAACGCCAACCAAAATGTGCTGATTTCGCCACCATTGAGCGAGAAGCCCGACATCAAACTGAAAAACAAGACCGTAATCGTCAAGTTCAAGGAAACCTTGGCCGAGAACACGACCTACACCATCAATTTCGGGACGGCCATCAAAGACTTGCACGAAGGCAACCAGCTCAAGGATTATATCTACAGCTTCTCAACCGGCGACCACATCGACACGCTCAGAATCGCAGGAAAACTGCTCAATGCCGAAGACAAGAAGCCCGTCGAAAACGTTTACGTCAGCCTGTATGACGCCGACCGCGACAACCTGGATTCGCTGCCATTGAGTACGATTCCCAACTATATCACCAAAACCGACAAGGAGGGCAACTTCCGCCTTGATGCCTTTATTTCGACCTGCCCAACGAAGAAGTGGCGTTTTTGGACACCTTGGTGGCTGCATCTTATCCGCAAATGCCTAAATCGCAAGTCGTAGATACGATAGCACCAGACAGCACCTTAATAATTAATGACTCCATTCCGATGGCTGCGGCGGATTCCCTCATGGAAATCACCTCGGATTCGACGCTCATCATGCCTCAAGACACTGTGCCTCAACGGATTTTCGACCAAAACGCGCTGAACCTCACCTTATACATGTTTATGGAGGTGGATTCCACGCAAATGCTTTTGGAGAAAAAGCTCATCGAGGAGGGTCTGTTGCGTTTCGTGTTCCGCCATCCCGCCAAGGAAGCCGTCGTGATGACCCCAGAAATGCTTCCCGACACCTTCAATCTTGTGGCGATGCACTCTGCGGAATACGACACGATGTGGTGGTATTTCACGCCCAATGTGAAAGACAGCCTATGGGTGCATGTGAAACACGACACCATCATCAACGACTCGTCGCGCTACAGCCTGAAATTCAAGGAATCGGGGAGCAACAGGAGGCGCAACCGCGAGCCTGAAAAACTGAAAGTCAGCAACAACACCATCGGCCATGGAGGCTTGAAACCCGACGAAAGCCTCGTTTTGAAGTTTTCCGAGCCGATAGTCCGATACCAAATGCGCGACTCGGCTGTTTTCAAGCGCGATACAACTATTTCATATAATACTCTTGCCTTCGAACAGGCTGACGAACACGGCTTGAAATACCGACTTGTCAATCCCATCGCCGCCGACACCAACTATAGTATCGAAGTCCCTGACTCGGTGTTTTTCGGAATACGAGGCCTCACTCATGCGCCCATCAAGGTTGATTTCCACCGTCTGAAAGACGATGAGTTTGGCAATATATACATCACTGTAGTGCCGCCCGAGGGGATGCGACAGGTCATCGTGCAACTTACTGACGAGAGTGGCAAAGTGCTGGAACAGAAGAATATCGTGCAACATCAGGAGGTGATGTTCGATTATCTCATGCCCGCCAAGTACAAACTCCGCGCCATCCTCGATGCCGACGTCAATGGCAAATGGAGCACGGGCAATTATCATCATCGTCGGCAGCCTGAGACCGTGGTCGAGTATAAGGATGTGCTTGAAATCCGCGCCGGCTGGGACGTGGATTTGTCGGAGCCTTGGGAACTATAAGAAAAGCCCTCTGCCACAGCGGAGGACTTTTCACTATCAGATAACCTAAATTGGAGTCTTTTAGAAATACAAATCCCGCTCGCCGTTCTTGATGCGCTCAATACGCGCTTTCAACTCATCCAAGAACTTCGGGTCGACGTTCTTGAAGTTGTTCTCGATGCACTTCCAGCCTTTGGTAGCTACTTATGGCATAATTTTTGTTATTTTGTTTAGCAAGTCAATCCCAAACGTTTAACGCTATGAAAAGATTTTTGCTTTATCTCTTAGTTTTTGTTACGCTTCCTGCAATGGCCCAATACCGAGGTCATGGAGGTCACGGACATGATGGTCATAATCATCAAGGTCAAGCCTCGTCACTTACCATTGTCGCACCCCATCACCAAACGTTTTGGCTTTTCGTCGATGATGTGCTGCAAAACGAGCAATCGGTACACTCCATTCGTATCAACAACCTTTGGCCTGACGAGTTTTACATTCGTGTGGAACTTGACAATCGCGAGCAAAATTGCCTCGGTCAGTTCATCGACTTGCACTATCCCCAAGGTTTCAGAATCATCGAACATCGCGGCTTTTATGGCTTGGAACCTACACAAGGCGACATCCGTCCCGAGTTAGTTATGAACCTGAACATAGGCAACATCATGCCAGAACCACCCATGCCCCCTACGCCACATGAAGAAATGGTGATTCCTGTACCTGTTCCGCCAATACAGCCAGAACCAATGGGTATGTCACCCAAAGACTTTGGCGAAGCCTATGCGATGATTCAGCGCGAGAGTTTCGATGACACTCGCCTTACAATTGCCAAACAAGTGGTTGCAACCAACAAGATGATGGTCTACCAGATAGCACAAATAGCAAGACTATTCTCTTTTGAGAACAATCGGCTGGAATTTGCCAAGTTCGCCTATCCCTATTGCATCGAGAAAAACAAATACTATCTACTTTATGACGTATTTGACCACGATAGTTCGAAACATGAATTGAACGAGTATATCCAAGGATTGTGATTACTAAAGGCTCAACATAAAAAAAGAGGGGGTATCCATTCTTTCCCCCTCTTTTAATATTAGTTAATCACAATTGAAAGCGGTTAGAAATAAAGGTCTCTCTCGCCGTTCTTGATGCGCTCAATACGGCTCTTCAGCTCGTCCAAGAACTTCGGGTCGACGTTCTTGAAGTTGTTTTCGATGCACTTCCAGCCTTTGGCAGCGACTTCAGGCGTGGCGTAGTCCACCAAATACTCGCTCAAAGTGAGGATGGCATTCGGCGTGCAATAACGCTTGATGAAGCCCGGCACACTGAATTCCATGAAGTGCTCGCCCGTGCGACCCAAACGGTAGCAGGCGGTGCAGAAACTCGGGATGAAATCGTGATCGAGGAGCTTGTCAATGATGTCGCCCAAAGAACGGTCGTCACCAATCTTGAACTGCTCGCGGTGCAGGTTTTGGTCTTCCTGTTTGTCGCTGTTCTTCTCCTCTTCCTCGTGGTGGTATTTGTAGTCGCCGATTTGCAGGTTGGTGCCGCCGTCGATTTGCGAGATGCCGTATTCGATGGCCTTGGCGCGGAAGGCGGCGTCTTCACGGGCGGTAAGAATCATGCCCGTGTAAGGCACAGCCAAACGGAAGATGGCGATGATTTTCTCAAAGGTCTCATCATCAACGAAATACTTTTTGTCGATGTTCAAACCCGAAGCGTCCTTGATGCGCGGGAACGAAATCGTGTGCGGACCCACGTTGAAGCAAGCCTCCAAGTGGTTGGTGTGGCGAATCATGGCCAGCACCTCGTAACGCCAATCATAAAGGCCGAAAAGAATACCCAAGCCGTTGTCGTCTATGCCGGCTTGTTGGGCGCGATCCATGGCAGTGAGGCGGTAGTTGTAGTCACCTTTCTTGGTGTTGGCGGGATGGTATTCGTTGTAAATCTCTGGGCAATAGGTCTCTTGAAAAATCTGGTAGGTGCCGATGCCCGCCTCTTTCACGATGCGGAAGCCTTCCACATCCAGAGGAGCGGCATTAATGTTCACACGGCGGATGCTGCCCTTGCCTTTCTTGGTGGCGTAGGTAACTTTCACGGTATGAGCGATATACTCGGGTGAATACTTCGGCGACTCGCCATAGACGAGGATGAGGCGCTTCTGGCCGTCGTCCTCCAAAGCCTCCACATTGCGGATGAGTTCCTCATCGGTCAAAGTGGTGCGGATTTGCTCCTTGTTCGATGAACGGAAGCCGCAATAAACGCAGTTGTTCACACAATAGTTGCCCACATACAGCGGGGCGAACAGCACGATGCGGTTGCCATAGATGCGGCGTTTCAGTTCGCGTGCGCCTTCCTTGATTTCCTCCACCAATTTCGGGTCGGTGGTGTTGACGAGGACGGCGGTCTCCTCCATCGTCAGGCGGTTCTTGTCCAACGACTTCTGGATGATTTCGCGCACACGTTCAGGCGTGCTCTTGGTGTTGTTGATGTAGTCCCAAATCTCTTCCGATGAGATAAACGGGCGGTTGGGCTCGTCGGGGATGCGACATTTTTCGGGATGGAATTGCATATCTGTTTTCAGTTAAAAGTTTAAAGTTGATAGTTGATAGTTGTTGACTTCGAGACTTCGGGACACGTGACTTCGAGACATTCTATTTGTCCCGTAGTCACGTAGTCTCACGTCCTTTAAGCAACGCCGACTTCACCTCGATACCTTCGATGCGACCCAACTGGCCAGTGAGGGAACCAATTTCATCGGTGGTGCCTTCGAAAATGACGGAAATGATGCTGTAGTTTCCACGCGGAAAGCCTTGGCGGCAGATGATGATACCCGCGTGACGGGAAAGCACCGCGTTCACTTGTGGCGCGGCTTCACGGTTTCCCACATAAATAAGGACTGAGCCTATTCTCCTTTCCATTTGAATTTCCTCCGGATCAGATGATTATGATTCCCGCTTGGGCCTCGATGTCAACGCATTGTCTTCATTTCAGCGTGGTGCGGCTTTGTTTTACGGCTGCAAAAGTAACAAATTTTCATCAGATACTCTTGCTTTATGAAAAAAGTGCTACTTTTGCGAAATAATTAAGACTACAAGTAATTAAAACTAAAGGTTGCGCCCGATACGAATTTAGGGAAGAAAAGATGAAAAAAACAAAATCAACAGCTTTGATAATGCTATTCTTTGTCCTATTGTTGTCTGCTATTACTTCTTGCAACAAGAACAAAGAAGAACTCATTCTCGGTAAATGGGAATGTGTGGCCGCTTCTTTTACTGATGATGGTGAAACCTATCCTGTTGCAGATGCTATAGGGTTGATTTGGGATTTTAAAGCGAATGGAACGGTTGTTGCTTCTCATATAAATCAGGTTGATGACTCTGATACAGCATCATATTCCCTTTTAGATGACGTTTTGACAACAACCTTTACTAATGAATTTGGAAATAGCGATGTGAACTCTTATACAATCAAAGAATTGAATAAGAACAAACTATTGCTTGAAAGCCGTAACGAAAAGGAAGTGTTGACAATTGAGTTCAAAAGAATTTAATCCGTTCTAAAAGATGCGCTTTGCGTCACTAAACAACAAGAATATACACGAATCAATTAAATAAACCTACGACGAAAATGGAAAAGAAAGACCTACTGAAAGACGTTGTCGAACATATCGACATCAAGAAGTACGACTCGACCGAATTGATTAATGCCATGCGCAAGATGTCGTTCACCTCGCGCGACACCGCCCGTGCCGCTGATATCCTCTGCCAAATGATTGCAGAGAAGGACTGCACCAACATCCTCACCATTGCCGGTTCCACCTCGGCTGCCGGCTGTATGCAGGTGTATGTGGAGATGGTTCGCAACAAGATGGTTGACGCGGTGGTCAGCACAGGCGCCAGCATCATCGACATGGACCTCTTCGAAGCCCTTGGCTACAAGCATTATATCGGCACGAAGGAGAACGTCATCCCCGATACTAAATTGCGCGAACTCTATATCGACCGCATCTATGACACTTTCATCGACGAGGAAGAACTGCAAGCCTGCGACCAAGCCACCTGCGACGTGGCCGACACCTTGGAGTGCCGTCCCTACAGCAGCCGCGAGTTCCTTTATGAGGTCGGCAAATGGTTGGCCAACGGTCACGGCGTGAAGAAAGAGAGCCTCATCCAGACCTGCTACGAGTGCGGTGTCCCGATTTTCTGCCCCGCCTTCAGCGACAGCAGTGCCGGTTTCGGCATCGGCAAGCACCAGTGGCTCCGCAAGAAAGCCGGCAAGCCTTACGTCAGCATCGACTCGGTGGCCGACTTCCTCGAACTCACCGAAATCAAGATGAACAGCCCTGAAAGCGGCCTGTTTATGGTTGGTGGCGGCACGCCTAAGAACTTCGCCCAAGACACCGTGGTTTGCGCCGAAATCCTTGGCGTTGAAGTGCCTATGCACAAATATGCCATCCAAATCACCGTGGCCGATGTGCGCGATGGCGCCTGCTCATCATCGACGCTGCTCGAAGCCGGCTCGTGGGGCAAGGTGAGCGAGGAACTCCAGCAGATGGTCTATGCCGAAGGCACCACCGTCATCCCCGCCATCGTCAGTTACGCCTACCATAATGCACCGTGGAAAGACCGCGAGTATAAGAACTGGCAAAAACTTTATAAGTAATGCGGAATTAGGAATGCAGAATGCGGAATATCGCGATGCGCTGCTTGGCTTCGCCTTATTCCGCATTCCGAATTCAACATTCCGAATTAACACTACACCATGGACATCAGCATTTTCCTTGAGCCTGTATCCGAAAAGTGTTTCGCCCCAAGCTTTCGGCCTGGAAAATTGACCTTGGGCGAAACCATCGGCATCTATCGGACTGAAGACAATTTCCCCGACCTTGAAGGCGTGGACTTGGCCATCATCGGTGTCAAGGAAGAACGCGGTGCCATCGACAACAAAGGCTGCGCCGATGGAGTCGATTACATCCGCAAAGCACTCTACCAACTTTTCAACCACTGGCCGCAATTGAAAGTCATCGACATTGGCAATGTGAAGATTGGGAAGGAAATCAACGACACCTATTTTGCCTTCAATCAGGTGCTTACGGAGTTGCTGAAGAACAAAATCGTGCCCATCGTCATCGGGGCGGGACAGGACTTGACCTACACGATGTACCAAGTGTATGAGCCGACGGGCAAGCTCATCAACATTGCCGCCGTCGACCCTATGTTCGACATCGGCAACGACCAAGAAGCCCTCAATTCGCACTCTTATCTGAGTCATATCATCTTGCACCAGCCCAATTTCCTGTTCAACTTCACCAACATCGGCTACCAGTCGTATTATGTTGACACAGAGAATATTGAGTTGATGAAACAGTTGCTTTTCGATGCCTATCGTTTGGGCAGCATCAAGCAAAACATCGAACTGACCGAGCCGCTCATCCGCAACGCCAACCTTTTGAGTTTCGACATCGCAGCCGTCCGTGCCTCCGATGCTCCTGGGGTAAAGAACGCCTCACCCAACGGCTTCAACGGTGAGGAAGCCTGTCGCATAGCACGTTATGCAGGCCTGAGCTACAAGCTCTCGTCCATCGGCTTTTTCGAATACAACCCGCACTACGACATCAACTCGCGCACAGCCAACCTCATCGCCGAGATGATTTGGTACTTCATTGAAGGCTTCGCCAACCGCCAAGACGACATCCCGACCCTTGAAAGCACCGACTTCAAGCGTTACAATGTGCAAATCAGCGACAGTCAGGATGTGGTTTTCCTTTGCCACAAAATCACGGGCAAGTGGTGGATGGACATGTCGTTCATGCAAAACGACGACAAACGCTATGAGCGACACCATTTCATCCCCTGCTCGAAGGAAGACTACGACCAAGCCATGCGCAACGAACTGCCCGACAAATGGTGGCAGTTTTACCAGAAGTTGATGTGATTTGGTATCAGTTTATTCTTCTGCTATCGTCGGATTTGAATTTATACATTCCAGTCTCGTAGGAAATCCTTCCCAAGACAATCCATTTGTTGAAGCCATTATCAGCAGCCCAATCAGTGTATGTTCTCTGAATGGCGAGTGGATTAACTCTAACTTTGGGGGCGTTTTTCCATAAATTGGATGGAATAAGCGCATTTGCAGCAAAGGCATTTGCTTCTCGTTCTTCGGCACTTTCATTATCATAATCTGGGATGCTAAGATGAAACTCCTTTTGCGTTCCGTCAAGATAATGAAGGAAGATATGACCAACTTCGTGAAGAACAGCAAAAGCAAGATTGTCAATCCTATCAAACCGTTCTGTAACAATAATGTATGGAACATCTTTTTCGATAAAAGAATATCCATCAACAGATGCCTTTTCCACTTTTTTCACGACACAAAAAGCAATCCCGTATTTGGAAAAAACACGAGTGATGACTGTGATAGTATCCTTGTTTTGATGAAAAGCATCCACCAATTCTTTCACTAAATCAGCTTTTCTTTCAGATCGAAAAACACCTTGTGGCATGATTTTTCTTGCTGTTGCTTCGGCAAGCAATTTCCATGTCATCAACATTCGTGGGTCTTGACCAGTTTTTGACGACTTTTTGAACATACCGCATGCTTCTAGTTTCAATTCAGCTGGTTCAGGTTGTTGTATCCCTGTAACAAGACAACGCAGTTTCTCAACAGCTGTTTTGCACATACACCCCAACCGTTTTAATAAAGTCTTGACATCAAAGATTTCATCAAACAATTTCAATTTGTTGATAGCTTCTTGTTCCTCAATACTTCTGTTTTCAATCTGTCTGAGATCATACTCATATTGCGTCTGCAAATTCATAAATGATACGGAAGATATTCCTAATACCTCTTCAATTTTGTCGGCCACACTAATGCTCATAGCCCTTTTCCCTTTGATAATTTCATTGAGGTGCGACTTTTGCATGTCTAACATCTCAGCGAACTCTTTTTGAGAAATGCCTCGCTCCTCTAATTCCAACTTTAGTACAGTGCCTGGATGTGTGGCAATCCAAGGAGTTGGGTTTTCATTTCTTGTTTCCATAATGTGTTTCGTTTAATTCAATAAGTGTTATTTCGATTCCATCTTCATTTTCGATAAACAGTAGTCTTTCAACACGATTGTTCATTATCCTGACAGAACTCAAATTTATGTGTTTCAATTTCTCGTAATGCAGATAACTATATGGCACTAAATCACTTGTTTTTTCCACAGAAGTCATGATACGATAGACATTGGCTAATCTTTCTATGAATTTCTTATCACGAGTTAGCTTTTTATATTTGCCTGAGTTTGTACCTGTCGTTATGAGTTCCTGTAGGTCTTCATCTTGGATGGTTATTTTCATTCTAAGGTGGGTTTGTAATTATTGGCTGCAAAATTAGTAATAAATTCCCAGATTTGGGAACTATTTGACAAAAAAACATGAGTTTTCTCCATTTTATAGGTCTTTTTCTGCCATTTTTCTTCCACAAAAGAAAATCTTTGTATTTTTGCCCCTGCCATTCCGGGAGAAATCGGAACGGCCAGAGAAAGCGCATTCTTCGCTTTATTCCTCAGCAGTAAACTTGGACACTTTACTAAAAAGTAGGAATATTGGGTTGAAGGTTGTTTTCGCTGTTATGTTCGTGTATGCTTTTGCACAACATAAACAGCGGAGCATGACCCTATCCATTATTTTACTTTTATGGGAGTCCAAGCCCAACTGCTGAAAATAAGGATAAGTTTGGGAGGCTCCGCTCTGTAACCCATTTGTAATACAAGTCCAACTGAGCCAAGGGATAAATAACAGGTTCAAACCATGCGAAACATCAAGACAAAGAAGAAATTATTAGCCTTGGTAATGGTGTTGTCAATGCCGATTATTGCATCAGCTCAAGGCGGCTTGTTCCAAAGGGGCGAGGAATCAAGTGAAAATGCTGGATTTCTTCGTAACGGTGGAGGTGCAATTAATGTGACCAACCAAACCTTTGGACATCCAATGGAAGGGGTAGATGTCACCAACCAGACCTTCGGTGTGCCACTTGGAGGCGGATTATTTACCTTGCTTTTGGCAGGGGCTGGTTATGCAGCAATGAAATCAAACAAAAGAAACAACAAAAACACAAAGGAGAATATAAAATGAAGAAGATTAGCATTATTCTGGTAGCTTTTGCATTAGCCTTGACAATGTCGCAATGCAAAAAGAACGATGGGCAACCCACCTCCAACGATGAGGTTGTGACCATCACCCTTAATGTGAAAAATAATGACAATTCAAAAGTGGTAGTAAACACGGCTACCGGCACAGTTGATTTTGAAACAGGTGACAAAATTTATGTGGGCAGTGGTGGTAAGTATGTCGGATTTTTGACCCACAACGGCACCAACTTTAGCGGCAACATCACCAACCCGACTGAAAACCAACCTTTGCAGTTCTATTTCCTCGGCAATGTAACCCCACAAGAAACCCTTTCCGCTGGTACAACGGAGGAATGTTCGGTCATCATCAGTGACCAGACAGAGCATTTGCCCGTGATTTCGTGTGCTGCCTCAAACGAAAATTATGTTTCGGGCGTGACAGCCTACTCCGCCCATCTGCTGAACAAATGTGCTTTGGTGAAGTTCAATGTGACCACGCCGTCAAATTCGCCTATTTGCATTACAGGAATGAAAAACAAGGTGACGGTGGATTTCACACAAAACACGATGACACCCAGCATGGATGGTGAAGGAGTGATTATGCTGCCCGCTGGAAGTGGAGAGAATGTTGAGAAATGGGCGATATTGCTGCCGCAAGAGGCTTTGGAACAAGGAGAAGAAGGGTCGGCTTACTCGGAGGATATGAATTATTCGGGAACACGTCCAGAAATACCAACAATTATAGAGAATGGGTATTTAGGAGAAGGAATTACTATGACAATTAATGTTGGAGGATACCCTGTAGGTACAATAAACGGTTTGTTTTCTGTGAGTGTTGCGAAACAAGTGTATTTTTCTAAAGGTAATTTACAATTTATTGGTAGTGCCACAACGCCTTTTTGGAAATTTGCTGATAATCAATGGGATTATTTTGGCACGACTACAGGACAAAACAGCGACAGCGAAACGGTTAACCGAGACCTCTTTGGCTGGGGTACGAGTGGCTATAATCATGGTGCTATCGCCTATCAGCCCTGGTCGACAAGTATAAACTCTTCTGACTATTTTGCCTATGGAAATAGGCAATACCATCTTTATGATCAAACTGGTCAGGCAGATTGGGGTTACAATACCATCTTGAATGGTGGCAACATAATTCACACATGGCGTACCTTGACTTCTGAAGAATGGATTTATTTATTCAACAGCAGAAATTCTGCTGGACAAAAATATGGACACGGTCGAGTAAATGAAGTTAATGGAATTATTATCCTCCCTGATAATTGGATACTTCCTGAAGGTTTGAATTTCATTTCTGGCAATAGTGATTGGGGTAATGAATACACCTTAGAACAATGGAATCGAATGGAAACCGCAGGAGCAGTTTTTCTACCAACCGCAGGATATAGAGTTGAATTTGATATTAGTAATGAGGATGTTTCAGGCTATTATTGGTCTTCATCAAATTACAATGGATACCCAGCAAATCATGCTCGGTATTTTGGCTTCCATAGTAATGGCATATACGCGACTTATTCTGATCACCGTGATCGGGGCTACTCCGTCCGTCTTGTTCAAGATTATTAAAGGTCAAAATATCAAAGATAGACTCGTTGGCGGAATTAAAGTAGCGCATATTTAATTTGACCAATAGGTTTGTTGTTTGTTTTGTTGATGTATTGTAACACGGTAAACGCGCTGATTTTA
>ONKQ01000013.1 GCA_900318465.1 uncultured Bacteroidales bacterium
GACCACACAGAAAGTCAACCTTTACGAGAAGGTGCAAATTCCTGGCTACAACGAAGCCATACGTAAGATCAAGCGATATATGGAAGACGCGGAGAACCTCGACAAGGCTTCGCAGAAAATCGTGAAAAACAAACACATAGAAGAGGAGGAGTCAGAATATGGTAACTGAAATGACGAAATATGATTTCATCCTCATGAGCGGCGACATGGATGCTTTCCTTGAAAAACTCCAGTCGATTGGCGTGGTTGACATCACCCGTTCCACGAAACCTGTCGACGACCATTCGGAAAAATTGTCGTCACGAGCAGGTGTTTTGCGTAAGGCTCTGGCTTTGCTAAAGAACGTGACCCCTGCCGAGTTTGCCGAAAAAGGCAATGCGGACTATGCCTCTGATGTTGTTGAGACCGTTGCGGAGATGGAGACTTTGCAAGCCCGCCTCCCCGTGCTGCAAAAGGAAGCTGACGACTTGGTGCCGTGGGGCCGCTTCGACAAGGCGAGTTTCGACAAACTGAAGGAACAAGGCCTGAAGCTGCATTTCTACAAGGCAAAAGCCATCGACCCGGATTGGAAGGAACAATACGCTTTGAGTGAAATCTCGAATCTGGGCGGTTACAGCTATTTCGTGGTCGTCTCTGATTCAGATGATTACGATTTTCCGCTAAAGGAGCTTCCTGCTCCCGAAAAAGATTATCTTGCCTTGGAGAAGGAAATCGCTGCGTTGCAAGATGACATTGCCAAAAAGGAATCACACCTTGCCGAACTGAAATGCCGCGAGGCTGCGATTCAGAAGGAATTGGACAAAACTTTATCCAAACTTGACCTGCATTTGGCACATGTTTCGGGCGAGAAGGCCGCCGAGGACTATATCACCGTCTTTGAGGGTTTTGCCCCTAAGGAGAACGAGGCGGCTTTGCACGACATGTTGGAACAAGAAAATGTTTTCTGTTTAGTTGATAAGGCTCAAGTGGACGACAACCCGCCCATCAAGTTGAAAAACAATAAGTTTGTGTCGATGTTTGAGCTGTTGACCGACATGTACGGCAGACCCAAATACGACGAGTTCGATCCGACGGTGTTCATCTCCATCTTCTTCATGCTGTTCTTCGCCTTCTGCATGGGCGACGCGGGCTACGGCCTCGTGCTCATCTTGGCGAGCCTCGGTTTGAAGAAAGTTCTCGGCAAGATTGCGCCCTTGGGCATCACCTTGGGCATTGCCACTACTGTGGTGGGATTCCTGTTCCACACCTTCTTTTCCGTCGACATGCTTACTTGGAGTTGGCTACCAGAAGGGGTGAAACGCATCATGCTGCCTTCGCAGATTGCAGGCTATGACGGCACGATGGTGTTGGCCTTGCTTGTCGGTATTGTCCACATTTGTCTCGCTATGATTGTCAAGACCTATCAGAGTACCAAGGTAAAAGGCTTCGCCAACTCCTTGGGCACTTGGGGCTGGACTTTGCTTATCGTGGGCGGCGTCATTGTAGGCGGTCTCGCCCTGATGGGCGTGATGGACAAGGCTTTGACGAAGTGGATTATCATCGTATTAGGCAGCCTCTCCGCCTTGGGCATTTTCTTCCTCAACGATCTGAAACGCAATCCTTTACTTAACTTCGGTTCGGGCTTGTGGGAAACCTATAACACGGCCACGGGCTTGCTCGGCGACGTGTTGAGTTACTTGCGCTTGTATGCCTTGGGCTTGGCCGGTGCCAAACTCGGCGAGGCCTTCAACGCCATTGGCTTGCAAGCCCTTGGTGATGGCGGTTTCGGCTGGGTGGCGTTCATCCTCATCGTGGTGATTGGCCACACGCTGAATGTCGCCATGTGTGTTTTGGGTGCTTTCGTGCATCCTTTGCGACTCAACTTTCTTGAGTTCTTCAAGAACTCGGGCTATGAGGGTACAGGCAGAAAATACGAACCTTTGAAATCTTAAACTATAGAATAATAAAAAAGGAGGAAAAATGATTAATGAACCTGTAAAAATTCTTGAAGAGTATCCTTACTTATATCCTAACATTAAAAAAGGAGATGTTGGAACGCTTATTGGATTTATTGGGCCTCATCATGCTGTTGTACGGATTGATAATAAGTATTATGAGGTCCCAATTAGCGAAATTGAACATATTTAAAATGTAAATCTTAAAATATCAAAATCATGTTAGCAACAATTTTAGGTTATCTCGGTTTAGGCCTCGTGTTGGCCTTGGCAGGTATCGGAAGTTCAATCGGCACTTCGACGGCGGGCAACGCTGCCCTCAGGGCATCTACGGCTTTGTGGCCTTCTTCATGCTGCTGAGCAAGATGCAAGCCGACCCGTCGAATGGTCTCGTCATCTTTGGCGTGGGCCTTTGCGTGGGCTTGGTCTGCATGATTTCAGCCATGCGTCAAGGGCAGGTTTGCGCCAACGGTATCGTCGGTGTGAGCCAAGGTCATGATGTGTTTACCAACACTTTGATTTACGCCGCTCTTCCCGAGTTCTACGCTATCTTGGGCCTTGTCGGCGCATTGATGGTGTGATTGGGAATGCAGAATGCGGAATGCAGAATGCGGAATGAATATTCCGATTCGACATTGTAGAGACGTGCCACGGCGCGTCTCTACTTTTTTACCATTTCCAAAGGTTCGCCCCTACGGTCCATTCGATGTAGTCGATGCAATCACGATGGACTTTCATTCCTGCGCCGGCGAAAAAGCGTTTTTGATGGCCGAAATGGTAATGAAATGCAATACGCTCATAGTATTTTTGATAGCCTTTGGGCAGGTATTCCGCTGGCTGCCAAAGGTAATAGGCAACTGAAAAATGCAGCACGAAATTGCCATAAAGGATGTCGAATGATGCAAATGGCGCCATGCTGAAATAATCGACGGCCCTGAAACGTTCCGACTCATTGTTGACAGCATACATGACTTTGTTTTCCCCGCTATACAAAAAGTCGATGCCAGCACCATAGCGGAAGCAGGGGTGAAAAGTGCGCGTGTAACCCACTTGGAACGTGTTGCCTATGCAAAAAAGGTCATCAATGGCGGTCGACTCGTAGAAACCAATTCCATCGAGGGCATAAATGGTGTTCGACTTGTGAAAAATGCTATCATGGCTTTGGTCAACCAACGTAGCCCTTCCTTTGGGAAAATACCTTGTCCCAATTTGGCCGCCCAACACATTGATGCCTTTGTTTGGTACTATTACAGCCCCGTTGGAGGCGTGGGAAAACACCGCACGCATAAGCAAGTCCCAATGGTCGTTGAGGCGAAACACCGGCCCGAAATCTAAGTTGAGATGGACGGTCAAGGGTGTGCTGATGAGCCGATTGCCGTAGTTGGGCCAAAAGGAGAGGCCGCCACCCCAAGTGTAGTCGAACTGAAACTTTGGATGATTGATGATGTGGCCATTGCAATACCCGAAAATGGAATAGCTGTTGCCCAAATTGATGGTGGTTTGGTTGTCGATGTCGAAAAAGCCGTTCAAGCCGTGATGCTCGAAACGGAAGTCAAGACCTATGTTGGGATAGTTGAAATAGGACTCCCAAACTTTTTCTCCATTGGTTTGACGACCTAAACGTATGTCGACACCATACACGGGACAGTCGGCATTGAAAGGGATATGATGGCCATAACGCAGTGCGGGCTCTATATAGAGGCTTTGGGCAGACAATAGGGCTGTCGTGCCAAAAACAAAAAGGACAATGAACAATCGTTTCCGCATGGCTTAATGGGTGAATAATGGTCAATCATTTGGCCAAAAAAGCCGTGTTCCTTTCGAAGACACGGCTTTTCCATTTCCACTTGATAGATGATTACTTCAGCTTCTTATACCCATAAACCGCCAAATCGCCCAATTCTTCCTCGATGCGGAGCAATTGGTTGTACTTGGCCATGCGGTCGGAGCGGCTCAAAGAACCGGTCTTGATTTGGCCGCTGTTGGTGGCCACGGCGATGTCGGCGATGGTGGCATCTTCGGTCTCGCCCGAGCGGTGGCTGGTGACGGTGGTGTAGCCGTGACGGTGTGCCATGTCGATGGCGTCCAAGGTCTCGCTCAACGAGCCGATTTGGTTCACCTTAATTAATATGGAGTTGGCGCAGCCGAGTTGGATGCCCTTCGAGAGGAAGTCCACATTGGTGACGAAGAGGTCGTCGCCGACGAGTTGGCAGCGGTCGCCGATGCGGTCGGTGAGTTTCTTCCAGCCGTCCCAGTCTTCTTCGCCCATGCCGTCCTCAACCTGCTCATCAGAGCTGAAGCGCTTGCCGTTGGGGTCTTTCTTCGTGCCGTTCTTGAGTTCACGATAGTCGTAGTACCACTTGCCGTCAACATTGTAAGCAAATTCCGAGGCAGCGCAGTCCAAGGCAATCTTCACGTCCTTGCCGGGTTCGTAGCCAGCTTCCTTGATGGCATCGCAAATGATGGTGAGGGCATCTTCGGTGTCGTTGAGGGCAGGGGCGAAGCCACCTTCGTCACCGACAGCGGTGCTGAGACCACGCTTCTTCAAAAGCTTGGCCAAAGTGTGGAACACCTCGGCGCCCATACGCAGACCTTCGCGGAAGCAGCAGGCTCCCACGGGACGAATCATGAACTCTTGGAAAGCAATGGGAGCATCGCTGTGTGAGCCACCATTGATGATGTTCATCATCGGGACGGGCAGGGTATAGGTGTTGGTGCCGCCGATGTAGCGGTAGAGCGGGATGTCAAGGTAGTTGGCGGCAGCCTTTGCCACGGCCAACGAAACGCCGAGGATGGCGTTGGCGCCGAGTTTCGACTTGGTCTTGGTGCCGTCCAAAGCCAGCATCTTGTGGTCGATGGCACGTTGGTCGAGAGCCGACATACCTAAAATTTCGGGGGCGATGATTTTGTTGACGTTGTCAACGGCTTTCAAAGTGCCCTTGCCGCCGTAGCGTTTCTTGTCGCCGTCGCGAAGTTCGAGGGCTTCGTGTTCGCCAGTCGAGGCACCCGAAGGCACCGAGGCGCGACCCATCACGCCACATTCCAAAGTAACATCCACTTCAACCGTGGGGTTTCCGCGAGAATCAAGGATTTCGCGGGCAATGATTTTCTCTATTCTCATGATATTCAAGTATTTGGGATTTTAAATTTCAAATTTAGTGTGTGATGCAGGATTTTAAGGTTGCAAAAGTAGTAAAAAATCGGATTGTGAATTTGAATTGTTCATTTTATCAAAACTTCTGCGGCCCGCAATGCTTCAGGTGTCACCTTGTCGTTGCTGAGCATTTTGGCGATTTCGTTGATGCGCTCCTCCCGCGTCAGTAGGCGGATGTGCGACTGGCTGCGCTGACCTTCGTTGTCTTTGTAAATAAAATAGTGGTGCTCGGCTTGGGTAGCCACTTGGGGCAGGTGGGTGATGGCAATGAGTTGCAAAGATTCACCCATCTGTTGCATGATGCCTCCGATTTTGGCGGCCACCTCACCCGAAACTCCTGTGTCGATTTCGTCGAAGATGAGGGTGGGGATATAGTTGTAACTCGATACGGCACTCTTGATGGAAAGCATCAGGCGCGAAAGCTCGCCGCCCGAGGCCACGCGACGCAAATCGTCAGGGGCGATGCCTTTGTTGGCGGAGAAAAGGAAGCGGATGTCGTCTGTGCCTTTGTTGCCAAACTGCTCCTGAATTTCCACCATGACCTGGAACACGGCAAAGGGCATAGCCAATTGCCGAACCAAATTGGTCACCTTTTCACTGAAAACAGCTGCGGCTTGGCAACGTTTTTCGTGCAAGGCATTGGCATGTTGCTTGAGTCGTTTCGCACTCTCTTTCAGCGCGTTCTCGGCTTGGGCAATGGCTCCGTCGATATTGTCAAAAGCACTTACTTTTTCTTTTAGGCTGTCGCGCAAGGTGATAAGCTCGTCGGGCTCTTTTACGCGGTGCTTCATCATCAGGCGGCTGAGCAGGTCGTAGCGGTCTTGTAGGGTTTGCAGCTGGTTTTCGTCAAAAGTGGTTTCGTCTTCTTTGTGTCGCAGGTCGTAAGCAATGTCTTTTAATTCAACCTTCAGATTGTCAATGCGTTCTGAAAGAATTTCTGTGTCGGGAAGCAAGTGTTGCATCCGTTGCAAAGTGTTGGAAAGGCTGTTGACTTGACCTAAAATGGAGTTTTCCGAGTCGTCCATCAATCCGTTGGCAGTCACCAAGAGGGTCTTGATTTCCTCGGCGTTTTCCATCACGTTCAACGTTTGCTCAATCTCGGAATACTCGCCTTCTTTCAGGTCGGCCTTGTCGAGTTCGTCCAACTGGAATTTCAGGTAGTCGTTTTCGGCAGTGTTTTTCGTCGCCATTTCCCTCAATTCGTTGAGTTTCCGCTTGAGGGTGTTATAGTTGGCATATTCCGTTTGGTATTCTGCCAGAATGCTGCTGTTTTGGGCAATGTTGTCCAACAACCGCAACTGGAAATCAGCATCGGTAAGGAGGAGCGAGTCGTGCTGCGAGTGAATATCGACAAGTTGGTTGCCGATGTCTTTCATGGTCTGCAAGGCAACGGGTGTGTCGTTGATGAAGGCTCGGCTTTTCTTCTGTGGACTCAACTCGCGGCGGAAGATGCACTCGGTTTCAAAATCGAGGTCGTTTTCCTCAAAAATAGGTCTTAATGTTTCGTCGGTAAGCTCAAATTGTGCTTCCACGATGCATTTCTTGTCCTTGTCGTATAGCACCCCGGTATCAGCGCGGTCGCCCATGGCAAATCCCAAGGCACCTAATAAAATGGACTTGCCTGCACCTGTTTCGCCGGTAATAACACTGAAGCCCGTCTCGAATCGGACGTTCAGTTCGTCAATCAAAGCGTAATTGCTGATTTGCAGTTGTTTGAGCATGATGTTTACTTGCCCGAGTTTTGCAACATTTGGTCGTAACGCGACGACTGCGACGGGTCGATGGCTTTCATGATTTTGGAGGCCTCGGTGCGGATTTTCATGTCGCCTTGCGAAAAGACTTGTATGATTTCGTCGCGCTTGCTTTCAACGATAAGTTGCAGGAAATAGCTCATTGAGTTGCGCTCATACACGGTTTGCAATTTGCCGAGTGCGTTAAGGATATCCTGACGACCTTCTTCGGTCTTCTCCGACATCATGTCCAAACCTTGGCGATGATATTCATAGAGAAACTCGCGCAGAGCCTTGTAAGTATCGTTGTTGATCTCGTTGATGAGGACGTAGCGGTTCTGGCGTCCTGTGCTGCTCCATCCGGGATGGGCGTCATCTTGGGGTGCCGACTGGGTGATTTGATCGCAGATGGCAAAGAATGGCGTACCACCCATATATGAGAACGAATCGAAGTCGAGGCCAAGCATGAGATAGATGTAGAAGCCGATGGTGCTGCTCAGGTCGGAGATGTAGGTGGAGGGGCTGAAGTCGATGGACTGCCCATCCATATACTCGAAGCTGAATTTGCGGTCGACGTAGTTGAAAAGCGGTGAGTTGTAGTTGGTCTTGTAGACCGGCCTACGCAGCGCGATGTTGATTTCGCCCGCGAAAAAGTTGCTTTCGCGCGAAGTGATGTCGATAAGGATGCTGCACTCAATCTTCTCGCTCTGCCGGAAGTTGATTTCGGTGAACTTGGTGTTGTTGATGAATTCGTACAACGCGGTTTGCAGGTTCTGGTAAATGGTCCTGTCGGAGCCTGAAACCTGCGACGAGTTGACCCTCACATCGCATTGCAGTTCTTGCGCTTTGGCAAAGGTGCCGAGGCAGAGGATGGCAACGAGTATAAGCAGCGCCTTTTTCATCAGAAGTCGTTTTCGTTTTCTTTGGCGGGGTTGCGGAAGTAAATCTCGTCGTGGAGAAACTCGTGGATGGCAATCAGCGTAGGCTTGGGAAGACGCTCGTAGAACTTGGCGATTTCAATCTGTTCGCGGTTCTCAAACACTTCCTCAAGGCTGTCGTTGGTAGCTGCGGCAAACGATTCAATCTTCTCGTTCAGCTCCTCTTTCATCTCTTTGGCGATTTGATTGGCCCTGATGGACAGGATGGCGACGGTCTCGTAAATGTTGCCGGTGCCTTTGTAGAATTGGTCTTTCTGACGGGTGACCACCGTCGTTTCGGTCTTGATCTTTCTGAAATCCATTTTATTTGATGTTTTCTAATTTCTTTCTTGCTTTGGCGGCGATGTTTTGCACATCGTTGACGAATGGGCTGTTGGGATAGAGATAGGTGAGCGTGTTGCATTGCTCGACGCACGACTCGTAACGCTCTCTCTGCTTTTCGGGGACGCTGTTTTCGGCATAGTCATAATAGGTGGTGGCCATGTCGAACAGAATCTCTTCGCGGTGCTTGGTGTTGGGATGGTTCTTCAGCATGTTCTCAAACGAGGTGATGGCTGCGCTGTAGTTTTCCATGCGGTAGAACAATCGGCACATATTGTAGTCTTTCTCCTCCAATTTCTCGTTGAGGTTGTCAATGAGTTGGTTGACGCGTTCCAAACTGTCGCTTTGCGGAAAACGCTCGGCAAAGGCTTTCAGGTGTTTGATTGCCGTGTGGGTGTTGGTTTGGTCCAATCCCGACTCGGGGGAGAGCATATAGCTGCAATAGGCGTTCATATAGGCTGCCTTTTCCGCGTTTTTCGAGAAAGGATAGGTGGTGAAAAACTTGTTGTAATAATAGGCAGCAATGTCGTAATCTGTCTGTTTGAAATAACATTCCGCCGTGCGATAGGTGATGTTCTCTCCACGGGGCGTGTTGCGATAGGCAGCTTGAAGCAGGTCGAAAAGCTGCAAGGCGTGGTTGTAGTCGCCACGGTCGTAGTAGTCCATCGCCACCTCGTACTTCATCTCGTTATCGGTGCTTTTGATCAAGCGGCCGAAGTCGTTGCAGGAAGCGAAGACCATCGTGCCTAAAACTGCCAATATCAGAATCCTTTTTTTCATTGGGCTGCAAAATTACTCATTTTTGCCTAATAACGCCTTGTTTTTCTTTTTATTTTTCGATGATGAGTTTTTCCACTTGGCTTCCGCCGTCGTTGTTGAGGTGCAGGAAGTAGATGCCTTGCTGCATTGGGGAGGTTTCTATTTGGGTATTGTCAATGAATGTGCCCGAAAGCACACACTGGCCGAGGATGTTGTAAAGTGCGTATTCACAATGTCCTTTGGCTTCGATGGTGAAGCTGTTTTCACAAGGGTTGGGGAAGACTTCCACACTTTCCTTGCCGTTTTCGTTCACCGACTCGCCGCTTGTGCAGGTCAGGGTGGCTACCCATCCGGAAAAGTTGGCGTAGTCGTTGGAAACAAAGGTGAATGTCAAAGCTCCTGCTGGATTGTTGGCCGTGATGCTGTCGGGAAGCTCCGAACCCGAAAAACTCCCGATGAGCGGTGCGCCAGTGTCAGTGCCATCGTAAATGGAGAGGATGTCGGTGTTGGGCTGTGTGCTGAAAACCAAGAAATTGGCAACGATTTTTCGATTGTTGTCTTCTGGATAGATGGTCATCTTATAGTTCTCGTTGTTGCCGTAATGCCCGCAGTCGCCGCCTGAGGGAAGGAACAGGCCTTTGCAACCTTCAACAGTCACGTTGCCGTTTTGGATGGGAATGGCATGATAGACGTCGATCAATTGCTCCTTGGTGATGGTGCTGGTTTGGCCTTGGGCATCAGTAACGGTAAGCGTGACTTTAAACAAGCCAGGGTCAGGGTAGGAGATATAAGGATTACGTTGCGTGGAGATGGTTTGGGTGCCGCCTTCAAAATACCAATTCCAACTGACGATGTTCCGCCCTTGGCTGAGGTCGGTGAACCTGACGTAGTTTCCTTCAGTGATCAATTCTTTATCGGCTTCGAAATCGGCAATCAAAGGAGCGTTGGGAATAGGGGTCAGTTGCACGTTTTGCGTCACGGCTTCATTGTCGTTTACTGTGACGGTAACCGTTTGTGACTCATAGCCGTAAGCTGAAAAGGTGACGTTGTAGGTGCCGCCTTTGATGGGACGATGGTAGTCGCCCATCGGTAGTTGTGAGCTGACTTCCGAACCGTGATGGTCGTGCCCCTCAATGCTGACTGTAGCTTCGATAGGCTCGCCCGTTTCAGCATCGGTGATGATGCCGTGTAAACCGTTGAGGCACTGCTCCATGTAGCTCAACATGCTGTTGTGGTTGTAGTTCCAGTACATCGGCATGGTTGAGGCGTTGGGCATATATGCGTTGGAGCATTCAATCGTCACTTCGCGGCATTGGGCATAATAGTTCATGTAGTCTTGTCGGCTGCCCGAGATGGTGTACCACACGTAGCCGTTGATGATGCCGTTTTCGGCATACGGATGCGGCATGTTCATGTAGTTGCTGTCCCATTCGTGGCATTGGTCGGCGTATTCGTGGCAGACCAGTTTCCACCAATCGTCGTCGGCATGGAGCGAAGGATGGGTGTCCCAAGGGTAGTTCATCACTTCGGAACCGGTATGGAAATTGGCGGCCATCGTGAACTTGAAATCTTTCGCAAGGTTCATCAGCCATCGGGTCTCATCCTGATAGCACCAGTTGTTGTCGGGGTGAGGGCCTTTGTCGAAATCGGGATAATGGCGGTTCAGGTCGATGTCGTTGGCATTGTTGCGCCGAGCGCCGTAAACAGTGTGGTCGCCACCGTAATACGTACCGTCAGGATTGGTGTTCGGACAAATGAAAATGTCCAAATTGTTGACAAGGTTCAGAATGCGCGGGTCATTACTGGTGCAAAGCTCGTCGATGAGGCGAAGCATCAGCATGAAACCTGTCGTTTCGTTGCCGTGCATGGTGCTGGTATAGAGGAACTTGGGTTTTCCGTCAGGCTGCCCGTTGTTGATGCGGCTGAACATGAGTTTTCGTCCGCTGTCCAAAGTGCCGAGCTGAAGGTAAGTGCAGCGTTCAGGGTGCTGGGCAGCAAACTGATACATCATGTTTTCGTAATCAGAGTAGGTCGGGTAGGCGTCCCAATCGTAGGTTTCACGGTTGTTGCCGTCCCACATGATGGGTTCTTCAAGCATCGAAGGCGGGGTTTGCAAATGAGGCTGATAGCCTTTTTCGAGCAAAACTTCATACTCGTTTTGGTTGGCAAAGCACACCACGATTCGGCCATCGGTGCCGTCAACGGAACAAAGGTCGCTGACGGATTGGATTTCAGAGGGTTGGCTGACCGTAAGCGTGAAGAAATATTCCCCACGGCTACGCATCAGCTGCTCCAAGTCCTTTTGGTTGTTTTGGGCCAAAATGGTGCCACCAACCATCGCGGCGAGGATGAGCAAGAAACGATGCAAATGTCTCATTTTGAGCTTTATTCGATGATGATTTTTTCAACTTTGCTGCCGCTTTCTCCGATGACGTGGAGGAAATACATGCCTTTTTTCTGTTGGGTCTGGATTTGGATGGAACCTCCGTCTTTTTGGCCGGCAATGAGAAGTTGTCCAAGGCTGTTGTAGAGTTTGAATCGAATGGGCTCGTTGACCGTGAGGGTGAAGTCGCCGTTGTTGGGATTGGGGTAGACTATCATGTTTTCCAAATCATTCTCGCTCACCGACCAGTTTCTGATGGTGACGGTGACATCGCCTGAAATAGTGTAACCCAATGCGTCGGTCACAGTGACTCTGTAAGTGGTTTCAGGGTCGATGGGTGTGGCTATGGGACAGCAAGTTGTGGGATCGTCGAGCGTTTCGGCAGGTTCCCAGAGCCAAGTGTAGTTGCCTGCTCCACCCATCACAATGGCCGTGAGTTGGGAGCTTTCTCCTTCGTTGATGACCATGGGATCGGCGGAGACTCCAATAATCATGGGCTCGTATGAACCGATGCAGTGAATGGCAGCTTTCCAGCCGGGCTCGTTGACACCTTGGTCAGAGGTGAAGTGGAAGGTCAAGGCACCTTCGCTGTTGGTGGCGGTCACTGTGCCAGGGGATTCGTTACCTGTGTATTGCCCGATGTGTGGTGCATTGGTGGAGGAACCGTCGTAGATGTCGAGGAAGTCGTAATCACTCTCCAATGCGAACTCCTCGAAAACGGCTTCCAAAAAGTCGCCAGGCGTGGCGGGCAGGAAGGTCATGGTGTATTGTCTGTTGTTGTTGTAGTTGCCATTCGGTCCACCATTGTCGTAGAACATGGCACTGCAAGTCGTAATGGTGCCGTTTTGCATGTTGTACGATTCCCTGACGTGGATGTAATTCTCGCGGGTGAGGGTCTCAGAGTTTCCTTGTCCGTCGCTGATGGTGAGGCTGACGCTATAGTCGCCCACTTCATTATAGGTGATGTTCTGAGGGTTCTGTTGGGTTGAGGTGGCAGGTGTGGCACCCTCAAATTCCCAGTTCCATGACACGATTTCACCGAAAGAACCGTCGGTGAAGTTGATGCTCTGTCCTGGGGCGACTTGTGTCGTCGAGGCATTGAAGTTGGCCATCATGCAGTTGCCAGGGGCAAGTTGCGCTTCGAGGTTGATGGTTTCATAGTCGTCAACGGTGACGTCGATGAGTTTCGGGCAGTAGCCGTCCTTGCTGACAATGACGGTCCAATTGCCGCCCTTGATGGGACGGTGGAAGTCGCCTGCGGGCAGGTGGCTCTCCACGGTGGAGTATTGGTCGTCGTGTCCGCTGATGGTAATGTTGGCCTCAAGCGGCTCGCCAGTGATGGAGTCGGTCACCACGCCGTGAATGCCGTATAGGCATTGGTTCATGAAGAGGAACAAGGAAGCCTTGTTGTAGTTCCAGAAGTTGGGCAGCTGGCTACCGTTGGGCAGCTTCGTGTTCGAGCACTCGATGGTGAGCTCGCGGCACTGGGCGTAGCCGTTCATGTAGTCTTGGCGACCTCCGCCAATCATGTACCATTGTGCGCCGTTGGTGATGCCGTTGTTGTATTCATTCATGTAATTGGGGTTGACCTTGTGGCATTCGTCGGCGTATTCATGGCTAATCATCTGATACCAAGCGTCATCGGCGTGAAGGGTATAGGTGTTGTCCCAGGGATAGTTCATCACCTCGGCACCGCCGTGATAGTTGGCACCCATCACGAAAGCGTTCTCGTCGGCAAACTGCATGAACCATTGGGTCTCGGTTTGGTATTCGTACCCGTCGGGATGCGAACTGCCGTGAGGGTCGGCATAGTTGCGGTTCATGTCGACACCGTTGGCGTTTGCTCGGGTGGCACCGTTCACGTTGTTGTTGCCGGCGTGATACGTGCCGTCGGGGTTGGTGTTGGGCGCAATATAGAGGTCGATGTTTTCCATAACGTTCTGTACCTCAGGTTCGTCAGGGTTCTCCAAGAGATAGTCGATGAGGCGGAGCATCAAGATCCAGCCTGTGGTCTCATCACCGTGGATGGTGGAGGTGTAGAGGAACTTCGGTTTGCCTGCACCAGAGCCGTTGTTGAGGTGGGCCACCATGATTTTGCGACCGGAAGGCAACGTGCCGAGCGTGATGATTTCGCATTTGTCGGGGTGGTCGGTGGCAAACTGGAACATCATGTCTTCGTAAGCCGTGTAGGTCGGGTAGCTGTCCCAATCGTATTCGGCGCGGTTGCTGCCGTCCCACATCTCGACTTTTTCCATCAGCGAGGGCGGTGTCTGCAATGTCACCTCGTAACCAAGTTGTTGGAACTTCGCGAAGTCGTTGTTGTTGGCGTATGCCGTGACCACCTTGCCATCAATGCGATCCACCGAGATGATGCGGGCGATGGTGTTAAGGTCGTCGTTGCCGTTTAGTGTGAAGGTGAAATAGTACTCATGGCGTTGCTGCATGAGTTGGTTCAATTCCTGTTGGCTCTTTTGGGCAAAAATGCTGCCGCAAACCATTGTGGTCAAAATGAGCAAAAAATAGCGTAAACTCTTCATTTTATTATTGTAATTTCAAATTTTGCTTATTCAACTGTCACTATGCGACAGTCTAAAACTCTAAACTTTCAACTTTCAACTCTCAACTCTCAACTTTCAACTCTCAACTCTCAACTCTAAACTTCCCCCACTCTTCAACAATCTCCGTTTCCACCTTCTCATTCACTGGAACCAAAGGCAGCCGCAACACATTCTGGCACAATCCCATTTGGCTCATCAGGCACTTGATTCCGGCGGGGTTGCCGTCGGCGAAGATGAGTTGGTTCATGTGCAGCATGGTGTAATGCAGGCGCAAGGCTTCGTCGGTTCGTCCGTCTTTCATGGCGTTTATCATGCGGTTGAAGGGTAGGGTATAGGCGTTGGCAGCCACGGAAATCACACCCGTTGCGCCAAGTGCCATCAACGGTTGGGTGATGCCATCGTCGCCCGAAAGCACTTCGAAATCGGTGGGCTTGTCGCGAAGTATCTCCATGATTTGCTGCAAGTTGCCCGATGCTTCTTTTACTGCGATGATGTTGGGATGTTGGGCCAATTCCACGCAAGTTGAGGCTTGCAGGTTCACACCCACGCGACCTGGCACATTGTAAACCACGACGGGCACAGGGCTTGCGTCAGCAATGGCTTCGAAGTGGGCTTTCATGCCACGCTGGTTGGGCTTGTTATAATAAGGTACGACGCTCAAGATACCTTGGATACCTGTAAAGTCTTGTGCTTTGACAGTATCGACGACGGCTTGCGTATTGTTGCCGCCCATGCCGAGCATGACGGGCAAACGATAGTTGTTGGCTTTGAGTATTGTGTTGATAACCAAAGTCTTTTCTTCTGCTGAAAGGGTAGGGGCTTCGGAGGTGGTGCCGAGGACGACCAAAAAATCCGCGCCGTTGTCGACGACGTGGTTCACGATGCGCTCCAAAGCCTCAATATCTATGGTTCGGTCTTGCTTGAATGGTGTGACCAAAGCAATGCCAGTGCCTCTGAATGGGTTGTGTTTCATGGTGTTTTGTTTTGTGTTGTTGATAAGTCCTGTGTCCCGAAGTCTCGCGTCGATTAATACGGATTTTGTGGTTGCGGACCAGCCAAGGCCTTCAGGTAGTTGTGCAGGACGTGAATGTTCGAGACAGGGTCGGTGGCTCGTGGGTTCTCGATGACCAAGTCGTAGATTTTGATAAACTCACTCTGCTGGAAACTGATGCGGAAATCGGCCTTGGGCAGTGTGCAAATGTAGTCGCTGATGTCGGTGTCCTTCGTCGCCATGTTGATGATCATGTTGCAGAAGGGCCACTTCTTGATGTATTCGTATTTTTCGGGTTTCAACACGCTCATGAAGCCGAAGTCCTTGGGCGTAATCTCGGTGTAGAGGTCGCTCTGGAGGATGGTGTCCGACATCTGGTTGCAAAGGACGATGAATCCGCAGCGGCTTGTGCCGAACAAGGCCTTCGCGCTGCTTTCAATATTCTTGACAATGCCCTTGTCACCTTCGTCGATGATGATGAGCATTGAGTTAACTTTTTGTGCATTAGGCAGTTTTACCGCCACCTTCTCTTCCGAAAATTGGTCGAGTGCCTTGCGTAAGGCTCTGTTTCTGATTTTGTTGATGAGATTCATGCCGCAAATGTAGGGAAATTCCATGAAATAGCGTGATATTTTGCCCAAAATCGCTAATTTTGCACCTTGATTTTTCGAAGGAAAACGTCATGCCTGACAACGAAAAAAACATGATTATCACCGTTTTGGGTAGCGGAACCTCGCAGGGAGTGCCGGTCATTGGCTGCGACTGCCCTGTGTGCCGCTCGAAAGACCCACGCGACAACCGGCTTCGCACCTCTATATTAATACAGACTCCGCAGGTGACCGTGGCTGTAGATGCTGGTCCCGACTTCCGCTACCAGATGTTGCGCGAGAACATCACCCACTTGGATGCGGTGCTGATTACCCACGAACACAAGGATCACATCGGTGGTCTCGATGACCTTCGGCCTTATATTTTCATGGCCAAGAAACCCATGCCGCTGTATGTTGCCGACACCGCCTTGCCCGAAATCCAGCGCGAATATTCCTACGCTTTCGAAGAGCATCCTTATCCAGGCGCGCCTACTTACGAGATCCGCCGTTTGGACGAGACGCCTTTCGACTTGGGCGACCTGCACATTGTCCCTATCAAACTGAAGCATTTTACCTTGACGAGTTACGCCTTTCGCATTGGGCGTTTTGCCTACGTAACCGACTTGAGCGAGATTTCCGAAGACATCATCAAGAGACTGCAAGGCGTTGATTACTTGATTATTGAGGCATTGGGCAACAAAAAGCACTATTCCCACCTTTCGCTTGAAGAAGCCATTGGTGCGGCCCAAAGGATAGGGGCGAAGAAGACCTGGTTCACGCATTGCAGCCACCATATCGGCCTCGCCGCCGAAACCAACCGCAAGTTGCCCGAAAGCATGATGCTCGCCTACGACGGACTGAAAATTGAAATAAATAAATGCGGAATGCAGAATACGGAATGCGGAATTGGGGCAAAGCCCAGCAGCGCATCGCGATATTCCGCATTCATCATTCCTAATTCCGAATTAAAATGAAAGCAACCTATTCCCAACGTCTCATCAAACTCGCCGACCTCAACCATCACCAGACCTTTTTCGCTGGCCGGTGCTCGGAGTGGTTTTTGGAAAGTTCCTATTTTGCTGTGGCACAGTATGTTGATACCAAAGATGCTGTCTTGCTTGTGCTACATGGCATCGACTTCAAGTTTCCCATCTTTGCCGGCGACATTGTCACCTTCGAGAGCAAAGTAATCTCTGTGGGACGGAGCACCCTTACGGTTTACACGAAAATGTACCGTAGTCGCGAGCCTGAGAAAGTGGCCGCCGACGGCTTTGCCACCTTCTCCTACCTTGACGAAAACCATCATTCCAAACCGCATGGCATCACGCTTGTGGCCGAAACGGAAGAAGAGAAATTCTTTCAGCAGCAGGCTTTGGAGGTGATGGAAGACTCCAAGCGGAGAGCCAAGGCTATGAATGCGGCTGCATTGAACAAATAAATGCCGGTAAACTACATTTCGTTCAACCTGATTTGGTTGTAGATAGTCCGGTTTATCTCAAGTATCTTTTTCCAATCGTTGGGCTTCACTTGCAGTTGGACGTTGGAGCCTCCCATTCCGTAAAACGACAAGACGGGAGGAAGGTCTGTAAAGAATGTGTTTAGTTCGTCGCGTGTCAGGTAAATGAAGAACCTGCAATTCCATTTTTTCTTGGATTGCTCTGTGTATAAATGTTTTACCTTTCTTTTGATGATGATGCTGTCTTTCAAGAAGGCGATGGAATCAACCCTAAACGTCTCCTTGCTTGTCAGGGTCATGCCCACGCTGACGGTGTCGTTTTTTGGCAGTATGGTTTGGTCAAAATAGCAGGCATTCTGGCAGGTTTTGTACAGTTTCATGGGCTTTATGAAATACAACATGCCATCTTCCAGGTTTTTAGACGTATAGTACTTTTGGAGGTTTTGCCCTGAAAGGCAGATGGAGCCCAATAGCAGGAATGTCGCAAGTATATATTTTATGCTTTTCATGGCATCAATGAGTGAAAACATAAAAGAGGCCATCTGTAACAGACAGCCTCTATTATGATCGAAATTTAGATTTTATTCTCCGTAAACAACAGTTTCAACCTTGCTGAATATACCTAATACGTTGAGGTTCTTCTGGTCCACATGGCTGATCTTGGTGATGCCAGCGGTTTTGGCAGCGGCGTTGATACCACCGTCACCGATGCACACGAGACCCAAAATGTTGGTGAAGCTCGAAGTGCCAACCTTGGCGTTCTTGCTGATGGTGTTGGAAGTGACCGAATGAGGATTGGTGTGTCCATCATAGACAACACCGCCAACCACGGCGCAACTTGAAGTCATGAATGCTAATGAGGCAGCTGCTAAGAATAATAATACCTTTTTCTTCATTTTTTTGCTATTTAAATTGTTAATAATTGAGTTAAAGGAATATGGGACAAAAGTAGGCTAATTTCGAGTACGTCCCTTGATTCATTTATAACTTTTTTTACCAAAAAATATGAATTGTTTTATCATAATTCTATAACTTTTAGTTTGTTTTCTCTGCTTCTAAATACGCGGAGCACTCCTTGAAAAAATCATAATCCAAGGCTTTGCTGATCTCGAAAAGCATGGGCATGGTGACCCATTTTTGGCGGTAGGTCTTATAGATGTTTTCGGGGGTGCAGTGCACCTGCTTGGCGAGCCAGGTGGCGGTGCGGCCTTGCCGCGCAAGTTCCGCCTTGATGCGTTGGCCAAGGTGGAAATCTTCGTTTTTGGTATGCTTTTCTTTTGTCATTGGGATTATTCTTCAATTATCTGTTTCGCCCATTCGGGCAATTCGTTCACATATCTTTTCATGATAAGGCCATCAGAAAGGCGGATGAGCAACTTTTGTTCGGCATTATCAACGGAGTTGTCATACAAATATGTGCGGTCAACCTTGGTCGAGATGTATTTACAGTTCAAAACAGATTTTTGGTAACGCGAGATGATTTTGGAAATAGGTACATCGTGACCGCCTTTCATCACTCGTTGAGCAATGCGAGATGCATTGATTGCGGGTGATTTTGTGCAAACGAAAAACAACCTGACGAAGAAACCTGCCTTTTTTGCTCTTTCAATATAATTGATTTTGTCTTTGGCGGACAAAACTGTTTCAAAAATCAGGCTTTTGCGTTCCACCAAGCATTTTTCTCGCCATTCTTCGCAGTATATCACTGATTTTTTGATGGCATCCATAGAGTTCCAGTCGCCGAATCTTTCTTGCGCAATAATATCAGGATTGATGTAAACCGAATCCTCCATCCATTCATGTTGAAGGATTTTGCTGGTCACGGAAGTTTTTCCGCTTCCGTTTGGACCTGCAATCACAATTAAAACCGGTTTCCTGACAGCTAAACTCATTAGTTGTTGTATTGTTGTTGATACATCAGACTGATTTCCTTGAAAAACCTTTCCAAGGCTTCTTCATTGGTTTGACGTGCTTCTTCTGCCACTTCCCGCATGATATAGGCCAGCATCTCATCGGAGGGTTCCTCCAACGAAGTAAGGCGGTAGGCGTTGATTTCTTTCTCTGACATGATTTGCAATTGTTATCAACGGCAAAAATAGTGTTTTTTCCACAATTTGTGACCTTTTCCACCAACAATTCAACAATTAAACACTCAACACTTCAACAAAATCAATATCTTTGCCCCAAATTTTGAAACTATGATACGATTAGAAATTTGTGCCAACGGCATCAAGTCGTTGCAGAACGCGATGGACGGCTGCGCCCAGTGCGTGGAGCTTTGCGAGTGCTTAGAAGTGGGCGGCGTTACGCCGTCGTTTGGAACTTTGGCGAAGGCCATCGACATTTCTTTTATCCCGATGCGCGTGCTCATCCGTCCGCGACCGGGCAACTACATCTACGACGAGGACGAAATCGAGATGATGAAAACCGACATTATGCTCTGCAAGAAACTCGGCTTTGAGGGCGTGGTTATCGGGGCCTTGAACGACAAGGGTGAACTTGACGTTGAGACGGTTAAGGCCTTGATGGAGGCTGGCGAAGGGCTGAAGTTCACCTTCCACCGCGCCATCGATGCCTGCGTGAAGCCTTTCGAGGCTGTTGAGAAACTGATTGAACTCGGCTTCGACAAAATCCTGACCTCGGGCGGCAACCCCACAGCCCTGGAAGGAGTCCCGATGATTGCGGAGATGCAGTTGCGCTACGGCGACCGAATCGCCATTATGCCCGGTGGCGGCATCAACCTCGGCAACGTGAAGGACATCTTGAATATGACGGGCGCGGTGCATTGCCACGCCTCGTTGGCGCATTGGGTGCCGCGCTTCAACGAGAAACTTTATCCCGACCAAAAGGACGCGACCGGCGCAACGATGGTCTGGACCGAGTCGAACAAGGACTTGATTTACGAAATGGAGAAATTGTTGAACCCGTAAGTGTTTCACGCAGAATTAATTGTCTCACGCAGAATACGCAGAATTATATGAACCTATCGGCTGAAAAATTTGCGTCGCATCGCGATTCCCAAGATTCTGCGATTTCTGCGTGCCAAAAAATAACTCACAATGAAAAAATTACTTCCTCTGTTTTTATTGACATTCGCCTTTTCAGCGTGTCAACAAATTGAAAAGCAAAACGTCGTCGTGCAACTCCTCAACCAAGGCTGGACGCTCACGGGCGACACCTTAAATATTAATATGCAGGTCGATGTGCCCTCGGTGGTGCAGCAGAGCCTATACGAAAACGGCCTGATTCCGCATCCTTATCTCGGCACGGTGGAAAACCAGTTGCTCTGGATTTCCGACCATCCGTGGAACTACACTTTGCACTTCGATGTGGATAAGGAAATGCTGGAAAAGTATTGTGTTGAGTTGGTTTTTGAAGGTCTTGATACCTACACCGAAGTCAAACTGAATGGTGAAAAACTGTTTTTTGCCGACAACCAATTCCGCACTTGGAAAAATTGGGTGGGACGCTATTTGAAAGAGAAGGATAACTTGCTTGAAGTGCATTTCCTTCGTTACGATAGCACGCAATTGGCTTTGTATGAGCAACATCAGCCTCGATTGCCTGAAAAATACGCCGTTTCGCGCAAGGCTCCCTATCAGCACGGCTGGGACTGGGCACCGAAATACAAGAATGTTGGCATTTGGAAGCCCGTGAAGTTGGTCGCAAGAGAATGGAATGGAGCATGGCTGGAGGATGCCTATATCGTCACGGAAGCTGCCAATGCCGACAGTGCCAACCTTTGGTTGAACCTGGATATATACAGCGATATGTATTCTGCGCTGGCTGAAGTGGAACTTGTTGTGGATGGGCTGAAGACCTATAATATTGAAGTTGGCCTAAGGGAAGAACATCAACACAAGTACCTCCCCATCACGATAGAGCATCCCCGTTTGTGGTGGCCCAATGAGATGGGTGAGCAACCTTTATATGATTTTGAGGTGCGTTTGAAAATGGATGGCAAAGTGTTGGATTCCAGAAAATTCAAGTCGGGTATCCGCACTTTCGAGATGGTTGATGAGCCTGACAGCATCGGTCGTGAGTTCTATTTCAAAGTGAATGGTGTGCCGATGTATGCCAAAGGTGCCAACTATGTTCCCGAGGAGATGATTGAGACTTGGATAAAACCAGAGAATACTTTGCGCCTGTTGAAATCCGCTAAAGACGCTCATTTCAATATGTTGCGCGTGTGGGGCGGTGGCATTTATCCCTCGGATGATTTCTTCAACATTTGCGACTCGTTAGGCATTTTGGTTTGGCAAGATTTTATGTTTGCGGGAACAATGTATCCTTACGATGAGGATTTCATCTATAAAAATGTCCGAATCGAGGCGGAGGAGCAGGTGAGACGATTGGCAAGTCATCCGTCGTTGGCCTTGTGGTGCGGCGGCAACGAGATTTCGGAAGGCTACTATAACTGGGGCTGGCAAAAATCGCTGAATTGGAGCGAGGAAGACGACAAAGCCATCAAAGCAGGCTATGACCGACTCTTTGAATCCCTTCTGCCTCAAATAGTTGAAAAATTCGATGGTACGCGGCCCTATTGGCCGAGCTCGCCCTCGAAAGGTTGGGGCCGGCCCGAAAGCCTGACCGAAGGCGATGTGCATTATTGGGGCGTTTGGTGGGGTGAGTTGCCTTACGAGGTCTATCGCGAAAAGGTGGGCCGTTTCAATAGCGAATATGGCTACCAAAGTTATCCCGATTACCAAACCTTGCTGAAAATCGCGGAAGGCGAAGAATTGAGTATGGATGCCGAGGTCATCGCGGCGCACCAAAAACACGCCCGTGGCACACGCCAAATTGACGATTTCATCAAGCGTTATTTCCCTGACATTCAGCCGAAAGACTTTGAGGAATACGTCTATTTGAGCCAACTTTCGCAAGCCTACGGTATGGAAATCGCGATTGAGGCGCACCGCACGGCGAAGCCATACAATATGGGTACGCTCTATTGGCAACTCAACGACGCTTGGCCCGTGACTTCGTGGTCGTCCATCGACTACTACGGCCATCCCAAGGTGCTGCAAGAGCGGCTGAAAACGCTTTTTGCGCCCGTGCTTTTAAGCATTTACCAAAAAGATTACGGCGTTTTCGTCACTTCCGACTTGCTCCGCAATATCGACGGAACATTGTCCGTCACGGTGTGCGACCTTGAAGACCATCCGTTGTTTGAGAAAAAAATGAAGGTGAAGTTGGATGCCAACGAGAATCGTAAATTCGTCGTGGAAGGTTTAAGTGAATGTTTGCGCAAAGCCGACTTGAAGAAGGTGTATGTGAAGTTGGAACTGGCCGAAGGCGACACCTTCATCGCCGAGCGCAAATGCTATTTTTTCGCTTTTTATGAACCACGCCAGAATGGACTTTGAGGACACACAACTTGCAAAAAGTTACCGTGGAGAACCGATTTTACCTGCAAAAAGTTACCGTGAAAAGATGAAATTACCTGCAAAAAGTTACTGCGAAAACTTGTTTTTATCTGCAAAAAGTTACTATCTTTGCAGCGAAATACCTGCAAAAAGTTACTTAATCTATGTATAAAAGAAAGATAATCAGGTTTTTAAGTGATTGGAGCAAAAAGCCGCATAAAGAAGCCCTTTTAATCAAGGGGGCGCGACAGGTCGGGAAAACCACCGTTGTGCGCGAATTTGGCAAGAAAAACTATCGGAGTTTTGTGGAAATCAACTTCGAATTAGACCCCAATGCCAAGACCGCTTTTGACGGCAAGCGCGACACGAAAACCATCATCGGGAACCTCTCTTTGATGGGCTACGGGCCTTTCATCGAGGGCAAGACACTTGTCTTTTTCGACGAAATTCAGAGTTGCCCGAATGCGCGCACGGCCATCAAGTTTTTGGTGGAGGAGGGCGTTTATGACTATATCGAGTCGGGTTCGCTATTGGGCATCAACTATAAGGATGTGTCGTCGTATCCCGTTGGCTTTGAGCGGCAAATCGAGATGTTTCCGATGGATTTCGAGGAGTTTCTTTGGTCGCGAGGCGTGGGAGAGATGGCTATTGAAAGTTTGCGTGAAGCGTTCTTGAACCAATCACCGGTCACGAAGTTCGTCCACGAGCAAATGATGAAGTATTACCGTGAGTATCTGATTGTTGGCGGTATGCCGGAGGTAGTTTCCACCTATAACCACAATGCCGACTTTGCGGCTACATTGTTGCAGCAGCGGAAAATCATACAAAGCTACCGCGACGACATCGCCAAGTACGCTGCCGAGCAAAAGACCAAGGCCAAGCGCTTTTTCGATGCCATCCCGTCGGAACTGAGCAAGCAGAAGAAGCGTTTTATCCTGAAGAACATGGAGCAGACCGCCTCGATGCAGAAGTATGAGGACGCAGCTTCGTGGCTCGACGATGCGGGCGTGGCCTATTTTTGCTACAACCTGCATTCGTTGGCCTTGCCGTTTGAACAGGAGGAAAACCGCAGTCTTTTCAAGGTGTATATGCTTGATACGGGGCTACTTTGCGCATTGTGGGGCGACGACATCCAATTGAAGGTGATGAACGGCGAAATCGACATCAACGAGGGTGCCTTGACGGAGAATTTCGTTGCCGCCGAGTTGCGCAAGCATGGCCACAAGCTGCATTATTACGACCGCAAAAGCCGCCAGGAACTGGATTTTCTGTTGGCCGAAGACAACAAGGTGACCATTATTGAGGTGAAGTCGGGCGACACTTACAAGCGTCACGGTTCGGTGGATACGGCTTTGGAGGAGCAGCCTGAAAAGATAGGCAAAGTAATGGTAATGAACAAGTTCAATTACGAAAAGATAGAAAAAATCCTTTATGTTCCTTTGTATATGGCGGCGTTCATTTGAAAAATTTTCGCCATGCCTGTAACTTTTTCCCCCTTTCTCCGTATTACTGATGTTGACAGAGGAAAGAAGACAGAGGACAAAGGACAGAGGACAAAGGACGGAGGACAAAGGACAAAGTCTCTAGTCTTAAGTCCCAAGTCTTAAGTCCCAAGTCTTAAGTCCCAAGTCCCCAGTCTTGAGTCAATAATTTGTAATACGAACAACAACTTAAACTTCAACAAAATGAAAAAACGATTGATTTTTGCAGCGATGCTGCTGCTGGCCTTCGGAAGCGTGAAGGCGCAAGACAAACCAATCCCTACACCCAATGGGGATAGTAGTAAAATCAACACTTTGGTGGTAAGTGGCACTGGCAGTGTGTGGCTTAAACAAGGTGACAAACTGACGATTAATGATTATGGGCATCACAATGCCAAGTATCGTGTTGAAGATAGCGTTTTGTATCTTGAAGGTACGGGAGCTCGTGAGTTAACTCTTCAAAATCTGGCTTATTTGAAGGTTTTGGGTACGGCGGGAGTCAGATCAAAGGGTCAGTTGAAAGGTGAGAATCTTTCCATCAACAAAACGGGTACTGGCGTATTAAGCCTTGAGGTCGGCTATAACAACATCTATGTCCGGTCATGCGGGACTGGCGATGTGATTCTTCTCGGCGACTGTAATGTCTTTTGCAGCGAGGTGAAGAGTTTGGGTAAAGTGAATGCAAGTAACCTGAATTATATGGTGTTGGTCGAGAAAAGTGGCGACAAGTGGAACATGGCTATCAATGTCGATGATGAACTTACCGATCCTAAACGGAATTTCCTGAATGGTTTGGTTAATAACGCCGCTCCTTTCTTCGAGGCCGAGTCGAACCGTTCTTGGGACCCTTCTTTCAACGTCAAAGCAGGTTATGAACCTCTTGATACACTTCAACTTAAAGAACTGATGCGCGAACTTGGGGTAAACCTCCAACAACTTTCCGATTCGGTGAACTGGGAAAAGTTTGAGCAAGACATGGAAAAATGGGGAGCCGATATGGAAGAATGGGGCCGCAAAATGGAGAAATGGGGAGATCGTTTTGAGAAAAAGTATGGCGGAAACTATGAGTATCATTATGATTACCAATACAATAGTCCAGAGCCGAGGAAAGACGAGCCTGAAAAACATGAATCCAAAGGCAAGCGCCCCGAGAAAAAGAACCTCCTTTTCGATGCCAACTGGAACGGCTTTGAGGCGGGCTTGAACATGCTGTTCAACATGCCAGTGGACGCGGTGAACTCGAACAATGGTGCTCAAGGGATGGGTCTAAAGCCGTTGCGCAGTTGGTATTTTGGCTTCAACATTGCCGATGTAGGCATAGCATTCAGCAAAAGTCATATTGTAGGCCTGTTTACGGGCGTGGGTTTAGGTTGGAACAATTTCAGCTGGAACAACGACATTACCATTGAATATGATCCTGATAATGTGGTTTACACCCTTGTCCCGATTGACCCCAATAAAATCGTCAAGAATACGAAGAACGGTGCGCTGTTTTTGCAAGTGCCATTGATGCTTGAAATCCGCCCGACGCGCAAAATGTACATTGATGCAGGTGTGACGGGAGGCTTGCGTTTTGCCCAATGGAACCGAGTGAAGTTCGCAGATGGAACGCAACTTAAGCATTATCATTCGGCTAGCCTGAACCAATTCAAGCTGGATGCCTCGCTGCGTATGGGTGGTAAGAGTATGGGCTTCTTTGCCAACTATGCCTTGCTGCCACTCTTTGACATGAGTAATGCGAAAGTGCATCCTGTGAGCTTCGGCTTTAGCATCAATTTCTGATTTTTTCTCGCGCTGGGAATCTTTTTCACGCAGAATCCGCAGAATCATGGGAATCGCGATGCGACGCAAAACAAGCGTCCGTCAGGTTTCCTTTGATTCTGCGGATTCTGCGTGAGAAAAAAACATTTAATGGAATCGCGATGCGACGCAAAACAAGCGTCCGTCAGGCATCCTTAGGTTCAGCGGATTCTGCGTGAGAAAAAAATCGTTTAATGGAATCGCGATGCGACGCAAAACAAGCGTCCGTCAGGTTTCCTTTGATTCTGCGGATTCTGCGTGAGAAAAAAACATTTAATGGAATCGCGGTGCGACGCAAAACAAGCGTCCGTCAGGCTTCCCTTGGTTCTGCGGATTCTGCGTGAGAAAAAAAACATTTAATGGAATCGTGATGCGACGCAAAACAAGTGTCCGTCAGGTTTCCTATGGTTCTGCGGATTCTGCGTGAGAAAAAAATCATTCTTCCTGTTTCTCTTCCCAGCGTTCCTTGGTTTCCTCAATTTGCTCGCTGACGTTGTTGTAGGCGGTCAAGGCCACATCGGTGGCGGCTTGCGTAACTTCTTGTTTTGCACGACTTAATCCTGCGTTGATGAGGCTGGCAAGATTGCTGTATTTGCCTTCTGTCATCCGAAAGATGGCTTTTCCAAGTAGCGAAAGTTCTTGCTTGTCGTTTTCGTCATAGTCGAAACGCGATTTTTCCATCTTGATAAAGGCGAGATGGGTGTTCAGGCGGTAAGCCAAAAGGTCGAAATTGGGGCTGTCCATGTTCGCTGAGGTGGCAGCAATTTGGGTTTCGTTGGCCCTAATCGGGTTGAGTTCGGCTAAAATCGGAACATCGGTTTTTTCAATCACATCATGTTTTTCATCGACAACGATTTGCGACTTGACGAAATGGACGGGCTTGATGGGCAACGTGGATAGCCCAGATTGCGTTTCGATTCGGATGGCTTCAATGGGTTTCAGGTTGGCTATCGGCTCCACCGTGGGCAGCTGTTTTTCAGGCCAAAGCGTGACGGTGAGCAACAGTCCGGCGGCAGCGGCAGCCGAGGCCATCTTGACATAGAGCGGCACGACGGAGCGTTTTTTCTTCAAACGCTCCTTGTCCTCAAACTCGATTTGTGGGGCTTCCAATCGGGGCAGTTCCTCGGTGAGTTCGCTCCAATCCAAGCCTTGTGCCTTGACGAAGGCTTGCAGCTCTGCCGCCCCTTCGGGGCTGAGGTTACCTTCCATGTAGTCAAGCAGATAGGCTTCGTAGTTGTCGGTGTTGATGTTCATGGCTCTGTGTCGATTAGGTTGTCAATGCTTTTGATGAAACGTTTCAATGCAGTGCGTCCACGGAAGATGTTGACTTTCACTTGTGCCTCGCTCATTCCCGTGATGTCGCCGATTTCCTGGTAGCTGTAGCCCTCGTAGTCGCGGAGAAGGATGGCGTTGCGTTGGGCTTCAGGTAATGTGGCCAAGGCCTTGTGCAGCGTATCGTTCACGTCAGGGTAGGGCGTTTTGGTGTTCAAGTCGGCGATTTGCGGCAGTTCCTCGATGCTGCTTTTGGGCATCCGCAGTCGTGCTTCGTCGATTATGGCATGATGGGCGATGGTGAAAAGATATGACATGGCACGGTCAAACTCCACGCTGTCAAGTCGTTCCCACACGCGGGCAAAGCTCTCCTGCACCACGTCCTCTGCATCCTCGCGGTTGCGCAAAGAGGCAAGGGCAAAGCGGAAAAGCCTGTCGGCATAGCGTTCCACGCACGTGTTGTACTGGTTTCTGTTCATCGCGATATGTGTAATACGGAAAATGGGTGAAAAAGTTACACCGCAACGCGAAAATATTTCTACCTTTGCCGAAAATTTTTCGAATTATGCTATTGAACTACATCACTTGGAACGTCGACCCTGTATTGTTTTCCTTGGGAAACTTGCAGGTGCGTTGGTATGGCCTGCTGTGGGCCTTGGGCTTTTTGATAGGTTACTTCATTATGAATCAAATCTATAAGAAAGAGAAGATGAGCAATGACGCGATGGATAAGTTGCTTATTTATATGCTGGTTTCCACCATCATCGGGGCGCGCCTCGGCCATTGCCTGTTTTACGAGCCTGATTATTATCTTTCCAATCCGTTGAAGATGCTTGCGGTTTGGGAAGGCGGATTGGCCAGTCATGGCGGTGCCATCGGCATTTTGATTGGATTGTGGCTTTATGTGCGCAATTACAACAAGTCGACGAAAAAGGCTAAAACCGACCTTCAGCGAATCAGCTACATCTGGATTCTCGACAGAATCGTGGTGGCGGTGTGCCTTGTCGGTGCCTTGATTCGTGTGGGCAATGTGATGAACCACGAGATTTACGGTACACCGACTTCGTTGCCTTGGGGCTTCGTCTTTTTGCGTGGCGCGGAACAATTCTGCGGCACTTTCGACAACTACACGGCCTGCAATGCTTGGAATGCACCCTGTCCGCCGAGCGAATGGCTGCCCTGCCATCCGACGGGACTTTACGAGGCCTTCTTCTGCCTTGTGGCGATGGGCATCCTGCTGTGGATGTACTACAAGCGCGACCTCGGCCACAAGCAACCTGGCCTGATGTTTGGCACCTTCCTCATCATCATTTTCGGCTCGCGCATCTGCATTGAGTTCCTGAAAAACGTGCAAGTCGACTTCGAGCGCAACATGACCTTCGACATGGGCCAATGGCTTAGCGTTCCTTTCGTCATCATCGGCATCGTGATGATTGTTTGGAGCTTTATCCATAAAGAAAAAGCAGCGTGAAAACGCTGCTTTTTCTTTTGGGTCATTCCGTATAATATAAGGTAAGATACTCCGTAAGCTTTTCGGTGATCCAGTCGTACAGTTCCTTGCGCTCGTACTTCTGGGCCACGCTGCCGAAGTGTCGCAGCAGGTCGCCGCATTCGCTGATGTCTTCAGCATAGTAGGCGCGGAATTTGGGCGACATGCTGCCGTAGTACCGCATCTTGTCGTAGAAGTTGCCCGCGATGTTGCGCATAAACTGGTCGCCTTTCACAGTGTCGCCGCAGATGTAGTACATCTCGGGGAATTGGTAGCAACGCAGGTCGAAGGGGAACTTGTCGTTGGGGAAGAACTCCTGGAATTTGTCCATGACGATGACGGCTGAGTCGAACTGGTCGTGGTTGACCAAGGCCTGCGCCAAACGGGAGTAGGCTTGCTGGGCATACACGGAGTTGCGCACACTCTCACGGTCAGGCACCACGCCTTCTTGGTTCATGTTGCCCCATTGCGCTTTGTTGATCAGCAGGTCGTAGCTGCCGTCGCGATAAACGCCGCCGAGACCTTTGTAATAGTCTTCAGCCGGGACGGGGATGAAACGGTAGGCAAGGCCTTCCATGTGCAAGAACTTGTCGATGCCCAACACTTTTGACATGTCGTTGAACGAGGTGAAGTAGACGGGACGTTCCCAGTTGTTGGTGGCCATGAAGTCAAGGAGCAGGATGGCGTTTTTCCAAAGGGTGTTGTCCTTGATGTCCCATTCGATGACATCGACGATGCGGTCGGCCATGCTTTCTGGCACGATGCCGTTGCGGAGGCAGGCTTCCTTGTCGACGGTGAGTTTCAGGCTGCGGCAGGGGATGTATTTGTAAGTCACATCGTAATAATGCTTTACGGCCTTGGGGTTGTGGATGAAGTCGATGAGTTGCTTCAACTCAATGCGCTTGCCGCTGAAGTACTCTTCTTCCTCGACGGGCAGCGATTCGTTCACGCCGTTGTTGTATTCTTGGGGTGTCAAAGTCAAAGGCAGACGCTCCGAGTCGTACACCTTGCGGCCCATCTGGTGGGCGTACCAATAACCGCTCGACAGCATGTAGTTGACCACACGCACATCGGTGCGGAAACCTTCCACCTCTTGCACGTACCACAAGGGGAAAGTATCGTTGTCGCCTCGGGTGAAGATGACGGCATTGGGTGGTAGCTGTGCGAGGTAGTTCTTTGCCCAGTCGCGGGCCGAAGTCTTGCCTGAGCGGTTGTGCTCTTCCCAACCGTTGGCGGCCAAAACACAAGGCACGGCCAAGAAGCAAATCAGGCCGATGGCCACGGTGGTGACCATTGTCTGTTTCTTGACTAACTTGCCGACCCAGTCGATGAGGGCGATGACACCAAAGCCAATCCAAATGGCGAAGGCATAGAAGGAGCCGGCATAACTGTAGTCGCGCTCGCGAGGTTGTCTTGGAGTCTGGTTAAGGTAGATGATGATGGCCAAACCCGTCATGAAGAAGAGCAGGAAGATGATCCAGCTTTGCTTCAGGTCTTTCTTGAGCAGCCAGAACAGGCCGAACAAGCCAAGGATGAGGGGCAGGAAATAGTAAGTCGTCCGTCCTGGGTTTTGCAGGCAGGCGGGGATGTTGTCTTGGTCGCCGAGGCGGGCGTTGTCGATGGCGCTGATGCCGCTAATCCAGTTGCCGTTGTTCAGTTCGCCCTGACTCTCAATGTCGTTCTGACGGCCTACAAAGTTCCACATAAAGTAGCGCCAGTACATCCAATTGCATTGGTAGTCGATGAAGAACTTCATGTTTTGCCCGAAGGTGGGCTTGCTCACCGTGACCATCTGTCCGCGCAGGTTGCGAACCTTCACGTTCTCGCCCACGATGTTTCCGCTGGGGCTCTTGCGGTAGCTCTCATACATTTGCTGGTGTGCGCCGGGTTGTGGACTCCACATGCGCGGGAAGAGGGTCTTCAACTCATCGGGATAGACGGGGACGCAGTTCTTGTTTTCGTCGGTGATGACGTAACGGCCTGCCTCCTTGTCCTTTACATAGATGGGCTTGCCGTCTTTCACTCCCGTGGCAACGGCGTTGTAATAAGGCCCGTACAGCACTGGGGCACTACCTCCATATTGTTCACGGAGCAGGTAGGAAAGCATGGCGGGCGCATCCTTTGGCTCGTTTTCGTTGATGGGTGGATTGGTGTTGGCACGGATGACCAACATGAAGAACGATGAATAGCCGATGAGAATGAACACAAGCGAAAGGAGAGCCGTGTTCAAAATCACTTTCTTGCGTTTGGAGGTGGCAATCAAGCCCCAAGCGATGAGGCCTATCAGCACAGCGAAATAGATGACGGTGCCAAGGTTGAACGGCGCATGGAGCGTGTTAACGAAGAACAATTCCGTCTTGCCTGCCAAGTTGACCACCTGTGGGATGAGGAACATGTTGATGAACCATACCAGCGCCACCGAAACCACGCCGGCGAGGACAAAGCCCCAGAACGAGGTCTTTTTCCATTTCCTGAAGTAAATCACATACACGATGGCAGGTATGCACAGCAAGTTAAGCAGGTGTACGCCAATGGACAAGCCGATGAGGAAAGCGATGAGAATGAGCCAACGGTTGCTTTGCGGGTCGTCGGCCACTTGCTCCCATTTCAGGATGGCCCAGAAAGTTACGGCAGTGAAGAACGACGACATGGCATAGACCTCACCCTCAACGGCATTGAACCAGAACGATTCGGTGAAGGTGTAGGCCACTGCACCGACGAAGCCGGCCAGCAGCACACCTATTTTATTAACCCAAGGCGCATCTTCGCCCTCTTTCATCCACACCTTGCGGGCCAGCATGGTGATGGTCCAGAAGAGGAAGACGATGGTGAGTCCGCTGCAAATGGCCGACATCACGTTGACCATCATGGCCACTTTGGTGACATCGCCGCCAGCAAAGAGGGTGAAGAAACGTCCCAAAAGCTGGAACAAAGGTGCCCCAGGGGGATGGCCCACTTGCAGTTTGTAAGCCGTTGAAATGTACTCGCCGCAGTCCCACCAGCTGACGGTAGGCTCCAGCGTGAGAAAATACACGACGGTGGCGATCAGTCCTGCCAACCATCCTGTAATGTTGTTTAACCTTTTGAATGTCATAATGGTATAAAAATGTTTTGTTGATTGTCGAATCGTTTTCTGCTTTGCCAAAAATCATTATTTGACACTGGTCTTGATGTTCTTGTCTCTTGCTGGTGTCTCTTGGTCTTGCTGGTGCTCGGCCCTATATTTGCCTTGTGGCACATCCTCGAAGACGAACCAGTTGCACATTCTCGCGGCCACAATGTGGTCGGTCAAAGCCGTGTTGATGGCCGAAACTGCAACGTTGGCCAACGCTCCAACAAGGCCTCCACCATAATTGTTGTCGTCACTCAGGTTGAGATAAAGGTCGCAAGTGCGGTCAAACAGTATTTCGTTGGTGCGTGTCGATTTTATGATGAATTTCAGTTTGGTCTGGATGCCAAAACCAATCTTCTTCCACTCGTCGATGACGGAGAAGATGACGGCATCGGCACCAAATACCCTGCCGAACATGCCCACGCTCTGGTCGATGAAGTTCTCGGCATCGTAGGCACTCTCGGCCTTGAAGATTTCCATGGCCAAGTGGGGCGAAATCACATAATAGCCGGCTTCGGCCAAAGGCAGGCTTATCGAAGTGTAAAGCAGCTCCTTGGCTTCCACATTGTTGGAGTTGTTGATGGGCGGCATGACCAACAAGGTCACAGGCTTCTCTTCGTACATCTTGGGATATAATTCGCCTCGTGTGTGTTTCATTGTGTTGCACGAGGCAAAACATAACGAGCAGGCCGCAATCAGAATGATGAATAACTTTTTCATGGCTTATTGTTGGCTGAATTTTTTTACAAGAGGCGTGATGAAAACCGCCGATTCGGGATAGAGTTCCATCTCCTTTTGGAGCATTTCCAGGCCTCTTTCTCTGAACAAGGCACCATAGTCGCTCAAGTCACCAAAGATTTCCTTTTGCTGTTTTGTGGCATGGTTGAGGAAAATCTGTGGCGTATCGGGACTGAGCAGCAGGTAGCCATACTCGGCACAAATGCCGGGCGGGACTATCCCTCTCGCTCCTCCCGGGTGTTTCACCATGTAGGTGTATTGACACAACAACGCGCACACGCTTGAAGGGCTTTGTGTGTGGTAATAATCATACATAAGCACTTCATAATCATACGCTTTCTCGGTGCTTTTGTAATTCCCCCAATTGTACAGCATTGCTTTTTGGGGGCCGCACGAACTGAACAGGACGGCAAAAAAGGCAACAACGAGGAGTTTCTTCATAACTCGATGATTTTGGTGTCGCCAGTCGAAAGCATCACATCTTTTGAATAGACGGTTTGTCCGTTGCGGGTCACTTCCACTTTGTGACGGCCAGGCGTGGTCACGATGGACTGTTTGGCGGTCTGCTTGATGTTGCGGCGGGTCTTGTGGGCGATGTCTTTCACTGTTTTGGTCGCATACTGCTGACCATCAATGGTGACGTCGATATCGTAGGCACTCGAAGCCGAGAAGCATACGGCGGCCTTGTCTTCAATGCCCGAAGTGACTGTGTAGTTGCCAACGCCACAAGAGTTGAACAAAGTGGCAACAAAAAGGCAAAGGGTGGCAATGATGATTTTTTTCATGGCTTATTCCTCCATTAAGTAATAAAGTTCAAGGTGGTCTGTGTCGATGGCTTCGCCTTCGTAGGTGGCAAACGAAATCTCGGTTTCTGGCGTGTCGCCATAGTTGGAGTTCACCGTGATTTGGCCCATTCTCTTGCCGGGAAGTTCAACGGTGGCGCCCGTCTGCGGGTTGTTCACCATCTTACCTTTTTTATAAAGGCCGAACTTGCTGCCTGGGGTGATGCCTTGCGTTGCGCCGCCCGAAATGACGTAGTTGCCGTCGTCCACGGTCAGCACATAGCCGCGCCACGGTTTGTCCATGCACTTGTTGATGATGTTTTCCACCAATTGGGTGAGGGCAGCCGAAATGGCCTTGTCGCTCAGCGTGGCATCGAAGCCAGCAGTGCCGCCGAGACCCAAAGTGGTTTTCGACGAGGTTTCGGCTTGGCCTCTGGCTTCGTCGGAATAGATGATGAGGCCAGTAGCGGCATCCACGAGGCGCACGTTCACAGCGGCCTCAACGGTTTGGGTCTTCGTGGAGCTGAAGATGCGCTCGTCGCCTTCGGTCTTGCGCCCGAATTGCGTGATGGAGCCGAGGATGATGTAGTCGGCACCGATTTTCTTCATGTCCGCGCCTGATTCCTGCATGAGGATGTCAAGGTCGTCGCGCTCAAGCAGGATGAACTTTCCGCTGGCGGCCAACTTCGACGAAAGGATGTCCATGGCTTGCTTGCGCATGGGGTCGTTCTCACGGTCGTAGAAGATGCCTTTGCCGTATTGGGTTTCGTTGGAGAATCGGCCGATGGCCACCTTGCGTTTCAGTGTTTTGCCCTCTTGGGCGAAGGTCGTGATGCTGAATGCTGCAACGAGCAAAACAGCAAGAATCAGTCTGATGTTCTTCATTTTGATGTGTTTTATGGTTGATTAATTATTTCTAATCGTACAAATAAATTGCAAAAATACTAAATTTTGGCTTACACCTTTGTAAAAAACGGAAAAAAGACCACTTATTGCCTCAACTTGAACTTTTTTGTTGCTCGTAATGAATAATTCCGTATTTTTGCCCAAATCTTAAATCTTTAACTTTGAAATCTTGAATTTTAAATCTTAAAATATTGAATCAACGAAACGATATGGAGAAATTATTGCTTTTAGGCGATGAGGCCATTGCACAGGGCTTCATCGACGCAGGCGGCTCGGCCATCAACAGCTATCCGGGCACGCCTTCAACCCAAATCACAGAGTATGTCATCAACTCGAAACAGGCCAAGGAACTCGGTGTGATCGCCAACTGGTGCGCCAACGAGAAGACTGCCCTTGAGGCCTCCATCGGCGTGGCCTACGCCGGCAAACGCGCCATGACTTGCATGAAGCATGTGGGTCTTAACGTTTGCGGCGACCCCTTCATGAACGCTGCCATCATCGGCACGAAGGGCGTTCTCGTCGTGGTGGCCGACGACCCGAGCATGTTCTCGTCGCAAGACGAACAAGACAGCCGTTTTTACGGTCACTGGGCCATGATTCCCATGCTGGAACCCTCCAACCAACAGGAGGCTTACGACATGGTTCATTACGGCTTCGAACTCAGCGAGCAACTCGGCACGCCAGTGCTCTACCGCATCCCGACCCGTTTGGCCCACAGCCGCGCTGGTGTGGTGCGCAAGCCCGTCCGTCCGCAAAACGAACTCACCGAGCCCGCTGATGCCAAGTCGTTTGTGCTGCTTCCGGCCAATGCCAAGCGCCTTTATCGCGACCTCATCGACAAGCAACCTAAGTTCACGGAGGCTTCCGAGACTTCGGGCTTCAACAAGTACATTGACGGTTCGAAGAAGAACATTGGTATCATCACCACGGGTATTGCCTATAACTATCTGATGGAGAACTTCCCCGATGGCAAATGCCCCTATCCCGTTGTCAAAGTGACACAATATCCGCTGCCTTACGACATGATTAATAAGTTGTACGACGAGTGCGACGAAATCCTTGTCCTCGAAGATGGCCAGCCGTTTGTTGAGGAGCACATCAAGGGCTTCCTCGGCAAGGGCAAGAACGTGATGGGTCGTTTGGACGAGACCATCCGCCGCGATGGTGAACTGAACGCCGAAAAGGTAGCCAAGGCTCTCGGCATGGACGTGCCTTCATTATATAAGGTGCCGGAGGTGGTCACCAACCGTCCGCCTGCGCTTTGCCAAGGCTGTCCGCACGTCGACAGTTATAACGCTCTGAACGAAGTGATGGCCAACCACAAGGGAGGCAAGGTGTTTGGCGACATTGGTTGCTACACTTTGGGCTTCAACATGGGTGCCATCAACACCACTGTGTGCATGGGTGCCTCCATCACCATGGCCAAGGGTGCCAGCGAAGTGGGTATCTTCCCGAGCGTGGCGGTCATCGGCGACGGCACCTTCGGCCATAGCGGCCTGACGGGCCTCATGGACTGCGTCAACGAGAAGGCCAATGTCGTGGTCATGATTCTCGACAACGACATCACCGCCATGACGGGCGGCCAGCCTTCGTCGGCACACAACAAGATTCGCCGCATTTGCGAAGGCCTTGGCGTGGAGCCTGAACATATCCGCGACATCGTCCCGCTGCCCAAGAACCACGAAGAGAACGTGAAAATCATCGAGGAAGAGGTGAACTACAATGGCGTGTCGGTCATCATCCCGCACCGCACCTGCATCGTGGAATTGAAGAAACACATGAAGAAGTAACTATGGCCTATAGCCAATGGCCAATGGCTCGCTTCAACTAAAGGTTGGGACTTCGCCCCTTGGGTGAAAAAAGCCATGGGCCATAAGCCATGAACCATAGGCCAATCAACAATTAAACAATTAAACAGTAAACATTTCAACAATGAAAAAAGACATAGTATTATGCGGCGTGGGTGGCGACGGCATCGTTTCGGTGGCCAAAATCATCTCTGACGCTGCCTTGAATATGGGCATGAACCTGAAACAGAGCGAAATCCACGGAATGTCGCAGCGCGGCGGCTCGGTGTTCTCGCACCTTCGCATCTCCGACAACGAGATTTTCGCCGACGTCATTCCCGAAGGTCAGGCCGACATCATCCTCTCTTCCGAGCCGATGGAAGCCTTGCGTTATCTGCCTTGGCTGAGCAAAGAAGGCTGGGTCATCACCAACAACGACCCCTTCATCAACATCGCCAACTATCCTGATATGGAACTGATTAACGCCGAATTGGGTAAGTTGGAGCATGTGGTTTCCTTCAACGCCAACGAAATCGCAAAGCAACTCAAAGCCCGTTCCAATATGGTGCTGTTGGGTGCCACGGTGCCTTATCTCGGCATCTCGATGGAGAAGGTCGAGGAGGCCATTGCCCACATCTTCGGCAAGAAAGGCCAAGAGGTCGTCGACCTCAACATTCAGGCCGTGAGCGCCGGTTACGAGCAGGCTACAAAGTAAGTCTTGCAGCCATCAAAAGAAAAGAGCCTGTCGCTAAGCGTCGGGCTCTTTTTCTGTTTGTACTTGTGGGGTCGCCGTTTCTTCAGTCGCCTCAGGTTTTTCCTCCGTCTCTTTGACTTCCTCCAAAGTGAACTTTCCTTCTTTGAACCTGATTTTCTTCTTCACCCGCAAAGGCGCAATTATCAGCACCATCAGGGCTTCGAGAGCATACTTCAGCCACGGGACCAACCCCGTGACGATGAACTGGAACACGATGAGTAGGATGGAGGCACTGACGAAGAACGCCTTGCCGTAGCTTTTCTTCCTGAAAATCTGAATCAGGCTGAACACCAAAAGGAAAGACAACGCCAATTGGATCATCTGCACCACAAACTCTTGCGAGCTCAAGGCCATTTTGCCTTGGTTGAAATAGTAGGTGTCGAAGTAATAGCGTCTGTACACCAAAGTGACGATTTCGAAGACGAGCAGCAGGCCATAATAGGTGATGGCAAAGGTGGCCGCAAGCTTCATGGCTAATGTCAACTCGGGCTTCAGGTTGAAGATTTTTCCTTCGGTGGACTTCCTGCTCATGGTTGGTCAAGGTTTTGAGGCAAATTGTCTGACGTTTCCATCCTCTTGAAATACAGATAGTAAAGCAGGATGAAGATTAAAGTGAGTAACAGTTCGGAAGCGAAATTAGACTGAGGTTGTTTGGGATAAAGGTAAACCGAGGCGTTGATGAGCATGAGAATCTGTGAGACGGCATAGATATGAAGCCCAGTTTTGTTGCCCTTGAACATCCGTATCACGCCCACCAATGAACCGACAAACAATATCAGCTGAAACAGCCAATATTTTGGGTCGATTTGGGCCATTATCTTCATGCCGTCCATCGCCATCTGCATTTGTTCCTCGCCAAGAAGGGCAGAGTAGGAGGTCATCATTCCCTCAACCTGACCGTTTTTCATCATCTCAACCATGATCGGTGACATGAGATACATGACTAATGAGCTGATGATGTTCCAGAAGGCATTGAGGAACGACAGCACAAGGAGGATGGTCATGCCCGTGGGGCGTTTCTTGGGTTGAATTTGGGTTGTATTGTCCATTTTCATAGGGGCGGACCCGTGTGTCCGCCCTTTATTTGTCGGTTTTTGTTTTAGGGCGGACACATGGGTCCGCCCCTACATTATTCGTTTTTCAAATCATCAAATGCCAACGGGTAATTCTTCACGAAATCAACGGATTTGGCAATTTCGGTGTACATCACCTTGTCGATGCGCACAAATTCCACCACTTTGCGGTATTCGGCGACGAACTTCTCAATGCAAGGCGACGACTTCAGCGGACGGCGGAACTCCAAGGCTTGTGTGGCGTTGAACAATTCGATGGCCAACACGCGCTCCAAGTTTTCGGCCACACGCAAGGCCTTTGTGGCGGCATTGGCACCCATACTGACGTGGTCTTCCTGACCTTGCGACGACTCGATGCTATCCACCGAGGCGGGCGTGCAGAGTTGCTTGCTTTGGCTGACGATGCTCGCGGCGGCGTATTGCGGAATCATGAAGCCACTGTTGAGGCCAGGCTCGGCGACCAAGAAGGACGGCAGACCGCGCTTGCCACCAATCAGTTGATAGATACGGCGTTCACTGATGTTGCCCAACTCAGCCATGGCAATGGCCAAGAAGTCCAAAGTGATGGCCAAAGGCTGGCCGTGGAAGTTGCCCGCGCTGATGACCAAATCCTCATCGGGGAAGATGGTCGGGTTGTCGGTGACGGCGTTGATTTCCTCGCTGAACACAGAGGCAACATAGTCGATGGCATCCTTCGAGGCACCATGCACCTGCGGCATACAACGGAAGGAATAGGGGTCTTGGACGTGTTTCTTCTCCCTGACAATCAGTTCGCTGCCCTTTGTGAACTCGCGTACACGCTTGGCGGTGACGATTTGTCCGTTGTGGTGGCGGATTTGGTGTACTTGGTCGAAGAAAGGCTCAATTCGACCATCGAAGGCTTCCAAGGAAACCGTACCGATGAGGTCGGCCAAATAGCTGAGGCGGAAAGCCTTGAGGAGGACGTAGGTGCCGTAACTGCTCATAAATTGTGTGCCATTGAGCAAGGCCAAACCTTCTTTCGATTGCAAGGTGATGGGCTCCCAACCAAACTTGTCGAGAATCTGTTGTGCGGGAACGATTTTGCCTTCAAAATGCACCTCGCCCAAGCCGAGCAGAGGCAGCATGAGGTTGGCCAAAGGTGCCAAGTCGCCGGAAGCGCCGAGCGAGCCTTGGTTGTAGACCACGGGCAGCACATCATTGTTGAAGAAGTCGATGAGGCGCTGGACGGTCACCACCTGCACGCCGCTGTTGCCGTAACTGAGGCTTTGCACCTTCAGCAAAAGCATCAGTCGGATGATTTCTTCGGGCACCATTTCGCCCGTGCCGCAAGCGTGCGACATGACGAGGTTTTTCTGTAAGGTGCTCAAATCTTCTTTGGAGATGCTGTGGTCGCAGAGCGAGCCGAAGCCGGTGGTCACGCCGTAGATGGGTTTCTCTGGGTTCTCCATCTTCTTGTCTAAATAGTCGCGGCATTTTTGGATGCGAGCGATGGCATCGTCCGACAGGGCGAGTTTGTAGCCATTTGTGATTATTTCATTTACTTGCTTGAATGTCAGTTCTTTGGAACTAATGTAATGCGTTGTCATATTGTTGATTGTTTAATTTGTTGTCCCTGTAGGGGCGGACCCGTGTGTCCGCCCTTTTGGATATTTGTATTTGTTGTTTGTTTCTTTTGCGGCCATGTGTCCGCCCTTTTGAATCTTATGTTTTTGTTTTTAGGGCGGACACATGGGTCCGCCCCTACGGTTATTTCATTATCGTTTCCACCAATTTATTCGCTTCCACGGTTTCCTGTGTGCCTTCCTTCATCCATTTCACGGTGAATTTCCCCTCGGCCACCTCTTGTTCGCCGGCAATGACGACAATCGGGATGGCGCGTTGGTTGGCATATTTCATCTGTTTCTGGATTTTGGCAGCGTCGGGGTAGATTTCCGCGTTGATGCCGTGCTTGCGCACTTGGTTGAGGTATTTCAGGCAATACTTTTCCTCGTTCTTGCCGAAATTCAGGAAGATGACCTTCGTGCTTTCCGACATGGTTTCGGGGAAGAGGTTCAAGCCTTCGAGCACGTCATAGATGCGGTCGGCACCGAAACTGATGCCCACGCCCGATACATTCGGCAGGCCGAAAATGCCCGTGAGGTTGTCGTAGCGACCGCCGCCAGAGATGCTGCCCATCAGGAAGTCGTTGGCCTTCACCTCGAAGATGGCGCCGGTGTAATAGTTCAAGCCACGGGCCAAGGTGAGGTCAAGTTCGGTGGTGATGCCGAGTTCCATGTCGTCGATGTAGTCGAACAGGATTTCCAATTCCTCGATGCCTTTCTGGCCTATTTCGTTGTCCAACAAGGGTTTCAGTTGCGCCAATTTTTCTCTCGTGTCTCCTTTCATAAAGAGGATGGGCTGGAGTTTGTCGATGGCGGCTTGCTCCAAACCTTTCTCGGCCAATTCCGCATTGACGGCCTCGATGCCGATTTTGTCAAGTTTGTCAATCGCAACTGTAATGTCTACCAAAGCGTCAGGCTTGCCGATGTATTCAGCGATGCCCGCCAAGACTTTTCGGTTGTTGATTTTCAACGTCACCCTGATTTTCAAGGCGTTGAAGACCTCGTCCACGATTTGTACCAATTCGGCTTCGTTCAACAAGGAATCGCTGCCGATAATGTCCACGTCGCATTGGTAAAACTCGCGGTAACGGCCTTTTTGCGGACGGTCGGCGCGCCAAACGGGTTGGATTTGGTAGCGCTTGAAGGGGAAGGCGATTTGGTCGCGATACATGGTGACGAACCTTGCGAAGGGCACGGTCAAGTCGTAGCGCAGGCCCTTTTCTGAAATTTTGCTCACCAATTTCAACGATTCAAGCGGCTCGCCGTTTTGCTCCACGCCGCTCATGAAGTCGCCGCTATTGAGCACACGGAAGAGGAGCTTGTCGCCCTCGTCGCCGTACTTGCCCAAAAGGGTGCTGAGGTTTTCCATCGAAGGGGTCTCAATCGGTTGGAAACCAAAGCGTTTGAACACGGTTTTAATCGTGTCGAAGATATAATTTCGGCGCACCATAACCTCTGGTAAGAAGTCGCGTGTGCCTTTGGGTATGCTGGGTTTTTGTGCCATTATGCTGTGTTTTTTTTAGTCTAATTCAAAAGTTTCTCCTGGTTTTGGTCTGACGATGTTGTCCCAACCGGCTTTTCTGAGTTGCTTTTCGTAAAACTCCTGCGCATCGGGGTCGCCGTGCACGAGGAAGGTCTTCTTGACTTTGGTGGGGTCTTGACAGTTCAGGTAGTTGATCATCTCCTTATAGTCGCCGTGTCCGCTGAAGGCGTCGATTTCATAGATGTCGGACAACACCTTGTGCTCCATGCCGAAGATGGAAACGGTGAACGGACGTGGCTCAGCCAAAAGTTTGGCACCCAAAGTGGTGGGAGCGCAATAGCCTATGGCGAGGATGCTGTTGTTGGGATTGTCGATGCTGTTGGCGATGTGGTGCTTCACGCGGCCAGCCTCCATCATGCCCGATGCCGATATGATGATGCAGGGTTGCTTGGTGGCATTGAGCGCTTTCGACTGGTTGATGTCGCGCACGAAGGTGAGTCCGTTGAAGCCGAAAGGGTCGGGGTCGTATTCGATGACGTCTTGCACGTTGTCGTTGAAGAGGTCGACGTGCATACGGAAAATCTCGGTGGCGTTGACGGCCAAGGGACTGTCGACGTATACGGGGATTTTCTCGGGCAACTTGCCATCATTGTAGAAGTTGTTCAGCAAGTAGACGATTTCCTGGGTGCGGCTCACGGCAAACGAAGGGATGATGAGTTTGCCGCGTTTCTCTACACAGGTGTGGTAGATAATCTCCAAGAGCTGCTGCTCGGCATTGATGCGGTCGCTGTGCAATCGGTTGCCGTAGGTCGACTCGGTGATGAGATAGTCGCAGTGCGGGAAAGGCTCAGGTGAGCGCAGCAGGTAGCTCGACTCGCGCCCGATGTCGCCCGTGTAGCCGATGCGGGTCATCTTGCCGCCCTCATCGATTTCGAGGATGGCGCATCCGCTGCCAAGGAGGTGCCCTGTGTTGTTGAACTTCACCTTGATGTTGTTGTCGAGCATGAGGTAGTGGTTGTAGTTCACCGTGACGAAGAGGTTCATGCTTGCGCGGGCGTCTTTCTCGGTGTAGATGGGTTCAAGGGCGGGCAACCCCTGCTTGCGGCGTTTCTTATTGAACCATTCCATATCGTTCTCCTGGATGAAACCGCTGTCAGGGAGCATGATGTTGCAAAGGTCTTGCGTGGCGTTGGTGCAGACCACCGAACCTCTGAAACCCAATTTATAGAAATAAGGTATCAGTCCGCTGTGGTCGATGTGGGCGTGGGTGAGGATGATATAGTCGATTTCCTTTGGGTCGACCATGATGTTGCGGTTCATGGCGTCGGTTTCGAGGCCCTTGCCTTGGAACATGCCGCAGTCCAACAGGATTTTCTTGCCGTGGTCGGTGGTAATCAGGTGCTTACTGCCCGTCACCTCTTGGGCTGCACCGATGAATTTGATTTTCATAGGCTGAAATTTGCCCCAAAATTAGTAAAAAATAGTGAGGTGGCAATGTTTTGTCACCTCACTTCGTGAATTTGCAGAAAAACTTTCTTATTCCACCACAATCCTCTTGACGGTTTGTCCGCCATTGGCCTCAATGTGCATCATGTAGATGCCTTTGGCCATGCCAGAAAGGTCGATGCGGACCTGTTCGCCTTCTGCCTTGGCGTTGTAAACCGTCTGGCCATAGGCGTTCACGATGCGGATGTGGCTCATGCCTTCGCTTTCAACCATGACTTCGCCCTTGGTCGGGTTGGGATAGACCTTGGCAGCAATGCTGTTCTCGCCGATGCCTTCGGTATATTGGAAGTGAGCGACAAGGTTGCGGCTTTCAGTGGCGATGAAGGTGTAGGTCATTTCTTCCGAAACCACCTCGCCGTTTTCAGTCCAGTTTTGGAAAGCCCAGTCTTCGTTGCGGTCGAAGGTCAAAGTGACCTCTTCACCGTAGTTGTAGGTGCCTGACCCACTGATGCTTGCAGCTTCCTCTGGATCAACAGAAGCTGCGATTTCGAAGGTCTTCAGATCGAAGTTGGCGATTAACATGCGATTGCCTGTGACGATGAAGCTATAGCTTTCATCGGTCGAAATCACGTTGTCGTCTTCGGTCCAGTTGATGAAGTCGTAACCTATGTTGGGTATGGCTGTCACGGTGCAGGTCTGGCCGTAATCGTAGGAGCCTTCACCTGTGGTGTTACCGCCCTCTGGTGGATTGGGTACGGCAAAAATAGTATAGACGTGAGGCGTGATGATGGCGACCAAGTTGCGGTTGCCAGTCACAGTGAAAGTGTAGTTGGCTTGTGTTGAAACTACATTGCCGTTTTCTAACCAATGGTTAAAGACGTAGCCTTCGTTGGCTGTAGCTGTAACTGTGCAGCTTTGGCCATAGTTGAAGGTGCCGCCACCGCTCACCGTGCCACCGTTGGCAGGGTTGGCAGTGACCGTTATGGTGTAGCTTTGCATTTGGAAGTTGGCCACCAAGGTGCGGTTGCCATTCACCGTGAAGGTATAGTTGGCGTTGGTGGAAACCACATTGCCGTTCTCCGTCCAGTTGGTGAAGGTGTATCCAGTGTTGGCCGTGGCATGTACGGTGCAGGATTGTCCTTGCTGATACGTGCCGCCACCAGAAACGGTGCCACCGTTGCTCGGGTTGGCCGAAACGCTGATGGTGTAGTTCTGAGGCTGGGCTTGGAAGTTGGCCACCAAGGTGCGATTGCCCGTAACGTTGAAGGTGTAGTTGGCTTGTGTGGAAACCACGTTGCCGTTCTCCGTCCAGTTGGTGAAGGTGTAGCCCGTGTTGGCCGTAGCGGTCACGGTGCAGCTTTGTCCTTGGTTGTAAGTGCCTCCGCCAGTGACGTTGCCGCCATGACTTGGGTTGGCCGACACGTTGATGTTGTAGGTTTGCGAGCCGCCTCCAGTGATTTGGACGGTGGCGGTATAGGTAATCTTGTTGTAGCCAAACACGGTCAAAGTGGCGGTGCCAGTCGTTCCGGGAGCGGCAAAGGTGATATTGGCTGTACCATTATTAATGGTGGCCGAGCCCATGATTTCGTTGTTGCGGGTCAGGGTGGCCAAGGCACCGTTGCCGTTGGTGGCGTTCACGGTGAACGAGGTCGCGCTGGTGCTCATCGACGTGGCGTGGGTCACGTTCATGTTGGCGGGTGTCATGTTGCGCACGGTGAGGGTCGGGTCGCCGAAGAGAATCCAAGTCATATAGGTGCCCATACCTTGACTGTTGTTAGGACCATATTGGTCGATGATTTTCATGTTGCCGTCAAACGAGCAGCCGCCCAAGGTGCGCTTGATGTTGTTGCTGTTGCTCTCCACAAGCACGTCAACCATTTCGTCTTGACCATATTGCGGGGGCTGCCAAGGTTGCGAGATGTAGGAGAACATGCCGCCGATGGCTCCCGTAGGCTCGCCGTTGCTGTTGTTGGTAGCACGCAGCCAAGCCTCGGCAAAACAGGTTCCGCTGTAGTCGTATTTGCCGTTGTCGCAGGCCACTGACCAGATGTAGGGCAGTTTGTTGTCGTTGGTCAAGGCGTTGACGTGCGAGTTGCTATAGCCGAACACGCCCCAACTGGTGGTCGAGCCGTGGTTGCAATAGTTGATGATGCTCACGCCTTCGTTGATGTGCTGGCTGATGATGGCCGCACTGGAACTGACACCCGAAACGCCTTGATAATCACGGTGAACGAGGGTGTAGTTATAGGCCAAAAGGTCATCGCGGATGTTGTCAATGTGTTGGTAGTCTGACTCACCATAGTGGCCGCTGCCCGCGCCTTCGTTCTTCGACACGCCTTGGCCCGTCGAGAGCCATGTGTCAGTAGCGTTGATGTCGCGCTCGTAATGGATGACCTTGTCGACTTGCGTGGTGACGTGCGCCTCGGTTTCGGCGGAAAAACGCCCAACGATGACTTCGTTATAGAAGTCGTTGCCAGCCAATTGGCCATACCAGTTGTCGGAACGGCCGCTATAGCCGCCGTTGTAGGCATAATAGCCTTGGATGTGCTGCGAATCACCGACCAAAAGGATGTGGCTGATGTTCGGATTGTTGTTGTATTGAGCCTGGATGTATGCCTTTAGCGCATCGCTGGTAGAGCCTGCCGTGCTCGTGCCGACCATCGTGGTAGGACGGCCAATCTGCTTCTTCCAGTTGACGAAAGGCTGCATGGCATTCATGAAAGCATCGTGGCAGATGATGAGCAGCTCGCCAGTCTCGTCAACGGGCGTGTATCGATTCAAACTCTCGTGGTAATTGATGAAGTGGTTGTCGTAGAGGGCACCAAATTCAGCGTCCATCATCATCGTGTTCGAGCGGCGGCTGAGTGTGTTTTCGCCTTGCTGACCGTCAGCATACATTTCAACGGTCATGTTGTAATACACACGCAATGTGTGCGTTACAGGGTTATAGGCAAAGGGATGGAACACCATGTTCTGCCCACGGAAGTCGCGGAGAATGTAAGGGTCATACAAGCCAATGTTCTCGGCGGGGAAGAAAGCATCCGTCGAATAGGCCTCGCCGTAGGTGTATGGCACATCGTCAGGATTGATGGTGCGCGGGAAATCGCCTTTCGAGGGTGCGACTTCCATTTGGAAATCAGCGTATTGCGCATCAACGAGTCGGATGCTGTAATGTTGCATGTCGCCGATGATGGCCGGAACTGCAATCATGGGCAGGTTAGGTTCGCCGGCCTCAGCCGTGCTGACCGTGCGTGGAACCGAGATGATGTTGGCCTCGCCGCGAGGTGTGGTCACCTCAAAAGCATAAAAACCAGGGACTTGCATGTTGATGGTGATTTGGTTTTCGGAAGACGAAACCAAAGTCGTCTGGATGGTGCTCGGAACATTGCTCTTGATGGCGACCCACTGCTGGCCGAATGACAGTGTGGCCAACATCATGAGTGCGAAGGTGGTAAGGGCTTTTCTCATGGGTTTGGGTGCGTTTTGTGATTATTTCTTCACGACGAACTTTTGGGTTGTGCAAGCACGACCGTCCACCATCATGGTGCAGAAGTAGATGCCATCGTTCAGGTCGGCGACCGAAAGTTTCATCTGGCCGTTGTTGGCATTCAAATCCTCGCGAAGCACTTCTTGACCTAAGAGGTTGTGAACCACGGCGGTAAGCTTGCCATCGAAGGAATAGTCGAAGTTCACCACTGAAGAGGCGGGGTTCGGATAGGCCTCGCTCATCGTCATCTGGCTAAAGTGGTCGTCGACACCAACACCCGACTTGCGGAAGCGGACAATGATGCTGATGCGAGTGTCGGGGTTGCGCTCTTCGTAAGCGTAGTACTTGACAATGACATCGCCATAGACATCAGGGTCGGAATAAAGGGCATGGAAGGAAAGCTCGTCCGTGTTCAGGCTATTGGCTTGCACTTCCACGGCATTGGGGCTGACGATAACCTCTGAGCTGAAGCACATGCCCCAGCAGAAGAAGTTCATAACGCTTTCAAGATCTTGGATGACTTCTTTTTCGATGAGAATCATCTTCGGTTCAGAGGTCATGTTCCTGATTTGCATGTGCTGAATGTACTCACCAAAGCCGTACTCGTCGTTGGTGCATTCGATGGTTTCGCCTTCCTCAAAGATGGTGCCATCCAATTCAAAACGCAGTGATTGTGCTGAAACAGTGCCGATTGCGGCCATCAGCATTAAAGTAAAGATAGATTTTTTGAACATAAAATTAAAATTTTAATTGATTGATTCCGTTGATATTTGAACCTGCAAAAATGTGAAACTTTCTCCAATTTCGCAACAAAAAATCGTTGTTTTTGAAAAATTGGCTAATTTTGTGCATCTAAATCACATTAAAAATACTTGAACTATGAAAAAAGTTACTTTGATTTTGGCATCCATGTTGATGCTTATCGCTTTGAAAACCAACGCACAGAATGAACGTGTGCTGTTGTTTGAATGTTTCACCAACACAAGTTGCGGCCCCTGCGCACAACAGAACCCTGCCTTGGATGCCCTCATCAACAACAATGGCGACCGCATTGCGGCCATCAAGTACCACATGAGCTGGCCCGGGCCTAACGACCCGATGTATTTGCACAACACCGCCGATAACGATGCACGTCGTGGCGTCTACAATGTCAGTAGTGTGCCCCACACCGTCGTCGACGGCATCCGTTTCGCCAATGTGCCCGGTTCGCTCAATCAAAACATGGTCAACAACTGGCTCGCCATCGAGTCGCCGTTAGAGTTGCGCCTCGCTTACGAACTCGACGAGGCCGCTGGCATCATCACGGTTCACGTCATGGGTCGTGCTACAACTGCCATCGCAGGCAGCTGCAAACTCTATGTAGGTGTCATCGAGAAGGAGATTCATTACAACTCGGCTCCAGGCTCAAATGGCGAGCGTGACTTCTACAGCGTGATGAAGAAACTTTTGCCCTCATCCGGAGGTGCTATTATCGGTGAGATGGCTGAAGGCGACTATTTTGCCTATTCATTCTCTTGGGAGTGGGCCAATGTCTATAATGTTGACCAACTTGATGCCATCGCTTGGGTGCAGAATCAGAACACGAGGGAGGTCTATCAGGCTTGCCACTCAAGCCAGACTTTGGAGCCTTTCTTTGCAAACGAGGCGGGCGTGAGCAACATCAGCAATGTGAAGTCGGTGATTTGCAGTGGCTCTGCCGAGCCTAAGGTGCTGTTGAGCAATTTTGGTAGCAATCCCTTGACTTCCGCTGAATTGGAAATATGGGTCTTTGATGAACTGCTGAAGACCGTGAATTGGACCGGCAACCTTCCGACTTTCGCTTCCGATAAGGTCGAGTTGGGCGAAATCAACTTTGACATTGAGGCGAATCAAGAGAAAACCTTGGCAGTGAAAATTAAGAGTGTCAACGGTGGTGCCGACGAGGCTGCAACGAACGATATCGCTTTGTGCGACTTCAAGAGTGCGCCTGAGACGGTGGGCAAGACGCTGAAACTCACCATCCGTACCGATAACAATCCGCAAGAAACCACTTGGGCTGTGACGAAAATCACCACGGGCGAGGTCGTTCTTCAAGGCGGACCTTACGACCAGGCCAACCACAATTATACGGAGACCCTCAACATCACTGGCGACGGCTGCTATGATGTCACCATCTTCGACGCAGGTGGCGACGGTCTTACCGATGGCAACGGATTCTATGGCCTGAAGGCTGGCAGCACCACGCTTTTCTCAGGCGGCGCGTTTGAAGACAGCGAAAGCAACGAATTCTCCTATGAAGTGACCGCCGACATCGAAGAGTCACTTGACCAAGCGACAATGGTCTATCCCAATCCGACTTCGAATCAGTTGAACATTGTTTGCGAAGGCGAGCAAAAGGTCACCTTATATAATATGGCCGGACAGCGTGTTTTCGAGGGTGTGGCCGACGGTTGGCTCCAAATCGACATGAAGGCTTTCGGAGCAGGCGTGTATGCCGTCCAAGTCGGTGAGGAGACCCAAAGAATTATCGTGAAATAATGCTCAAATTCATTCATTTAGAGCAAATTGACTCCACCAACGCCTACCTGCAACGCCAGCAATCGGAATGTGACATCCGCAATTTGGTGGTCAGTGCCGACGAGCAAACGGCAGGGAAGGGGATGGGGAGCAACGGATGGGAAAGTGAGGTTGGAAAAAACCTCACTTTCTCTTTGGCCTTGGAGGTGAATTTCTTGCCCGCTGAGCGGCAGTTTCTTCTTTCCAAAGCTGTTGCGTTGGGCCTAATTCATGCTTTGGATACCTTGCTGCCCGAAGAAAAACTCCACATCAAATGGCCCAACGACATCTATTTTGAAAACCGAAAATTGGCCGGCATCCTCATTAACAGTACCATCAAGGCGAACATGATGGACGTTTCCATCATCGGCATCGGATTGAATGTTAATCAGATGCAATTTCAGGATTGGCCCACGCATCCCATTTCGATGAAACAAATCACGGGAAAGGAATATGATTTGCAGCCTCTGTTAGAGCAAGTCGCAGAGCAACTATTAATAAAGGTGGAGCAACTGAAATCGTTTCCCGCCGCCATTGAGCAAGATTATTTGAAAAGACTTTATCGCTACCGCACATGGGCGGATTATGAGGTGGACGGGAAAAAAATGCGGTTGTTTATGACGGGAATTGATTCGTTTGGAAGGCTGCAACTTTTGGACATGGACAACAATTCGTATTGTTTTGATATTAAGGAAATTAAATTCCTAATTTGATTTGTGGTTTAACATGAATTTCCATGAATTTCCCATGAAATTCATTTCTGATAATTCGTGATTCATTCGTGATAATTCGTGTTAATATTAACTCCAGCGGTCGCTCCAGGCTTGTTGATCCTTGCGCCATTCCTTCAACGATTCCACATCCTCGTCGGAAATGTATGCCTCTTCCACAGCCTTGTGAATCAGCGTCTCGTAATTCGACAAGGTGACCAATTGGCAATTCTTCGCCTCGAAGTTCTGTTTCGCAAGTTCCATTTGGTAGGTGAAGATGGCCACCATGCCCTTTACCTCGGCACCAGCCTCGCGTAAGGCATCGACAGCCAAGAGGCTCGATTTGCCCGTGGAGACCAAATCCTCAACGACCACCACCGACTGCCCCGCATTGATGACACCCTCAATCTGGTTCTGCATCCCGTGCGATTTCTTCTCGCTGCGCACATACACGAATGGCAGACCCAACTCCTGCGCCACCAGTGCGCCTTGGGCGATACCACCCGTGGCCACGCCTGCAATCACATCGGGCTTGCCGAAGTTTTGCATGATTTTTTCCACAAACTGCTGGCGGATAAAGGTGCGCACGGCAGGGTAGGAAAGCGTGACGCGATTGTCGCAATAAATGGGGCTTTTCAGTCCCGATGCCCAAGTGAACGGGGCTTTTGGGCTGAGTTTCACGGCCCTGATTTGTAGAAGCTGCTGGGCCAATGTCAATGCTGAGTCGTCGTATTTCATAATTGTTTATTTTTGTCGCTTGAAAACATCATCAAAACGCGCTACAAATGTACAAGATTTTTCACGAAAACAAGGCTCTGATTTTTCCAAAAATTGCGGGCGATACATTGAATTCCGATGCAATACTCCAAGAATCTGACAGATACGATGCCGAACTATTATGCGAATTTTTTCCCGAATGGCTCGACGACCCCGACCCAGGCGAAACTTTCATCCACGAAGTGGGCGAAAACGCCGTGGCTGAAGCCCTGAAACAGACTTTCAAAATGGCTCCTGCTGCGGGTGGAGTCGTGGTAAAAGACGGCAAATTCGTCAGCATCGTGCGTCATGGCATTCCCGACCTGCCTAAAGGCCATATTGAAAAAGGTGAGCATCCCGAACAGGCCGCCTTGCGCGAGGTGGAGGAAGAAACGGGTATTGGCAAATTACAGATTGTCAAAGAATTGCCTTCCACTTGGCACTGCTATTTTGAGCATGAGGAATGGAAGTTGAAACGCACCTATTGGTATTTGATGGAAAGCGAAGAGGCCATCCAGCCTAAGCCGCAAACTGAAGAAGGTATCACGGAGATAAAACTGATTGGAAATGAGGAGATTGACGATTTCCTGAAAGACACTTTCCGCTCCATCAGTGAAATTTTGGGCCAAGATTTGCGTCAAGTCGCAACAAAGTAATACTTTTGCAGGCTGAATCGGATTGTTTCCTACTCCGCTTCGCGTCACTGCGAGGCACGAAGCAGTCCAGAAAAAGACTAATTCCTGGATTGCTTTACTTCTTTCGCAATGATGCAAAGCGACGACAAGACACACCTGTAGAAAATCGAATACACAATGAAAAGAATAGCCGTTTTCCCCGGTTCCTTCGACCCCATCACCTTGGGGCACCGCAGCATCGTTTTGAGGGCCTTGCCCATCTTCGACGAGATTTATGTCGCCGTCGGCATCAACATGGAAAAGCGTTCCACCTTTGAACTGCAAGACCGCATCAAGTGGTGCGAGGCCGTTTTCAAGGACTATCCGCAAGTGAAAGTGGAGAGCTACCAAGGCCTCACCGCCGACTTTTGCAAGAAAGTGGGTGCCAAAACCATCATCCGTGGCCTGCGCTGCGGCAGCGATTTTGAGTACGAAAACATGATCGGGCACGCCAACAAGCGCCTGCATCCCGAGTTGGAAACCATCTTCTTGCTCACTGAAAGCGAGTTGGTTGGCGTGTCGTCGAGCGTTGTCCGCGACATCTATAAGAACGGCGGTGACGTGTCAAAGTTCATGCCCGAAGAAGTGAAGTTGCCTGAAAAGCAATAATTCCGCCTGATTTTCGTTTTCTGTACATGAAACGAAGGTTTATCACACTCTTTTTTTCCCTGCTATTCCTCTCGGTAAACGCCCAAAACGTGACGATTACTGGACGGAGCAACAAGACCAACACCTTGATGCGGCTTTTCGTTTACGAAGACTTGGTCAACGAAACTGGCATTTTGCTTGACCAAAACCAGACTGATGCCCAAGGTCATTTCATCCTTGAGGGCAAGGTGAAGCAAATTTTGCCTGCCCGCATTTATGTAGGTTTGGAGTATGTCGACCTTATCCTCACGCCCAATGCCACTTACGACATCGAAATCATCGTCCCTGAACAGCAAGAGAACATATCCTATTTCGAGAAGGAACTGCCCACCATCCGCGTGAAACGCGCCTCCGACCAAGGCATCTACCGTCAGATTGTCGGCTCTGAGGAAATCATCAACGGCTATCTCATCGAGCATTTCAACCAGATTTATCGCGGGCGGCAGTTGCGTTATATCGACTCGATTCAGAACGCCATCAACAGGGAATTGCCCGACATCAAGTCGGAATATGTGAAGAACTACAACTGTTATAAGATTGCCGCTATCCGTCTGGGTATCAGTGCCGATGGTGGCAAGAAAATCATCAAGGACTATTTTGACGGGCAGCCCGTGCTTTACACTCAAAGTGCCTACATCGACCTGTTCAAGGAACTGTTTGACGGCTATTTCAACAGTGCTTCCTACGACAGCCACCTGCTGAACAATGCCTTCATGGAAGGCCCTACGTCGTTCAAGAAGTATTTGGACATTGACCCGCTCATGGCCAACAATCCGCGTCTCGCCGAACTCATCACCATTTACAACTTGCAAAAACTCTGCTATGGCGACCGCAATACGAGCCGTTTGGCCAAAGACCACCTCAATTATATTAAAGAGCATACCAAATACGCTGAGCACAAGACCATCATCGACGATTTCTTCACGAAATTTAACCGCCTTGCCGCTGGCACTGATGCTCCTGAGTTCACTTTGAAAGACAGCAAGGGTAAGGAGGTCAGCCTTTCGGATTTCAAGGATGGTTTGGTGCTGTTGCAGTTTGTGGATGGCTATTCGGCGGTCAGTGAATATCAGTTCGCCGAATTGCGTAGCCTTCACCACCAATGGCAAGACACGGTGCAAATCCTCACCATCGCCACGCATGAGAAATTGGATTTCTTCAAAAAGCAGTTTGTAGAAAAACGGCAAGACTGGCCCCTCTTAGACCTCGGCGACAACATTCTTTTGCTTGAAGCCTACAATGTGCGCACCTTCCCTGAGTACATCCTTATCAAGCGCGACAACAAAATCGGCGAGGCACCTGCACCATCGCCGGAAAGGTTTTTGGGCGAAAGGGTGAGGCGGCTTTATGGAAAGTGATTTAGAAAAAGCTGTTTTGTGTGATTCAAGTGCTAAATCGCCAAAAATTTCTTGGTTTTAGCAATCGAATCGCGATTCAAGTGCTAAAACGGTGAAAAATTCGTGGTTTTAGCAACCGAATCCGAAATTTTTGTATTTTTGCCTCGAAATCAATTGGGATTCATCATGCAGAAAAAAGTCATTGGTCGGAAAGAGGGAATTTTCCATGACAGGTCTTATGGAAGGCGACAAGAACGCCCAACTCCATGCCTTCACCGATGCCTTGGACTTGTTCGGCCATCCCGTGGCGAAACAACCCAAAAACAGGTACGAAGCCTTCCTTGGCGCGGCACTGACCCCGAAACCCAACAGCAAGCCCAAGTGGACCTCATCATCGAGCGTGCCGACCGAATGATTAACCTCTGCGAGGCAAAATACAGCGAAAAGCCATACCTCTTAAGCAAGGAGGAATATGAAAAATATATGAGCCGAGTCGATTTGTTCAAGCAGCAGACCCGTTTTTCGGGCGGCATCATCCCCACTTTCATCACCGCCAACGGATTGCAAAGAAACGCCTATTCGGAGTACATCATCGCCCAAATCACGCTTGACGACTTGTTTGAGGAAACGCCGTAGCCTAAAATCGGAAAAAGTCCCCTTTTTACCCCTTAAAATCACGGAATAATTCCCCTTTTTAGGCTGAAATTTTCGGAAAAAGTCCCCTTTTTTGATGAAATTTTTCGAAAAAAGTCCCCTTTTCTTGCAGGAATAAACTGATTTATATATTTTTGCGAAAAATTTGAGAATTATGTTGTACAGGAAGTTCGAAAAGCGCATCGAAAAGTTCTTTCGGGAAGAACCGAACAAGATTCTTTTGGTGAACGGAGCAAGGCAAATCGGCAAGTCGTACCTCATCCGTTATGTGGGGAAAAAGATGTTCAAGAACTATGTCGAAATCAACCTCAAGGAAGACAGGGAAAGCCGGGGCATCTTTGCCACTGCCATGAATACGGAAGACTTTTACATGCAGTTGGGCACCATTGCCGGCAACCGCCTCGGCAGCAAGAAAGACACCTTGGTCTTTTTGGACGAGATACAAAGTTATCCACACCTGATGACCATGTTGAAGTTTCTGAACCAAGAGGGGCGATACACCTACGTGGCCAGCGGTTCGCAGTTGGGCGTGGCCTTGACGCAGACCGCCTCCGTTCCTATAGGAAGCATTTCAATAGAAGAAATGTATCCGCTTGATTTTGAAGAGTTTTTGCTTGCCATGGGTTGCGGACAGGAAACCATTGACGGGATAAAGGAAAAGTTTCTTGCGGGAGAATCGCTGAATGAATCCTTGCACAACTACATGTTGCAGCAGTTCAAACTCTATTTGTTGGTCGGCGGGTTGCCCGAGGCCATCAACAAGTTCTTGGAAAACAGGAATATGGCGCAGGTGAGGAAGGTGCATCGCGACATTCACAACTTATACAGAATCGATGCCTCGCAATACGACGCGGAGAAGAAACTGCTCATCCGAAAGATTTACGACATGATTCCTTCCTACATGGAGAACAAGAAGAAGCGCATCATCGTGAAGCGCATCGAAGAGACCGCCAAGCACAAGCAGTTCAACGACTATGCCGACGAGTTCGAGTATCTGACCAACTCGGGCATTGCCCTTGGTGTGCAAGCCGTCAGTAACCCGAAGTTTCCTCTGCTGGAATCGGAGAGCAAGAACCTGCTCAAACTCTATATGAACGACGTGGGACTGCTGACCAACCTCTTGTACGACCTCAATATCAATGCGGTGCTGCGCGACGAGCGGAGTATCAACCTTGGTTCGGTGTATGAGAGCGTGGTAGCGCAAGAACTTCACGCACACGGTTTTCCGTTGCATTATTACGACAACAAGCAAAAGGGCGAGGTGGATTTCCTGATTGACGATTTCGACCATTTGACCGTGCTGCCCATTGAGGTGAAGTCGGGCAAGGACTATACCGTGCACAGTGCCCTGAACAATTTCATGAACACGCCCGACTACCACATCCAAAAGGCCGTTGTATTAAACAATGAGCGGGAACTCGCGGTGAAAAACGGAATTACCTATCTGCCGATTTATTATTGCATGTTTTATCAGCGGGATGGATTGCGGGATGAAGGGGAGTTGATTGTGCCGGAGATAACGATAGAACAATAAGTAATATAAACAAGATTTTAAGGGGGGATTATACTTTTGTTGACTTTTGCTGTTGTACTGCAAGTGTTTGACTTGTACTATTCATTTGATTAAAACACAGGTATTATCACTATTTAGAAATTTTCATTTATATTTCATACAAATTTACTACTTTTGCATCTACATCTTTTTTGTATAATCACACCTACACTTTTAAAGTGTTGCATCGAGAAAAATAATGAATAGTTCATACAATTCAACACAAATCAAAAACTACAAAAATGGATAAAATTGCTTTTAAATTGCCTGATGGTGCCAAGTTAGACGATATTCAAGAAATTGCAAATTCCTATAATGTTACCTTAAAGCAATCAGATGAAAGAAATTTTGATGGAATTACGTTTATTGAAGTTGCCGCCTCTATTGCAACTTTGATTCAGTTCTTTGAGTTTATAAAGAAGAAATATGGAAAACGTAATGCTATTAAAGTTGAAATAACAATAAATGGCAATATAGAGGAACGTACCATTAATTATGTCATTAGTTACCTGAATAATCTAAAAGAGAAGCAAAATGGTTCTAACAATAAACAATGATGAATTGGAGAGCATTGTTGATTCTTGTAAAAGAGAATGGGGGATTAATGCTTCAATAAAAGAAGCCGACTTTTCAAGAAGTCTGCCAAAGGCAGAGTGCCCCTCAAATGGTATCATATCTTTTCCCAAAAGAATTTCCTTTAACCTATTGTTGTTCCATTTGGTTCAGAAAGGATGGAATTCTCGTAATGAATTGTTTTTTGGCAATCACTTGATAAACCTCAACGAAATGATTGTTGTTGCTTTAAGAATCAACGATATTGAATCAGCAGAAGAACTAAAAAAACAATATTTCGAGATACTGAAAGAATACTCTGAGTTAGTATTGTCTTATGATAATCTTGAATGTAATTTGAGAAACGCAATGCTGTTTTTTCTCTATCACGAATTGACTCATGTTAGAAAAGCCCAACAGCCTTTGTTTTACGAAGAAAAGAAAAAAGAATTAGCGCAACGTGTAAACAACGCCCAACCTGCAATTAAAAGGTCTATGAAAAGAAATCTGACGAAATTAAAATATTTAGAAGAAGAAGTGATATGTGACATTGAAGCTTGTAAAAAACTACATGAAACAAAAAACAATCAGTCTGAGTTTAAAGAAACGCTTTTGGATATTGTACATTTGATAAACTTAACGAATAGCATTAGTAATCTTCGTGATAAATATACAGGAACAGCAAAGCCTTCAATCTGTTCATATTTTGAATTAACCCATTCTGAAAGTACAAAGACTAGCATTTCTAGATTTACTTTTATTCAAAACTATTGGAAAAAAGACTTAATGCTCAATGGAAAAGACTTAATGCGTGATATAGTTTCAACTGCTATTTCTTTAAGTTTGAATCAAAAAACAATTGATTTTTGTAGAGCAGAATTCAAAAAGGACAATGAAGGATTTATTAAATACGACGAAAAGGCCGGACAAAAAGCAAAGATAATAAAAGAAGAAACCCGTTGGCGGAATTAGAAAAGAGGGAAAAGAGAGCGAAATAAATGGATAAAAAGTTGCACATATTATTGATTTTCAGTAATTTTGTGGTTGAAATC
>ONKQ01000037.1 GCA_900318465.1 uncultured Bacteroidales bacterium
ACCAATATCAACGACGTCAAAGAACAACTTGACCCCCTAATACCGGGGCTATTTGACTAATATTTAACCGTCCCAATTTTAACGGGACACTAATGATTTCCATTGTTTATCACTTCAGCGTAAACGGATAAATCATCAAAGAACCAATATTCATCATTTGACATTATTGGAGTACAATAATAGACCAAATTGAAATTGTAGGACGTGTTGTTTGGTTCAATACCTATTAGCGCTTGTTGATTAGAAGAAAAATTGTAAGAGGTTCCTATAGGGATTAAACTGTTGATGTAGTAATATGCATCATTATTGGCACCTTGTGCAGCTCCACTCCATCCCCAATTGAAATGAAAGCAATCATAAGGATCGTATCCATCACATACAAAAGCATGTCCGCCTGTACCAAAACCAGCATAAAGTATGGGTCTTGCATTATTCAATTCGTTCTTCAAAAGAGCAATCCATTGGGAATCTGAATAATTTTCTTTTATTTCTCCGTGCAAAGTGCTTTTGTAATCAAAATATGTTTTTAAAGCATTTTCTGCACAAGGGCGGTTTTGGCCAAAATCAAGGACATAAGCTCCACTACCTCCATTACTTGATACGTCATAGTTCATTTCAACACTAACTCCACAATGGTACATCAATGTGGCCACGGCTGTATTATTGCTAGTTACATTGTTTGGCATTGAAGACCATTGATATGTAGTGCTACTAAAATCTGCATATTGTGTTCCATATTCGGGATGATTTTCTGGAACGTAAGAATGAGAACCAAAACCATGCTCGGGATATGACCAGTATTTCATAATCTGTGCCATTGCTGTGGCTACACAACCTGTCACAGTTCTTTGGTTATAATAGTAGTCGAACGGACATAGTGCGTTATAATAAGGACTTTGACCCCATGTTGTTGCAATTAATGGATACACTTGTGTTTCAGACCTAATTGGCAAATTTTGGCTCTGCCTCAAACATCCCCATTCAGTACGAATCTCTTCGGTGGCAATCACTCTCGTTTCAACTGCTGCTTGTATCTGTTCAGCATATCCATCAAGCCAGCCTTTCAGATTGGGCGGAAGATTTTCGGCGGCAAAGTTGTTGTCGTAGGAATAACCCAAAATAGGTGTAACGCAGTCATCCGCTGCAATGATGACAAATCCTTTGCCGTCTTCGTTATTGAAAATGTAAAACTCGGAATAGCCGCATTGCGGGGCAACATTCACGAAACGGGCATTCCCCATTTTCTTCTTGAATATTTTGTCACCTCTCACGCCCATAATGTTGTTCTCTTTCCAGAAGTTTTGGGCAAGTTGTTTGGCTGTGGTTTCGTCAACGGGGTTGCCGAGCAAGGGTAGGCTCATGGCAAAGATTAAGGCAAATAATAATTTTTGTTTCATCGGATATTATTTTAGGTTTATTATCTTGATTTATTGTGCATTAACTCGTATTTGTCTTGGCGTGACTTCCATTCTTGTCTTGTTCAAAGTCACTTTTCGTGCATCGATTCTTCGGCGATTATATACAACATCATGGTAGTTGCTGGTTCGTATAATGGCCACCACGCGCAGTTTTACATTGATTGATTGCATTACATTGTCATTGTATAAATGTATGGTAAACTCACCATGATTATACGAATTAGTGATGGTCTTATGGGTTGATATACAGTTGCCTTGGGAAATGGAGTTGCCGAAATTATTGATAATATCGAATTGTACATTTTCTCCGCTTGAAGGCATTGCCCAATCGAAAGCCACACCGAGGGCTGCAGCACCCAAAGGGGAGATATAAGACGCGGCGGCAGTTTCAGCCAATCCTTTAACAGCATTCAAGCCGCGTTGCCATGCTTGGTTGGCTTCTTCACCTACGCCAATCCAATATGCCCAAGAAACTACTTCTTGCTTGCGATATTTGCTATAATAATTGTCAGGCAGACTGAATTTTTTTTGATAGTATTGACCAGCACCATTTAATGACATTTGTGCTCCCACAACAGCGTTTTCATCCAACACCATTACTTCTGATAGTTCAGAGGAAGCCAATTCCGTTACTGTTTCCTTATAATATATGGTATCAAATCCAGTAATTGAATCTATGGTATAAGGGATATATGCAGTGTCGTAGACGGTTCTCCATTCCCAGGCTGTGTTGAAATCGATTGTGTTTTCGTTTTTTGGAATCCGAAATAATCTCATACGACAAGTTCGAGGAGCCATGAAAGCGGTTTTGATACGGAATTCATATACTGCCGTTCTTGGAATCTGCAACTCTTTGTTTATGTTTGCCTTGTTGATGTCCATAAACTTTGAGGTTGATGGACTTTCTATGATTTCAAATTCCTTGATTTCTTTGCCATTGACTTCGTCAAGTTTGATAATCATTTTGTCGCCTTGAGCGAATCCATAAAAAAACGATTCTTCTTGACTGCCTTTCAGTTTGAAAGTGTTTTCTGTGACGGTGATGGTGTCTTGTGCCAAACTTGGAAAGCTGGCGAGAACAAAGAGAGCTATAATAGCTGTCTTTTTGGTGATGTTGTTTATTGTTTTCTCCATTTCTGTGGCTGTTTATTGACATTAAAAAAGCGTGAACTTAACTGTTCCGCTTCTTGGAGGTGATTTGGCGTAACCTTTACCACACGAAATAAGTCAAACTCACGCCATGCGTGAGCATACAACTCATTCCTTCGTGGTATAATCGCCAAATTTTTCCAAGAAAAAGAAATCAGTCTATGCGTTCCGTTATGTATGTGCTTTCTGTTCTACATATTTTGTTTCGTTTAGAATTGGTGCAAAGATAGTGGTTTTTATATTCTCATATCTGAATTGGATGTTTTTTTGTAATGTTGTAGCCTCCTTCTACCAATTTCAGTGGGGACCAATTCAAGTTATTGTTTGTTTTCTAATTATTTTGAATCAAAATTATCTGTTTTTAATTCATTATAAGTTTTGTTGACAATATCTACAATAAAACTCTTCAGTTCCTTTTCCTTGGTATTTACATTGAAATTTTTTCCTGTATCGTCTTTTTGTTCTCGTTTGTATACCTCTACTTTCACCATAAGCAATCCTATTTCAATAAAACTATACTCCTTGATGACAAATCGAAAACAACCGTTTACACCGTTGAGGATACTTGTCACTTCTTTTCTGATAAGAGTGTCGAAAAGCGGTTTCAATTCAATTAACTCTTTGTCTGTAGAATCTATTTTCTCTTGAACTTTATGGATTTCCTTTTCCTGTTCTAGCTCTTTCAAATCCATTTGTTTTTGCATCCGATCAAGCTCTTTTTCGGTTCTATCCCGAATATCTGCTACTTGGGAAAAATTGCTGATTACTACAAAGGTAGCCAAAACGCCGAGGAAGGTGATTACTATATTATCAGCATTTAAATATGTGAATCTTGGGCAGAAAAAGCCTACAATACAGCATACTATTGCACCAATTATCACCAATAATACTAACGCCTGCAAAAACTTGAAAAACTTTCCCATTATGATTTGATTTGTATGTAGAAATCACTATCAATGTCGTTGCTTAATCATTCCACCAACTCATATTGTGCCTTCGAGGTTTCTATATCAGCAAAATAAGGACTATCAGCAGCCTCAAACTCACCACAATAAATATCGTAAGGGTCAATGTCAAACTGCGTACCCCAATGGATTTCGTAGTTGGTGATTTCAAACTGCTGAAACAGCTTTTTGTCAATGTATTTGTGTATTGAGGGATGCAGGCTCTTGGAAATAAAACCATAGAAGTCGGCCAAACGTTTCTGTCCGTCATCAAAGGTAATCAATACCTTGTAATTTCCAGCATATTCAGCTTTTGTTATTTTATACATGATTATTTTACTTTTTTATTGATGGTTTCGCAAGTGACATCTGATTTCAAGACAAAGAATTGATACCATTTCTCCGAAATACGGAGTGCATACTCTTCAACAAACTTTTCTGCCAATTTCATTTTGTCAGGCGGCAAATGGTCTTTGCCTCGTTTCTTGCGACGTTTTAATTCCAACAACGCTCCTTGAGAAAACACGATGTCAAATATAGTCTCATATTCACCAAAAATGGCATGAACGTGCAAAGGTTCATGGTCGTTTGAGTAGAATTTGAAGATGATTCCGAAATATGAATAGATGTTAGGCATAACTGCTTTAATGATTACAAGTGCAAAAATAGGCATATTTCTAAACGCGAGCAATAATGGCAACAAAAAAATCCCGCCGTCACCAGCGGGATTACATTAAAATAGAAAACCGAAAGCCCAAAGAGGAATCCGTCGTGCTGTGGCGTTGTCGATGTCATCGACGGCAAGGAAGGCATTCGTTTCGCCTTGCACTTGTTTGAAACTCTTGTCGGGGCCGCCCACTTCCACGATAAGGTCGCGGTCGATGCGGAAATCACCTGTCTTGATGCCTCCGTATTCAACTCGGTGCTCCGCTGAATGGAGTTGGTTGCAGAAGAAGGTCTCGCGCACCGTCCCGATTTCAGGTGGCATGTCGGAGAGGGTGTAGAGTAGGTTGCTGTTGTCGAGCAGTATCTTGTCGGGCTTTTGCAGGTCGCTGATGGTGTCAAGATGGGTGAAAAGTCTGCGAATGAGTGCGGCTTCTTCTAAATGCTTTAGGTATTTCAATGTGGTCGGCCTTTGTATGCCGATGGTGCGCGATAGTTTGGAAATGTCTACTTCGTAAGGAACGATTTGGGAAAGAATTTGCAATAATGCTTTGATGTTTCGACAGTTACCGACCTCAAGGCTGCGAAACTTTGTCAATTCGGTGTCGATGATGTAGTTGATTACGGACTCGATTCGGCTTTGGTAGATGCGCTTGTTCTCGAAATAGAATGGGTAATAGCCCGCTTTCAAATAGTCGCCAAAGTGCTCCAAAGGATGGCACAACTTCTTGACTTCAATGCAGAATCTGTTTGGTGACGAGAGCAAATCATCGAGAGTAATGCTGTCGATATGGATTCCTTTCTCCATGCAAAGGTATTCGCGGAATGAAAGTCCGGGCATCAGGTATTCTGTCAGACGGCGTGAGAGGTCTGTTTGTCCGTCATTGATTTGCAGTAGCGATGACCCACTAATGACAATGTGCAAGTCGCGATGCAAATCATAGATTTCCTTGATTTCCCTGCTCCAGTTCTCATATTTGTGGATTTCGTCGATGAACAGGTAACGACCACCCAATTTGCAGAAACGGTCAGCCGTGTCAACCAAGGTGTGAGTGGTGAAATAGTTGGTGTCAGCCGAGCAATACAGCACATGTCTGTCGTCGGGAGCGAAGTTCAGTTTGATGTATTGCTGCATTAGGGTTGATTTGCCTACGCCTTTTGGCCCTTTGATGGCTATCAGGCGGATAGTCCAGTCAATCTTGTTGATGTAGCCTCTCACGAAATCAGTCGAAACTGTGGAAATATACTCGTCATGTCTTTCAAATAGTTTATCCATAGTGCATTACATGTTTGCCTTGTTTCACGCTGCAAAGATAGTGTGTTTTTTCTAAAATACAAATAAAAATAAAAAATGTTTCTTCTAAAATACAAAACAAAATCAAAAATGTATTTTATAAAATACATGTCTTGGGGTGATGAAATAAAAAATCCCGCCGTTTCCAGCGGGATTCTTTGCAAGCAGTTTAGAAGGTTGATGATGAATTATTTCTTTCTTTTGCTGTCGTTGGTTTCTTCAATCTCCTTGTCTTTCTTGTCGCCCTTCATCAGCGCGTAGGCAAACGGTGAGGACAGGAACACTGACGAGAACGTACCGGCCAACACACCGACCAACAGGGCGAAGATGAAGCCACGGATGGTGTCGCCGCCGAAGATGAAGATGGCGAGCAACACGACCAAGGTCGAACCCGAGGTGTTGAATGAACGGGTCAAGGTGCTGTTCACAGCGTTGACCATGTTCTCTTTCCAGGTGGCCTTCGGGTGCAGGTTGACGTTTTCACGGATACGGTCGAAGATAACCACCGTAGCGTTGATGGAGTAACCGATGACGGTCAATACGGCAGCGATGAAGCTCTGGTCGACTTCCATGGTGAAGGGCAAGATGTTGTAGAACAACGAATACATACCCAACACGATGATGGTGTCTTGAGCTAGGGCCATGATGGATGCCACACCATACTGCCACTTCTTGAATCGCAAGGCGATATAGCAGAACATCAGGGCCAAAGCCACGATGATGGCGATGATGGACTTGCGGGTGACGTCGCTGGCGATGGTGGCGCCCACCTTCTGGGTGCTCAAGATGCCCACGGTCTCGTCCTCTGAGGAGAACTGCTCCATCGTGAGGTTGTTGGTGTAGAGGCCTTTCAAGCCGTCGTAAAGGATGACTTGGATGACAGAGTCAACGGCGGGGCTGTCGTTGTTGATCAAGAACTTGGTCGTGATCTTCACCTGGCCGTTGGTGCCGTAGGTCTTCACTTCAGGCGTCGACCAGTCTTCCACCTCTTGGTCGGCTCTCATTTCGAGGGCGCTGTGGATGGCGTTCTTGTCGATGCTGACGTTTGACAACACTTCACGCACTTGCTCGACCTTCATGTTCGGGTTGTCGAATTGGACGACGTAGTTGCGACCACCCTTGAAGTCGATGCCGAGGTTCAGGCCGCGAAGGGCAAGCGAACCCAAGCTGACGACGAGGAAGCAGATGCAGATGATGAAGGAGGTCTTGCGGATGCCGATGAAGTCGTAGTGCTTGTTCTGCAAGAAGTCGCGGGTGAGGTTGGTCGAGAAGGTGATTTCCCTTTCATTGTTCAACATGCGCTCGAAGATCAAACGCGAGATGAAGATGGACGTGGCCAAGGAGGTCAGGATACCGATGCAGAGGGTGACGGCGAAGCTGTGGACAGGGCCAGTACCCAAGATGATGAGGATGACACCAGTAATCAAGGTGGTGACGTTACCGTCGATGATGGCGGAGTAAGCGTTCTTGTAACCGTCTTGGATGGCGAGTTTCAAGCCCTTGCCAGCCTTGATTTCTTCCTTGATACGCTCGAAGATAATCACGTTGGAGTCGACGGCCATACCTAAGGTCAATACGATACCTGCGATACCAGGCAAGGTCAGCACGGAGCCAAGGCAAGCCAGCACACCGAACAGGAAGAACACGTTGACGATAAGGGCGATGTCGGCCACGCGACCGGCTTTCTTATAGAAGAACACCATGTAGACCAGCACGAGGATGAAGGCGAACACCATACTCCACATACCTTTTTGCACGGCTTCCTTACCCAACGAAGGACCAACCACTTGTTCCTCAAGGATTCTTGCAGGAGCAGGAAGTTTACCGGCCTTCAGGATGTTGGCCAAGTCTTGAGCCTCTTCGATGGTGAAGTTTCCAGTGATGGACGAGCGACCGCCACCGATTTCGTTTTGGACGGTGGGATAGCTGTAGACATAGTCGTCAAGCACGATGGCAATCTGTTTGCCGATGCTCTCGCCGGTGAGACGCTTCCAAGTCTTGGCGCCTTCCGAGTTCATCTGCATTGTGACTTCCACTTGGTTGGTTTGGTTGTAGTCCTGACGGGCGTCGGTGATGACTTCGCCGCCGAGGGCGCACTTGTTGTCGCGCGACATCTTCAGGGCCACGAGTTCGAGGAACTCCGTTTCGCCATCTCTTTTCTCAGGTTTCACGGTCCAGGCGAACTTCAGGTTGCGCGGGAAGATGTTCTTGCCCTTGACTTCAGTCAGCATCTGGTTGATGGCTGCGGTGTCCTTCACTTGGGCCAGACCCACGCAAGCGGTCTCGGCTGCCACCATCTGACCAGCCTCGTTCTGATAGTAGGAGGGATGCAGATAGGCAAACAGCGGGTTGTTTTCGTAATATTGCTTGAAGGCCTCGTCTTCGGTGAGGCTGTCGTTGGCTTGCTCTTTGTTTTCAGCCAATTGGTCGAGGAGGTTGGACTCGGTGCTGTCAGCCACGGCTTCGGCTCCCTCGGCTTGGGCGATTTCTTCGCCTTCAACGGTGGCAGACTCTTCTTCAGCAGCAGTCTGTTCCAAGGAATTTTGGGCCTTGCGTGTTCTGGCTAACTCGGCGTTGGCTTCGTTGATATAACGTTGGATTTCGCTGAACTTGTAGGTCTCCCAGAATTCGAGTTGTGCCGTTCCTTGGAGGAGTTTACGCACACGCTTCGGGTCTTTGATGCCAGGCAGCTCGACGAGGATGCGCCCCGAGTTCTCCATCTTCTGGATGTTGGGCTGTGCCACGCCGAAGCGGTCGATACGGGTGCGCAGGATTTGGTAAGAACGGTTGATGGCGTCCTCACTCTCGGAGCGCAACACCTTCAGCACTTCGCTGTTGGTGGAGTTGACCGTGATGCCTTTGTCCTTGAATTCATATAAGAAAATCGAAGCCAGTCTTGCATTGGGGTCAATCTCCTCGAAAGCCTCGCCAAACAGCGTCACGAAGTCGCCCTGACTCTTCTCCTGACGGATGGTCGCCTCTTGCATGGCCTGCAAGAAAACGGGGTCTTGCGAATGGCCCGACAAGGCGTTGACGATGTCTTTCACCGAGACTTCAAGGGTGACGTTCATACCGCCCTTCAAGTCCAGACCTAAGTTGATTTCTCTTTCTTTCGCATCGCGGTAGGTGTACTTCTTCACTAAAAGGTTGTACACATTCACGTTGCTGATGGAGTCTAAAAAGTACGTCTCTTTCTGGTCTTTGATGAGATTGTACTGCGACTCACCTTCCTTTGCAAGTTTGCTAGCCTCTATCATGGCAAACTTCGCGGCTTTCCTTTCTACGCGCTTGGTCACAATAGTGAACGACAGCTGATAGAGGAAAATCAGCCCGAAGATGATGGCTAACGTCCTGATTGCTCCTTTGTTTTGCATTGTAAAACTGATTTAATTATTTGACTTTTAATTTGTTGATTATTAACAAGAATATTTTTACCCAAAATTGAGCCTGCAAAAATACGAAATTATTCTATTTGTATTTCAACCATTTGAAAATTTCCTTGTAGGAAAGCTTTTTTCCGTACATCAAAATGCCTGTGCGGTAGATTTTGGCGGCAATCCAGGTCATCAGGACGAAAGTGGCGGCCAACAAAACGATGGAAAGCACAATCTGCCAGATGGGAACACCAAACGGAATCCTGACCATCATGGAGATGGGGGAGGTGAACGGAATCATTGAAAGCCAGACGGATAGGCTGCTGTCGGGGTTGTTGACGATGTAGAACGAACTGATGATGGCAACCATTAACGGCACGGTGATGGGTAAGGTAAACTGTTGTGAATCAGTGTTATTGTCGACCAACGAGCCAATGGCGGCATAAAGCGTCGCATACAGCAGATAGCCGAGGATGAAGAACACGATGAAACTGAAAATGATGGTGCCAAAATCGATGCTTTGGGCGATTTGCACGATTTGAAGCACGTTTTCGTTGCTCATGATGTCGTTAGAGACGATTTCTTGTGTCATGACGGTGCCCGACGACAACGCTCCAGGATGGCTCAGGCCGATGTAGGCGGAGAAGCCCACATATAATACGCCCGTCAGCAGGATCCAAAGCACGAATTGGGTCAAGGCAACCAGCGAAACGCCGATGATTTTGCCCATCATCAGTTGGAAAGGTTTCACCGAACTGATGATGACCTCGATGATGCGGTTGGTTTTTTCCTCGGCCACGCCGTTCATCACTTGACCACCAAAAAAGATGATGAACATGTAGACCAACATGGAAAGGATGATGCCGAGCGAGAACTGCACTTTCGTAAAAGTCTCTTTTTCGTTGCCGTTTTCGTCCATGCGCATGATTTGCAGGTTGACATCGGTTTTGACCGAACTAACAATTTCAGGGTCAACGCCTTTGGCCATCAGTTTTTGTTCCTCGATTTCCTTTTGCATAACGCTGCTGATGTAGGTTTCCACTTCCATCGGCACTTGTCGGATGCTGTAAACCACGGCATTGGAAGGGATGTTGAGTTGGGTGGGCGGTACATAGAGCGCCATATCGAACACGCCGTTTTTCACCATATCCTTCACAGAGTCAATCGGTTGTCCGGGCATGAGGATGAAGGTATGGTCTTCGTTGTTGGTGAAACTGTCCTCAAACCAATGGCTCTCGTCGACGATGGCCACACGCAGGTGGTCGGTGCTCGAGTTGAGGGCGAGCATGATGGGGATGATGTAGATGGCGGCCATCAAAATAGGCCCCAAGAAGGTCAGTATGAGGAAACTACGCTTGCGTACGCGAGTCAAATACTCGCGCTTGATGATGAGTCCGATCTTGTTCATGCAGCTTGGTTTTTGGATTGCACTTCTTGGATAAAGATGTCGTTCATCGAAGGCAGCACTTCCTTGAACGAAACGAGTTGCCCGACTTGCAGCAACTGCCCGAGCAATTCGTTGGGTGACTCGCTGAAAAGGGTCAGTTTGGTTTCGTCGTGAAGGTCGGTGTGTTCTACCTTTATATTATTATAGGTGTCAGCGACGGCCATCACCTTGTTGAAGTCGTCGCAGCGCACGATGATTTCCCTTTCGTGGGTGTCGTGTTGCCGCTTGATGTCGCCGACCTTGCCTTGCAGGATGCTTTTCCCGTGATTGATTAAGGTGATGCTGTCGCAAAGTTCCTCGACGGAGGCCATGTTGTGGGTGGAAAGCAGAATGGTTGCGCCCTTGTCGCGCAGTTCGAGGATGGCTTCCTTCAAGAGGTTGGCGTTGATGGGGTCGAAGCCGCTGAAAGGCTCGTCGAAGATGAGGATTTCCGGCTCGTGGATGATGGTGGTGACGAACTGGATTTTCTGCTGCATACCTTTCGAGAGTTCCTCGACTTTCTTGTCCCACCAGCCTCCGATTTCAAACTTGTCGAACCACATTTTCAGGCGTTTCTGTGCTTCGGCCTTCTTGATGCCTTTGAGTTCCGCCAAATAGATGGCCTGCTCGCCGACTTTCATTTTCTTGTAAAGGCCGCGCTCTTCGGGCAGGTAGCCGATGCGGGCGATGTGCTTTTGGCAGAGTTTTTCGCCGTTGATCAACACTTCCCCGCTGTCGGGTGCGGTGATTTGGTTGAGGATGCGGATGAGGGTGGTCTTGCCCGCGCCGTTAGGACCCAAAAGGCCGTATATGCAACGCTCTGGAATCTCGATGCACATACGGTCTAAGGCGGTGTGGTCGGCGTATCGCTTCGTGACCTCATTGACGGATATTTTGGTCATAATTGGTAATTAAGAATGCGGAATGCGGAATGCGGAATGCGGAATAAAACTGGCTCTTACGACGCTTTGCGTTATTCAGCATTCAGCATTCATAATTCCGCATTTTAGTTAAAGTAATCCTTAATCTTACTGAAAAAACTCTTCTCCTCGGCGGTGGGGTTGGGCCTGAAGTTCTCCGATTGGGAGAGTTGCTGCAACAGTTCCTCCTCTTTCTTGTTGAACTTCTTCGGAATCCATACGTTCACGTTGACGAGCATGTCGCCCATGCCGTAACCATTGACCACCGGCAAACCTTTGCCTCTCAGTCTCAGCACCTTGCCGCTTTGGGTTCCGGGGGCGATTTTCACCCTCACCTTGCCATCAACGGTGGGCACTTCGGCCTGTGTTCCCATGATGGCTTCAGGAATGGTGATGAACAGGTTGTAAATCAGGGTGCTTTCGTCGCGCTCGAAGTCGGGGTGGGCTTCCTCCTCAATGAGGACGAGCAAGTCGCCGTTGATGCCGTTGTGCGGACCGGCGTTGCCCTTGCCTCGCACGGTGAGTTGCATTCCTTCGCCCACGCCGGCAGGGATGTCGATGTCGATGATTTCTTCGCCTTTCATAATGCCTTCACCGCCACAGTGGGTGCATTTCTTCTTGATGACGGTGCCTTGTCCGCCGCAAGTGGGACAAACCGAGGCGGTCTGCATCTGCCCGAAGAAACTGTTGACGGTTTGCACCACCTGACCGCGACCGTGGCAGGTCGGGCAGGTTTCGGTGGAACCGTCTTCTGAGCCGCTGCCGTGGCAATGTGTGCAGGTCACGTATTTGCTGACCTTGATTTTTTTCTTTGCGCCGTGGGCAATCTCTGACAGGTTGAGTTTCACCTTCACGCGCAGGTTGGAGCCGCGCTGCTTGACAGTGCCGCCGCGACCGCCACCTCCACCAAAACTGCTGAAGCTGAAGCCGCCGCGACCTCCACCGAAGTCGAAGCCGCGCCCGAACACGCTGTTCAGGAGGTCGTTCAGGTCGAAGTCGGCGAAACCGCCGAAGCCGCCGCCTGCCGAGCCGCCGTCCATGCCAGCGAAGCCGAATTGGTCGTAACGTGCCTTCTTGTTGGCATCGCTCAACACGGAATAGGCCTCCGAGGCTTCCTTGAAGTTCTCCTCGGCGGTCTTTTTCTCGGCGTCGGTGCCGTTCACCCACTTGTCGGGATGCCATTTGAGCGCGGCCTTACGGTACGCGCTCTTTATCTCGTCGGGCGTGGAGTTTTTGTTCACCCCAAGCACCTCGTAGTAATCTCTTTTTTGTTTGTCTGCCATTGTCTAATGTCCTTTCTAATCTGCTGTTTTTTTCTGCCGCTTTGCGTCATTGCGAGGAGGAACGACGAAGCAATCCAGGGAGCAAGTCGCTTGTCTGGACTGCTTCGTGCCTCGCAGTGACGCGAAGCGTGTCTTAATTCCCGACCACCACTCTCGCAAATCGTATCACCTTGCCATTCAGCTTGTAGCCTTTCTGGATGACATCCAAAACCTTGCCTTTCTTGTCCTCTTCGGGCGCGGGAATCATCGTGAGGGCTTCGTGCTCGTCGGTGTTGAACTCGGCGTTCATCGCCTCGATTTCCTCCAAGCCTTTCTTCTTCAAGGTGTCTTTCAACTTGTTGAAAATCAAGGTGACACCTTGCAAGTCGGCCTCGTTGCCGTTCTTTTCCATGTTTTGCAAGGCACGCTCAAAGTCGTCAAGCACGGGCAAAATGTCCTTGATGACATTTTCGGAAGCCGTGGCCGTCAGGTCGAGTTTTTCCTTGGCCGTGCGCTTGCGGTGGTTGTCGAACTCCGAGAACAGTCGCAAGTATTTGTCGTTCAGTTCGGCATACTTGGCTTTTTCCTCTTCCAAAGCCTTTTCAGCCGCATGACGAATCTTGAAACGCTTTGACTTTTTGTCCGAAACCTTGTCAGCGGCTTCTTCCTTTTTCTCGTGTGCGGTTTGCTCTTCGGCGGGTTCTTGCTTGTTCTCCATGTCGGGACTGACGGTGTCTTTCAAGGCATCGTCCTGATTCTTAACGTTTTCGTTTTCTTCCATGATATGTGTTGTTTTACTATTTTTCCATTTTGCCGCAAGCCATATCAAAACCTTTGCCAAACGTCGGGTTTTGACAAAATGGCAGGGGAGGGCACGACTTTCTTGTTTTATTCCAAAAACAGTTGTCTTGTCGCGTTCTTTTTGAAGAACATGATGCAATAAATGGGCAAATAAGTGATGCCTTCCTTGACGTAGATTTCCCTTTCGTTGTTCAGGACAAATGCCTGATGGATATGGTATTCATTGATATTGAGCATGTTAGAAAGTGCGCTGTGGACGTAATAGTTCTTTCCCGACTTCACTTCGATGGGCATTATCGAAAGATGCTCGGTGTCGTCGATGAGGAAATCGACTTCGCCTTTTTTCTTGTTGTCGTAATAGCATAGCCTGAAACCGTGTGCGGCCAATTCTTGCGCCACTACCGTTTCATAGACAGAGCCGAGGTTCACGCTGCGCTGGTCGTTCATAATGGGTTGAATTTGCGTTTCATACAGTATGCCAGTAAAGATTCCGACATCGTTGAGGTATAGTTTGAGCAAGTTTTTCCCGCTGTTTTCGATGATAGGATAGGAGGGTTGACTGATGGCCTGAACTTGTAACGCGATTCCAGCATGGATGAGATATTCGAACTCGTCGGCATAATCACTCATTCTGGCTTCTTTTTTCTGTTCAATCTTTGTCGCCACCACCCTTTTCTTCTTGTTCTCAAGATTGGAGGGAACCATCTCAAAAATCCGCTGGATTTTCAGTTTCCTTTGGCTCTCTTGCTCGTAACGGGCGGCATCGAGGCGGTAAAGGTGATGGATTTCACGTTGGATGTCGCGCACCTCGACGATGTTCTTTCGCTCCACGAAACTATTGACGGCATCGGGCAGGCCGCCCACAAGCAGGTATTTCTTGAACAAGTCCATCATTTTGTTGTGCAAGGCTTCAGACAAGCTCTCGCGTCGTCTTATCTTTGATTCCATGATGCCTATGGCTTCCTCTCCCACGCCATTGGCCCAAAGAAACTCCTCGAAATCAAGTGGATACATATTTTTTATGGTGATGCTTCCAACGGGAACGGTCGGGGTTTCCTTGAGCGTTATGCCTAATTGTGAACCGCTGGCGATGTAGTTGAAGCGGTCGTCTTGCTTCAGAAATTTTACCATGCTGAGCAGATGGTCATAGGCTTGTATCTCGTCGATGAAGACGAGGGTGTTGTGCTTGTCTTTCAGCTGGTTGCCGGCAACGGTGCTCAAGTTGAGGTAAAAATCCTCCAAAGTCTTGGCGTTGGCGAAAATTCTTTGGCCGTAACTGTCTTCGGCCATGTTGATTTCCACGAAATTGGGGAACAATTGTTTCCCGACATGTCGGATGATGTATGACTTGCCCACTTGTCGCGCTCCAGCCACGATGAGCATCTTGTTTGAATCGGATTTTAGATAATCTTCTAAATAACTCTGTATCTTTCTTTTAAGCATATAAATTACACTTTTCCTATAGATTTTATGCTACAAAAATACACTTTTCCTATAAATTTTGGTCATAAAAAATACACTTTTCCTATACTGCCTCTACCCGATAAATCAAATCATTTGGAATTTGTTGGTTTTCAATGAATAATGCATCGAATTGTCCGCTTTTCGGCAAAGTTTTCTCTGGAAAATGTCCGTTTTTCGGCAACAAAATTACATAAAAATGTCCGTTTTTCGGCAATTCTTAATACTCAAATCTTCTCAATCTCCGCTCCAAGTGCGTTCAAGCGCGTGTCGATATATTGATACCCGCGCTCGATTTGGTCGCTGTTGTCGATGATGCTGGTGCCGTCGGCGGAGAGGGCGGCGATGAGCAGGGCGACGCCGGCGCGGATGTCGGGCGAGGCCATGCGGATGCCGCGTAGGGCATGATGGTGGTCGAGGCCGATGACGTTGGCGCGGTGCGGGTCGCAGAGGATGATTTGCGCGCCCATGTCGATGAGCTTGTCCACGAAGAACAGGCGGCTCTCGAACATCTTCTGGTGGATGAGCACGGTGCCTTTGGCTTGGGTGGCCACCACCAAGACGATGCTGATGAGGTCGGGAGTGAAGCCGGGCCAAGGCGCATCGGCTACGGTGAGGATGCTGCCGTCCATGAAGGTCTGCACCTCGTAATGCTCTTGGGCGGGAATGAAGATGTCGTCGCCACGGTATTCCATTTGGATTCCCAACCGGCGGAAAACATCAGGAATGATGCCCAGTTGCTCAATGCCCGCGTTCTTGATGGTGATTTCGCTGCCCGTCATGGCGGCCATGCCGATAAAGCTGCCCACCTCAATCATGTCGGCGAGCAAATTGTGTTCTGTGCCGTGGAGTTTTGTCACTCCGTTGATGGTCAAGAGATTGGAACCCACGCCTTTGATGTCGGCACCCATGTGGTTGAGCATGGTGCAGAGTTGCACCAAATAAGGCTCGCAAGCGGCATTGAAAATCGTGGTGGTACCTTGGGCCATCACGGCAGCCATCACGATGTTGGCGGTGCCGGTGACGGAGGCCTCGTCCAAAAGCATGTAGCATCCTTTCAGTCCGCCCTTTTGCACCCCGACTTGGTAGGTGTCGAAATCGAAGATGGCACCGAGTTTCTGCAAGCCGATGACGTGTGTGTCCAACCTGCGCCGACCGATTTTGTCGCCGCCGGGCTTGGGCATGAAGGCTTTGCCGAAACGGGCCAGCATCGGGCCAGTCATCATTACGCTGCCGCGCAGTTTCGAGGCGGTCTGTTGGTAGTCCGCTTCGTTGAAGTAGTTGAAGTTGAGTGATTTGGCCTGTAAAGTAATGTCATGCCGCGTCGGGCGTTCCACGCTCACGCCCATGCCTTCCAGCAGGGCAATCAGGTTGTTGATGTCGAGGATGTCGGGCAGGTTGTGGATGGTGACTTTCTCGTCGGTGAGCAGGCAGGCACAAAGGATTTGCATGGCCTCGTTTTTCGCGCCTTGCGGCGTGATTTCGCCATGAAGTGTGTTGCCGCCTTTTATCTTTAGTGATGCCATTTTTTAATGCGGAATTAGGAATGCTGAATGCTGAATAGGGGGCGAAGCCCAGCGTCGCTTTGCGCTATTCCGCATTCCGCATTCTGCATTCATAATTATTACATCTTCCCCATTTGCTGCATTCTCAGCTTATACGCAGGGTTGTTCGGGTTGTTCATGTTGGCTTTCAGGTTCGGCACCTTCTTTTTCTTTTTCTTGCCTTGCTGTAGTTGTGGCTGCTGCTTGGACTGCGACTGTGATTTGCCAGCGGGCATCTCGCCGGTGGTGTTCAGCTTCGTTTCGTCAGGGATGACCAGCCGACCTTCGCTAATGGTTTTTAGGTCGTCTATGATGACTTGGTCGTTCACAACGTTCTTGTTCCATTCCAAATAGTTGCGTTTCATCTGGCAGGCCAAGGAGTAGGCAAGCACTTCGCGCATCTCATCGTCCTCTTCCTTCGAAGCCGCTTCAACCATCTTGATAAGATACTGCCCATAGTGGCCGTACTTTATTTTATTATTTTGATAACCAATATGTTGAGGTTTTCTTTTTTGTGTTTCGGGAATCGGTGGAGCGTAGGGGCTATCCACATCGAGGGTGTAGCCTGAAATCATGTAGAGGTGGTCCCAAAGTTTGTGCTCGTAGTCGCTCGACTGCCTGATGTTCGGGTTCATCTGCACCATCACGCTGATGATGTATTTGGCGGCCTCAGTGCGCTGCTGACGGTCTTCAATCTCAGGCAGTTTTTTGATCATTTCCTGAATGCAGCGGCCGTATTCGGGAATCACAATCTGCTCTTTCTCAGTATTGTAGGTTAATCCGATTTTGTCCATCTTGTCTTAAAATTTTTGCAAAGGTACGGAAAAATATCCACACCAAGAAGTGTATATCAAAAAAAGCTGCACCGCAAGTTGCGGCACAGCTTTCTTAGGTTTTGAGCGATTAATGGTTTAGTTCTCCTTCTTTCTCTTCGTGCTTGCCGACGGGAAACCGCCAGTTAGCGAGTTTCCCAATGACTTGCTTGAGTTTTGTATGTTTTGAGAGTTTTGTGACATTATTCCATTACAATCTTCTGCGTTTCACGTCGTTGCCGTTGCAGAGGCGGAACACATATTCACCTGCGGTGAAGGTGAGAGTTGAGGGTTGAGAGTTCCTTGGTGAGGATTGGGCGGCCAAGGATGTCAACCACCTGCAAGGTGACTGTGCCGTTGATCATGAGCTGGCCGTTGCTGACGAAAGCGAAACTCTCTCACAAATATTCCAACTAAGTACATACCCATATTACTTTCCCTTTCTTTTATTGGTTAAACTTAATCTTAACAATCTCGCTTCCTGTGGCCATGTTTCGCTCTTGCTTGTTGTTTCTGAGGGTAAAGATACGACTTTTCCGCGAATGACGCGCAAACATCCGTTTTTTATCTGATTATCCCCAGCCTTGCGAACTTCAGCATGAGCAGTTTCACGCCGCCTGCGTTTTTTTTCGTAAAAAGATTTTTTTTCGCCAAAACCCTTGCTGGGTGAGGAAAAGTTTGTAATTTTGCGGTGTGAAAAGCGCAGATCGGCTTTTGCATGGATTAACTGCATTTTCATTTGAAAAACGTGTAGATCGGCTTCGGCATGGATTAACTACACGCTTTTTTTATGTATTCAAGACTGTATTGAACATGCTTCCCATCCATTTTCTTGCCGATGACCAATTCGATGGTAAAATTCATGTATTCAAGACTTTTGCTGTTAAAAGTATGTCTGAGTTTGATTAATTCAACATACCGATTCTTGGTTTGGCTTCCTTCCTTGACATCAAAACACCTGTAATTCTCATCAAAAGGTTTGGCGTGCTTGATAATCTCAGGCAGTTTGAGCACAGCGTATGTGGTTTGCCAATTCCTCGTGGCGTTGTTCGAGGCTTTTTGGAAACTTTCCTTCCAGATAATGTGTATGTCCTTGCCCAAAAAATCGTTTTTTATGTAATTCTTTCCATTAAGTCTTGACAACAGCAGTTTGTAAGCATCCCTGATAATATCCCTCCTTGCGCTTCTGAATTCCTTGCTTGGGTTAGTTGGAATTTGGAATTTTTTGTCTGTCAATTGGAGGTTTGTTTCGATGAATTCTGGTGGCAGTATTGGATTACTAAATTCCATGATTTGGATGATTATTGGCTGCAAAGTTACAAATATCGGCGCAAGAAGGAAAAACTAACGGATTATCCCCAGCCTTGCGAACTTCAGCATGAGCATTTTCACGCCGCCTGCGTCGAAGTTGACGGAGGCTTTCTTGTTGGCTCCTGCCCCTTCGATGCTGAGGATGGTGCCTGCCCCGAACTTGGCGTGCATCACGCGCATACCTTCCTGAAGCAGGTCGGGATTGGAAGGCTCGAAGTTTTGTGGCACAGTGGGTTGGCTGAAATTTGGCCTTGCCGTGGGCGTGTTCTCTATCTTGCGGAAACCGTGTTGCTCCGGCTCGACGATGGGCTTGCCAAAACGTCCGCCGAAAGTGCCTCTGCCGCCCATCGGCGAAGTGCCTCTAAACGAGGCCTTCTGCGTCTGCTCGATGAGGTTGGCGTCGATTTCATCGACGAAGCGGGAACGCTCGCTGAGGGTGAGGTTGCCGTAGCGGTAGCGTTGCTCGGCATAGCTCAAGGTCAGTTTGGTCATGGCGCGGGTGATGGCCACATAGAACAGGCGGCGTTCTTCCTCCAATTCCTCGCGGGTGCTCAGGCTGAGGATGCCTGGGAAGAGGTTCTCTTCCATGCCGACGACGTAGACGTAGGGGAACTCCAAGCCCTTGGCCGAGTGGATGGTCATCAGGCTGACGAAGTCGTTGTCGCCGTCGTCTTTCTTCATCTCGGCGTCGGTGAGCAGGGCCACGTCTTCCATGAATTGGACAAGGTCCACGCGGGCGGTCTCACCGGTGGTCTCATCGACTTGCCGGTCGCTGAACTCCATGATGGCGTTGAGCAATTCCTCCACATTCTCCACCCTCGAAACGCCCTCGGGCGAGTCGTCTTCCTTCAGCACCTTTATTAATCCTATGGCGTTGGTGATATGTCTGGCCAACTCGAAAGCGTTCATCTTGGCTTGCAGGCTCTGGAAACTCTTGATCATCACCATGAAGTCGCGGAAACGGTTGATGGTACCCATGTTGAAGTCTTGCGGGAACACGTTGTTTTCCATGCACTTCCAGATGCTGGTGCGGTGTTCGTTGGCGGTCACCATCATGCGCTCGATTGAGGTCTTACCGATGCCTCGTGCGGGGTAGTTGATGATGCGCAAGAGGGCCTGTTCGTCCTCCGGGTTGATGACGACGCGGAAGTAGGCCAAGAGGTCCTTGATTTCCTTGCGGTCGTAGAACGAGAGGCCGCCGTATATTTTATAAGGTATGTTCTGTTTGCGCAGGGCTTCTTCCATCGAGCGGCTCTGGGCGTTGGTGCGGTAGAGGATGGCGAAGTCCTTGTTGGCCAAATGGCGCGTCATTTTGTAGCCAAAAATGCTGTTGGCCACCATCGTGCCTTCCTCCGTGTCGCTGTTGGCGTGGATGAGGCCGATGAGTTCGCCGGCTTCCTTGTCGCTCCACACCTTTTTCTTGATTTGGTCCTTGTTGTGCGCAATGACAGCGTTCGAGGCGTTGACGATGTTCTGGGTGGAACGGTAGTTTTGCTCCAACCTAATCAGCTTATAGTCAGGGTAATCGTTCTTGAAATTGAGGATATTCTGGATGTTGGCGCCACGGAAGGCATAAATGCTTTGGGCGTCGTCGCCGACCACGCAAATGTTCTCGAACAGTGCCGCGATGCGCTTCACGATGAGGTATTGGGCGTAGTTGGTGTCCTGATACTCGTCGACGAGGATGAACTTGAAGTGGTTCTGGTATTTGTAGAGCACATCGGGATTGTCGCGCAACAGCACATTCGTAAAATACAGAATATCATCGAAATCCATGGCGTTGGCGCGGTGCAGGCGGTCGTTGTAGAGCTTGAACAACTGTCCCATCAGCGGTTTGTTCGACTTGCGGTCGGTTTCCTGGATTTCAGCGTCTTGGGCATAATCCTCGGGCGAGTAAAGGCTCGACTTGGCCGACGAGATGCGCGACAGCACCTGCTTGGGCGGATACATTTTTGTATCAAGGCTCAAGTCCTTCAATATCTGCGTGATGAGTGCTTTCGAGTCGTCGGTGTCGTAAATGGAGAAGTTGGCAGTGAAGCCGATTTTCTCCGCCTCGATGCGCAGGATTCTCGCAAAAATGGAGTGGAAGGTGCCCATCCACACGTTGCGTGCGTCGCTGGCGTTCACGAGTTGCATGATGCGTTCCTTCATCTCGCGTGCGGCCTTGTTGGTGAAGGTGAGTGCCATGATGCTGAACGGGTCCACGCCCTCCTGTATCATGTAGGCGACGCGGTAGGTGAGGGCGCGGGTCTTCCCCGAGCCAGCGCCCGCGATGACCATCACGGGGCCTTCTATGGTGGTAACGGCCTCACGCTGAGGCTCGTTCAAGTCTTTCAGTAGGTCAATCATTGTCGGTTCGTTTGAAGCGCAAAGGTAATAAAAAATCCACGAGCATAGCCGTGGATTTTTCGTTTCTTTGTGACCTGGCTGGGGCTCGAACCCAGGACCCCCACATTAAAAGTGTGATGCTCTACCTGCTGAGCTACCAAGTCGACCTTGCTTCCCCCTTCTTAAGGAGGTGAGGGGGATTAAGCGGCTGCAAAAGTACTGCTTTTTTCGTTACGGTGGCCTTTTTCGCCAAAATTTTTTCTTTAATCCAACTCGCCTTTGCCCTGACGAATGATAACTATTTCATTTCCAGTGCAATCCACAACCGTGCTCTCCTCGTTTTCGCCCGCGCCACCATCGATGACGATGTCCACCAAGTCCTTGTAGCGGTCGTAAATTTCCTCTGGGTCGGTGAGATAGGGGTTGATTTCGTCCTCCTCATCGGCCAATGAAGTGGTCATAATGGGCTGCCCGAACTCCCTGACGATGTTGGTGATGATGGGTTGGTCGGGGATGCGGATGCCGATGGTCTTTTTCTTGCTCTGGAAGATGCGCGGAATGTTGTTGTTGGCCTCCAGGATGAAGGTGAACGGCCCGGGCAGGTTGCGCTTCATCATCTTGAACACATCGTTGTTGATGGGCTTGGTGAACTCGCTTAACATGCTGAGGTCGTGGAAGATGAAGGAGAAATTGGCCTTCTCTTTGCGGATGCCCTTGATTTGGCAGATGCGCTCAAAGGTCTTGGGCTGGTTGATGCAGCCGCCGAGACCATAAAGCGTGTCGGTAGGGAAGATGATGGTGCCGCCGTCGGCCAAACATTCAAGAATCATCTTGACATAGCGTGGGTTGGGGTCGGTTGGGTAAAGTTTGAGTATCATAGGCTTACAGAAAAATCGCGCAAAAATAGTGAATTGTTGAATTGGTTGGTGTAGAATTGTTGAATTGTTTTTGTTGAAAACTTGAAAACCGTATCAAAATATTCCGTACTTTTGCAGTCCATCTACGGGGCTTTTCCCGCAGATGTTTTTGTTTTTATAAACTACTAAATCAAACTGTTATGGGAGGCTTCTTCGGCACCGTTTCGCGTCATCCTTGCGTCAAGGATTTGTTCTATGGCGTTGATTATCATTCACATCTCGGCACCAAACGCGCTGGCATGGTGACTTATGATGGCGCACTGTTTCACCGCTCGATCCACGACATCGAGAACTCGTATTTCCGCACGAAGTTTTGTGATGAGTTAGGTAAGTTCGTCGGCAACATCGGCATCGGCGTCATCAGCGACACCGACGCGCAGCCTATCGTGGTCAACTCGCACCTTGGCAAGTTCGCCATCTGCACCGTGGCCAAAATCAACAACTTGGACGACCTCGTCGACCACTGCCTCGACCAACGACAGCATTTCGCCGAGCTGAGCAGCGGTGCCACCAACCCCACTGAGTTGATGGCCCTGCTCATCACCCAAGGCGAGGACTTCGTGGACGGCATCCGCATCGTCTACGAGAAGGTGAAAGGCTCCTGCTCGATGCTCATCATGACCGCCGACGGCATCATCGCTGCCCGCGACCGCTATGGCCGCACACCCATCGTGGTCGGAAAAGGGGAGGAGGGCTACGTGGTGGCCTCAGAGAGCCATAGCTACATCAATCTTGACTACACCACCTGCTATAATGTGGCACCAGGCGAAATCATCAAGGTCACGCTCGACGGCGGGGTGCAACAGCTGCTGCCTCCCAATCCCAAGAGCCAGATATGCAGTTTCTTGTGGATATATTACGGCTATCCGGCTGCCGATTACGAAGGCATCAATGTGGAGGAAACGCGCTACAACGAAGGCTGCGAGATGGGCAAGGAAGACCGCGTCGACATCGACTATGTGTCGGCCATCCCCGACTCGGGCATCGGCATGGCCTTGGGCTATTCCAACGAGCGCAGGGTGCCCTATAAGCGTGGCGTGGTGAAGTACACGCCCACTTGGTCAAGGAGCTTCATGCCTGTCAACCAGAGCCAGCGCGAACACGTAGCCAAGATGAAACTCATCCCCAACCGTGCCCTTTTGGAAGGCAAGAAGGTGGCCTTCTGCGACGACAGCATCGTGCGCGGCACCCAGCTGCGCGACAACGTGAAGATGCTCTACGACTACGGCGCCAAGGAGGTGCACGTCCGCATCAGCTGTCCGCCCTTGCTGTTCGGCTGTCCATTCCTCAACTTCTCGGCCTCGAAAAATGTGATGGAACTCATCACGCGCCGCTGCATCAAGGAGATGGAAGGCAACGACGACGCCAACATCGACAAATATTGCGACCCGACAACGCTCGAATATGCCAACCTCGTTGAGATGCTGCGCCAACACGTAGGAGTGGACACCTTGAAATTCAACACCTTGGAAAGCGTTGTAAAAGCCATCGGCCTGCCCAAATCCAAACTCTGCACACATTGTTTTGATGGGTCGAGTTACGGATTCTGAAGAAAATTAATCCCGATGCCCCTTGACACGCATCGGGATTGTTTTTATCTTTGCGGGCGATAATTGATGATAAAAACACCAAACTAAACTAAGCCATGCGTTACTACGATCCCCGATACGACATCACTTTCAAGAAAGTGTTCAACAACCCCGACTTGCTCATCAGTTTCCTCAACGCCTTGCTGCCGTTGAAGGATGACGAACAAGTGGTGAGTATAGAATACCTTTCACCAGAGATGTTGCCCGAAATCCCTGATGGCAAGTTCTCTATCGTCGACGTGTGCTGCAAGGACAAGGAAGGTCGCCAGTTCATTGTGGAGATGCAGATGGTATGGAGCGAGGAGTTCAAGACCCGCGTGTTGTTCAACGCTTCTAAGGCGTATGTGAACCAGTTGGATAAGGGAGAGGACTACAAGTTGTTGCGCCCTGTGTATTCATTGAATCTCGTGAACGGCATTTTCGAAAAAGACCTGCCCAAAAACGAATATTACCATTTCTATCAGTTGGTGCACGAGAAGCATACCGACAAGGTGATAGAAGGTCTGCACATCTTGTTTGTGGAGCTGCCCAAGTTCAACCCTGCCGACTGGAATGAGAAGAAGAAAATGAAACGCCTGTGGCTGCGTTTTCTGACGGAGATTAACGAAACGACAAAGGAAGTGCCTGCCGAGTTGAAGGAAAACCCGTATATTGAGAAAGCAATCTCATTGATGGAGGTTTCGGCGATGACTGAACAGGAACGCTATGTCTATGAGAGGAACCTCGATTCCATCAGCATGGAAAAAACCATCGTAAGGGAAGCCATAGAAAAAGGCATGGCACAAGGCATGGCACAAGGCATGGCACAAGGCATGGCACAAGGCATGGCACAAGGCAAAGCCGAAGAAAAACTCGAAACCGCTCGAAAAATGAAATCCGATGGTTTGCCTGTTGACCTTATTATCAAATATACTGGCCTCACCAAAGAAGAAATCGAAAAACTATAATCCAATCCATGCAATCCGTAGTTAACCCCTGTAATCTTAAAATCCGAAATCTTATAATCCAACATATCCCCCCAACACCAAAAAATGACAAAGAGTCATTATTTTCAAATTAATCCCGATGCCCCTTATAATACATCGGGATTTTTTTGTATTTTTGCGGGCGAAATTTTCAAGCACTTATAAAAAACAACAAAACCCCAAAAGAACGAAAGGAAGGACAAAAACAGATAATTAAAAACAAACAACAAGCCATGTGCAGTTACAACATAACACTGAGCGATACTTTGGTGGAAAAAGTGAGACCTTCCTTTGCCGACGACAACGCCTTGCAGCTTTGGCTTCAGCAGCAAGTGGAGGAAATCTTGCTCAATCTTTCTTTACGGCAAGAGACCGCGAGGAAAGCTGTGACGGCCATGCGCCAACAAAGCGAAAACAATGGCAACCCTCAATTGACGCTCGATGAGATTAATGTTGAAATATGCCAAGCAAGGCAAAAACAAACAAAAGAGCAGGCTATTCCTGATGCCGTGCTCCGTCTGTTTGGCGCAGGCTTACCTTTGGACGATGACGACCTGAATGGGCGCAAAGCCTATTATCAACACCTTGAAGAGAAATACCAATGACTAAGCTTTTTCTTGATACAAACGTCTCTCAATTTAAGGACTTCGAGGATGCCATGCAATATCATTCAGCAATGCATGCTGGTAGCGAGGCTGTCATTACCAGAAACGGCAAAGATTTCACCAACTCGAAAATCCCTGTTATGACCGCTGGTGAGTATCTTGCCATGATAAGCCCAATAAATTAAAGAGAAATCTTAAATCTTTGAATTATAAATCTTGAATATTAAATCTCAAACAATTAAATAACCAACAATTAAAAACAACAAAACAAAATGAACAAAAAATTTACAAAATTGATGGCAGCCCTCGCGCTGCTGGTCTTCATGATGCCAACGATGGCGGGATGGGGACAAACGCAACAATTGTTCCATGAAACATTTGGAAATAATTCAGGTTCTGCACGAGATTGGGATGATTCGTATTCTGAGAAATCTGGTGTAGAGGCTGTTTATACTGATGTTGCCTACACAATGACAAATGTGAAACAAGGCAAGAACACCACGGGTTCATCAGGATCAGGATTAAATCAATCCTCCCAAGGAACTGATGCAGTTTTTGTGTTTGGCCCTTTACATGTAGGAAATTACACCAACATGTCATTAACATATCAATGGAAAGCTGCTTCAATTAAAGCAGATTATAGTACATCTATTTATTATAAAACATCATCTAACGGTACTTATACTGAAATTACTCACAATGCTCAGGGAGCTACTTCTTTTGTTGAAGTGAATGTTGATTTGCCAGAGGAAGCGCAAACTAATACTTTGTACCTTAAAATAGTTTGGAATACCTCAAATACTCAAGCAATAATTGATGAAGTTGATATCACTGGCATCGAAGCCTCCACTTCCTCTCTCGCTGCTCCTACCTTTACCCCTGCAGGCGGAGTTTTTGAATACGACCCCAATAGAACTGTTTCGATAAGTTCTGAAGATGAAGGTGTATCTTTTGTGTATACAACTGACGGATCAGACCCAAGAACTTCAGGAACAGCAGATGTTTATGGAGACCCTATCAGCATCACAACAACAACAACATTAAAGGCTGCTGCAACCACGGATTTGGTAGAGTTTAGCATGGTGACTACTGCACAATACAGCATTTTGCCTTCAATGGATGTCGTTGTACCCGCAGACAATCCGACTTATGTCTACAATGATAACGTCCAGTCTTTCTCGTGGTATGTTTTGTCAGGTGCTACCACTCACGGCACAACGATAACAGAAAAAGGTTTCGTTTATAGCACCACCAACAATCTTCCCACAACTGCGGACACCAAGATTGTTGTTACGAGCAATGACCTTGAAGCCACTTTAACGGGTTTGGCGGCAAGCACGAGTTATTATGTAAGGTCGTATGCCATTAGCGAAGGCCAAACAGTTTATAGTTCTACCGCTACGCTTACCACTACTGCGTTCCCCACTTACGACATCCAGTTTGTTGTAAATGGTGAGTCATACGGTGATATGGTTTCCGTTTCCGGAGCCATTGGCGAAGTGATTAATACCCAACCAGCAGCAAACCTTATCCCGGATGGTTATACCTTTGCGGGCTGGAGCACGGAGGATGAAACCATCAACATTATTGATGGCACTTACGCTCCAAGTGATGATATGTTCCTTTATGCAGTGTTTTCAATTACTGAATACGGGGAGCCTGTGACGAATTATCAAAAAGTTACCGAAACTCCTAGTGATTGGAGTGGCGATTATTTGATTGTATACGAAAGCGGCTATAGTACTGGCAATTTGGCTTTTAATGGTGGTCTTAATGTACTGGATGCTGTAGGCAATACAATCTCTGTGTCCATTACTGATGGTGCGATTAGTTCAACAGATGCAACTGATGCAGCAATCTTTACAATAGCGGCTGTTACTAATGGATATTCTATCAAGAGTGCAAGTGGATTCTATATTGGTAATACTAGTAATGGCAATGCTTTAAAGACGAGTACAGAAAATGATTATGTTAATACATTGTCTATCAGTAGTCAAAGTGCAGATATTGTCAGTAGTAATTCTCATTTGAGATACAATTCGAATTCAAGTCAAACAAGATTCCGTTATTTTAAGTCGGATACTTATACGAGCCAAAAGGCCATCCAACTTTACAAGAAGACTTCCACCATCCCATCAGTAACAAAACAATACACCCGAATAATGGATGTGACATCAACAACCGCAACGATGGCTAATATTCCTGTTACTTATAAGGTTACAGTGAAAAACAACGGTATACTCACCCTCACGGGCACTAACAGCGGTACTGCCGCCAACCTCATCATCGAAGATGGCGCGCAACTCTATACCGAAGATGTTGTTGAAGCCACGATAAAAAAGAACATCTCGGCTTATGACCCAAGTCTCGTCGGTCAAGGCGTTTCCAATGGCTGGTATTTCATCAGCTATCCTTTGAACTGTGATTATGCTGGAGATGCTCCTACCGAAGTGACCAACATGATTGCCAATCCCGCAACAAACTACGACCTTTACAAACTCGTTGACAACACTTGGGCAAACTACAAACAGAATGAAGGTGAAACCAATATTGATCCGAGCTTTACTCTTTACACAGGCCACGGCTACCTATATGCCAACGCCAATGATGTCACTTTGGAGTTTGCTGGTTCACTTAACTATTTCGGCGATGAATTCAGCAGCCTCGAAATCGGTTGGAACCTCGTGGGTAATCCTTACACCTACAGTGCCTACCCCAGCATGCCGTATTATAAGATGAACGAAGATGGTACAGCAATTGAGTCTGTCGAATCGACAGGTGCCATTACTCCTTGCACGGGTATTCTTGTGTATAGTGATGAAGAAGATGGTCCTAATGAGATTACCTACAGCAAGACAGCACCCACACAAAACGCTGTGAACCACGGCAACGTCCAAATGGTGCTTGCCCAAACCCTCACCACCCGTGGCGAAAGTGGCAGCAAGACCCTCGACAATGCCATCGTGAACTTCAACGAAGGCATTCAGCTTCCCAAGTTCTACTTCGGCACACAAAACGCCAACATCTACATTCCGCAGGGCAACAAGGAATATGCCATCGTCAACACCGAAGCCCAAGGCGAAATGCCCGTCAACTTCAAGGCTGCCGAAAATGGCACCTACACCCTCACCGTCAACCCCGAAGGCGTGGAGATGAACTACCTCCACCTCATCGACAACATGACCGGTGCCGACATCGACCTGCTCCAGACCCCGAGCTACACCTTCAGCGCCGCCACCCGCGACTATGAGAGCCGCTTCCGTTTGGTGTTCGCCGCTTCCAACAGCGCCAACGCCGACAGCGAGGCCGACAACTTCGCCTTCTTCAGCAACGGCAGCTGGATCATCAACAACGTGGGTGAAGCCACCCTGCAAGTGGTCGACGTCAATGGTCGCATCCTGAGCACCGAGACCGTCAACGGCAGCATCGGCACAACCATCAACGCCGCCTCTGGCGTCTACATGCTCCGCCTCATCAACGGCGAGAACGTGAAGGTTCAGAAGATTGTGGTGAGATGAATGAATCCCCCCTGCCCCCCTTAAAAGGGGGACGCGCAATGCGGCGCAAAACAAGCGTCCGGCAGGCGTCCCCCTCTTGAGGGGGTGCCCGAAAGGGCGG
>ONKQ01000089.1 GCA_900318465.1 uncultured Bacteroidales bacterium
GGGCGAGAAAGGCCTTGACAGAGAGATAGATGGCTGCTACATCAGCGACCTTTTGAGCGACGTGATGGGCAACGCCATGGAAGGCAACATCTGGATTACGCTCCAAACCCACAAGAACGTGATGGCCGTGGCCTCGCTGAAGGAAATGTCGTGCATCATCCTCGTGAAGAACCTCATGCCCAACGACGAGACCATCGAGCAGAGCAACGACGAAGATCTGCCTATTTTGCAGACCAACCTTCCCACATACGAGATTGCTGGATTGGTTTACAATTTGTTACACGAATAATTGTCACAAAACTTGCAAAACCTACAAAACATTGCTTTTTGCAAGGGAAAGCCTGCCAACCGGCGGCTTTCCGGCGGCGACACGGTTGTGTAGTCGCCCTACCTTTCCAAAAAGTTTTGCCATGTTTTGAAGGTTTTGTGACAAAAAAAACACCATGGAACTAAAATCATATAGAGCGGATTTACACCTGCACACGGTGCTCTCGCCGTGCGGCGACCTCTATATGAGTCCCTCCGCCATCGTCGAACAGGCCAAAAAGCTTCACCTCGATGTCATCGCCATCTGCGACCACAACACGACCCGACAGGTGAAAGTGACCCAAAAGATTGGCCGTGAGCAAGGCATTTTGGTCATCGGCGGCGTAGAAATCACCACACAAGAGGAAGCCCACGCCCTCGCCTATTTCGAGAACGACGAGCAATTGGACAAGTTCCAAGAATTTCTCGATGAGCATCTCCCCCACATTCCATTGGACGAGGAAAAATTTGGCTATCAACTCATTGTGGATGAAAATGAGGAAGTGGTCGGCGATGAGGAATGGCTGCTGTGGTCGGCATTGGATGCGGATTTGGACCAACTCTATGATGTGGTGCACGAAATCGGCGGACTGTTTGTTCCGGCTCACATCAACAAGCCGGCGAGCAGTTTGGTGAGCCAATTGGGTTTCGTGCCTCCCGACATCAAGGCGGACGCTTTGGAAATCTCGAAGCACGTCACCAAGCCCGACTTTTTGAAGAAATACGCCTATTTGAAGAAATTCAACTTCACCAAGAGCAGCGACGCGCACTTCCTTCACATCATCGGCGAGGTGCATTGCGTGCTGCACATGTACGACAAGACCTTCGACGAGTTCCGCAAGACCCTTCACGGCGAGGACGGACGCTACATCGACACTGAACCCAAGGAAAAACTACAACTCCTTTTTGGATAAATGGACAACTTTGATTTACATAATAGACAAGAGACGTAAGACGGAGGACAGAGGACAGAGGACGGAAGACAGAGAGGCCCGTCCCAAGTCTTAAGTCCTAAGTCCCAAGATTCTGCACTTTAATTTTGAACAGTTGCTTAGACCGATATGAAAGAACTATCAATGCACGTTTATGACCTGATGGAAAACTCGACGGCGGCCAACTCCACCCTCGTCGAACTGACCATCCGCGACAGCCTGAAAGACAACATTTACGCCTTCACCATCAAAGATAACGGCAAAGGTATGTCGCCAGAGTTTTTGGCCAAGGTGACCGACCCTTGGACCACTTCGCGCACCACACGCAAGGTCGGCTTGGGGTTGCCTTTAATCAAGATGAACACCGAGAACGCTGGCGGAGGAATGAACATCGAAAGCGAGGTCGGGAAAGGCACCGTTTTGAACTTCTGGTTCCAGCACGACCATCTTGACCGTCCCCCGATGGGTGACTTGGCCGGCTCATTAGTGATGCTGTTTTCGGCCCACGAGGACATCCATTTCATCTACAAGCACATCACCGACGACGGCGAGTTCGTCTTCGACACCGACGAAATCAAGGAAGCCCTCAACGGCATGCCGATGACCGACATCAGCATCATGAAATACCTGAAGGAGATGATTCAGGAGAATTTGGAGGAGATACATTATAACGATTAAACAATCAACAATTCAACATAATAAAATGAAACTCAGAGAAATATCTGAACTTTTGAACGCCAAGGTGCGTTGCGGCGAAGACCGTTTGGACGAAGAACACGAAACCGCCTTCGCCTCCGACCTGATGAGCGATGTGCTCACCCTCGGCGACTACAACCCCGTGATCCTGACGGGATTATGCAATATGCAAACCATCCGCACCTGCGAGATGGGCAACCTCGACATCATCGTCCTCGTGAGGCGGAAAAAGGCCACCGAAGAGATGATCGAGGAAGCCGAGGACGAAGGCATGGTGGTCATGGAAAGCGACTTCTCCATGTTCAAGGCCTGCGGACTGCTCTTCAAAGCGGGGCTGTTGCCCATTTTCTGATGTCTAACCAAAACACAACGCCATGCACTTAGAATACCAAGTATATGAAGCGGACTTTGTGAACGCCGGAGCCGCATCGAGCGCCATCAAGAAGACCTTGAAGCAACTCAACGTCAGTCCGCAAATCGTGAAACGGGTGGTCGTAGCCCTCTACGAGGCCGAGGTGAACGCCATCGCCCATGCCTACGGCGGCATGATTTACGCCGACATCGAACCCGACAAGATTGTCCTGAAGGTGGAGGACAAGGGTCCGGGCATCCCCGACATCGCCTGGGCCATGCAGGAAGGCAACTCCACCGCCTCGCCCGAAGTCCGCAACATGGGCTTCGGCGCAGGAATGGGCCTGCCCAACATCCAGAAGAACGTCGACAAACTCAACGTCCAATCCACAGTTGGCGTGGGAACGACGGTTGAGATGGAGGTTAATTTCGTGTGATTTGTGAGACGCAATCATTGCGTCTCTACAACAATTAAACAATCAACAATTCAACGATATGGAAAAGACTCCGTTTTTCCACGCCCTGAAAATCGACGAGGACACCTGCATAGGCTGTTCGCGCTGCATGAAGATTTGCCCCACTGAGGCGTTGCGCGTGCGCGACGGCAAGGCCGTTCTGATTCCCGACCGTTGTGTCGATTGCGGCAATTGCTTCAAGGTGTGCCCCACCCGCTCCATCTTTGTCGAGCAAGACGATTTCGAGGCCATCTTCAACTTCCCCGTCCGCGTGGCTTTGGTGCCTGCGGTCTTCATGGGCCAATTCCCTAACGACATTACCGTGTCGCGCATCTACTGCATACTCAAGGAGTTGGGATTTACACACATCATCGAGGCGGAATCGTCCATACCTGTTTACACGGCGGCCAAAAAGAAATACGCCGCCGAAAATCCCGACATCAAACCGCTGATTTCGACCTTCTGTCCCGCCATCGTGCGCCTGATTCAGGTGAAATTCCCTGGCCTCACTGAGAACCTCATCCCGCTGCGGGCTCCCATTGACATTACCGCCATGTATATCCGCCGCAAAATCAAGGAGGAAATGGACTTGAAGGACGACCAAATCGGCATTTTCTACATCACGCCTTGCGCGGCCAAAATTGCTGCCGTGAAAAATCCCGTGGGCGAGGAAAAGTCGTTGGTTGACGGGGTGATTAACATGGACTTGCTCTACAACCGCGTCTATCACGAAATCAAGAAGCAAGGCCACGGCTACAAGGAACAGAAACTGCCCGTTTCGCAACTCTCCGCCGACGGTGTGTTGACCTCATTGACCAACGGCGAGCGCCGTCTCTCCGATGCCAAGCACTCCTACTCCATCGACGAAATCCATAATGTCATTGAGTTTTTGGAAAAAGTTGAAAACGAGGAGATTGAAGATGTCGACTTCCTCGAATTGCGTGCCTGCGACCAAAGTTGTCCGGGCGGCATCCTGACCTGCGACAACCGTTTCCTCATCTGCGAGCGGGTGTTCGGCCGTGCCCGAAAAATCGCCGACCGCGAGCGCAAGGGCGAACAGACCAAAGACCACGAATTGGAGGAAGAACGCAACTACCTGATGCGCCACATGAAGGTGGACGAAATCCATCCGCGCAGTATGCTCGTCTTGGACGACAACATCGCCGTCGCTTTAGAGAAGATGAAGAAAATCGACGAATACCGCGCCCGCCTTCCCCAGACCGACTGCGGCATTTGCGGCGCGCCCACCTGCGACGCCCTTGCCCGCGACATTGTTTGCGACAACGCCGAACTCACCGACTGCGTATTCATCCAGCGCAACCTCGAAGCTCGTGGCAACATGGACGTCCACGAATCCCTAAAAATCATGGAGGTGATTTGGGGCAAGGCCAAGATGAATGACTATGTGAAGAAAAAGTAATTCTGTTTTTGGATTGCTTCGTCGTGCCTCCTCGAAATGACGAATAAAAACGGCCACCTTGATTGAGATGGCCGTTGCTTTTGTAATCATGTTGGGTTACGACAAACTACTTCACGCTTGCGGGGAAGGTCAATGTACTGATGCCAGCCACACCTGACGTATAAACATAGCCCTGTCCTGGCTCAAGGGTGCTGATGACTCCTCTCCACCTCGTGCCGTTATAGGTTGCTGTGCCGCTCTGGCCTGTAACCATGTCGCCGCTGACGGCAAAGCCTGCGAAAGCATCACTAAGCGTCATCGGCTCGCTGAGCGGGAAGGCTATCCAATTGGATCCGTTCGATATGGCGACGGGATGCTCTGCGGGATTGACGGGAGTACCCGTAAGCGTAATATCACAATCAGCTTCAACACTAATCTTGTACATCTGTGCCACATCCATCGTGCTCAGGTTCCCTCTCCATCTCGTGCCGTTGTAGGTAGTACTACCACTACTCTGCGAGGTAATGATTATCGCACTCCCAGGCAATGCTTCCACAAGTGCACCCTTCAAATCGTCTAAGAAGATTTCAACATAAGCACTTATCCAATTCCACCCCTCAGAAAGCGTGATGGTTTGTACGACTTCGCTCGGTTCTCCTGTGAAATTCAGCACATACGGCTCGATGGGGTTGCCGTAGCCGTCAACATCAAACGTGATGGCAGCGGGCGAAGCCAGTTCGAGCTCCTCTCCAAGGCCGTGGTCATATAGTTTGAAGGTCAGTTGGTGGCCATTTTCACCGTAAATGGTAACGATGGCCAAATAGCGGTGCGTCAACCAAAACTCACTGACAATGGCCGAGCCCCGACATTCGTCGCCGCAGAACACCCCTACTTCAAGTTGGTCGGAATGTTGCTCCTCTCCATTGATTTGAATGACACAATATAGTGCCATATTATCCGAATAAGCCGCGCTTTCCGGAGTCCAATGGTTTGCAAACAAGGCAATATTGGACAAGCAGACCAATAATAAAGCAAATGCTTTCTTCATATTACTTTTTGATTAGTTGTTTTGTCGTGATACCGTTGCTCGTAACGACACGAAGCAGATACAACCCATCGGCTTTGTCGCTCAGGTCTATCCGCTCGAAATCGTTTTGGGTTTCCTTTGAAAGTATCATTTGGCCATAGGCATCGACAACCTCAATCTTGCGGACGCCCTTGCCTTCAATGCTAAAAATCCCATCAGATGGATTCGGGAAAATGTTGACGACATCCTGCCCGCTTTCATTCAGGCCCAAAGTACCGAAATGCAAGGTGACAGGTTCGGTCGGGGTACCTTCGATGCCGTCGGGGGCATAAGTCAGGCAGTCACCTGAACAAACCACTTCGTTGCCGTCGGTCAGCACGAAACGCACTTCCTCCGGCTCATCCCCGTATACGAGCAAGAATGCGACATAACGGTCAAGTGGCTCCACATACATCAGCCTGACGCTACCACGACATTCATCCCCGACAAATGCGGCCAACTCATACTCCTCGGAACGCAACTCCTCTCCGTCCATTTCGACCACGGCGGTCACCAACATATTGCTGGAGTAGTCGGCGGTGTTGGGCGTGAAGAAACCGTCTTCCTTTGTGGCATTGCCAACGGCATTGCCGCGTTCGGTCTGGAAGGTCAAAGTTTTCGTTTCGTCGCCGTTCGACTTGTACATATATCCTTGTCCAGGCTCCAACACGGTCAGCGTACCGTACCACAAATTGTAAGAACCGTAGGAAATGAATGTCGAGGAACCGTTTCTGCCCTTGATGACATCGTTGGCTTCGGGTGTGAAACCACTCATAACCTCATCAAGGCTTTGGCTTTGGCCGCACGGATACCCAATCCAGTTCCAACCGTTGCTGATGGTGATGGGGTGGTTGCTTGGAGAGGCCAAATCCCCGACAATCACGGCATTGCAGTCGGCGTTGGTGCGGCTCTTGTACATCTGTTCGTTTGCAATGGCATTGAGGGAGCCGTACCAGTAGTTCGTCCCTTGATATTCAAACTGGTCGGTGATGCCGTCCCTTCCTTGTATGCGCACGCCCGCGATTCCTATGCTGTTCTCCAGCATCTCCAACCCGTCAATGCCTTCCTGTTCGATGTAGGTGCTCCACCAGTTCCAGCCTGTGGCAAGCGCTTGGGTATGGACGTAATGGAAATGCGCAACGTATGCCGCTTCCTCCGAAACGGTGAACGAATAAGATGCCTCTGTTGAAACCGCCTCGCCGTTCAGCGTCCAATTCTTGAACTGATAGCCCTCGTTGGCGGTGGCCGTCAGCGTGCAGGTGTCTCCGATGGCATAGTCGCCCGTGCCTGTCACTGTGCCGGCCTCTGCGGGGTCGAGTGTGGCGGTGATGGCGACCGTCGAAGTGAAGTTCAAGACATACGGCTCGATGGGGTTGCCGTAGCCGTCAACGTCAAAGGTGATGGCGGCGGGCGAAGTCAGTTCGAGCTCCTCGCCAAGGCTGTGGTCATATAGTTTGAATGTCAGCTGGTGGCCGCTCTCGCCGAATATGTTCAGGATGGCAAGATAGCGGTGCGTAATCTCAAACTCCGAGGCTATGGCCGAGCCGCGACATTCGTCGCCGCAGAAGGCACCAACCTCAAGCAAACCCGAATGTTGCTCCACGCCATCAATTTGGATGACGCCATAGAGAGCCATAGTCTCCGAATAGGCCGAGCCTTGGGGAATGTAGTGGTTGGTCATCTCAACGAAATTGGCCACAAGGGTTCTGTCTCCAGTAACCGTAAAGGTATATTCCGCCTCGGTCGAGATCACCTCGCCATTCTCGGTCCAATTGGTGAAGATGTAGTTTTCATTGGCTGTGGCCGTCAAAGTAATTGTTGTGCCAAAGTCGTAAGTGCCTGCGCCACTTACAGAACCGCCTTCACTCGGATTGGCAGTGGCTGTGATTTCGGAAGGACACATTTCAATAATGTTGGTAAAACTTTTCCAACCCACGGCATTCTGATAGGCTTCCAAACTCCCGCAAGGCACATATACCAGGATGGATTTGGAAACATTGTAAAAAGCATCATAACCCAAAGAAGGTGGAGTTTCGGCAAACACCTTTATCGAGGTCAAACCACTGCAACGCGCAACCGCACATTCCCCAATAGAATTCACGGAATTCGGAATCTCGATGGAGGTCAAACCGCTGCACTTATGAAACGCATAGTTGCCGATTGAGGTCACGGAATTCGGAATCTCAATGGAGGTCAAGCCGCTGCAACGAGTAAACGCATAGTTGTCGATGGAAGTCACAGAATTCGGAATCTCAATGGAAATCAAGCCGCTACAATCAGCAAATGCAGAGTTACCGATGGAAGTCACGGAATTCGGGATGACCGTGTTTTTACAACCTGATACTAACACATTGGTGCTGGTTTCGATAATGGCGTTACAATTGTCACGAGAATCATAAACTGTATTTCCTGAAGATACTATGATTTGCTCCAAGCCGCTGCAATAAGAAAACGCATAGTTACCTATTGAGACCACAGAATTCGGGATATCGATGGAGGTCAAGCCGCTGCAATACACAAACGCAAAGATGCCGATTGAGGCCACGGAATTCGGAATCTCGATTGAGGTCAAGCCGCTGCAACTAGAAAACGCAGAGTTGCCGATTGAGGTCACGGAATTCGGAATCTCAATAGAGGTCAAACCGCTGCAACTAGAAAACGCAGAGTTGCCGATTGAGGTCAGCCCAACGAAATACTGCAATTCGTCAAAACTACTGATGTTGCTTTTGTATTTGAATACTGTGCCCAAATTAGTTACCGCAGCGGCTTCGGCAAAACTCAACTCGCCATCGCCGTCGGTGTCCCAATTGGCCACGCATAGGGATTTCACGTTGGCATCGGCAAACTCAATGTTTTGTGCATTCGTCAATCCCACCACATTCAGCAGCAGGACGAGTAAGGCGGCACGCATCGCCTTTCCGATTTTTGAAGCATGTGTTTTCATAATGTATACCCGTTGGCGGAATTAGAAAAGAGGGAAAAGAGAGCGAAATAAATGGATAAAAAGTTGCACATATTATTGATTTTCAGTAATTTTGTGGTTGAAAT
>ONKQ01000066.1 GCA_900318465.1 uncultured Bacteroidales bacterium
TTCTTCAAATACGGACTCGATACCATATCCTCAGTATTGCTAAACACTGACAGACAACCAATTATTAAAATATTCGAAATTTTGTCATGTACTTAGAGGTAACAGTTTTTCCTTATTTGGAAACTATCTGTCGTTAGGAAATATGAACAAATTGAGTTTTGATGGAAATATTGCTATTTTTACAGCATAATTCTGATAATAGACGAAATCTCAAACAATAGAAGACTATGACCAACGAAACCCAATTCATACTATACCAGCTTCCTGATGAGGAAGGCGTAATTCAAGTAGTTGTCAAAGACGAAACAATCTGGGCAACACAGAAGGCTATGGCTCAGCTTTTTGGTGTGGGTGTGCCTGCCGTCAGCAAACACTTGAGTAATATTTTGGAAGAAGGTGAACTGGTAGAAAATTCAGTTGTTTCCAAAATGGAAATAACTGACAACAATGACCATTGCAAAAAATGCAACAGTCATTTGATGAGTTGAGGAAAAGCAAGTTGTCGGAAATTCCGACAAGTTCATTCAATTGTTTAGTAGAAAAATCGGAAATTCAGATTTATCTTCAGTTGTTGCAAATTTTGCAATAACTGCTGTTGAAGTGGATTAGTGGTATTTTCCAAAATGGAAATAACCACCCAAAACAGCGACTGTTTCCATTTTGGAAATAGTCATGTCGAGAGTTGCCGAGAAAAACTCGATAACTGATACGGATATTCCTCTCGTTCATCTTTTTTTCCTATTTTTGCACCCAAATTTTGAGAATTATGTTTGAAGGTTTAAGCGAAAAATTAGAACGCTCGTTCAAAGTCCTTAAGGGACAGGCCTATATCACCGAAGTGAACGTGGCCGACACGATGAAGGAAATCCGTCGCGCCTTGCTCGATGCCGACGTGAGCTATAAGATTGCCAAGGATGTTACCAACAACATCAAGGAGAAAGCCCTTGGACAAGAGATACTTACCTCGGTGAAGCCAGGCGAGATGATGGTCAAGATTGTGCATGACGAGTTGGCCGAACTCATGGGTGGCGATGCCGTCGATATTAATCTGAAAGGCCAACCGAGCATCATCCTTATCGCGGGTCTGCAAGGTTCCGGTAAGACTACTTTCTCCGCCAAATTGGCTTCCTATCTGAAGCGCAAGCGCAGCAAGCAAGTGCTTTTGGTGGCTGGCGACGTGTACCGTCCTGCCGCCATTGAGCAGTTGAAGGTGTTGGGTCAACAGGTTGAGGTGGAGGTGTATAGCGAAGAAGGCAACAAAAATCCTGTGCAGATTGCGCAAAACGCCATCAACCATGCCCGCAGTCAGGGCAAGAATGTAGTCATCATCGATACTGCCGGTCGTCTGGCCGTCGATGAGGAGATGATGAACGAAATCGCCAACATCAAGGAAAAGGTGCATCCGCACGAGACCTTGTTTGTGGTGGACTCGATGACCGGTCAAGATGCCGTGAACACAGCCAAGGCCTTCAACGACCGTCTCGATTTTGACGGCGTGGTGCTGACCAAGCTCGACGGCGACACCCGTGGCGGTGCGGCTCTCACCATCCGCACGGTGGTGGAAAAACCCATCAAGTTCGTCGGTATTGGCGAGAAGATGGATGCCCTCGATGTGTTCCACCCCAAGCGCATGGCCGACCGTATTCTCGGCATGGGTGACATCGTCAGCCTCGTGGAACGTGCTCAAGAGCAATTCGACGAGGAAGAAGCCCGAAAGTTGCAGAAGAAATTGGCACAGAACGAGTTCAACTACAACGACTTCTTGAAGCAAATCCAGCAAATCAAGAAGATGGGCAACCTGAAGGAACTCGCCAGCATGATTCCCGGCATGGACAAAGCCATGAAGGGCGAGGAAATCGACGACGACGCTTTCAAGAGCATCGAGGCCATCATCTATTCGATGACACCCCAAGAGCGCGAGAATCCGAAACTCCTCAACGGCACACGCCGCAAGCGCATCGCTGACGGCAGCGGCACGAGCATCGTAGAGGTGAACCGCCTTGTTAAGCAATTCGAGGAAACCTCGAAGATGATGCGCATGATGACTACGGGCGGCGGGAAGAAGTTGATGCGCATGGCGGGGGCGATGAAACGGAGGTAAGAAACTACGGATTAAACGGATAATCGATACGATATTTATAGAATCAAATCTGTCAAATCCGCGAAATCCGTAGTTAAAAAGTTAAAACAAAGATAATTAAGTAGTTAAATATGGACAATAAAATCATTGATGGCAAACTCATTGCCGAACAAATCAAGAAAGAAATTGCCGCTGAAGTTGCTGGAATGATTGACCGGGGCATTGCCGCCCCGCATTTGGCGGCGGTCATCGTGGGTGATGACGGCGCGAGCAAGACTTACGTGGCCTCGAAGGAGAAGGCCTGTCACTCGGTGGGCATGACCTCTTCGGTGTATCGCCTGCCCGCTACGACGACGGAAAAGGAGATGCTCGACATGGTCGAATTCCTCAACAATGACCCTGAAATCAACGGCTACATCATCCAACTGCCGCTGCCCAAACAGATTGACGAGAACAAGGTCATCAACGCCATCGACCCCAAAAAGGACGTGGACGGCTTCACGAGCATTAACGCGGGCCGCATGATGTTGGGTCTGCCTTGCTACATTCCAGCCACGCCCAACGGCATCATGGAACTCATCAAACGCTCTGGCATTGAGACGGTTGGCAAGAATGTTGTCGTGTTGGGTCGCTCCAATATCGTGGGTACGCCTATGGCTATTCTCATGTCGCGCAAGGGTATCGACTCAACCGTCACCTTGTGCCACAGCCGCACCAAGAACCTACCCGAAATTTGTCGCAATGCGGACATTCTTGTTGCCGCCATCGGCAAGCAGGGCTTCGTGACTGCCGACATGGTTAAGCCCGGTGCAGTCGTCATCGACGTGGGCATCCACCGCATTGACGACCCGACCAGCCCGAAGGGTTACAAGATTTTGGGCGACGTGGACTATGATGAGGTCTACAAAGTGGCCTCGAAAATCACGCCCGTCCCGGGTGGCGTGGGTCCGATGACCATCGTCTCCCTTCTGCAAAACACCCTGAAGGCCGCAAAGGGCGAGATTTATCCTAAATGACGAACTGACTCCGATTGGGGTTGGATTGCCGTAATGTCAAGAATGTCAAGAGCTTGAGGATGGGTATCCATATAGTCTTTTGACATTTTTTGTTTGTTTTTCGATGTGTGTTATTTTTTTCCTATTTTTGTCACCTAAAATAAAAAAGTTTGTCACAAATAAACGCATTACTGAAATGAAAAGAATTTGCATTTTTTTACTCGCTTTGACGATGTCATCCGTTGTGATGGCTAAAGATTTTGTCAGGATTTCCTATTCGGGTCGGGCCGAGTTGGAGAAGCATTTCGCTGACCCCAATCTGACCGTGCATTACTACACGGATTTCGAAGTTTTCGCCACGGCGGAACGTTTTGATGGTCAGAAGATGATTCTGCTTGATTCTCAAGCTTTTGCTAATAATGAGGTATATACTCTGGTGTATTGCCCTAAAACGGCGCAACCGACCTATCTTCAAGGAAAGGATGCCTTACTGCAAACCGATGATTATGTGATTGTTAGAGGCGCAACAATGCCATACAAAAACGATGGTGCTGTGGCCATCTTCAACAAGAAGGCAACTTTGCCTAAATTGACCCGCGATTTCCCCGTGGTGACGGAGGAAGATCCGCGCATCCGTGAGATGCTGAACCAAGTGAACATGGACTCGTTGGAAGCCACCGTGCAGCGCTTGCAGGATTATGGCCAACGTTTGTGGAACTCTGACAACGCTTTTGCCGCTTCCGACTGGATTGCAGGCCGAATGCAAGCCTTGGGACTCGAAGTGGAACAACAGGCATTTTATGCCAACACTTGGCTGGGTAGTGGCCAGGCTGCTCCCAATGTTATTGGCATACAGCGCGGTACGCTCTATCCTGATACATACGTGGTTTGCGGTAGCCATTTCGATTCGTTCTCATATCAGGCCATGAGTGGTGGTGCTGCTCCCGGTGCCGATGACAACGCTACTGGTGTGGCCAGCGTGCTTGAAAGTGCCCGTATTTTGACCCAATACGAATTTGAATACAGCATCGTCTATTGCGCCTACGGTTGTGAGGAGATGGGCTTGTACGGCAGCGAGGCATACGCCTCACGTTGCCAGCAGGAAGGCATGGACATCATCGGCTACTTCAACAACGACATGAACGGCTATCTTTATGGCGACCAGATCCATATCGACTGCATCTATCCCAATTCTGTGGAGCCCATCGGCACTTATTATATGAATGTAGGTGAAGTGTATTATCCCGAACTGCCCATCCGTCACGTCAACTTCAACGAGGGCGACAGCGACCACACCTCTTTTAATAATCACGGCTACATGGGCATCTATCCTTTTGAGGACTACCAAAACTACAGCCCTTACATCCACACGCCCAACGACTTGATTGGCACGAGTGTGAACAGCTTCGAGATGTCGCAGCAGTATTGCCAGATGAACATTGCTTGTTTGGCCGAGATTGCCAATCCTATGGGCGAAACGCCGCAGGTGTATTGCAATCCGGTGATGAATTTTGAGTTTGCGATACCTATTGACAAGGAGGTAATGGAGCTATATATGATTTGGGATGCGCCTGAAGAAGGATCGACGGGCGAGCTTCAGCATTTTGATGTGTATCGTGATAGTGCAGTAATCGCCACAGTTCAATATGACCCCAATTTCATCCATTATGAATATATTGACACGATTTCAATTGGTGCTCAAGCGGAATATTTCATTATGGCTGTTTACAGCGACGGCTGTGAGGCACCATCAGAGACTTTGATTGGTGAGGGCATTCCTCATCAATTGAGTGAAATGGATGCTAATAGTGTTTCTGTCTATCCAAATCCTACTGAAAACCAATTGAATATCGAAGCTAAAGGCTTGCAGAGGGTTTCGGTGTATAACGCAATGGGTCAGTTGGTGAAGACTGTCGAAGTTGGTGGACAAGACCAGTTTACGATGGAAGTCGGGAACTATCCGACGGGTCTCTACACGCTTCGGTTGGTCATGGATAAAGGTGTGATAAACAAGACGATAGTTGTGAAATAAGCATGAAAAAAGCCTTATTTGTTGGATTGTTTCTGCTGCTTTCCCCGTTTGTTTGGGCTCAGGAGGAAGGCAGTAGCGGGTTTTCGCCTGTTTTTGTCCCTGAGTTCAAGTCGGAATTGCCCAAGGAGATAGAGGAGACTTCAGGCTTGTTTTTCCACAACGGGAAACTTTGGACCCACAACGACAGTGGCGGCAAGCCTATACTCTATGCACTTGATACTGTAAATTTTGAGGTAGTGCAAAGAATCACTCTCCTCAAGGCAAAGAATAAGGATTGGGAAGATGTTTGTACCGATGGCGAGACGGTTTTTGTTGGCGACTTCGGCAACAACAAAGGCAGTCGCAAGAAGTTGAGAATCTTCACATTCCCTTTGTCGGCTATTCCCGAAGAGGGCGATACGACCATCATAGTCGACTCGATTCTGTTCCGATTTGGCGACCAAACCAATTTCGAGAAACGGAAACAAGCCCACGACTTCGATTGTGAGGCCATGTTTGCCACCGAGGATTACCTTTACCTATTGAGCAAGGGTTGGGAGACGGGCACGACGCGCCTGTACAGACTCTCAAAAACGCAAGGAGAACAGGTTGCAGAAGTGGTCAACGGCTTCGATTCGCAGGGCTTGATTACAGGTGCCGATTACGACCGAGAGAATCGCATTTTGGCCATTGTGGGCTATGTGAAGACGGTTTGGAAGCCTTTCCTGTACCTGATTTTCGACTTTGAAGAGGATGGAGTGAAGTTGTCGAACCACCGTTTCGAGCTGCCCCAACTTACTGGTGCTCAGGCCGAAGGCATTTGTTTCTTCGATGACGGCAGATGCTATATTTCAGCCGAAACATCCCCATCCATGACCGCAAGGGTGTTTGTGGCTGATTTTAGGAGAATTATCGACAAAAACCTGAAAAATAAACAGCAATAACAGTACGTTGATTGCTGTTTTAGTTGCGAAGTGCAAGCAAGCACACATTCTCCACATGTTGCGTGTGCGGGAACATGTCGACGGGTTGCACGGCCATTACTTTGTAGACTGGGTCAAGTAGTTGCAGGTCACGGGCTTGTGTGGCAGGGTTGCAGCTGACGTAGACGATCTTCTTTGCTCGGATGTTGAGAAGTTGCTCGACTACCTTCTCAGCCATGCCTGCGCGGGGTGGGTCGGTGACGATGAGGTCAGGGTGGCCGTTGGCAGTGATGAAATCGTCGGTGAACACCTTGGCCATGTCGCCAGCATAGAAAGTGCAGTTGGTGATTCCGTTGATTTCCGCATTGATTTTGGCATCGTTGATGGCCGCCTCCACATACTCAATGCCCACCACATTCTTCACAAAGCGAGAGAAATATTGGGCAATGGTGCCAGTGCCGGTGTAGAGGTCGTACATTAATTCGTTGCCTTGCACATCGGCTAAGTCGAAGGCGGCACGATAGAGCCTTTCTGCTTGGTAGACATTGGTTTGGAAGAACGACACTGGACCGATTCGGAACTTCAAATCGTCGAAACCAGACCGTGGCGAGGCCATTGTTTCGTTCAAATAAGGCTCGCCTTTCAGACACTCGAAAGGCAGGTCGTTGATGATGTCGTTGAACTTCGGGTTGATGACGAGTAACAATGAGACGATTTGCGGGAAAGCCATCTCCAAGGCGGGAATCAGCTCGTGGCGCACCACTTCGTTTTCTTCACTGATGACCAAAATGACCATGAACTCACCCTTCGAGTTGCAGCGGATGGCGAGGTTGCGCATCAGTCCTTCGTGAGTGCGGAAGTTGTAATAGGGCAGGTGACGCTCCATCGTGAATTGCCTGACAAACAGTCGAATGTCGTTGGAAGGGTCGGCTTGAAGATAGCATCGTTCAATGTCCACCACGCGGTCAAAAAGTTGGGGAAGATGGAAACCGAGACCTTTGCAGGCTTCTTCGTCGTGGGTTCCATTTGGTGCGCCATCGGTGAGCCATTTGCGGTTCGAAAAGGTGTATTCAAGTTTGTTGCGGTAGGCGAATTGCTTCTCGCAGCCCAAAATCGTACGGATTTCAGGATACTCAATCTTTCCGATGCGGTCGAAGTTGTCTTTCACCTGTTTCTGCTTGTAGTAGGTCTGCCATTCGTAGGCTACATGTTGCCATTTGCAGCCGCCACAGAGACCGAAATGCTGACAGACAGGCTCGACGCGTTTGTCCGACATCTGCTTGAAATTCAAAATCTTACCTTCAAAGAAGTTCTTCTTGCGCTTGTAAACCTCAATATCCACCACATCGCCTGGCACGCCGAAAGGGATGAATACCACGCGACCTTCGGGCTTGGCCACCGACATGCCTTCGGAGCCAGCGTCCACAATCAACACGCTTTCAAGGTGTTCGGGTTCTCGTTTTACTTTATTTCTCGCCATAGTCAGATGATTTATGTCACAAAACCAGCAAGACTTTCAAAACTTGTTTGTATGTCGACTTGCCAACCAGCTCGTCGACAGGCTTGCTATAACACCACTATTGTTTTGTGAGTTTTGCATGTTTTGTGATTAATTACTAAAAATTTCCCAAGTCCGCTTGGCCTGTTCCTCAAACATCTGCAAACCGTTGTACACCTTCGCACCCCAAGTGCGGCCCAGTTCCATAAATGCGGTTTCTCTTGGGTTGTAAATCAGGTCGATAAGGGTGTGTTTCCGAGTCAGGCCTTGATAATGCAGGTCAGGGAAATTGTCGATTTGAGGGAACATGCCCAAGGGTGTGGTGTTGATGATTAACGGGTTTGCTCTCAAGACTTCATCGGTCAGGGTATCATAAGTGTAGTCACCTTTTTCGGGGTCGCGACTGACCAAAGAAAAGGGTATGCCTTTTTGTTTCAGCACGTAACGCACCGCCTTTGATGCGCCACCCGTGCCAAGGATGAGGGCATGACTCGTGTCGCGGCCTTTGACGGCTCTTTCAAGGAGCTGCTCGAAGCCGTAAACGTCTGTGTTGTAGCCTTTCAGCTTGCCGTTTGCGATGGTCACCACATTGACGGCACCAACTTCCTTTGCAGTTGTGTCTATCTCGTCCAACAGCGCAATGATACTTTCCTTATAAGGTATTGTGACGTTGAATCCGCAGAGGTCGGGATACTTCGCCATGACGTCATGAAGTTCGTCCAACGATTTGATGTCGTAATGCTGATAAAGGCAGTCCAGACCCTCGTATTCAAATTTCTCGTTGAAGTAGAACCTTGATTGCGAGTGTTTTAGTGGATGTCCGATGAGTCCGTAGCGTTTCATGTCTTATCCGATTCCAAATATTGCCCCAAAACCTAATGTGCAGACTACGCCAACAATCACGCTGGCAAGCACCACGCCGCCCATCACGGCCAAAACGCTTTTCTTGAAATCCATGTCCAAGAAACTTGCTGCGAGGGTGCCAGTCCATGCGCCGGTTCCGGGCAACGGTATGCCGACAAAGAGCACCAAGGCCCAATAAAGGCCACGTCCCGCCTTGGCTTGCAGTTTTTGACCGCCTTTCTCGCCTTTTTCGAGGCACCAGTTGCAGAACCTGCTGAAAAAGCGTATTTTGCTGTCTTTGCCCCAATCCAGCACCTTGCGGGCGAAAAAGAAGATGAAAGGCACGGGCAGCATGTTGCCGATGGCGATGACAACATAGCTCCAAAATAGGCTGAAGTCAGGGTTAGCCGTATGGATGGCGTAGGCCACTGGCAAAGCGCCACGAAGCTCGATGAGCGGCACCATGGCGATGAGGAAAATGTAGAGGTAGTTCTTCATGCGTTGTTTTCAGATTGTATGTCGTGTGATTTCTTGTGTAGCTCAATTAAGTCAATGATTTCGACGTCGTTGGAAAGCAGTTCCTTGTCGTATTCCAGAAAATCGGGCCAAGCGTCGAAGTCGGCTTCAAGGGCTTGGTTGAGGGTTTCCAGGCCTTGGCTGCGGTTGCCTTTTATGAAATAGGCGTAGGCCAAAAGATAAAGAAGGGCCGAGTCGTTGTCGGTCTGTATCAGGCCGTATTGCAGCGTATTGATGGCCTCGTCCACCTGATCCATCTCACCGTAAAGGTCGGCTATATAATAATAGGAGTCGGGGTCGCGAGGGTTCATCTCCTGGATTTTGCGCAGGTATTGCATCGAGAGGTCGAGGCAGTTGAGCTTGCGGTAGTCGGCGGAGATGGAGTAGAGGTGCTCGGTTTCCCAAGGTTCCAATTGGAAGGCTTTCTCAAAGTATTTGATGGCCTTTTTGCTGTCGCCCATGTCGCTGCTGATGTAGCCAAGTCCAGCCCAACCTCCACCATTCATCTCGTTCATTTCCAATGCCTTTCTGAAATGTTCTTCAGCGGTTTGGAGGTCGTTGAGGCGGTAATAACAATCGCCCAAAGAGGTGTGTATGATGGAGGTCTCCACGCCGTTGCGCAGGGCTTCTTCAAGGGTGTCGATAGATTCCTTGTAGCGTCCGAGGTCGTAATAAATGTCGGCGAGGTGCATGTTGGTCCAAATGTCCTCCGGGTCGATGGCGAGGGCATATTCGTAAGGGTCGATGCTTTGCTCATATTCGCCCATCATGCGGTAGCAGTCGCCGATGTTGGTCCAGGCCTTGCTGTTGTATGGGTCTTCGTCGACGAGGCGTTGGAAGAAGGCGATGGCTTCGTCCTTGCGGCCTTTTCCAAGGAAACAGCAGCGAATTTCGTGGTAAATGGTCTCGCGCTCGTTGTTCTCGTCGGTGGCCAAGGCGAGGGCGCGTTGGTAGAAATCGAGGGCGAGGTCGAGTTTTTGCAATCGTTGGTATTCGTAGGCGATGGCGTTGTAGAGGTCGAATTTCTCGTCTTCGTCGAAGTAGGGCAGGGCGTTGAAGTAGTTTTCAAGGGCATCTTTCGACTTGCCGAGGACGGCGAGGCAGCTGCCCAACACGAGGAAATAGTCAGGCTCGTCGTCTTCGTCGCGCTCGATGTGTTGCAGAATCTGGAAGGCGTTTTCGGCCTGACCTTCAAGCAAATACTGTCGTGCCTCCTTAATTTTCAGGACGCTGCTTTCGGGATGTTGTTGCATGGCAAGGTCTATGGCCTCGCGCGATTGCCGCAACTGATTCTTTTCCACGTAGTTGTCGATGATATACTCGAACTCCGCACTATCGAAATAGGTCGCGTCATGCGTTTTCAGCATGTCCTCATACCGCTCGATGGCGGCTTGTCGGTCCTGTTCTTCTTCGTAATAATCTTCGATGTCTTCGTCGTCAAACATGGGTTTTCTTGTCGAAATTTGGTGCAAAAATAGTAAAAAGTGGGGAAATGGGCGTTCTTTTGTATCTTTGTGCTTTCAAAACCAAGTAACTCAATGAGAAGAACTTGTCTGATATTGCTGCTGATGTGCTTGAGTATCACTATGATGGCACAAAGAGAATGGACGGTAAAAACGGTGCCAAACACGCGCCTGCAAAGCAACGACATCCATGTTTCCGACCCTGACGGCTTCCTTTCCGATAGCATCGAGATGACCATCAACACGGCACTTTGCTCCATTCGTGACAAAGCCGATGTCTTTTTGGTGACTTTGGCTTCCATCGGTGATGCCGAACCGAAACCCTTTGCCACAGAGCTGCTTAACTATTGGGGCATCGGCGACAAAAACACTGACAACGGTGTGTTATTGCTCTTTGTGGAAGACCAACACGCCTTGGAGTTTGAGACAGGTTATGGTGCCGAGGAGACACTCACAGATGCAAAGTGTCAGCGTATCTTCACCAAAACCATCGTGCCTTTTTTCAGAGAGGGTGACTATGAGGGCGGACTTTGTGCTGGTGTTGCCGACATTGTGGAGGTCTATGGCGGCGAAATTCCTATGGGACTGACGACGACCTTGCCCTCCAACTACGACTTTGAGGGAAGTGACAAATCTGGCGACTATAGCACCCTTTTCGGAGTGTTTGTCTTGCTCATGTTTGCCATGCCTTGGGTCGGATTTTTCTATTGGTTGAGAAATCGTAAGAAAGGAACACGTTTGGATTCAGAGCTTAACCAATCGTTTGAAGAGTCTGATGCCACCTATATTGACTATATCAAAACCGCTTGGTCGGGTTCGCCCTGGGAGGGGAAAGGTTGCCTTGGTGCCTTGATGCTCGGTTTCTCAATCTATGTGATTGTATTCATCGTCATTGTCTTCATGGCGTTCCGTTTCCACGATCTTGAAGAAGAGAACTATTTGGATTGGGTGTCTGGTGTCAGTTTGTTTTTATACCTCACTTGGGTTTGTTTCCGCCAGAACCACCGTGTCTTGAAGAAGGCCGACACCTTGGCGAAGCAATCGATTAAGCCCAAGGAAATCTACGAGACAGCGTTCAAGCATACGGCCAACAAAATCGCGATGTGGATGGCTCCTTGGCTCGGTGTGGTCTATTACAAGATTTTGAAGTCGAGGATAGAGCATAGCAGTGAGTTTCAATGCCCTACGTGTGGCCAGAGCATGAGCATGCATGGCGGATTCCAATTGCCAGAGACCCATGAATGTGAAACCAAGATAAAGGCGTTGAAGTTTACGCCCTACTGTTGCCAAAATGGCCATGAGTTTGTGATGAAGGAAAAAGGAAGTCTGTATGACGAGTTCCAAACTTGCTCAAAATGTGGTGCATATACATTGAAGTTGGCCAAGTCTGAGACTCTCGTCAAGGCGGATTATTCACACGATGGCAAGAAAGAGGAGGTCTACGAGTGCCAGCATTGCGGCAATACCCTCACGAAGACCGTGGTAATTCCTAAGTTGGTGCATTATAGCAGTAGTAGTAGCGGTTCTTCCTATAGCTCCTCAAGCAGCAGAAGCTATTCCAGCCATTCGTCGAGTCATTCTTCTGGTGGGTCATTTGGAGGTGGTCGAAGTGGCGGCGGGGGATATTCGGGGAGATGGTAGGGCGGTTTAGAGTTTAGAGTAGAGTTGTGGTGCTTTTTGAAGTGGTACTTTCAATTCTCGCAAGAATGTCAATTCACCAGCCATTCTTATCGAGCTGAAATACGACAAGGCCGTTGATACTGCCATCGAACGGATTAAGCGCAGACAATATCACGCCAAGGTGGCGCATTATGCTGATGATTTGTTGCTTGTGGGGATTACTTATGAGCGGGATACTAAGCTGCATTGGTGCTGTATTGAGAGGGGTATGGTGTGGTGATTCTGTTAGATGTCATTATATGAACTCCGATTATTTGTCATTTCATACGTCTGGCAGTTCGTTTGGCGATGGTAGAAGTGGTGGTGGGGGAGGCGGGGATAATGTGAATTGTGCTTGTTTCGCTCTTTTTTTGCTTTTTTAAGGAGTTTTCAGCATGTGGAATACTTTTTTTTATAAATTTGCAGCAATAAAACAAAAAGGACTCTTTTCCCCTGTTGACAACAATGACGAAACTAAACAATAATATACCAACCAACCAATTTAATGACAAATATTCGTCATTAATACGTCCCATCAAGATATTCCTACCTATTCAGGACAAAATGGAGAATGTTGAAGAACACAAGTATGACGACTTCGTCGGACGCGAGCGTTTGATGGAAAAGCTATTCAATTGGTTGTCTGACAAGAAAAAGGAAAGCGGCTCTTATCTGGTTACTGGTTTTCGTGGTATGGGTAAAACCATTTTGGTAGAGCGTGTCGTCAATAAGTTAACCCGTGAGGTTGATGAAAAACGTGAACCCTGGGGGCTGCTATTGAGTTTGATTCCTGCTGTCGTAATGGGAGTTTTGGCAGCTATTAAACCATCGATTTTGGAACTTAAACATATTGGTAAAGTATACTGGATTGTTGCTACTCTACTTTCCGCATGGTTAGCAGCTGTTGTTGCGGTTTGTTATTTTGACGATAGCAAATTTAAGAGAATAAAGAAAAGAGCCAGGCTAAAGTATCCGAATCATGAAAAGTTCAATGAAGTGAATGTCGATAAGATGACTCGTGGGAATGATGATGATCTTGAAAACCGAAGCTATCATAACATCAAGATTTCCATCAACTTGGGACATGAAGTGTTGAAGGAGCGAGATGTGTTGAGCATGATTGCCACTTCCGTAAGGGATAAATACAAGGCGTTTGTGAGAAGTTCAATCCCCCATCTCATTATAAAGTCTTTTGTGATGATAGCGGTTTCATTGGCTTGTTTTGCTTTTGTGTTCTCTATCCAGAATATTCGTCTCGATAGAAATAAAACTGAAATTAATAAAGAGTTTGCGGTTTGCTGTACTGAGGTGAGCATAGACATGCAAAATTCTCCTATTACCGTCAGGGAGGAGGTTTCAAATGAGCAAAACCTTGTTGTTTCGGGGAATTCCGACAATTCCAACAATCAGCAGGTTTTTGTTAATGGTGATTCGAGCGAGTCATGGTTCTCACAATTGTTTCATAAGACGACAAGGGCATTTGTGAGAGTATATAATTCAGAAACAAGCTTGGGCTTTGTGCTTAGGTTTGTTTTATATATTTTATTTTTCATTGTTTTGAAATCTATGATTGAGAAGTTGTTCCGTTTAATACCTTATTTTTCTACTCCAATACGTGCTTTGCGACGGCTTGATATTTTAACAGAACGTCTCAACACTATCGTTGGGGAGGAAACAGGAATGACATCCTCTGCTCAAACCAGTGTCTTCACCCTCTCATTATTTAGCCGTCGACATCACAAAACAAAACCTATTGCCGACATTCGTGAAATTGAAACCGAACTGGCTGACATTATCAATATGATTAACTCTGGAAAATGCCCGAGGAATTATCAAGCCAATTTCATTGTCGTGTTTGACGAAATGGATAAGATTGACCCGGCAATGATGGAGCAGCACAAGACCACTGAGATGCCGGAGTTTACAGATTCTGTGAAAGGTTTTCCTGATGGCATGGATTCTCGTGAACGTCGCCGCAATGTGCTGAAATTGTTGGCTAATATCAAGCTTTTTGTGTCGACTGCAAAGGCCAAATTCGTGTTTATTTCGGGTCGTGAGCTTTATGATGCTTATCTTGCAGATCGTATCTTCTCTGGGGTCATCAATGTGGATAGTTTTCTTACTCCAGAGGGAGGCCAGACGGATGTGCGTTCTATGTCGGAATGGTATATCACCAACCGCATGATTCCTCGGTATTGGCTGGAAGAAATGGAAAGAAAAAATGCAGAAGGAATGCAAGGTAATGATGAAAAAAATCCTGAATTGGCAGTTTTAAAACTAGAAAAGCCATCCCTTCGCTGGTATTATGAATATCTAAAAGATGTGATTGATAAGAGTGAGATTGGCGAAGAAGAGAAAAAGAAAAGGTATCAGGATGCCCTGTATGTCACAGGCTTCCTTCATACTTTTGCAGCATATTTGACTCACATAAGTAATGGGTCACCGAAAAAGATATTCCTTTATTTCGACAAATACATTCGCTATGCAATAGATTGTATTCCTATGAATGATTGGGACGATGTGTGTTGGGTTGGAGAGGATAAAGTTGACAAAGAACAAAGAGTGCTATACTTCGAACCCATCCAACAAAGGACTATCAATTTTGTCTATTACCTCTCCAACCCCATTATGGGTGCTGTCACTAATGATATGAGCAACTATGGCGATAGGTTTTTGGTGTCTCTGTCGTTTATCATTGACCATATCTACAAATACCATAACCGTAGTTTCTCATGGCGTAATTTGGAACAGATACCAGATTTGTTGAAAACCAGTAAGGCTCCAGAGCTGCGCGACGAGATGACCTCCATCATGGAGTATCTTTCACAAATCCACATATCGCCCATTCTTATTGGACTGAATGAGTACAAGTTCCATAAAAGCATCGCGGAGGAAATCTCTGTGATGTCAAGAATGTCTGATGAGGCTTCCGCCATTTTCAACTTTACGCTTGATGAATC
>ONKQ01000067.1 GCA_900318465.1 uncultured Bacteroidales bacterium
CACTGACTATGTGACCGCTAACTTCCCTGGAAAACATATTGACAGCATCGAGAAGAAATACAACGGCTGGGAAATCGAACTGAGCAACGGCCTTGAAATCACTTTTGATGCCTACTTCAACGTAACTGGTTTCGACGACAAAAAATAAACAGCCATGAAAAAGATCATCATCATAGCAGCACTTTTCATCGGGTTTGCACTCTGCACCACCTCGTGCAGCAAGGAAGCCAACGCACAAACCCAAATTAGCATCAACAACTTTGTTGCCACTTATTTCCCCAACGAGGAGGTGATTGCGACAATCAAGGACGGTTTCGATTACGATGTGACCCTCAGCGACTACACCCAAATCGAATTTGACGGCAACGCCTTCGGCAAAAAACTTGAATGGGACGAAATAAACTGCAAGTATTCAACGGTTTATACTTCAGTGCCAGCCGCATTGGTGCCGACGGAAATCGCCGACCATGTGAGCCAACTTCATTCCGAACAAAGAATCGTGAAAATCGCGAAAGACCATCGCGGATGGGAAATCGAATTGAGCAACGGGATTGAAATCGAATTTGACAGCAAATTCCGCGTCAGAGAAATAGACTAAACCCGATTGAAATACCACATCAGCAAACGCGGTCTGGAGAAATCCGGGCCGCGTTTTTCATCTATGGCAGCAAAAACATGGGCATAGTTTCCTTTTTTTCGTATCATTGCAACCCTGAAAATGAAAAAATGCGTTTATTCGACACATCGAGTAGACTATTCTCAATAAATTAATTATCAACAATTTAAATTCAAAAAAAAGATGAAAAAACAAGTCATCATCGCCACAATCGCGGCATTAGCCATCTTTGCGATGGCATGTGGCAAAAGCGAAAAAGCCGCAATCAACGACAACTCGAACATGACGACCGAAAACCAGCAATGGAAAACGATGGGAGTCACTGAAATCAGCCTCAACGAAATCGACCCGGGTATCAAACGGTTCGTCGAATCCAACTTCCCTAAGACTGAAATTCTCAATTGCCACAAAAAACAGCAGAGTTACACAGTGAAACTCGAAGACCAAACCTGCATCAATTTTGATTCCACGTTTGTCTGGGTCAAGGTAAAATGCAAAAATTCAACCATTTACGATGCCGTTCCAAGTAGCGTTGTGCCTTCGCCCATTGCAGATTACCTGACAAGCCGTTTCCCTGACAACCACATCTGCGAAATTGAGAAGACCAACTATGGCTGGGAAATCGAGATGGACAACAACCAAGAAATCAGGTTCGGGACTGACCTCAACGTGATTGAAGGAGGGAAAAGTTACCTCGACAACCCTGAAATCAAATCCTTCGTGAAATCACACTTCCCTCTGGCCGACATTCGCTTGGCACAACAATTTGAGGACAAAATCGAAGTGAAACTCACCGACAACACTGAACTCGCTTTCGACCTCGACCTCAATTGGACGAACATCGACTGCGAAGATGCCACGATTTACAAATGCGTACCTACCCAATTCGTTTGCAGGTCATTAGAAGATTTCGTCACTTCGTATTTCCCTTACGAACAAGTCGTTGAAGTTGAAAAGAGGACAGACGGCAGCTGGGAAATCGAGTTGAGCAACACCTTTGAATTCAAGTTCGACAAGGACTTCAACCTCATCGAATTTGACAACAAAACCGAATAACGGACAAGTCTTTCCATGAAAGACACGGCGCGGAACATTCCGTGCCGTGTTTTTTATTTGGCTTTCTCCGTGATAATCACGTCAATAGCCCCGACACCAAACTTGGCTATGCTGGCCATGCGGTTTTCGGTGTTCTTGTAGTCCTTCAACGCTTCAATGATGGCGTTTTTCAGCACGCCGTTGCCCACGCCGTGAATGAAAGTCACCTTGTTGTATTCGGCGGCAATCGCGCTGTCGAGCATCTTCTTGAAATAGTCCGTCTGGATTTTGAACATGTCGTGGCTTGACATTCCCAAAATGTTGTCAACCAACTCGCCGATGTGCAAATCCACGACGGCCTCGCCCGGAGCGGTCTTGTGTTTGTCAATGGGGGCATCGGGCTTCACCAAAGTCTTGGCAGGAGCCTGAGCACCAACGCCTTCCTTTAGGATTTTGGTGAAATCGCTGTCGCCGTGCTTCAGCGCAATCAGTTCGGAGAGGCAAATCATCACCGACTTCTCGCCCAAGATGCCCGAAGGCAGATAACTACCTTCTTTCATAAAACGACCCACTCGCAATGAGAAAGGTGCGTTCAGCGGAAGCAGCACACAATCAGAGGTTTCTGTAGTCAAAATGGCCTGCACTACGCCATTGAGCCAATATTCGAGGTCGTCGCGCGAGATGGTCTCGATGACGATTTTCTCGTACTTGTCGACCTGCCCGAAGTCCACATTCGCGAACTTGTCCTCCTCCTTGATGGTGAAGGTATAGAGCATTTCGTAAGGCGTGTGGTTGACCAAGACCACATCAAGCGGGCCTGTCAAAAGCCATTGTTGCTCGTGCGGCACAAAAGCCATATAAACGCCTTCTTTCTCAGCCTCTTTCGCAAAGCGGCGCAAGCCACCCTTTCGGGCTGCATCGGCCTCTTGCTGTTTCAGAAGTTCCTGACCTTGAACCTCTTTCTGTACCTTGTCTACCGTCTGCTGTTGCTTGCTCGGGGCGGGCATTGAGCGGTAGTCGAGCACCAAATCCGTTATCAAAGTGGGGATTTCGAAGCCGCCTTCGATTTCCACCATCACCATTCTTGAGTCTATGATTTTCGTGACTTTGCCTCCGCCAACCGTGCTGAGGAAGTTCACCTTGTCGCCTATTTTGAATTCTGCCATAGTTTTTCCAATTAGGGCAGCAAAAATACACAATTTTGGAAGAATTTTTGTATCTTCGCCGCTGAATTTCAAAAGATGATGAAACTGAAACCCCTTGTCTTAGTGCTCGCCTTGTTGGCGGTGGCTTGCACAAAGCCCAAAGAAAAGGCTGCAATCAACTTGAACCTTGGCTATGAAGTCAATGGGAAGTCGTTGGTTACTGACACGTTATGCTACGAAAATGAAGCAGGAAACCAGTTTCTCATCACCGAGATACAATGGTTTCTCTCCAACATTGAGCTGAAAAACGAGGCAGGCGATTGGATTATGCTCCATCAGCAAGGTCTTGCCGACACTTTGGACATCAGCCGAGTCTATTACATCGACAACGATATTCCGGAATCACAAACATTACATTTCAGTCCTGTGAAGCCAGGCCACTACACCGCCATCCGTTTCATCTTTGGATTAGACGAATCCGACAACCGAACCGGCCTCTTCACAGACCCGCCCGAGTCGGAGATGTTTTGGCCCGATTTGCTTGGCGGAGGCTACCATTATATGAAACTGAACGGGAAATATTTGGACGTGGAAGACCGTCTCGCGCCTTTGGCCATCCATCTCGGCATCGGGCAAAACGAAGACCACAGCCAGTTTTACCAGAACTACTTCACCGTGGAACTTCCAATCGATTTCGCCATAACGGAAATCGCTGAAAACCAACTTGACCTGACGATGGTCATCGACAACTGGTTCCGCAATCCCCATACGATTGACTTCGACGAATTTGGAAGCCACATCATGCAGAACCAATCGGAAAACCCACTGATAATGAAAACAATACAACTATGGAAAATGGCAATAGATTTGCAGAAAAATTCAAAAATGTGATGCAAAAGGCTGCTCCGAAGCCACATTTTTGGACTTGGAAAAGCGTGAAAGAGAGAATGGGGAGTCCCGTAGGGACGACGGAAAATAGGCAGGTGGTGTAAACCCCTGCAAAACAGGCGGTGTAAACCCCTGCAAAATAGGCGGTGTAAACCCCTGCAAATAAAAATTCAAACGATGAAATTGATTAAAAACATAGCATTGGTTTGTGTTTTGGTTTTGGTATCGTGCAAGCCTGAGCAAAACCATTATGTTCCAACACCTTACGAATTGCCACAACCAGCCTATTTCCCATCCAGGAACAACATTCCCGCCGACAATCCCATGACCGAAGAAGGCTTGGCCTTGGGGAGAAAACTCTTTTATGATGCACGCCTTTCGGGTCGCGATGGCACTGACGGCATCCGCAGTTGCGCCTCGTGCCACCATCAAGAGAACAATTTCGATTTTGGCGGTTCGGCTGGCCTGCACCATTCCGTTATGCCTTTGGTCAATTTGGCTTGGAACCATACGGGCTTGGGCTGGAATGGCAGCGTTGCCACTTTGGAAGATATGGTCTTGGCAGCGGTCACGAGCCCCGTGGAAATCAATGCCGATACCAATCAGGTAGTCAAGTATTTGCAGAAAACCGACGACTATCCCGAACTGTTCGAGAAAGCCTTCGGCAGCCGCGAAATCACCTTTATTAATATCCAACGCGCCATCGCGCAGTTTGTGAGAAGTTTGGTTTCCGCCGACAGCAAATTCGACCGTTATCTTCGTGGAGAAGATGAGCTTACCGAAGATGAAATGGCTGGTTACGAATTGTTTTGCACCGAGGAAGGTGCAGACTGTTTCCATTGTCACGGTGGAGGTGGTTTGGCCCTGATGACCACCAACTTGTTCTACAACAACGGTTTGGACGATGAGTTCAACGACCCTGAAGACCGTGCTGCCGTCACGGGAAGCCATTGGGACCGTGGCGCTTACAAAGCCCCTACCCTGCGCAACATCGCCGTCTCGGCACCTTACATGCACGATGGACGCTTCACCACTTTGGATGAGGTCATTGACTTCTACAGCGAAGGTGTAAAAGACTCCGAAAACATCAACCCGCTGATGCATCATGTGATGGACGGCGGTGTGCAACTTACTGACATTGAAAAAGCGAAGTTGAAAGCGTTTTTGAACACGTTGACGGATGATGAGTTTTTGAATAATACTGAGTTTTCACGACCTTAGAATTTTGTTGTTCGTAAGATGTTTGCTTGATATTCTCATTGAACCAATGCGGATTGAAAAAATATTTCTAACTTTGCGACATAAAAGAAAAACGATATGAGTACGCAAGTCCTGACAAAAATCATCGCCGATTATTTCAAGACGCAACCTGTTTTGAAGGCGTGGCTGTTTGGATCTTACGCCCGAGGCGAGGAAACGCCCGAAAGCGACGTTGACATTCTCGTTGAGTTTGACCACAGTTCGCCCATCGGCTTGTTTGCATACGCTCGCATGTGGAGAGAATTGCAAGAACGCCTTGGGGTTGAAGTTGACCTTGTGGAAGAAGGCACTTTAAGGCCGTTTGCTATGGATTCCGCCAACCGCGACAAGAAATTAGTCTATGAGAGAGCGAGTTAGAGATATTGAACGCTTGCGCCACATTAACGAATGTATCGGTCATGTGATGGACTTCCTGAAAGGCAAAAATTTTGAGGAAATGCAGTCGGACGTGATGTGTTTCCACGCGGTGGTTTACAATATCATGATTATTGGCGAGGCTGCCAATATGTTGACCAAAGATTTCCGTTTGGAACATCCCGAAGTGCCTTGGCACGACATTATTGACATGAGAAACGTGCTGGTTCATGGCTATTATACGGTCAGCCCCCGATTCGTTTGGGAAACTTACACCAACGACCTTGTCTATTTGAAAGAACGGATAGAGATTTGCATCAAGGAGTTGGAGGAATAACTCTTCACCCTTAGAGCATACTTTAACAACAAAAAAACCACACGATTGACCGATTGCAGAAATGACCCCAGTCCCAATCGACACAAGCCAATTTGACGGCCGCCGTTTCAACAGCTACAGCAACTACTTCGCGAAGCAGTTCGGCGGACGTGTGCAGAAAATCAGCATCGATGCGGGCTTCAGTTGCCCCAATCGGGATGGGAGAATCAGCACGGGAGGCTGCACTTTTTGCAGCAACGAGGCTTTCAACCCGTCGTATTGTCGACCAGAGAAGTCCATCCGTCAGCAGATTGAGGAAGGCATTGAGTTCCACCGACAGCGTTATCGCAGAGCGAACAAGTATCTTGCTTATTTCCAGCCGTTTTCAAACACTTACAAGCCGATCAAGGAATTGAAGAACATCTACGAACAAGCCTTGGAAGTGCCCGAAATCGTTGGCATCGTCATTGGCACTCGGCCTGATTTGGTTGATGAAAATATCTTGCACTACCTCAACGAGATACAGAAAACCCATTATGTCGTGTTAGAATACGGCGTGGAAAGCGTTTACGACGAAACCTTAACGCGCGTCAATCGAGGGCACGACTTCGCCACGGCGGAAAAGGCCCTTCAACTGACCGCCCATTACGGCATTCCTTGTGGGGCGCATTTCATTTTCGGTCTGCCCGGCGAAAGCAAGGAAACGATGCTGCGTGCCGCCGACATTATTTCCCAACTACCTTTGACTACGGTCAAGTTCCACCAACTGCAAATCTTCAAAGGCACAAAGATGGCGGAAGAATATCTTGAACATCCCGGGGCCTTTCATCTCTTTGATTTGGAGGAATATATCGACTTCGTCGTCGACTTTGCCGAGCGGCTGAACCCAAATATTGTCATCGAGCGTTTTGCTGGCGAGGTGCCGCCGCGTTTCCTCGTCAGCGAGCCTTGGATGAAGTTGCGGTATGATGAAGTCTTGGTCCGCATTGAGAAACGGATGGCGGAACGAGGAACTTGGCAAGGGCGGCTGTATCAACAATTTTAGCGACTCATCGCCTCTTCAATAGCCATTTCAAACAGCTTCCCAAGGGTCAGGCCGAAGCAACGGGCTTGGGCGGGAATGATGCTGGCTTCCGACATGCCAGGGACGATGTTGGCCTCGATGAAAAACACGCCCTCGTCGCTGACGATATAGTCCATACGGACAAAACCTTTGCACTCCAGCTTATCGTAGAGCATCGCTGTGGTAGCCTTGATTTCCATCGCTATGGCCTCGTCTACTTGGGCAGGCGTCACCTCATCGCACTTGCCTGCTGTGTATTTGGCCTCATAGTCGAAAAACTCGTTCTTGCTGATGATTTCGGTGATGGGAAAAACCATCATCTTTCCTTTATAACTCATGGCACCGCAACCAAACTCGCGTCCATCGACAAACTTCTCGCACATTACTTGTCGGCCAGCCGCTCTCGCAGTAAAAATGGCGGGGACAAGCTCTTCTGCCGTCTTCACCTTGGTCACACCCACGCTGGAGCCGTTGCAGGTCGGCTTCACAAACAAAGGCAAACCAAGTTCCTTGATGATTTCTTCGGCATCGTATTTTTCCCCCTCATTGATCAGCAACGAAGGTGCCACATTGACACCGTATGAAGCCACTATGCGTTTGCAGAAGTCCTTGTGGAACGTAAGGGCGCAAGTAGTCAAAGGCGATGAGGTACAAGGAATGCCCAACAATTCCAGATACCCCGAAAGGGGTCCGTTCTCGCCCGGTTCGCCGTGTACCGCGTTGAAAGCCACATCGAATTTCGTCCTGTGTCCACCCACGGAAATGGAAAAATCATTCTTGTCAACGTCCACACGCGTACCATCTTTCAAGAGTCCGTACCACCCTTTTTTCGATACAACAATAATCTTTGAATTATACAGTTCCGTATTCAAGTTCTGCTTCACCACTTGAGCACTTTTGACGGAAATTTCGAACTCGCCAGAGTCGCCGCCACAAATTATTGCCACGTTTTTCATATTTTTTGTACTTTTGTCGGTTAATTGTCAAAACAATAAAAACACTCAAAATCGAGTTGTAAAAACACGGCTAAAATACGGAATTATGGGACGCCTACACTTTTTTAAGGAAAAGAAATTTTATCTCAACCTGCTCATCATAATCATGTTGTCCATCGCATTGCTATGGCTAACTTTCAGGTTGTTAGACAAATACACCCGTCATAACGAAGTCTACACCATGCCTGATTTCACTGGTATGAACTATCACGAAGTAGAACGCCAATACGCCAACGATTTCCATTTTTTCCTTATCGACAGCGTTTATCCCAAGGGGCAGCAGCCTGGAAGCATCTACCAGCAAGACCCTTTGCCCAACGCAAAAATCAAGAAAGGACGCAATGTTTACATCATCATCGTGGCCGAAACGCCCGAAAAAACCCTCATGCCCAACCTAAAGAACCTTTCGTTGCGGCAGGCCATCGGTTTGCTTGAGTCGGCAGGGTTGGACGTGGAACAACTTGATTATCGCGACAGTCCGTACAAAAACGCCATCATCGACCAATATTATGACGGCCAGCCCATCGCTGAAGGCACCGAGCTTGTGAAAGGCAGCAAAATAGTGCTTCGTGTCGGCATTGGGCGAGACAAAGACAGGGTAAAGGTGCCCAACCTCATCGGCAAACCCGCAACCGAAGCCAAACGGCTGCTCAACCTCATGGGACTCAACCTTGGCACAGAAAAGTATGAGGACAACGACAGCCTGAAGTTCATGTGCATCCGCAGCATGGACCCTGGCCCCAGCTCTTCATCGGTATATTTGGGCACATTCGTCAATCTCACCTATCATTCAAGCCGCACCTTGGACTTCAAGAAGGAGATGGACGAACTGCTACACGAAGACTCATTGGCACACGTGCCTGGATACGTTCAAATGAACACCATTCAAGAAATCAACGAAACTACTGACATCCAATATGAAGACGAATTTTAAGATACTCAGTTTGATTGCAGCCTTGGCCTTTGGCCAACTTTGCACCGCCCAAGAGGTGCTGACCGGATTTTACCACGGCCAACGGCAAACCTCAAGATACAGCAATCCGGAAGGCATTTTCCTGCCCTTCTTCGACGACTTCAGCCAATCAAGGCTCTACCCCGATTCCACCAAATGGACCAATTGCGGCGCTTTGGTCAACGATGGTTTTCCGCTCTGTCCTCCCAACCGCAACGCCGCCACCCTCGACGTGCTTGACGAATATGGCCGCGTCTATAGTTACGCCATCAGTAACGCGTTCATTTCGGAACAACTCACCTCAGCGCGTATCCGCCTCGACTCTATCATGGAGCCTGAACCCCGCGCCCTCACGCCCGCCGATTCAGTCTATTTCAGTTTCTTCTACCAGCCCCAAGGCAACGGTATGCCGCCCGAGGCACAAGACTCTTTGGTGCTTCAATTTGGCACTACAACTGAACATGAGGAATTCCTTTACCTTGATTACCAAAACTTTACCTTAGAAGAGATTTTTGCCGAAATGCATGTCGACACGCTGTTTCCAGGCGACACCATCTGGGCTTTCGGCGACTGCAATCCAGAGATGTTCACCATCATCACCGATACGCTGACGTCTCTCGCACAAGGCAGCATTGCCATCCCCTGCGACTCGGTGTTCACCACCGTGGCTGACACCACCTGGTACCACGTTTGGAGCACCCCAGGACAAACCTTGCAAGCCTTCATGGAAGCCAACAACGGCCTGTTTTTCAAGCAGGTGATGATTCCCATCCGCGACCTGCGCTATTTCACCGATCATTTCTATTTCCGCTTCTACAACTACGCCAGTATTGAGAACTCAAACCACCCGCAAAACCGTGGCAATGAGGACGAATGGAACATCGACATGGTGTATCTCAATTGGGGCCGCACCATGAACAACACTTCCTACCCCATGTTAACTTTCTCAGGGCAATGTCCTTCGTTCCTCACTCGCTACCAGGCCATGCCCTACCGCCAATACCGATCCAATCCCAACGCTGCCGTCCGTGAGAATCTTGAACTCGATGTCGCCAATTTGGACGATGTACCGCATGAGGCGAGCTATTTTTACACCGTTGACCAAATATCTGGAAACCAGCATTATAAATGGCAAGTCAACCCTGTTACGATTCAACCTTACGCGCAAGCAGGTTATCTCGACTGTCCGCCTACAAGCCAGTCACCGGCCTGCCCCTATGTTGGCGAGTTGTTCAACATGAGTTATGCCTACGACTCGGTCACCTACCTCATCAAGCATTATGTTTACGACTCGACCTGCATTCCGCCTTTGATCGACTCGATGATTTACACCCAACGTTTCCACAATTATTACGCCTACGACGACGGCACACCCGAAATGGGATACGGCGTCATTCCTTCAGGCGGCGCATTCGCCATGCGCTTCGAGTTGGCCGAATTTGACACCATCTGCGGTGTACAGTTGCTGTTCAACCGTACCCTCAACGACGCCAACGACAAGTACTTCGACCTCGTGATTTGGAAGGACGAAAACGGACGCCCCGGACAGGTGGTCTATCGTCTTGGAAACCAACGTCCGCAATGGGAAGAGCAGATTTACGATTTCCACTACTATCCCTTCGATTCCATCATCTCCTTTGCGGGAAGTTTCTTTGTCGGCATCGTGCAACAGACTACAGGCCTCATTAATATCGGATTCGACGGTTCCAACGACAACAGCGCGTATGCATTCTACAACACCAATGGCTCATGGCAGCCCACCGAAATGCACGGGACGCTGATGATCCGGCCTGTCATCGACGGGAAGACGTTGCATGGCGTGGAGGAGCTTGAACACACTTCGTCTATCGTCAATCTATACCCCAATCCTGCAAGCAACATGCTGAATGTCAGCATTGCAGAAAATACAGAAATCATACAGACCTGCATCTTTGACCTCACGGGTCGACGCGTCCGGCAGAGCGGTTTCACAAAACAAATCCCTGTCGGCAACTTCAACGACGGATTGTATTTCATCAGCTTGACTACAGCTCAAGGACAAGTCATCACCCAAAAATTCATCATTAGCAAATGAACGACGACCTTATTGAAATGGATGACGAGCTCGTTGAATCCAACGATGAACTCTTGGAAATGGACGATGACCTCGTTGAATCGTCAGACGCTGAAACCTCAGAAGAAAACGGCGAACTATTTGAACACATGCGCATCACCGTCGACGGTGGCCAGGATACAGTACGCATCGACACCTTTTTGACTTCACGCATCAGCAGCATCTCACGCAACCGTATTCAGAACGCAGCCAAGGCTGGCAACATTCTGGTGAACGACAAAGTGGTGAAATCAAACTACAAGGTGAAGCCCAACGATGTGATTTCCATCGTGTTCAGCTATCCGCCACGCGATACCGATATCAAGCCCGAACCCATTCCGTTGAACATCGTCTATGAGGACGACGACCTTATCGTCATCAACAAGCAGGCCGGTTTGGTGGTTCACCCTGCCCACGGCAACTTCACTGGTACTTTGCTGCATGGCTTGGCCTATCACTTCGAACAGACGCACCAAAACGTAGAGAATCGCATCGGTTATCTCGTCCACCGCATCGACAAGGACACCACTGGCCTGATGATTGTCGCCAAAAACGAGACCGCACAAGCCATACTCGCCAAGCAATTCTTCGACCACACCATCCACCGCCGCTATTATGCCTTGGTTTGGGGCGACTTCGACGAGGACGAGGGAACCATTGTAGGCAACATCGGGCGCAGCCAAAGCAACCGTCGCCGCATGACCGTCTACCCTTTCGGCGAGCAAGGCAAGGAAGCCATCACGCATTGGAAAGTATTGGAACGCTTTGGCTATGTGACACTTAATGAATACCGTTTGGAGACAGGGCGTACCCACCAAATTCGCGCCCATTCGCAATTCATTGGGCATCCCTTGTTCAACGATGCCTTGTACGGCGGCGATGTCATCCTGAAAGGCACCACTTTCTCGAAATACAAGCAATTCATTGACAATTGCTTCAAAATCATGCCACGCCATGCGCTTCATGCCAAAGAATTGGGCTTCGTGCATCCCACCACAGGCAAACAGATGATGTTCACCTCAGAACTGCCCGACGACATGGCGTTAGTCCTTGAGAAATGGAGAACCTATTTGAAAGCGCGGAATTTGTTGGAGGAATAAAAGAAAACACCACCTTTATTCTCTCTGTAATACAAAAAAGAAAGCCACCCTCGCGAGTGGCTTCTTTCATTTATTGAGGATAAATCCTAATAATGTCATCTCAGTGGCATTTGATCAAATTCTCTATAAGTCTTAGCAACAACGGGGTTACTAGGAGCATTATATTCGTTAATTAATTCATTATCATTATAGATTTTAATATTGAATCCTTCATTCAAAGCACCTTCAGGAAGGATAATGCTTAAATCTGCTGCATTCCATTGATTCACAAGTTTCGGAACGGGCCATGAAGCAGTAATGACATTGCCAGTACCTTCAAAGCGGTTGAAACTACCATCAAGATTGTATACCATATCGCCAGACAAATCGTTAGGCGTATTGGAAGTGAGCACAACATGGGTAATGTAGAAATCAGGAGTACCTTCGCTTGCCGTAAACACAAAATATACGAAACCCGCATTGCTGTCAAATTGGAAATTGATACCATCGTTGGTAGCAGCCATAGGATAGAGATTGTTAGCAAAATAAAAATTACCTACAATCGTCTGAGCAGCCGGAATACTCATTCTTACTTCACTATTACCCTTTGTGTATGAAGCATAAGGATAGAAAGCAACATAGTCCTTGGTTTCAAGATTGGCAAGGAAATTGCATCCTTCCGTTCCTACAACCTGAAACTCAGCATCTTGTCCGTTGTTAGTGGTGAGGGTGAAATCCATTTCATCACCTTGGTCGTTGAGAACTTTAATGGCATCGTCATCGTTCCACTCTAACCAATATGCACCCTGTGCGCCATTGACATGGGTTCTCGTAGAGTTTTCTACATTAGGCATAGAAGCCTTGAAGGTCACGCTTTTGGTATCGTTCTTCTTGCAAGCAGTAAAGGCAAGAGCAACAAGGGCGCAAAGCCCCAACATTCTAACTACTTTTTTCATTTTCAGTTCGATTTTTGAATTAAACACTCATTTTAATTATTGCCATGAACCTCCTGTGCGGTTAAAGTTCATAACACTTCCGTTGAAAGCAGTTTCGGGAACCACAGGAGCTGATGAACACAGGATGCCTTGGGCTTCCATTTCAATGAGTTCCACTTTGGGAGCCTCATACTTTGATTGAATTTGTTTCATTTGTTGTTTGTTTTAATTATTAATAATTAAGTGAATTGTGTTGTGTTGTTGTTCTGTTTTTTCAGTATTATTTACGCTGCAAAAATAAGATTAATTCTTTTACAAGGAGAAAAAAAAGGAAAAAAATGCTGTTTTTTTCCCATACTTTTTTTCAATTTTATGCAAATAGCGAAGAATGAAGCAATTAAGCCATCATTTTTTCTATTTTTCCGCCAAACTTTTATCCAAATCAAGCAGAAAACTACGGGTTTTTTCCAATGTTTCGAGCAGAATGATGCGTTCTTCGTAGTCGCTGAAGCGTTCCTTAAGGGCTTGCTTGGCACCGGCCAGAGTGTAGCCTTTCACTTTCAAAAGTTGGTAGATGACATGCACATAACGCACGTCGCGCTCGGTGAAGAGACGGTTGCCTTTCTTGTTCTTGCGCGGGCGCAACACATCGAACTCCTTCTCCCAATAGCGAATCATGGAAGTGCTGACACCAAACATCGCGGCTACCTCGCCAATGCTGTAGTAGAATTTCCCTGTAGTCTTGGTTTCCTCCATATTAATCATTAATTAATCCATGATTTGAATAGGCACGGTCGACTGTTCGAGGATTTGCTCGTACTCATCTGGGGTCAGGTCGTTGTAGAAAAAGTTAATCGGGTCGACAGGGACATCGTTTTTGCGCACCTCATAATGTAAGTGGACACCCGTCGTTTTTCCTGAATTTCCCACAAAACCAATGAGTTGTCCGCGCTTCACTTTCTGGCCTTTACGCACCAATGCCTTTTGAAGATGCGCATAACGGGTCTCATAGCCGTAACCGTGTTCAATAATGACCATGTTGCCGTAGCCCCACAACGACTTATCAAGCTCAGCCACCACACCGTCGCCCGTGGCATAAACCTCAGTACCCTTGGGCGCCGAAAAATCCATGCCACTATGAAACCGATTCACCTTATATATAGGATCAGGACGATAGCCGTAATTGGACGAGACATATTTGAGTTCCGTCAGCTTCAGGGGCACGATGGCGGGAATGTGAGCCAACATGTCAGACTTGTTGCGCGCCATTTCAAACAGCTCGTCATACGAAACGGACTGATGATAGAGTTGACTGGAGATGACATCGAGTTTGCGGGCCGCGCTGACCACTTGGCTCGAGTTCACATAGCCCAAAAGATTGTCGTAACGATTGGGGTCGGAAAAACCAGACCTTCGTGTCGCTCTCGTGATGGGGTCGGCCTCAAACATGACGCGGTAGAGGTTGTTGTCGCGCTGTTCCATGTCGCTGAGCAGGATTTCCATATTGTCTAAACGGTCGTTGAGGATTTCGTATTGCAACTTCATGTATTCCAGCTCGCGGGCCTGCATCATCTCCTTCGGCGAGCGGAAGAAAGTGAACAGCAGGATGGCAAACAAGAAAGCTACACCCAAAAAACCAAAAAAGACCAATATGAAACGCATGACTTTCCTTGAATTCGAAGTTTCAAGGGCCTCAAAGCTCTGGGTCAGTTGGTTGAATATGTAACGTTTCTGTTTCGCCATGGTTTGACTAAAATTTAGCCATAAATAACGCCAATGGTGATTTTCTATTGCGCAAAATTACAATTTTAGCGTAAATTTGCACGTTTTTATCAAGCAATTTTTTAAGTAGTAACAGATAATTCGTTGAAAATGAACGCTTACGAGATTAGAAATAGTTTTTTGGAGTTTTTCCGCTCCAAAGGGCATGAGATTGTACCCTCGGCGCCCATCATCGTCAAGAACGACCCAACTTTGATGTTCACCAACGCCGGCATGAACCAGTTCAAGGACATTTTCCTTGGCAACCAACCCGCCAAATGGCGCCGCGCTGCCGACACGCAGAAATGCCTTCGCGTTTCGGGAAAACACAATGACCTTGAGGAAGTTGGACACGACACCTACCACCACACCATGTTCGAGATGCTCGGTAACTGGTCGTTTGGCGACTACTTCAAGAAGGGAGCCATTGCCTACGCTTGGGAATATCTCACCGAGGTGGTGAAAATCGACAAGGACAGGCTTTATGTGACTGTCTTTGGCGGCGACGAAAAGGACGGGCAACCTGCTGACATGGAAGCCTTTGGCTATTGGAAAGAACACGTCAACGAAGACCGCATCATCTACGGCAACAAGAAGGACAACTTCTGGGAAATGGGCGAAACCGGCCCTTGCGGACCCTGCTCCGAAATCCACATCGACCTGCGCGACGACGAAGCCCGCAAGCAAATCGCTGGCCGCGACTTGGTGAACAAGGACGACCCGCAAGTGATTGAAATATGGAACCTTGTGTTCATGCAATACAACCGCATGGCTGATGGTCATTTGGTGGAACTTCCCGCAAAACACGTCGACACGGGCATGGGCTTCGAGCGCTTGGTGCGCGTGCTGCAAGGCAAGACTTCCAACTACGACACCGACGTGTTCCAGCCTCTGATTCAGGAGATTGCAAAGATGTCGGGCATTGAGTATGGCAAGGCCGAGAAAACCGATGTGGCCATGCGCGTCATCGCCGACCACTGCCGCGCCGTCAGTTTCGCCATCGCCGACGGACAGCTGTTTTCAAACACTGGGGCGGGATATGTCATCCGCCGCGTGTTGCGACGTGCAGTGCGTTATGGTTTCACCTTCCTCGGCTTCGATGAGCCGTTTGTATGCAAATTGCTGCCCGTTCTTGTGCAACAAATGGGACAAAACTTCCCCGAAATCAAGGCACAACAAGAGTTGGTCGGCAAGGTCATCCGTGAGGAGGAAGCCTCATTCCTGCGCACATTGGCCCAAGGCATCAAACGCTTTGAAAGCTATGTAGAACAGCATAAGAATCAGGATATTGACGGCAACTTCGCCTTCGAGCTGTTCGACACTTTCGGATTCCCCATCGACCTCACCCAACTGATGGCTGCCGAAAAAGGCATCAATGTGGATATGGACGGCTTCAAGGCCAACCTTGAAGAGCAGAAAAACCGCTCGCGCAAGGCCGCCGAAAAAGCCAATGGCGACTGGGTTGTGGTAAACGAATCGGAGCAACCCACTGAGTTTGTGGGCTATACCGACATGTGTTGCGAGAGCCACATTTTGCGTTTCCGCGAGGTGGTGACCAAGAAACAGAAGCACTTTGAAATCGTCCTCGACCGTACACCCTTCTATGCAGAGATGGGTGGTCAGGTGGGCGATAAAGGCACCTTGACCTCCGACGATGAAACTATACCTATTATTAATACGATAAAGGAAAACAATTTGGTCATCCACATCACCGACCAGTTGCCACAAAAACCAGAAGCGACATTTGTAGCCGCCATCGACACTGAACGCCGCCAACGCATCGCCAACAACCACAGCGCGACCCACCTGATGCATGCCGCCTTGAGGCAAGTTTTAGGCACACATGTGGAGCAGAAAGGCTCCTTGGTTGACGACCAACGCCTGCGTTTCGACTTCAGCCACTTCGCCAAGATGACCAATGAGGAAATCCGCCAAGTGGAAAAGATTGTCAACCAGAAGATTCGCGAGAACATCCCCAACGTGACCTACGCCGAAATCCCGATCGACGAGGCCAAGGCAATGGGTGCCACTGCCCTGTTTGGAGAAAAATACGGCGACAAGGTGCGCGTGGTGGTCTTCGACAAGAATTATTCGATGGAACTTTGTGGTGGTTGCCATACTTCAGCCACGGGCAATATCGGCATGTTCAAGATTGTCAGCGAAGGCGCCATTGCAGCGGGCATCCGCCGCATCGAGGCCATCACGGGCGAGGCCGTGGAGCAATATTTGGACGAGCAACTCGACCTGATCAGCCACATTCGCGAGACCGTCAAGTCGCCTGATCTGGTGAAAGCCGTGACTTCTTTAAGTGAGCAAAACTCCGCCTTGAAGAAAGAGGTGGAGCACCTGATGCAAGAAAAGGCCCAAAGCACGGCTGAGAAACTTCTATCCAAAGCCACGGAGCACGAGGGCTGCCAACTCATCGTCGAAAAGCTGAACGTCACAGGCGACCAATTACGCAACATCGCATTGATGCTCAAGCAGATGTATGAGAACACCATCGCCATTTTGGGTTCGGTCAGCGAGGGCAAGCCTGCGCTCTGCCTGATGCTTCCCGAGACCTTTGCCGACGACAAGAACTTGGATGCCACCAAGCTCATCCGCGAGGTGGCCAAGGAAATCCAAGGCGGTGGCGGCGGACAGAAGACCCTCTGTGTGGCTGGTGGCCGCAATGCCGATGGACTGACAAAGGCGATGGAAATGCTAAGGGAAAAAATCTAAAGACTTTCTCTGGATTGCTTCGCTCGCGATGACCCAAAGCGACAACAAAAAAGGGCGGCTCCCCGAAGGAAGCCGCCCAATTTTTTGCGGAAGTCATTTCCGCAAGGTCATTTATCTGACAACAGTGATGCGGTTGACGCTCACACCGTTCTCAGTCACAACACGCACCGTGTACATGCCGGCAGTATACTGCGAC
>ONKQ01000003.1 GCA_900318465.1 uncultured Bacteroidales bacterium
GGGGCAAAATTGAGGTTCAAAAGCTTCCAATGGGTCAAATTGCAGGCTGCGACACATCTTGAACGCAGGGCAATTGTTACCTTTGCCGCAATTTGAAAACCTCAAAAAACGGCCTTATGAACAAAAAAAATGCCCGTCGTGCGGCTCGCGGATAACCAAGCGCAACGGCACCAGGAACGGGAAACAGCTTTACAAGTGCATGGCCTGCGGACACCAGTTCCGCGCAGGTGACACGATGACTGACAAGGAGCTTTGGACGCTCTACCAAGCCAGCAAGCAGACGGTCGGCGAGATAGCCTCCATCGCAGGGAAAAGCCCTTCGACCATCAAGCGCAGGCTGCGTGGAATCGACATCAGGTGGGAACAGCCCCGCCTTGACGGGAGGGGCGGGTTCGTCCACCTTGACGTGACCTACTGGGGGCGCAACTGGGGCGTGCTGCTTGCCTTGGACGATGCCACATGCCGTCCCCTCTACGTGGCCTTCGTCAAGCACGAGACCGTGGCAGACTACGTGAAAGCCGTGGAAACAATAACGGACATGGGCTACGCCATTAGGGGAATCGTCATCGACGGAATGCGTAGCTTGTTCGACACCTTCCCACAGTACAGGATCCAGATGTGCCAGTTCCACATGCGCTCAATCGTCGACCGCTACCTCACGAAGAGCCCCAGGCTCAAGGCCGCCATAGCCTTGAAGAAGCTCATGGAGAGGCTCGTCTCGCTGAAGCGGGAAGAGTTCGAAAGGGAGTTCGGCCAATGGAGGGAGGACTGGGCGCACACGCTCAACCGCCAGACGACAAGCAAGCGGACAGGCAGGTCGCACTACACCCACAAGCGTCTTCGGACCGCCATGAACAGCGTGGCCTTCTACCTGCTTCATCTCTTCACCTGTCAGGAGAAGGGCTGCGAGGGGATGCCTAACACGAACAACAAGATAGAGGGCGTGTTCACCGACCTGAAGAAGAACCTGAACAACCACAGCGGCATGGGCGAGGCCGGGCGAAAGAGATTCATCAGTGGGTTTTTCTTGGCATTGGCGGACAATCAAGCATCTCACAACGACAAGGCCGCACCCTGAATGTAGGATGCGGCCAAAGACTTTCCGTCATGTCGCACAGCCTATTCCTCACGGGGTTGCTCCCCAGCAGAGCCCCGCTATGCTTCGGTTGCGCGGCAAAGATAGCAACATGGAATAAACGTCTGACATCAAGCCACAAATTTTCAGCCTGCAAAATGACCCATTGAACTACAACTCGTTTTTTCAGCCTGCATTTTGACCTATATGCCAAATTCTGCTATCTGATCTTGCATATCCCAAATGTTGGAAAACTGGAATCGCCAAAAATCAATTACTGAGAAACCTGTTGGTTGGCCATCAAATGTGAATGGTTCTGAGCCAATAAGGGTTGTGTTTGGTTGTTGGTGCATAACTCTTATTTTTGAAAAGGTTTCCTATAACACCTTGTACTTCTTTATTATACATTCACTTCACCACCTCCACAATCTTCTCCCCCAAGGCCAACTGAATCATGGCAATGGTTTTGTTGTCGCCTCGTTGATTTCCTCATAAAGCGCTACAGGCCCCTCGTGCCAAAGCTTGGTTTCCTCTATTTCCAATCTCTTGTACATTTCAGACCGATAAATTCGACGAATGGCTTCAACAATGCCAACGCCGGTATCTTCGGAAAGCATTTCGGCCAACCAACTCACTTTGGAAGGCAACAAAAGATAGAGATTGTCTTGGGTTATTATTCTCTGTTTTCTGATGTTGATAAACTCTTCCATGTCCTCCAAAATCCATTGGTAGCTTTGCGTGTGCAAAATCTCGTAGTTTTCGGCCAAATAGTCAAGCACACCATATTGGTTTAGTTCTTCAAACGCTTGACTACCATTCAAATGTTTGGCGTTTTTGTATTGCTCAACGCAAAACGAAACAAAATACGATATTCTTTTTTGCTCGCTGTCCATAAGTTTGTTTAATGGCGCAAAAATAGTCACTTTTTGGTTTTGTCGCAACAATGGATGAAAAACATTTACCTCACCATCTCTACAATCTTCTCCCCCAATGCCAACTGAATCAGGGCAATGGTTTTGCAGGTGAAGTTGTGGCTCGCATGAAAGATTTCAGATGCAAAGTTGCGTTTTTATGTCAGAAATCTGCCAAAAACCACAAAATAATTGTAATTTTGCCATCAGAAATTAAATAATCATGTGTACAGTAAGCATAAATATTGACGATAACATGGTGCGTAGCATCAATCCCCTCTTAACCTCCCAGGAAAGTATTAGTCAATGGCTTCAACACCAAGTTGATGAACTAATTGAGGAAATGGCTCCCCCCCCCCATAGCCTGTCACCCAATGCTCATACAGACGAGGATATGAAAGCCATTGTCACCGACCGCATTCGGTTGATGGAATCAGGAGAGGCCACCTTTATTGACGGCGAAGAAGGTTTTGCACAAATACGGTTGCACTATGGCCTATAAATACAGATGGCTCGCCGAAGCACTTGACGACATGTCGAATGAAATTGATTATGTCGCCAAGGAATTTGGTTTGAGGGCTGCAAAACGGGTAGAAAGCAGAGTCCATGAACGAGTTTTGCAATTATGTCAGTTTCCTTATTCGGGAGTGCGTTATGAGGAAGATGTGCTTTATAACGGCCATGAAGTGAGAGTACTGCACATTCGGCAGATTTCTTTAATTTATAGTTTTGATAATGAAATGATTACATTGATTGCAATATGGAACAATTACCTGAACCCAAAAAGGCTTAGTGAAGTAATCAATTCAAGAGAATAAGGAATATGCAATTCAAACAAGTCATCGGCCAATCCGCCATAAAACAAAGGCTCATCCAAAGCGTGCGAGAAAACCACGTTTCTCACGCCCAACTCTTTTTGGGTCCTGCCGGAAGTGGGAAACTGCCTTTAGCCTTGGCTTACGCACAATATATCCTCTGTCCGAATCGGACGGAAACCGACAGTTGCGGCGTGTGCCCCACCTGCCAAAAGATGCAGAAGTTGGTGCATCCCGACCTGCATTTCGTTGTGCCGACGGCGGCCACCAAGAAAATAAAAAGCAACCCCGAATCGGACTTGTTCATGGAGGAATGGCGCGAGTATGTCATTCAGAATCAAGGGTATGTCGATACTTCGAGTTGGTATAGTTTCCTTGATGTGGAGAACAAGCAGGGCTACATGTCGGTGCGCGACGCGGCCTCACTGCTGCGCAAGCTCAACATGAAATCTTACGAGGGCGAATACAAAATCGCCATCATCTGGATGACGGAGAAAATGCGCGTGGACACGGCCAACAAACTGCTGAAACTCCTCGAAGAACCGCCCGAGAAGACCGTTTTCCTCCTCATCGCGGAGGATGGCGAGGAGCTTTTGGCCACTATCAAGTCGCGGACGGCCTTGGTGAAGATTCCGGCGATTGATATTAATGAGGTAGAAAACGCCTTGACTGAACGCCTCGGCTGTGATGCTCGACAAGCCCACGATGCGGCGGTCATTTCGGAAGGCAACTGGCTGAATGCCTGCCACTTCGTGAAGGAATCGGAGGACAGGAAATTCTTTTTCACCACTTTCCAACAATGGATGCGCCTTTGTTTCCGTGCGGCCTATCCCGAACTCATCGATTTTTCGGCCAATATCAAGACAATCGGTCGCGAGAAGCAGAAAGAATTGTTGGATTACGGTTTGCGTATCATTCGTAACTCGTTGTTGTTCAATAATAACCTTGCGGAAATCGTCATGTTTCCCGATGAGGAAAAAACCTTCAACTCGAAGTTTGCGCCTTTCGTCAATCCGGCCAATTTGGCACAAATCGCCGAACTTTTCGAGGAGGCCATCCACCAAATCGAGCGCAACGGAAATGCCCAAATCATATTCACTGATGTGGGTTTCAAAATGATAGGGCTATTAAAAATGAAATAAATTAAAATATAAAACATAACAAAATAACATGGGTAAAACAGCATTAATCACCGGCATTACAGGCCAAGACGGTTCCTTCCTTGCCGAGTTCCTTTTGGAAAAAGGTTATGACGTACACGGCATCATCCGCCGCTCATCGTCGTTCAACACGGGCCGCATCGAGCATCTTTATTTGGACGAATGGGTGCGCGATATGAAAAACAAACGCTTGCTCACTTTGCATTACGGCGATATGACGGATTCCTCTTCCCTCGTGCGCATCATTCAGCAGGTACAGCCTAACGAAATCTATAACCTTGCTGCGCAGAGCCACGTGAAGGTCTCTTTCGACTGCCCCGAATACACCGCCGAGGCCGATGCCGTGGGCACTTTGCGGCTTTTGGAGGCCGTGCGCATTTTGGGTATGGACAATAAATGCAAAATCTACCAAGCCTCCACTTCCGAGCTTTTTGGCCTCGTGCAAGAAGTGCCGCAAAAAGAGACTACGCCGTTCTATCCGCGCTCGCCCTACGGCGTGGCCAAGCAATACGGCTTCTGGATTGTGAAAAACTACCGCGAGAGCTATGGTATGTTTGCCGTCAATGGCATTTTGTTCAACCACGAGAGCGAAAGACGGGGCGAAACCTTTGTTACACGCAAGATTACATTGGCCGCAGCGCGAATCAAGCAAGGCTATCAGGACAAGCTCTATCTCGGCAACCTCAACTCGCTCCGCGACTGGGGTTATGCCAAGGACTATGTGGAGTGTATGTGGCTCATCCTGCAACAGGAGAAGCCCGAGGACTTCGTCATCGCCACGGGCGAATACCACACTGTGCGCGAGTTCTGCACTTTGGCCTTCAAGCACGTCGGCATCACGCTCCGCTGGGAGGGCGACGGCGTTGATGAAAAGGGCTTTGATACGGCAACTGGCAAGGTGTTCGTCGAGGTCGACCCAAGGTTTTTCCGCCCCGCCGAGGTGGAACAACTCCTCGGCGACCCCACCAAGGCCAAGACACTGTTAGGCTGGAATCCGCGCAAGACTTCATTTGAAGATTTGGTCAAGATTATGGTGGAGCACGATATGGAAAAAGTTCGCAAGTTGTATTCTCACAAACAATCGGAAGACAAAGAATTATGACAATTTTAACCCCTGAAGAACATAAAGCTCAAATGGAGTCAATGAAAGCATTTGACGAGCAGATGCCTTGTGTCGGTATTTTCTGGTACGATTCTGAAGAACACAGTTTTTTTGGGGTGCGCAAGAAAGAACTTACGCCAAAAATGGTTGAAGAGGCTGCCGAGAAAGGAATGCCATTCATCAACTACCCGCACTTGCACCGTCAGATATGGGCCAAAGAATATTTTCGGGCACAGGCCAAGCACGAGGAAACCAAATTCAAAGGAGACTACACGCAGATTCCGCGTGGGCGCGTAGCTTGGAGCATCGACAAGTTTATTGTGCTTGTCGGGCATTGGGCAGAGCCTATTCAAGAGGAGTTGACCGAACTATTGGAACAAGAGTTTTCGCTTCCTTATTTTGAATTTGTGTACGATGAACATTGGGACCTCGGCCACGGTTGGTCGGGAGATATGCCGAAGAATTAGTTGAGAGTTAAAAGTTTAGAGTTTAGAGTTAGCCCAATTAGGGCGATAGACAATAAGCAGGTGGCGTAAGCTACTGTACAAACAAAGTAAACCAATGAACAAAAACAGCAAAATATACGTCGCCGGTCACCGGGGAATGGTGGGGTCGGCGATCGTAAGGGAACTGCAAAGGCAGGGCTACACAAACATCATCACCCGCACCCACAAGGAACTCGACCTCTGCCGCCAAGACCAAGTGGAGGCTTTCTTCGAGGCCGAAAAGCCCGAATATGTCTTTCTCGCAGCAGCCAAAGTGGGCGGCATTATCGCCAACCAATCGGCACTTGCCGACTTTATGTACGACAATATGATTCTCGAAATGAATGTCATCCATTCGGCGTGGAAAAACGGCTGCAAGAAGTTGGAATTCCTTGGCTCGTCGTGCATCTATCCGAGAATGGCTCCCCAACCAATGAAGGAATCCTGCCTGCTGACGGGCGAGTTGGAAAAGACCAACGAGGCCTACGCCTTGGCCAAAATCAGCGGACTGAAATATTGCGAGTTCCTGAATCGGCAATATGGCACCGACTACATCTCGGTGATGCCGACCAACCTCTACGGCCCCAACGACAACTACCATCCCGAACACAGCCACGTATTGCCTGCCCTGATTCGCCGTTTCCACGAGGCCAAAGTGAACGGCTTGAAGGATGTGACCTGCTGGGGCGACGGTTCGCCACTGCGCGAATTCCTCTATGTGGATGACTTGGCCAACCTCTGCGTTTTCTTGGTGAACAACTACTCGGGCAACGAAACCGTCAATGCAGGAACGGGAAAAGAAATGACCATCAAGGAATTGACAGAACTTGTGGCCAAGGTAATTGGTTTCGAAGGCGAAATCAAGTGGGACACAACAAGACCCAACGGCACGCCACGCAAACTACTCGATATAAGCAAGGCCACCGCCCTCGGTTGGACATACAAAACTGAATTAGAGGATGGCATCCGTTTGGCGTATGATGATTTTTTGAACAACCCAATGCGTGCTGAACGCTAATGCGCTACATTGGCCATTGGCTATTGGCATTTATCAACCGAGAATGAGAGATTTTAGAAAATATGAGATTTGGCAAAAAGGAGTAGAATTAGCAGACAGAATATACGATATCTGCGATAAGTTTCCTAAATTTGAGATGTATGCTTTAGCCGACCAATTAAGACGTGCTTCTGTCTCAATAGCCTCAAACATAGCAGAAGGGGCTTCCAGAAAATCTGCTTTGGAGTTTGCTCATTATTTGGAAATAGCCATCGGCTCTTGTTTCGAGGTGGAAACCCAACTTCAAATAGCCCAAAGGCGCAAATACGTTACAGATGAAGCATATAACGAAGTAGTGAAAGAACTTCAATCAGAAGAAAGACAAATCAATACGTTTATATCAAAATTACGGTGATGAAAAATCTCAAGCCAACAGCCAAAAGCCAACGGCCAAAAGCCAATAGCCAAAAGCCAATAGCCAAAGTCTTTGTAAGCGGTTGTTACGACCTACTACACAGCGGTCACGTCGAGTTTTTCAGGCAGGCTGCCCAGTTTGGCGACCTTTATGTGGGCATAGGCTCCGATGCGACCATTTTGCACTACAAAAACCACAAAACCTTATACCCCGAACAAGAGCGCCTCTTTATGGTGAAAGCCATTCGCTATGTGAAGGATGCCTTTATCAACGACGGTTCAGGCGTTATGGACTTCATCGGTACGGTTGACCGATTGAAACCTGATATTTTTGTGGTCAATGAGGACGGAGCATCGGAAGAAAAACGCCGTTTTTGCGAAGAACGTGGCATTGAGTATGTGGTGCTGCAACGCACACCCTCCGAAGGATTGGAAGCCCGCTCGTCGACTGCTTTGAAGAAAGACCTTTGCCAAATTCCCACCCGCTTGGACTTGGCCGGCACTTGGATCGACCAACCGTATGTTTCGTGTTTCGCACCGGGTTGGGCCATCACCATCTCTTTGGAACCGACTTTCGAGGTGCGCGAGCGTTGCGGCCTCTCCACCTCCACGCGCAATATGATCCGCAAGATATGGCCGATGAAACTGCCCGATATGGACCCCGAAACCCTTGCCAAACTCGTTTTCTGCTTCGAGAACGACCCCGAGCGCAGCGACGGCATCATCAGCGGTGCGCAAGACTCTATCGGGATTTGCATGCCCGGTTTGGTCAGGCATTACTACGACAAACTCTATTGGCCCGTCAAATTCGAGACTTGTCAAGACGATGCCATTTTGGATTGGCTTGAAAACCATCTCGTTATGATTCCTATGGAGCCGCGCCGACCCGGTTGTTCGGTGGTGGAAGGCAAGGACATCACCGAAATGAAAGTCAAAGCCTTGGCCAAGGCCGCCGCCGACTGTTGGAACGCCATTTTGAACATGGACCTGACAGCTTTTGCGGCAGCTTACAAAGCCTCGTTCAATGCCCAAACCGCCATGTTCCCTGCCATGATTCAAGGCTCGGTGCAAGATTATATTGACCAATATTCCGCTATGGATGAAGTGTTGGCTTGGAAAATGCCCGGTGCAGGCGGCGGAGGTTATTTGGCTTGCGTAGTGTCCGATGCCTATGCTTTCAAGAACAATCATCCCGAGACTATCACCCTAACAATCAGAAGAAAATGAATAAAGTAGTAGAAAAAAAGTATTTGTTGGCATTCGTGCTGGTGACCTGCTGTTTCGCCTTGTGGGGCTTCGCCAACGACATCACCAACCCCATGGTGAAGGCCTTCTCGAAGATTTTCCGCATGAGCGTCACTGATGGCGCCTTAGTGCAGTTGGCCTTCTACGGCGGTTATTTCTGTATGGCTCTGCCCGCCGCCCTTTTTGTGCGCAAGTTCTCCTTCAAGGCTGGTTTGCTCATGGGCCTCGGCCTTTACGCCATTGGTGCCTTGATATTCATTCCCGCCAAGGCGACAGGCAATTATTACCCTTTCCTCATCGCCTATTTCGTGCTGACTTGCGGCCTCTCTTTCCTTGAAACGACGGCCAATCCCTACATCCTCTCGATGGGCAGCAAAGACACCGCCACGCGCCGCCTCAACCTCGCCCAAGCCTTCAATCCCATCGGCTCGCTGGCGGGCATGTTCGTGGCGATGAAGTTCATCCAAGCCAAACTGAACCCGTTGAGCACCGAGGAACGCGCTTTACTCAACGAAGACCAATTTGAGGCCATCAAAAGCGCCGACCTCGCCGTGCTGAGCCGTCCGTATGTCATCATCGGGGCAGTGTTGGTGGTCTTTTTTGTGGTTATTTTGCTTTTGGTGAAAACCCAAGCCAAAACCGAGGAAACCCACGACCAGAAATTTGGCCCGACGGTGCGCCGACTTTGGCAAAACAAGCCTTACCGCTATGGCGTGGTTGCCCAGTTTTTCTATGTCGGGGTGCAAATCATGTGCTGGACCTTCATCATCCAATATGGTACGCGCATTTTTATGAATGAAGGCATGACGGAGCAAGCCGCCGAGGTGCTTTCGCAACGCTACAACATCGTGGCGATGGCCATCTTCTGCCTCAGCCGCTTCATCTGCACCTTCCTTTTGAAATATATCAATCCTTCCAAACTGCTGACCTATTTGGGCCTTGCGGGAGCGGTGCTTGTTTTGGGTGTCATCTTCATTGACGGTCGTGCGGGAATGGTTTGCCTCGTGGCGGTTTCGGCTTGCATGAGCCTGATGTTCCCAACCATTTATGGCATTGCTCTGACCGACACTGGCGACGATGCCAAACTCGGTGCAGCAGGTCTCATCATGGCCATTTTGGGCGGTTCGGTGTTGCCTCCTTTGCAGGCCCGCATCATTGATGGCGGCGGCATTGGAAATATTGCTTCAGTAAATTTGAGTTTCGTTTTGCCGTTGGTTTGTTTCCTCGTCATCGTACTCTATGGAAAATTCATTACAAAACTCGATAATTAATCTCACGCAAAATCCGCAGAAATCGCAGAAAGGCAAACTAATCGACCGGCAGGCTTCCCATAATTCTGCGTATTCTGCGTGAAAAAAAATATCTCATTATGAAACGTTATTGCCAGACCCTTGAACTCGTCAACGACCCTGAACTGATTGAAAAATATTGCGAACTTCATGCCCATGTTTGGCCTGAAATCATCGAAGGACAAAGAGCCGTCGGCATCCTTGATATGCAGATTTATCGTTTTGAAAATCATGTCTTTATGATATGCGATACGATAGATGATTTCGACTGGGTAAAAGACATGGCCCGACTTTCCAAACTGCCTCGTCAGGCCGAGTGGGAAGCCCATGTTGCGCAGTGCCAAGGTGCCGACCCAAGCCTCCCTTCGACGGGCAAGTGGAAATTAATGGAAAAAATTTTTTGACTTATTGAAAAATGTCGTATTATTGCAGGTTTTTAAATTTGATTGTCTATGCGTAAAATCATTACACAATTTTGCAATTTCATTTTTGGAAAATATAAGAGCAACACGCTGCCTCGCGTATGGATTTTGGCAGTGGATATGATTATTGTCATACTTGCCTATTTCGTGGCTATCTTCATGTTGTATTTCAACGACTATGGCAAATCCTTGTTCGACTGGAGCCGCATTTGGTTGGTACCCGTCGCATATCTTGTGGCCTTCCTTATCAGCCGGACATACGACGGCATGTTGCGCTATTCAGGTTTCAACGACATTCGAAAATTGTTTACTGCTTGCACCACGACGATGGCTTTTTTGATCATCAGCAAAATGGTGATATTTCGCATATCGCCTCATTTGGCTGCCGAGTTATATCCCCGTTATGTGACCATCGTATACCATTACCTTATCACATTGGTGATGATGATTATCATGCGTTTTACCATCAGACGCTTGTATAATGAAGTGTACAAAAATGTTGGTGATAAGTTGAATGTACTTGTATACGGTGCAGGCGACGGCGGCACGATGCTCATGAGAACCTTGAACCAGGACCCGACTTCGAAATTCAGAATCAGGGCTTTTGTCGACGACGACCCGCAACGTGCCAAATCGCAAATCAACACCATCAAAGTGTATTCGCCCAAAGTGGCCTTGACACCCGAATTTATTGAAAAATTTGACATTGACGTGATGATTGTGGCCATTCCCAGCCTCACCGAGGAACGCAATAGGGAGATCATCGAACAAGGCCTGGCACTCAACCTCATCGTTAAATCTATCCCTTCGTTTGACAAATGGGTCGACGGAAAAATAACGTCCAATCAAATCCAAGACATTAAGATTGAAGACCTTTTGGGACGTAAACCTATTATCTTAGGAAAGAGCAATGTGATTCGCGAAATCAACGAGAAAGTGGTGTTGGTGACGGGTGCCGCTGGCTCCATCGGCAGCGAGATTTGCCGTCAAATCATGCACTACAACCCCGAAAAACTCATCATGCTCGACCAAGCCGAGTCACCGATGTACGACTTCCAGTTTGAGATGAACAACACCCCCGATTTCAAGGAAATGCACGATAAGATGGCTTTCGTCATCACCAATGTGAAAGACCCCGTCCGAATGAGGGAAGTGTTTGAGATGTATCATCCGCAAGTGGTGTTCCACGCTGCGGCCTACAAGCATGTGCCTTTCATGGAGGAAAACGCTTACGAAGCCGTGTTTGTCAATGTGTTCGGCACCAAACTTGTGGCTGACTTGGCCGTTGAATTTGGCGTGGAGAAATTCGTTATGATTTCCACCGACAAGGCCGTCAACCCGACCAATGTGATGGGAGCCACCAAGCGCATCGCGGAGATTTACACGCAAAGCCGAAAGGGCAAAACCAAGTTTATCACCACGCGCTTCGGCAATGTATTAGGTTCAAACGGCTCTGTTGTTCCTTTGTTCCGTAAGCAGATCGAAAAGGGTGGCCCGATTACCGTGACCGACCGTCGCATCACGCGCTTCTTTATGACCATCCCCGAAGCCTGCAGCCTTGTGCTTGAGGCTGGTTCCATCGGCGAAGGCGGCGACATCTTCGTCTTCGACATGGGCGAAAAGGTCAAGATTTGGGATTTGGCTGAAAAGATGCGCAAATTAGCCCATCGTCCTGATATTGAAATCATTGAAACAGGTCTTCGTCCAGGCGAAAAACTTTATGAAGAGGTCCTGGCCAACGAGGAAAACACCATAAAGACTGACAACGAGAAGATTATGCACGCCGTGGTGCGCAAGTATGAAGCCGCCGAAGTGGACAGCATGATTGCCAAGTTGCACGACGAACTCGAAACCTGCGACCCAATGAAGATTGTGGCCCAAATGAAGGTCATCGTGCCTGAGTTCAAGAGTAACAACAGCATTTTCAGCCAGTTGGACAAATAAGCCGAGATGTATACCGTTTTTACCGACCCTCTGCACCGCATCGCCTACGCCACCGATGCGTCGGCTTATCGTGAAGTGCCGCAAGGCGTGGCCTTCCCCGAAAACGAACAAGATATTATCTATTTGATTGAAACGGCGCGTGAACGCAAAACCCACCTCATTCCGAGGGCGGGTGGCACTTCTATCGCTGGCCAAGTGGTGGGTAGCGGCATTGTGGTCGACATTAGCAAGCATTTCAAGAAGATTCTGGAAATCAACAAGGAAGAACGCTGGGCAAGGGTGCAACCGGGCGTTGTCCTTGATGAACTGAACCTTGCCTTAGAGCCATACGGCTTGTTTTTCAGCCCTGAAACCTCCACCAGCAATCGTTGTTGCATCGGCGGAATGTTCGGCAACAATTCTTGTGGTTCCCATTCTTTGGTTTACGGTAGCACCCGCCACCATGTGTTGGAAGCCCGAGGCGTGCTTTGCGATGGCAGCGTTGAAGTGTTCAAAACATACACAATCAAGGAGTTGGAGGAAAGATTTGGCACACAGTTTTGGGAAACCGAATCTGATTCTTTAATCCAAAACATCTACTCACAACTCATTCATTGGGCTTTGGACGAGAAAACAGTTCAACTGATTGAGGAAAACTTTCCTGACAAGAGCCTGCGCCGTCGCTCATGCGGCTACGCCATCGACGAAGTCATTGAAGACCTGCACAATACAGACAAACCGTTTGAAGAACGCACCATAAATCTCTGCAAGGTTTTGGCGGGCAGTGAAGGCACTTTGGCCTTCATCACCGAAATCAAAGTCGATCTTGACCCTTTGCCGCCCAAGGAGAAAATGGTGGTTTGCGCCCATTGCGATACGCTGCAAAAGAGTTTTTTGGGCAACCTTGTCGCTTTGAAATTCCATCCTGCCGCAGTTGAATTGATGGACCGCAACATCTTGGAACTCAGCAAGGAAAATGTTGAACAACAGAAGAACCGCTTCTTCGTGCAAGGCGACCCCGCCGCCATCCTCATCATCGAACTGCGCGGTGAAACCCGAGAAGAAATCGATGCCCTCGCCGACCAGTTGGAAAAAGCTTTGATGGAAAACGAGAAGCATTTAGTTTACGCTTGTTCAAGGGTTTACGGCTCGGAAATCAGCAAGGTGTGGAGTTTGCGTAAGGCAGGTTTGGGTCTGCTTACGGGCATGAAAGGCGATGCCAAACCCATTGGTGTCATCGAAGACACGGCTGTCGCGCCTGAAAAGTTGCCCGCATATATGGCCGACTTCGCACAAATGCTTGAAAACCTTGGCCTGAGTTGCGTCTATCACGCCCACATCAGCACAGGAGAACTGCATTTACGGCCCATTATTAATATAAAAGAGGCGGAAGGTTTACGGAAATTCCGCGAAGTGGCTTACCAAACCGCGCTGTTGGTCAAGAAATACAAAGGTTCTTTGAGCGGCGAGCATGGCGATGGTCGCTTGCGCGGCGAGTTCATCCAACTGATGTATGGCGACGAGGTTTATACCCTGATGCAAGACCTCAAGAAATGCTGGGACCCATTGCAAGTCTTCAATTTGCACAAGATTGTGGACACACTCCCGATGGACAGTATGTTGCGCTTCGAAGTCGGACAAAAATACGCCATCGAGAAGGAACTAAACGTAGGCAAGACTTATTACAATTGGAAGGCCGCTTTCGACGAGTGCAAAGTGGAAGGCGCAACGGGTGCCAAAAACCAACTCCACGCCCTGATGTGCAGCATCGAGCAATGCAACGGTGCCGGCGACTGCCGCAAGTCGAACTTGATTGGTGGCACGCTTTGTCCGGCCTTCAAGGTGAGCGGCGACGAAACCAAGGCCACCCGCGCCCGCGCCAATGTGCTACGCGAAATCTTGACAAGAGGATGGGAGAGCGAGGCTTTCGCACAAGCCTTGGATAAGGACAAAAGCATACTGAAATCCAAGGAATTGGCTGAAGTGCTGGATTCTTGTTTGGCCTGTAAAGGCTGTCGTAGCGAGTGCCCGTCGAATGTTGACATGACGCGCTTGCGTTCAGAGATTTTGCAACACAAATACGACGTCGGTAGAATGCCTTTGCGTTCCTTCGCCGTGTCGCGAATGGCCACGGTGGAGCAACTTGGGCATCTCGTTTGGCCTTTTTATAACCTTTTTGCCTCATGGAAGTTCTCTTCAATCATCATCAAGCAAATCATCAACTTTTCGACCGAGCGCGACATCCCGACTTTGAGCCGCGTAACCATGCGGACTGCGGTAAAAAGAGAATGTCGCAAGCATAAAGGCCAGACCACAAAAGGCAAAGTCTATCTTTTCGCCGACGAGTTCACCAACTTCCAGGAAGCCGAATTGGGCCTGACTTTCGCCAAACTGCTTTTGCGCTTGGGCTACGAGGTGGAAATCCCGAAACATGTTGAAAGCGGTCGCGCTGCCATGTCGAAAGGCAACTTGAAATTGGCCAAAAAGTTTGCCTTAAAGAATGTCAATTTGTTGAAAGACAAGGTCTCGGAACAAATTCCTTTGGTCGGCATCGAACCTTCGTGCATCCTCAGTTTCCGCGATGAATACCCTGATTTGGTTCCAGCCGAATTGCGTCCTCAAGCCCAACAATTAGGCCGAAATGCCTTGCTTTTCGATGAGTTTATCATGCGTGAGGTGAAAGCGGGTCGTATCACCTCTACTGATTTCAAATCCGATGCTGTAGAAATTTGGCTTCATGGCCATTGCCACCAAAAGGCCTTGGTCGGAACAGAAAAGACCGTTCAAGCCTTGGAATTGATTCAAAATGCTCAAATCCATGTCATTCCGAGTGGTTGTTGCGGCATGGCGGGTTCGTTTGGCTACGAAAAAGAGCATTACCAAACCTCGTTGGCCATCGGTGAAATGGTGCTTTTCCCAACCGTCAGAAAAGCCGTAGCCAATGCTGACGGTATCACGCCCTGCATCGTTTCCGCTCCTGGAACTTCATGTCGGCAACAGATTTTGGACGGAACGGGCATCCACGCCGTGCATCCCATTGAAATACTATACCGTTGGGCGAAATAAACAAGAAATCTTGGCGTTCTATGAAAAAGCACTATCTTTGCAACATTGAACTCTAAATTCTTTGTCATGAAAAAACTGCTCATCCCTATCGCGCTGCTTTTGCTGGTTGCCGTGGGTTGCAATCGCACCAAAAGTCCTTCCAATGAAGTGGATGTTGAGCCTTATACCCTGACTGACAGCATCTTCATCGAAAGCGAATTCGGCGACGACTATTCTTACTATACCATGAACATTGATTTACCCGTTACCGATAATGATACTTTGCGCCAGAACATTCTCCAATGGATACTGTCCGATGAAACCGAAGACTATGAGACTTATTTTCAGGAAGATATGAGTCGATTCTTCGCCGAAGAAGGCAATGAGCCTAATTCGTATTTTGAGGGCAGTTATTTCCTCTCGGAACAAACCGACCTCTATGTAACCTACATTGCGGAAGGCTACGTTTACACTGGCGGCGCGCATCCTATGCCGTGGTATTACGGCACCACTTTCAGCAAGACAGACGGCAGCATCATAGGTTACGACCTCTTTGATGACCCTGAACAACTGATAGGTATTGTTTCGGAAACCATTCAAAAACAATACTTTGAGCCTAACAACACAGAGGAAGAAGAGTATCTCTTTGAGCCTGACGAAACATTCCAATTGCCCACCAACGAGCCTTGGATTGAAACCGACAGCGTTGTGTTCTGCTACGGGCCTTTTGAAATCGCGCCTTACGCGGCGGGAATGCCTTTGTGCAAAATCGCTTTGGCCGACTTGAAACCCTATTTGAGCGAAAAGGGGAAGAGTTTCTTTAACACCGTACAACCATGAACAATTACTGCATCATCATGGCTGGAGGCATCGGAAGCCGTTTCTGGCCTCTCAGCAAAGATAATTTTCCCAAGCAATTCCTTGATATTCTGGGTACGGGAAAGAGCTTTATCCGTAGCACTTACGAGCGTTTCAGCCCCGTCATCCCCGATGAAAACTTCCTCGTGGTGACCAACAAGGCCTACAAGCATTTGGTCTTGGAACACCTGCCCATGCTCAAACCCGACCAAGTGCTTTGCGAGCCGGCAAGAAGAAATACTGCTCCTTGCATTGCTTATGCGGCTTATCACATCCAAAGCCGCTGCAAAGAGGCCAACATCGTCGTCACCCCTGCCGACCACTTGGTAACCAATGAAGTTGAATTTCAACGCATTATCCGCATAGGCTTTGACTTTTTGGCTAATAACCAAAACGCTTTGATGACCATTGGCATCAAGCCAAGCCGACCTGAAACGGGGTATGGGTATATTCAATGCGGAATGCAGAATGCGGAATGCAGAATGGCGCAAAGCGAGGTTGGGCTTCGCTCCCATTCCGAATTCCGCATTCATAATTCCGAATTTTCTGGTGTTGTTAAGGTTGAGCGGTTCAAGGAGAAGCCTGATTATGAAACTGCTGTGAAATTTGTTCAAGAAGGCAATTACCTCTGGAATAGTGGCATTTTCCTCTGGACTTTGGACGGCATCATGCAGGCTTTCAATCAATATCTACCTGACATGATTGAAGTGTTCGAGAAAGGCAAAAACGATTTCGGCACGGCCAACGAACAAGCTTTCATCGATGCGCATTTCATTGAAAGCCCCAACATCAGCATCGATTATGGTGTGATGGAGAAGTCGCCAAATACTTATACCATCCCTGCCGATTTTGGTTGGAGCGACATTGGCACATGGGGTTCGCTGTTCACCCACGCCAAGAAGGACGAAAATGGCAACGCCAAACGCGGCAATGTGGTTTCCATCGACAACAAGAACACCATCATTAATATAGAGGAAGGCACCGAGGCCGTGGTGGAAGGCTTGGAAGACTATCTCGTGGCCTACCGCGACCACTCGCTTTTGGTGTGCAAACTCCGCGACGAGCAACAAATTAAGGTTTGGATTGAAGGATTGAAGTAATGGAAAATCAGCCGTTTGTTTCTATCATCATGCCATGCTACAACATGGAAAAGTTTATTGCCTACACCATCCAATCGGTGCAGGGACAGACTTATCCGCATTGGGAGTTGTGCATTGTTGACGATGCTTCGATTGATGAAACCGCAAATATTGTCCGTTCTTTTTGCAATCAAGATGACAGGATTCACTTCGTTGTGAAACCGAAACATTCCGGCATAGCTGATACCCGAAACCAATGCCTTAACATGGCAAAAGGTCGTTTTTTGGCCTTCCTCGACTCCGACGACATGTGGCATCCCGAAAAACTCGAAAAGCAGTTGCAATTCATGACCGAGCGAAACATCGGCTTTAGTTATTCAAGCTATGATTGCGTTGACGAAGCGGGGAAACCTTTAAACAAAATCGTCAAAACGGCAGGCGATTTGAATTACGATACCTATCTTCGCAACACTATCATTGGCTGCTCAACGGTCATGCTCGACAAAACCGCTGTAGGTGAAGTTATTGTACCCAATTTCCGCACCAGTGAAGACACCGCCACATGGCTCAATATCCTGAAAAAAGGATTCCTGGCATACGCCATTGAACAGCCCTTGACTTCCTACCGCATCCGGCAACATTCGGCCAGTTCCAACAAACTAAAGGCTTCTACCGACCTATGGCGGGTATATCGCCAAAACGAGAAACTGCCACTATTCAAAGCCTTGGAATGTTTCTTATGCTATGCCTTCAATGCGGTCAAAAAGCGCCTGTGATGAAAAACGAGTGGAACGATTGGAAGTATTATGTCTATAGGGGCGCTTGGCGTTTTGCCGGTCCGCCTCACGAAGAGCAAAAGCTCGACAAAGAGGCTTACAGCAATCTTCTTAGTATGGGTGGTTTGTTGGTAAGGAACACTTACGATTTTGACTGTCAGAAGGAAACCTGTTTTTGGTACATAATCAAAGACAAATTCAATGGACTAAACGAATTTTCGCCAAATGAAAGAAATGAGATTCGGCGTTCATTCAAGGAACTGACTTTTGAAAAAATAAATATTGACCTGCTAAAGTCAAAAGGCTGGCCAATACTGAAAGCCACATACGAGGATTATGCCGTCAGAGACAGAAATATGGACGAAACACTGTTTTTGCAATATCTTGCCGACTGTGAAAAGCGGAATTTTGAATATTGGGGGCTCTTTGACAAAAACCGACTTATCGGATTTTGCACGGTATGGATTTGGCCTCCAGACAGTTGCGAAATTGGACTAATCGGCGTATTACCCGAATACAAACACAACAACACCTATCCTTATTATGGACTTTTCCACAACCTGAATGCGCATTATTTAGGCGAGAAAGGTTTCCGATATGTGGCAGATGGTGCGCGTTCCATCACCGAACATTCACAAATTCAGGATTTTCTCATCAAAAAATTCCACTTTCGCAAAGCCTATTGCCAAATAGAGGTGCATTACCGCTGGTGGATGAAGATTGCGGTGAAATTGTTGTACCCATTCAGAAAAATCATACCTTTGCAGCGCGTTAAGGCAATACTCAATATGGAGGCCATGCAACGTGGCGAAAAATAAACACAAAATAGGATTCTTCTTCAAGTGGTGTTTCGACCGAGCCGTAGCACTCTTTGGGCTTATTGTACTGTTTTTACCTTTGTTGATTATCGCCGTTTTCATAAAAATCGATTCGAATGGTCCCGTGTTTTTCATGCAATGGCGCATCGGTAAAGATGGTAAACCGTTCAGGATCTGTAAGTTCCGCACCATGACAGACCAAGCCGAAGGCGACAGCATTACCACTGCCAATGACCCTCGCATCACAAAAATGGGACATTGGCTGCGTCACAGCAAAGTGGATTGCCTTACTGAATTGATTAATGTTTTCGTTGGGCAAATGAGCCTCGTCGGGCCGCGGCCTGATGTACCAGGCTACGCTGACCAACTTCAAGGCGAAGACAGAAGACTTCTCCAACTACGCCCTGGCATCACTGGTCCAGCAAGCATCAAATATCGCAACGAAGAGGAACTGCTCGCCCAACAAGCCGACCCAAAATGGTATAACGACCATGTTCTTTGGCCTGACAAGGTGAAAATCAACCTTGAGTATTTGGAGCATTGGACTTTCTTTGGCGACATTAAACTGATTTTCAAGACCGTATTCCACTGATTCGCAATGTATAAACAAAACCGTTTTACCAGCATTATGGACAGCAAGCTTTATCCATTGTTGCTGTTCATCGTTTCTTTCGTGTTCGTTACCTTGTTTTCACGATCCACTTCATTTCTTTATGTTTTTGAGGGAGCTGACCCATCCATTTTCAAACAAATGGGCAGGGCTATCCTTAAAGGCAAAACTATCTACATCGATTATTTCGACAATAAAGGTTGCCTGCTCTATTTTATCCACGCTTTAGGACTATGGCTTGGTGGAGATTTCTTTCTTTTATTAATGCAAGTTTGTTCGTTGACAATTACTCTATACATTTGGGACAAAATATTGGCCCTCTACCGAAACCAAAGCCAACGATTAATCTGTATTGGCATCATTTTGTTCTTGTTGCTGTGTTTTTATGGTGCTGGCGATCAAACTCAAGAATGGTGTTTGCCGTTCATTTCTTATCCATTGCTGGTGTATTTCAAATCTTACAAATCCAACAAAGAAATACTTCCTATTCAATGGATTATCATCGGGCTTTGTTTTGGGGTCATTACATTCATACAAGTCAACAACGCTTGTGCTTTTTTAGGTTTTGTAGCGTATCTTTGGATTCTATTTTTCCAGAAAAAGGATTTTCGAAAACTCTTCTTAAGTATAGGTTGTTTCGTTGCAGGTTGGCTAATCATAGCCCTTCCTTGCGTCTTGTATTTCTATACAGTAGCGGACAAACAAGGCATTTATGAAATGGTTTATGCTTCGTTTCTGTCCAATTTCGAATATATGGGGATACAAAAATATAGGTCATGGATTTATTGGCTTCCATATTCAATGTTTCTTATTTCTTTCTTTGCTTTGTCCATTCTATGTTTTCGCAAGAAGAAAGACATTTTGATTCCCTTGCTGATTTCATTTTTTCTCTTTTTATTGACTTTTGGCAAACTATGCAATTCTTTCTATTTGATGGCCATCTTGCCATTATGCGTCGTTGGTATGGCTTTATTTAGTATTGAAAAACGGAAACGGTTGAAATCAAGTTTATTGGGTCTTGCTTTCGTTAGCGCGATAGTTTCAGGAAGTATGGTGTTTTTCCATTTCGTGAATGACCTTGTGCTTCAACACGAAAAAGAAGTAATAATTTACCGAGACTTCCATCGATGCATTGAAAATATCCCCGAATCAGAACGTGACTCTATTTTCAATTACAATTTGTTTTGGCACGGATACGGCATGATGCAACATGAAAACTTATTACAATGTAACAGAGTTTCAATAGCTTACGATCTACCAACTTTGATGAAAGAAGAATCTTCAAGACCTTTTGTTTCTCCGAAATGGATCATGTTGAGTTTTAATATGAAATACTACCAAGAGGATGCCTATTTCATTTTGAACAACTATGAATTGGTAGAGACTTTTCACTATGATAGATTATATTTTCAGAAACCTAAAATAGGAAACGATTTGGAGATTTCTATTTTCCGCCGAAAATATTGATTCTCAGCCCCGAAGGGGCGACAGCCAATAAGCAGGCGACATAAGTCCCTGCTTTTTGCAGTGGCGTAGCCACAAAAAAACCCCGTAGAAACGGGGAGAATCTACGAGGCCAAAAAATTAATAACATGAAACATAAAAATGGCGCCCCCTTCAGGACTTGAACCTGAGACCCCCTGATTAACAGTCAGATGCTCTAACCAACTGAGCTAAGGAGGCTGCACTATGTCACAGAACTCATCTGTTTTGCGGTTGCAAAAGTACAGCTTTTTTCATTACTGACAAGTTTTTTCCATCGAAATTTTTCAAATATTTTATATCTTCTTGATTATCAGGATAAAATTTTTTATTTGACGAAGGGAATCTATTTTTTCGTACCTTTGCACGAATTTTAATTTTTGAATCTTAAATCTTTGAATCCCAATGAAAAAAATACTCGGAATCGGGAGCGCCTTAGTTGACATCCTGACACAAGTTCCCAACGAACAGATTCTTGAAGAATTGAACCTCCCAAAAGGGAGCATGACCTACGTTGACGCACAAACTTCCGTCGAAATCGGCAAAAAACTGGCCCACCTTGGCAATCAAATGGCATCGGGCGGCTCGGCGGCCAACACCATGAGCGGCCTTGCTCAGCTTGGCATTGAAGCGGGATTTTTGAGCAAAATCGGCAACGACGAAATCGGAGGTTTCTTTGAAAAACAGATGACCGAAAGCCACGTCAAGCCCTTGATGCTGAAGAGTGAAACGCCTTCGGGCCGTGTGCAAGCCCTCGTCACTCCTGACGGCGAGCGCACTTTTGCCACTTGTCTCGGTGCCGCCGCCGAAATGTGTGCCGCCGACATCAAACCAGAACTTTTTGAAGGTTGGGACATCTTCTACGTGGAAGGTTACCTCGTAGCCAACCCCGACATGCTGAAGAAAGCCATCAGCACGGCCAAAGCCAAAGGCCTGAAAATCGCCATCGACCTCGCCAGTTACAATGTGGTGGAAGAAAGCCGCGATTTTCTCTTGGACCTCATCAACAATTATGTCGACATCGTCTTCGCCAACGAACAGGAGGCCTTTGCCTTGACGGGCTTAGAGCCACAAGAAGCCTTGCGTTTCATCGCCTCGAAAGTGCAAATCGCGGTGGTGAAAGTGGGTGCCAAGGGCGCATTCGTCCAACGCGGTGAGGAAGTGGTTACCGTTCCGCCGTTGAAAGCCGATGTGGTCGACACTACAGGCGCGGGCGACATGTGGGCCGCAGGCTTCCTCGCCGGTCTTGTCAAGGATGAGCCGTTGGAGAAATGCGGCATGATGGGAGCCATTCTCGCCGCCAACATCATTGAGGTGATGGGGGCCAAGATGGATGCCGCCCGTTGGGAGAAAATTCACGCCGCCATTGCACTTTTGTAATCACAAAACCTACAAAACTTTCAAAACCAAATTATTATAATGCATGACTACGACTCCCAACCGAACTGTCGTTGTCATGCTTGAACTGCATCCAAGGATGCGTTGGAAAGGAGCCGGTTGGCAACTTTTTTAGTAAAAGTTTTGTGGGTTTTGATTGTTTTGTGACAATAATATATGTATTTTGGTTGAAGATATTAGGTTTTTTCGTAATTTTGCGCCCATTATAGTATTTTTCGCGAAAAGTAAATATTTAATAATTAGCTAGTTAGATAAAAATGAAGGAATTCCAGACAAAAGACATCCGTAACGTTGCCCTCATCGGCGCAGCAAAATCGGGTAAGACCACCCTTGCCGAAAACATGCTTTTCGAAGGCAAGCTCATCAACAGAAAAGGCAGCACCGACGAGAAGAACACCGTCTCCGACTACCGTCAGATTGAGATGGACCGTCAGATTTCTGTCCACGCTTCCATGATGTATACCATCATTGGCGACACAAAAATCAACATCCTCGACACCCCTGGTTTCAGCGACTTCTCGGGCGACATCGTCAGCTGCCTCTACGCTTCCGACATCGCCGTCTGCACCGTGAACGCACAATCGGGTGTGGAAGCCACCACCGAGAACGCCTGGCGTCATGCCGCCAACACCAAGAAGCCCGTTGTGTTCTTCATGAACCAACTCGACCACAGCAACGCCAACTTCGACAACACAATGCGTGAACTGAAGGAATACTTTGGCGACAAGGTGACTCCCATCCAATATCCCGTCAACGCCGGTGAAGACTTCAACGCCGTCATCGACTTGATCATGATGAAGATGTTGGTCTTCAAGAACGGCAACGGCGCCCCTGAAATTCAGGACATCCCCGCCGCTGAAATGGCCAAGGCCGAAGAGCTTCACAACAACCTCATCGAGCACGCCGCTGAAGGCGAAGAGAGCTTGATGGAGAAATACTTTGAAGAGATGACCCTGAGCGAGGAAGACATGGAACGCGGTATCCACTTGGGCATCGTCAACCGTGAGATGTTCCCCGTCATCTGCGGCGCCGCCAAGCGTGGCGTGGGTGTCAGCCGTCTGTGCGAGTTCCTCATCAACGCCTGCCCGTCGCCCGCCGACATGCCTGTCGTGAAGGCCAAGAACGGCACCGAGTTCCACAACAGCAACGACGACCCGACCGCCCTGTTCATCTTCAAGGTTTCGACCGAACAGAACCTCGGCGACGTGGCTTGGATGCGCGTTTATGGTGGCACTGTGGCAAAGAGCCAAGACCTCGTCAACCCGCGCACAGGCAACAAGGAACGCCTCTCACAACTCCTCGTCTTCCGTGGCAAGAACCGTGAGGAAGTCGAAAAGGTCAATGCTGGCGACATCATCTGCACCATCAAACTGAAGGATGGCCGCATCGGTGACTCGTTGGTCGATGCCAAGATTGCCGAAGCCGCTTTCGAGGACATCCCGTTCCCCACTCCTATCTTCACCATCGCTGTCAAGGCTGTGAACTCACAGGAAGACGAAAAGCTCGGCACCATCCTCAACGACATGCACAAGACCGACCCGACCGTCATCAGCGGCATGTCGCGCGAGCTGCGCCAGAACATCCTGCAATGCCAAGGCGAATACCAGTTCAACACCCTGAAGTGGTACTTCGACAACGTCTATAAGATTGCCGTTGAGACGGCTTCGCCCAAGATCCCGTATCGTGAGACCATCACCAAGAGCGCAAGCGCCAGCTATCGTCACAAGAAACAGTCAGGCGGTAGCGGTCAGTTCGGTGAGGTACACATGCAACTGGCTCCTTACTTTGAGGGCTACACCGACCCGAGCGAACTGCAAGTGCGCGACAAGCAAGAGTATGAACTGCCTTGGGGCGGCAAGCTCATCTTCGCCAACTGCGTCGTTGGTGGTGCCATCGATGCCCGCTTCATGCCTGCCATTTTGAAGGGCGTGAATGAGCGTTTGGAGCAAGGCCCGCTGACGGGTTCCTACGCCCGCGACATCATCTGCTACATCTACGATGGTAAGATGCACCCGGTCGACTCCAACGAAATGGCCTTTAAGATTGCCGGTCGTATGGCCTTCAGCGCCGCCTTTAAGAACGCTGGCCCGAAGATCATGGAACCCATCTACGACCTTGACGTGCGTATGCCTGCCGACCTCATGGGCTCGGTGATGACCGACCTGCAAGGCCGTCGCGCCATCGTCATGGGCATGGACAGCGACCACAACTACCAGACCATCCACGCCAAGGTGCCGTTGGCCGAGATGGACCGCTATTCAACCTCGTTAAGCTCGCTGACCTCGGGCCGTGGCACCTTCACGATGAAGTTTGCCGAGTATCAGCAAGTGCCCACCGATGTGCAGAACCGTCTGCTCAAGGAGTACGAGGAGAGCCAGAAGGAAGAAGAATAACCATTCCTTTTATCATCATAGCATTTTTCCCCGCTGCAAGGTTTTGTGGCGGGGTTTTTTCTTTACTTTTGCAGGCATGAAACCGAAGCTATTCATAGTATGGGCATTGTTCCTTTTGGCTGCCTGCGCTAAACAGTCCATTGTGTCGTCACCTCAAGAGGAAACTCTTTATCAGTTGAATGGTTGCTTCCCGCAAAAGCTTGACAGCATCATCCAAGTCTTGGACACCTTGAACGTAGAGGCTCTTTCAGAGAAGGAACGAGCACATTATTGCTTGCTGAAAGTTTGGACGCGAGACCATCTTTTCCTTTATGACAGTGTCACGGATTCACTCCTGCAAGTGGCAGAGGATTGTTTCGTTGGTGGTAAGGACAAGTGGTTTGAAGCACTAACCTGTGAGGCGCTTTCGCGCATTGCTTTTAAGGAAGGCAAAAGTGAGCAAATCAAACTTGACTGGCTGTTGAAGGCATTCCAAAGCATCGAGCAGTGCAGGCATGTTGACGAGCGTCTTCTCCGTTATTCTGAAAAAGGTTTAAGCGAACAAGAGTGGATTGACAACTATCGATACAAGATACAGTTGCGTCTCGGTATGTGCTATTTGGATAACGGCTATCATAAGGAAGGGCTTCGCTATCTAAAGCCTGTTTATACATATTTCTCTGAAAAACAAAAATATAATAATCGATTCTATTCCACTTTCATGTTGGGAAATGCTTATTTGGCTCTCAAGGAATACGATAGTTGCCTAATGTGTTTCGAACAAGGTTTGGAGGTGGCCCGAAATATAGGACAAGCCGAAAACGTTGCCTATTATCATCTCTCCATGTCGATGTTTTATAGGTATCAGTTCGACAATCAAGATTATGAGAACGAAGAAGATGGACGACAGCTACTACAGAAAGCCATTTCGGAATGTCATCAGGGTTTGGCCTTGTATCAAGACCCAATGTTCAAGTATAAAGACGGTTTATACAGTGAACTTGAAAACTCCTATTATCGGCTTGGGCAATACGACTCTTGTGCCTATTATGCAGAGAAACAGTTGGACTTTATGAAAGCAATGCATTTTGAAACCGTACCAAATCAAGAACAAGCCATTTTCCTTCATTTGTACAAGTCCTACGAGAATTTAGGTAACCAAGAGGAGGCTTTGAAATATGCCCACCTCTATTTCGAGACACAGCAAGCTATCGAAAAGCAGCCCAAAGCTGTGGAACAAGTGAAAAACGAGTACGACAAGAAAATAGAGATGATGCAACTCCAGAACGAACAGCAGGCGAAACGCTACCGACTATACCTGCTGTTGGCTTTGGTGTTGTTGTTGCTTGTGGTGGTGGTTTGGCTCAGCAACCGCTATCGCAAAAACAAGGAAATCGAGATTTTGCGGCAAAAGGAAGCCTATCGGAAATTGGAGTCCGAGTTTCAGTCGGCCTCGCAGCAATCGTTGCAGGCACTTCAGCAGCGCGTGATGGCCTTGTACCAATCGGGGCAGGAAGACCGCCTGAAGCGCGTCCTCGCCGAGTTTGTCGCCGCCTATCCACAAGGCATGGAAAAGTTGCAGGCCAATCATCCCGACCTGACCGATACGGAGCGCAACATCGTCATCCTTTCCTTCCTTGGTTTCAGAGTGAAAGAAACTGCCGACCTGCTGGGATTAAGTATTAACACGGTGGTGAAGTACCGCACCAACATCCGAAAAAAAGTGGATTCCAAGGCCTTTTCCGACTTGGTTGGGTAAGAAAAAGGCGTACTTTTTTATTTTACAAACCGCTGCATTTCAATAATATAATAGTTTTTAAAGCAATAAAAAGCCGTACTTTTGTCCAACCTATGTGGTAAAAGTTGTCACTTTGTTTAGTTTTGCATCAGAAAACTTTTAAAACATTACACTATGAAAAGAACTGCTTTATTTCTGATTATGTGGTTTGCATTGGTATCAGCCTATGCACAAAACTACACCTACGACTCCCTTTGCCACTACTACATGGGTAATTATTATCCTGAGTTTCACAACATTCTCAGCCTACGCGACGGTGGCATCCTCTTCAACCTCGGTTTGCGCAACTACGACGAACAAGGTGGTTACATCAGTGATTATGGACAAGAACTTGTCAAACTTGTTCAAAACGAGGAAGGACTTTCCGTTGCCGCATCCGCTTTTATTCCAGACGAATATGTCTACTCCACGATGATGGAGCGCGATACCAAAGGTAACGGTAATCTTCTTGTCGACATTGATCGTGACTTTGACAACCTCACAGCCACTCTACACATTCGACATTTCAACGATGCGCTCGATTTCGACGACGGCGACGACATCTTTGTGCTTCTTGAAGACACACTGTTTCTTTATCATGACCCATGGACTAACGATGCACCAGAGCTCAGCCTACAAGGAGAACAATTCTTATTTGACGGTGGCGACATCATCTTGAGGTATACCATCCTGACCCAAGACCCATTCGCCCAACCGCCCTACACTTCACCTTATGTCACCGTATTTGCCCGCATCGGAACCGATGGTATCATTAAGGACAAGAAAGTCCTTCCCGCCACGTTATTCGACCCTTCACACAACTTTTTCTACTTCGGATTCTTCAATGAGTCGCCAAGGGAATATTTTCTTGCCAATCGTTTCTACGTCAATAATGGTACGTCTATGGAGTTGTGCGTGTTAGATTCCATGTTTTGCATCCAGCGTATCGACACGATTGACAGAAACCTTACTGGCAATCTCATTACCTATTTCCAAATGTGTCATGTCATGTCCTTTGACGAAAGCTCTTACATAATAGCGTCGGAGTATGAGAGGAACAGCAGTATAATTAACCGAGGTGTTCATGTCACTAAATACGACAAAACAACCCATACCATCCTTGCAAACACCTGTTTCCCTACCATACCTTTTACCGAACATACCGGCAGTGCCCATTGTTTGGGATTGGAGCGCACCGCTGATGGCAACCTCTTTTTTGCCCACTGTACCCAAGACCGCATGGCTGGTTACGTGGGGCAGGTAGGCGTGGCCAAGTTAGATGCCGACATGAACGTCATTTGGCTACGCTACTGTCTTGAGCCGACAGGATACATCCATGAGGTGCGGGGTTCCAAGAGCACACAAGTTCTCGAAGATGGACGTTTTGCTTTAGGTGCTGTGGATTTTGCTCCTAACGAGATGTTTGCAAGCCCCTTTTTCCTCGTTTTCACTGACGAAGGAAGCACGGACATTCCCGAAATGGAGTCATTTGTCCGCCCCTACGCTTTTGGACCCAATCCTGTACATGACGAACTCCACCTGATTTATTCACCCGACGTGCAGCCTGCCCAAATCGAGCTTTACGACTTGCAAGGCCGCCTGTTGCAAACCCAGACGCAGGGCTTTGAAAGCATCGGACTGGAAGGCCTTGCGGCTGGGCAGTATCTGATGAAGGTAACTCTCAACAATGGAAAGACTTTTACTGACAGGGTGGTGAAGGAATAAAGGGCACACACGTCGATAAATCTAGAATAATGAATTAAACGATTTTTGAATTCAGATTCTGATAATCATAATAAATTGCTATTTTTGCGCAGTTTAACCACAATTGAGAAACAGTATGAAAATGGAACTAAGAATCTTATCCGTCATAGCACTTGTAGTATTTTTTGGCGGAAAAACCCTTGCGCAAGAGCCTGATTTCCTGTTCGAGCATCCTTACCCCTACCCTGTTCCCGATGATTTTATGTTTACTGGGGCTTATTTAGGGGAAATGCCTTACACCACTTCTTTGGAGATGGGCTCAGGTGAAGGCTATCTTATTGCCATGAGTGCCAGCATCAATGCCAATTTGATGGAAACAGACACCGTCGCCCGCCCGCCTGTGGTCTACAAGGTGTCGCTTGAAGGGAATGTAGTTGGTGAACTGACGCTCGGTCAGGAAGGCCGCTTCGCTTTCATATACCGTTTGTTCGACGACCCCGACGACAGCAGATGCTGTCTTGCCGTCGGATTCATCCATGACAATGACCTTCACTACAACCGGATTCTGATGTCCAAGTTTGATTACGACCTTAACCTTTTGTGGCAAGAGGAAGTGGAAATGCCAGAGCCTCACCGAAGGTATATCGGATATCCGAATTTCATCGACCATTCAGGAAGAATACTGTTTTCCGGCGTCGATTCCGACAATGGTTTCTATGGTTATCCCAAATACGCTCTCATTTCCACAAACGGGGAAGTGGAGACCGTCATGGAATACCCTCATTTGGTGGATGTCTATCTTTCGCAGAGCGTAGCATTTGAATACAATGACGGCAGCGGGGATTTCGGCTTCGTCGTGACGGAAATCGATGAGGATCCACTTCACGACAGCATTTTCCTTTGCAGGATGAACAGTGACCTTGAACTGGTGGGCAGGCGATTCATCCCTTCGATTAGTGATTTCAATGCATACCAGTATAATATGGTGCTTCTCTCGTTGTCGTATGTCACCAACTGTTTCTCCCTGTCGGATGGTTCCGTGGCCCTCATTGGAGATGGTTACCTGTCACGGGAGAATTATCAGCACGAATGGGACCACAATCCAGTGGTGGGTTTCTTCAAATTAAACCAAGATGGAGACATCATAGCCTATGCATCTTATGGTCAGGGTGATTTCGGATATCCGAATGACAGCATCAAGGTTAGTCAAGCAACTGGTGACATGGTTGGTGACGACAACCTATACATTACCTATAGTTTGGGACAGCCTAATGGTACGGGGATTGATTATACGAATTGTTTCGTTGTGGTAAGACTCGACAGCGAGGGCAATGTCATTTGGAAGAGATATTGGGACAAGTATTATCCCGTATATGGAAAGAAAGTATATTGGCCGTATTATGCGACGGCCACCAAAGACGAAGGTTGCCTTTTGACTGGCTTTTGCTACCATTCGGAACAGGCGGATCCTGAAATCTTCATGCTTAAGTTCTTCGCCGATGGCTCGCTTTCCGTTCCCGAAATGGAAACCTTTGTCCGCCCCTACGCCTTCTACCCCAATCCCGCCCAAAGTGAACTCCACCTGAGTTATTCGCCCGACGTGCAGCCCGCCCGAATTGAGCTTTACGACTTGCAAGGCCGCCTGTTGCAAACCCAGACGCAGGGCCTTGAAAGCATCGGACTGGAAGGCCTCGCGGCCGGGCAGTATCTGATGAAGGTAACTCTCAAAGATGGAAAGAGTTTTACAGATAAGGTGGTGAAGGAGTAAATTTATATTGTTTCCATTATGATGTGCTGGTAAACTCGGTAGTTGACTTTTTTATGATAAAATTTGCAATACAACCGCAATAATGTACAAAAAATGATTATTTTTGCGGCTGTATTGCAGATTCAAAAAGGATGGACACAAACGAAATAAGCCTTAATGATTGGATAACCCACAGGATGCTGAGAGTCAACTACCTTTTTACAAAGGATGATGTTACACATTCATTCCCGCAAAAAAACCAAAACTATTTGAGAACCAACATCAGCCGTCTGACCAAAAAGGGAGTCATCATTTCGCCTTGGAGAAATTTTTATGTGGCTGTGCCAGAGGAGTATCGCCTAAAGGGAGTGGTGCCGCCTTTATTTTATATTGACAGCATGATGCGTTTCTTTGGAATGCCTTATTATGTTGCCCTGCTTTCGGCGGCTTCGTTATATGGAGCCGCCCATCAAGTGCCGCAATTTTTTATGGTGATGACAAATGATGACATTCGAAGCATTGACAGAAACGGTATAAGAATCGTTTTTGTATCAAGAAAGCGAATTCCGACAACGTTTTTAGCCAAAAAGAGGGTGCAGACGGGTGATGTCAATGTGTCGTCGCCAGCGTTGACGGCACTCGATTTAATCGAATACGAAAGGAACATCGGTGGACTTGGCAGAGCTTGTGAGGTGTTGGTTGAATTGATGGAAAAAGTGGATTTCAGCGATATTGGAGAAGATTTCTACAATATTTCACAAATACCAGTATATCAACGACTTGGTTATCTTCTCGAAGAAGTTTTGGGAGAAAAGAAGCAAGCCGATTTACTATTTGAAGGCTGCAAAAAGGCTGGATTGGTTTTCAGAAAAACACCTTTGAAAAAGGGAAAGGCAACCCAGCAAGTGGCTGTCACCCGATGGAAAATGCAAGTTAATACCGAAATAGAAATGGATGAGTTATGATACCTGAAGTATACATTAGAGGTTGGCGAGAGTATGCTCCGTGGACTGAGGATGCCATGGTGGAACAGGACTTGCTGATTTGTAGGGCTTTGGTAGCCATATTTAGTGATGAATTTTTGGCTGAGCAATTGGCTTTCAGAGGTGGAACGGCCTTGCATAAACTCTATTTACAGCCACAGCAACGCTATAGCGAAGACATTGACTTGGTTCAAATTCATCCAGGCCCGATAAAGCCTATCATTTCCAAACTTGGCGAAGTGCTGTCGTATATGCCAAATAAAGTCGTAAAGCAGAAACGTTATAACAATACCTTGTTGTTCAGGATAGAGTCGGAGATTGCACCAATTGTTCAAATCAGGCTGAAAGTGGAAATAAACTGTTTTGAGCATTTATTATATTTACAAATCCGTCTCTTTCCAAATCTGGCTGAACGACTTGGGCGCAAACTCAGGCAAGGTGCGGCGAGTACCCCAAGTTTGGGCGTTGACGAAACGCTTCAACTCCAACTTCTTCATAAACAACGGACTATCCAACTTCTTGCGCGACTTGCAATGCCAAATCATCAGGCGGAACATGGCGTCGAGTCTGGAGTTGCCAGCCTTTTCCTCGTTCACGAAACGTCGGTTTTCTATCATCAAGTCGTCCAACGGGATTTTGACGGGACAAATCTCAGTGCAACGGCCACACAAGGCACAGGCTGAGGTGAGATGAGCAAAATCTTTCAAGTCGTTCATCAGCGGGGTCATCACCGTACCCATCGGGCCGACATGGGAAGAGCCGTAGGTATAGCCACCCACATTCTTGTAAATCGGGCACACGCTGACACAAGCGCCACAATGGATGCACGATATTACCTGACGCTGCCGCTCATGCTCCAATAGTTGCGAACGGCCATTGTCAAGCAAGATGACATACATCACTGAAGGGCCATTACCTTCGGTGGCCGGACCGAAAGTGATGCTGTTGTAGGCCGCCATAGACTGACCCGTGGCATGAGACGACAACAAAGGCAGCATCACACTTAAATCATCGAGATTGGGAATGACTTTGCCAAGACCCGCCACCACAATATGCACTTTGGCTTGCGAACTGGCTTTCAATATATTGCCTTCATTCTCCGTCAGCACCACGCCACCTTCATTGGAGAGCAGAAAATTGGCACCTGTGATGCAAACCTTCGCTTCCTTGATAGTATTGCTTGTCTTGAAACGCACGAAATTGACCATTTGCTTGGCGTTGCTGTCGGGCTTGAGCTTGAAGTTTTCCGTCAGCACAGCGTTGATTTCCTCTTTTGAAAGATGAATGGCCGGCGCAAGCGGGTGATACGACTTTTGATGGGCCGTTTGCAACACAAAACGCGATACGCTCGTTTCGGTCAAAGCAATGTTTTTTCGTTCCAAGAAGTCGTTCAGTCCTATCTCGTCAAGCACCATCGAGTTGGAACGCGACACGGCGTTGGCCCGTTCCATGGTGATGATCTCGTAAATCAAAGAAAGAGCATCGTTGGCATTACGCGCCCAAAGCACCTTGCCGCCATTGGCGTTGAAATGCGTCTCAAAGTCGACCAAAAGTTTCTCCAACTTCATCACCGACTTGTTGCGCAGCGTGTAGGCACGTTGTTTCTCAAGGTCCATATTGCGGTAGTTGACCTTGCCACGTACAAAACTGCTCTCGTAACAGCCTGTGCTATAGTTGATTTTCTGCCAATGCTCTTCGTCAAAAGCAATCTCTGCGGCCTCGTTGAATAATTTTGCGTTGTTGGTCATAGCTCAAAATTGTTCTATTTTCTCCACTCTTCTTGTATGTCGGCCACCTTCGAAACTTGCAGAAAGGAAAGCCTGAACTATCTCCCAAGCCAAGTCACACGGAATGAAGCGTCCGGGTAAGGTCAAGATGTTGGCGTCGTTATGTTGGCGGGCCAATTTTGCCAATTCCACGTTCCAACACAAGGCAGCGCGCACATGTGTGTGATGATTGGCCGTCATTTGGGCGCCGTTTCCACTGCCACAGAGGATGATACCCAAGGGATATTCGTTTCTCGAAATCGCTGTTGCCAAAGGATGGATCATGTCGGGATAGTCGACACTATCGGCGCTATGGGTGCCATAATCGCGCACTGTATAGCCCACAGCTTCCAATTTTCCAATCAAAAACTGCTTCATCTCGAAGCCACCATGATCGCTTGCTATAGGAATTGTTTGATTCATTTTTCAGTTGTTGATAAATATTTTGCAAAGGTACATTTTTTCGTCGTTTTCATCCGCCCTATTGCATTATTTATGAAAGACTTATCTGCTTGGCATCAGCCAATAAGATAGGGTTAATTGTTTGTCTTACAATAAAATAATAAGTTATCAACAGGCTTTTTGTTGATAACTTTTTTGATTGGGCACATAAAATCCGTCGATGTGTTGAAAACTTTGGAATGGGTCTTTTTTCAACCTTCAAACACGACAAAATGAACAACATTTTTGAAAAACACGTGCCATTTTAGGTATTGATTCAAAAATCATCGGATAAACGAAAACTTGTAAATGCACTTGAAAAATAATTTCTTACTTGTTTTTTGTTTTCCGTTCTCAAACCGAAAACGATTAATGCAAGAATTTTATTGAAAAGTTTTCAACCAATTCACAACGCTATGAACATCATCAAAGACTTTATAAAAAGATTAAATTAAAAATTTGATAATGTCGATTTGCGTTGTTGAAAACTAAACTCGGCGGTTTTCGGTTTTGTTTGTCGCAAAATGTCTATCTTTGAGCCGTAAAAACCGACCGTTTCATGCAAGGAAAAATCAAGGCCATAGGATTGTTGATGTTGCTTTTGGTATTAAGTTTGGGAGTGTTTTCCCAGTCTGAATATCAGCAGTTTACCTATCCAAGTGGACAAGTGTCGAGCGAAGGCGTTTTGCGTGATGGCCGTCCCGATGGGCTTTGGAAAACCTACTATGAGAGCGGTCAGTTGAAGTCGATAGGCAAGCGCACCGATTTCCTGTTGGATAGCACTTGGGTTTTCTTTGCAGAGAATGGTGACACGAGCCTGATCGTGAATTATCGGAACGACTTGAAGAATGGACCGCGTGTCACCTACAGTGAAAATGAAATGATGGTTGAGCCATTTGTCAACGATGTGCGCCAGGGAGAAGGCAAGCGTTATGATAGAAAGGATCATCTGTTGCAAACTGTGATGTTCAAAAACGGTTTGGAGGAAGGCATTTCTCCCGTGTTTGATACCACTGGCCTCTTGCGCGAAATTGTCAACTATCGCAAGGGTTTTGTAATGACTCGTGAAGCCTTGAACCGTTATGACCATGAGGGCAAGAAACATGGCTATTGGAAGACGTTTTTCGATGATTGGAGCCTTCACACGGAGTGTTATTACAAGCATGGCCTGCGCGAAGGATTTTACAAGGAATACGACGAAAAAGGCAACCTCAAGAAGATTGCAAAGTATGTGAACGATGTGGAGCAAGTGCTTGAAAGCGACATGAAACCGCTGATTGTGCAGCACGAATACTATCCGAATGGTAGAGTGAAAAGAGAAGCTTCGTTTCGCGATGGTCGGCGCGAGGGTGTGTGGCGCGAGTTTGATGAAGAAGGCAATGTAATCAATTCACAAACTTATAAAAAAGGTGCCTTGGTGAGTGAAGGCGTGGTGGGTACTGATGGCAAGCGTCGTGGTGAGTATAAGGAGTTTTTCGCTGACAGTTCTTTGCGGGCTGAGGGTCTTTTTATCGATGGATTGCGCTCTGGCGAATGGAAGTTCTATTATCAAAACGGCAAGCTGCAAGAGGTCGGTTCCTATAAGGAAGGTGAGCCTGACGGCGTGTGGATTTGGTATTATGACAACGGACAGAAACAGATTGAGGAACAATTCTATAAGGGTCAACATAACGGACCTTACAAGGAATACGACTCCAAAGGAAATGTGATTGTCAGCGGCACTTATTTTGATGGGATGAAGAACGGAAAATGGATTGAGGACATCGGCGACATGCATACTGAGGGCGAATATAGAAACGACAAACAGGTAGGCGAATGGACGTCGTATTACGACAATGACAAGATGGCTTTCAGGGGCACGTTCAATGCCGGTTATCCTGACGGTGAGCATTTCTTTTATTATGAAAACGGGAAACTCCGCGAGATTCAAAGTTATGCTGCTGGAGTGCGTCACGGCGATTGGAAAAAATATTTGGACACTGGCGAATTGTATTTCACCATCACTTACGACCAAGGCAAGGAAGTGAAATATGACGGCGAGGCTTTAATCGAAGACGAAATCATAAAAGAGTAATGTTATCACAAAACTTGCAAAACCAACAAAACCTTTTTGGACAAGAAAAGTCGCCAACTGGCTCCTTTTCCTTAAGCCGACTTTTCGGCTTTGCAACGGAACCCGGTTGGGTGACGTTGCGGATTAGGGTTTTGAAAGTTTTGACGGTTTTGTGACAAAAAGAAAAAAAGCATGACCATTCCCTATTTGAAACAAGGTTCTAAAGTGGCCATCGTTGCGCCAGCGCGTTGCGTTACGCCCGATGAAATGGCCTATGCCATACAATGGCTGAAAGAGCATGGTTTTGTCCCTGTTTATGATGACAGGCTTTTCGCCGTTCATCATATCTTTGCAGGCGACGACGATTTTAGGGCAGCCGTCTTTCAAGAATACCTTGACAATGAGGAAATTGAAGCCATTTGGCTTGCCCGAGGCGGCTATGGCAGCATCCGCATCATCGATAAATTAGATTTCACCAAGTTTTTGGAAAAACCGAAATGGATTGCAGGCTTCAGCGACAGCACGGTCATTCATGGCAAGTTGCAGCGTTTGGGTGTTCCGTCGCTTCATTCGCCCATGCCTTTTTATTTTGCGAACAAGACCGAGGAAGCCAAACAGTCATTGTTTAACGCATTGACGGGCAAAAGTTTGCATTATGAATTTCCTGCGAATCCTTTGAACCGTTTAGGAAAAATGGAAGGTGAAATCGTTGGTGGAAACTTGTCTGTCCTAATGGGCATGAACGGCTCCGATATTTTTCCCGAAACAGATGGAAAAATTCTGTTCGTAGAGGAAGTTGACGAGTATATCTACCACATTGACAGAATGATGCGCGGATTGAAACGCGCTGGAAAACTCGCACACCTGAAAGGCCTCATTGTGGGTGGCCTGACCCAAATCAAAGACAATACGCATCCTTTTGGCCAATCCGTTGAGGAAGTGATTGCTGAGGCTGTTTCTGAATACGATTATCCCGTTTGTTTCGGTTTCCCTGCGGGGCATTTCAACGACAATCGTGCGGTGTTTTTCGGGATAAACTCTCGATTGATGGTAACGGATGAAAAGGTGGTTTTTTGGAATGATGGAACATTTGATTCTCTTAAACCAAAAATAGTATGGACAAAACAAAAAAGCGATTTTGTATAAATCAATGAATAACAAGATGTTGAAAATTTGAAAACTAAAAATCATAGGGACAAAACCGTTTTTGGGTTTGACAAGTGGTTTTTTGCGGATTTTTGTTGTAGTTTTGCAACAACGAATTTCAAAACTATAACACCATGAAAAAAATTAGACTTTACACCCTGGTTGCGCTGCTGGTGATGGCGGGAGGGGTGACGATGCAAGCGCAAGAAATAATCGTCACAGGTGTGGTAAGTAGAGTTGATGCTCCTTACTTTGAACAAAATGTGTGTAACGACCGTTTTGCCATCGTCTCCGAAGGTGAGACATATTATGTGATGGTTGACAACTACTGGCCCAATCCATATTTGGAGGATTTGGTTATCCATTACGACACCATCTCGGTTGGCAACGAGATTGAGGTTATGGGAACTGTTGTGGAAATGGAAGATGGGAATGGGGAATTTTTTCAAGCCATCGACATCAGCGAGAATCTGAATTCAACTTATCAACAAATCTTGGGTTTTTTCGATAATGACGAGGGTGCTTGTTTCTATCATTATATAGATCTATTTTACGGTCTTGAAGAGTACCATATCACCATCAACGGAGAACTTCAGACAACCCCATTTGCCATCAACGGAAGAACGCTTGTGGAAGAAAAGCGTTATCTGTTTGTGGGTATTAGTGGTGAAGGGGTCTTCGAGCTGTTTGATGCGCTTCCGTATGAAGTTGAAGATGTGAGCATCAGCGGCAGGCTTACCCTGGAAAATGATTTGTGTCTTTCGTCACCATGTGGCGAAACGCATTTCTTGTCCTTGTTCGACGGAGAAGAATACCACTATTTGACACAAAAAAGAAAGCTTCAAAACAATTATGTAAATGAGGCGGTATTCATGGAAGGAAATTCTGTAATGGTCGGTGGTTTTGAATTTGTTCGCCACGATTTGTTCGGAAATCCTTTCAAAGCATTGGAAATTATAGAAATGCAATCCATTGAAAGCCATCCACTCATCGGAGGAATGGGTACGGCTGGAATACCCTGGATCAATTTAGGTCCACCTGTACCTGGTGTAGACTTGGCTTTTCAAAGCGATGGCATTTATTATTATATTATGAACCCGCATAATGATGACTTTCTTTCCGGCTTCTATATTGTTGGGAATGACACCATTCCTGTAACTTGGCAACAATTGATGGCAACTTGTACCCCTAGTATGTTTATCAATAATTATCTAAACCCATTTTATCGCGTCAATATCGAGAAAGTGGAATTTGAGGAACACGAAGAGACCCTGCAATGCACATTGGTTGTCGAGAATAATCCGTTTTATTTTGGCGAGATGCTTGCCATAAACACACAAGAAAACGAGACTTATTATTTGAAGCCGTATATCTACACTTTCACAGCACCCGATCACATCACTATTGGTGACAATACAGCTTATGTAGGCGACAGCTTCATTGCTACGGGAATGGTTTCCAATTGGTATCATAACAATGCGATTCTTGAGAAAGCCATTGACATAACTGAAATAAGCAATATCACTGGAGTGATAGAGTCAACACCGACAAATCTTATGGTTTATCCGAATCCGACTGATGGAATTTTTCGCATTGAGGGGGTTGTTGCTGATGAGGTGCAGGTTTACAATGCCCTTGGGCAGGTGGTGAAGACGGTGCGGCGGACGAATGAGATTGATGTAGCGGATTTGGCGGAAGGGGTTTACTTACTGCGCATCTACGACAAGCAAGGCCTATCCCATACGAATCGGATAACGGTTACGAAATAAGCGATGAGAAAAATATAGCCTCAATTCAGCATAAGAGTTGAGGCTTTTTTGTGGAAAATGTACGATTGTGTTGTCGGAAATGTAAACGGATGGGTTACACTTGGTGTTTGTGAATTTATCACAAAACCTGCAAAAGTTGGATTGAAGAAATAAATCATATTCTTCCTTAATTGTGTGTTACTGTTCAAATAAACTTTGCTATTTTTGCAACGTCGTTGCGGATTTTTCAAGAATATCCGCAATCATGTTGCGGATTTTTCGGGAATATCCGCAGTTATGGGATTATCAAAATAATTCTCTGTTCGCGCCACTCCGAGAATCATTCGAAGAAATCACCCCAGCAGGGCCAATCCACCACCGAAACAGAAGGCCTTGTTCTTCCGACTTTGCAAATCCGGAAGCCGTGAATAACAGCATTTGCAATGCGAAAAAAGTCTTAGCTTTCCTTGGCAATCCGATTCATCTCATTCAATATATGCTTCAGGTTTTCCGGTTTGGTCAAATTGAGCCAGTCGCAGAAGGTGATGCCCATGTAACGAGCTGTTTTTTTCCAGTTTCCCTTGAAGTCTTTCTTCAGCGAGAAAATGTAAGAATGGCTGGTGCCAAGCAGCACTTCTTTCAGCGCACAAACTTTGTAGACAATCTCGTTAAACAGTTTTTCGCTGGTCACACCTGTCTTGCACTCAATGACAAACAGCTTGTTCGCCTTGATGAAACACACATCCAACTCATTGTTGTGTTTGATTTGCCCGTTGGAGATGTGTACGCCCATTGCAATGTCGTCGGGTTCCAGCACCGTCTTGATCATGGAATAGACATATTCCTCAAACCAACCGCCCGTAAGGTATTCGATTTCATAGTTTTGCAAAGAACCAGGTCTTTCGGGAACGAAACCAATGAATTCCAAGAACTTGCTCAGGTTAGGAATGGCGGTCATGTAGTCCTTGTCGGGGTTCTCGACTTGCGAGATGATGAGGAACTTCCAATTGCGATACTTCTCGCGCAAGGTTTCCATCACCTGATAGTCGCCGCGACTGAACAAGTTTTGCGAGAACATGGTGAACAGATGCTGCGAGAAGGCCGTTTCCTTCACCTGTTTGCGCGGTTGGTCCACATCGCTTTCAAGTCCGTAGAGGCCGAAATATTCCTTCAGCGTCATGCGGTGGTTGATGGGAAACACCTCGTCATCATCGTCATAGATGCTGTTGTCGAAAATGGTCTTTACAATCTGGTTTTCACGGGTTTGCGTATAGAAAAACAAGGTGTTGAACTCCTCGAAAACGTGTTGCACAGAGAGGGTCATATAACGATTGCCGCCCGCGAGATTAAGGTAGTATTGCTTTTCCTGGCTCAATTGGTTTTTTATGGTACGACAAATGCGTTCATAAAGCAGGTTGTTCTGATAACGCTTGATGATGATTCTTTTAACTAACATCTCACTGATTTCCAATTGCTTGGCAAGAAGGTCAATACAGTCGGCTTCCTCTTGTGTGGAGATGAAAAGCAACTCGTCGTTCTCCTCATAATATTCCTTGGTGAACAAGTACGCCGGCATCGGGTTGCTTTTGTCGATGATATTTACTATGGTTTTTGACATAACAATAAAAATTGGCTCAAAAAATAAAATACTTATTTAAAAACTCTTTAATATTCATTACAGGAATTTCCGACATTTTGAATCCTCTTTCGTCGCGCGACAAGATGTAATCCACTTGCTCTCGCTTGGCTGCAAAATATTGCGCAGCATCCTCAAAATCAGAGAAATCACCATTTAAGGCTTGTTCAATGCAAGCATCACCTATTGTTACAACCGAGACTAACTTTTTCAGGTTTTTAAGCGTTTCAGTTATTTTTTTCTTGTCATAATTCTTCCCTGCAATGTAAACTACATTAACAAAAGTCAAGTCTGTAACTATAAGTTCTATTTCTTTTTCCTTTGCTAATTGGAACAAAACAATGGTATCGTGTACCCAAGGCTCACGATATTGAAGCAGGTCAAGAACGATATTGGTATCAATAAAAAGTTTCATCGTCCGTATTTTTCAATGAGATAGGCTTCCTTTTCCGCTTTCCAATCGTTGGAGGTTTCTGTTGTGGCAAGGCTACCGGCCAAGTCCATCACTTCTTTGGAAATCATAATGTTGCGCACTTCTTTTATTTTTCCCATCGAAAACTGCTGCAAGAAAGACTCTATCAAAGCAGACAAATCTATATTGTGTGCTTGGGCATACAAATATGCTCGGTTAAGCGTTTGGCTGTCAATGTTTAAGTTTGCTGTTTCAAACATGGCATTTATTTTTTGGCAAAAATACGCACTTTTCTGATTGCAAGCCACACATTAATAAAAAAAGACAGCCGAAGCCATCTTTTTTTTGGTAAAATGAAAGCAATATCATCATTTCCTAATCGCCGCAATGCCAGGCAGTTCCTTGCCTTCGATGGCTTCGAGCAGGGCACCGCCGCCAGTGCTGACATAGGAAACTTGGTCGGCGAGGCCGAACTTGTTGATGCAGGCCACCGAGTCGCCGCCGCCGATGAGCGAGAAAGCGCCGTCCTTGGTGGCTGCCGCAATGGCCTCGGCAATGGCCTTTGAACCCACAGCGAAGGTGTCGAACTCAAACACGCCGCAGGGACCGTTCCAAAGGATGGTCTTCGAGCCTTTGATGACGTTGGCGAAGAGTTCGCGGGTCTTCGGGCCGATGTCCATGCCTTCCCAGCCTTCGGGAATGTTCATCGGGTCAACCACTTGGGTGTCGGCATCGTTGGCGAACTTGTTGCCCACCACGCAATCTTCGGCAAGCACCAGATTGACGCCTTTTTCCTTGGCCTTGGCAAGGATGTCAAGAGCGAGGTCGAGTTTGTCCTCTTCGCAAATCGAGTTGCCGATTTTGCCGCCGAGGGCTTTCTTGAAGGTGTAGGTCATGCCGCCGCAAAGGATGAGGTTGTCGACTTTGGTGAGCAGGTTCTCAATGATTTCAATCTTCGTGGAAACCTTCGAGCCACCCATGATGGCGGTGAAAGGATGTTGGATTTCGTTCATCACCTTGTTGACGGCGGCCACTTCCTTGCCCATCAGGTAGCCGTACATCTTGTGGTCGGCATCGAAATAGTCGGCGATGAGGGCGGTTGAGGCGTGGGCGCGGTGAGCCGTGCCGAAAGCGTCGTTGATGTAGTATTCGCCATAGCCGGCAAGGGTCTTGGTGAATTCCTTCTGCGAGGCTTTCACGGCCTTCTTGGCTTCGTCGTAGCCTTCCTCGCCTTTCTCGATGCCGCGCGGCTTGCCTTCTTCCTCGGCATAGAAACGGAGGTTTTCAAGAACGATAACCTCACCAGGTTTCAATGCGTTCACTTGGTCGGTGGCTTTCATGCAGTCGTCGGCAAACTGGACAGGACGGTTCAAAAGTTCTTCCAAGTGCTTGATAATCGGCTTGATGGAATACTTCGGGTCGGGGTTTTTCTTCGGGCGACCGAGGTGCGACATCAGCACAACCATGCCTTTGTCGTTCAATACCTTATTAATAGTCGGCAGGGCGGCACGCATACGGGTGTCGTCGGTGATGTTGAAGTTGTCGTCCAACGGGACGTTGAAATCGACGCGGATAACCACGCGCTTGTTCTCAAAATTGATTTGATCGATGTTTACCATGATATTTAGATTTAAGATTTAAAATTCAAGATTTAAGATTGACTTCATCGAATGTTTCGCATTTCAAGATTTAAAATTATGATTTTCAGGGACTACCATATTGATTGAGAGTGGAATCATCTCGAAGTCGAAAGGTGAATTGGTGAGGTTTTCGCCTTCGGTTTCGAGCGTGAGGTTGTGGGCGGGAATGGATACGATTCTGATTTTCTTTCCCCTGAAGGTGCTGACTTCCTTCAATTTGTTGATGAAAGTCCCATCGTATATTTTAGTGACATTGGCGGCAAATTTAGGTATGCTCACCTTGCGGATGGCGGTAATGTCAAACAAACCGTCGTTGGGAATGGCCTTGGGCATCATCATCATGCCTCCCCCGTTGTAACGGCAGTTGCCTACTGAAAGACTGAGGATTTCCTCGTCGATAACCATTTGGTCGTCCACAGTCAGTTGAACGTGGACACAGTCGTATTGGAACAGGCATTTTGCCACATTAAGCATGTATCGTGGTGCGCCTCCCTTGCCTTGTGCCTTCATGACATTCGTGGTCTTGCACACAAAATCATCGAGGCCTGTTCCAGCGGCATTCAAAAAATAACGCACCTGCGGGTCGCCGTGGTTGTAATACGTCACCTTGCCGATGTCGTGCCTAAATGTGCATCCCTTCTTAATGATTCTCACATTTTTCTGGTGGTCAATGTCAAAGCCGAAAGTGCGCCGCCAGTCGTTGCCCGTGCCCATCGGAATGATGCCCATCGTGATTTGTTCAGTCGGGAAGCGTTTTTGGGTGAAAATGCCGTTGATTACCTCGTTGTTGGTGCCGTCACCGCCAATCGAAACTATTTTCGTATAGCCTTTTTCGGTGATGTTGTCGCGCACCAATTCGATGGCGTGACCTTGATGCTTTGTGACAAAAAAATCAAACGCAATACCCTCATTAATAAGGATTTGCTTAATTTGTGGCCAGTCTTTTTCCGCCTTCCCGATAGAAGCTTTGGGATTGACGATGACCAACCATTTATTGTTTTCTTCGTTCATTCGTTAATGAAATTTGGGGTCAAAGATATAAAAAAATCCGGCAGAATATTCAATCTGCCGGATTTTGTTGATTTATTCTGAACTTAATCCTTAGGCGTCAAAGCCGCAATCATTTCGGCAATCTTGGCTTTTACCTCTTCAACGACGTTGTCAGGATTAAGGTCTGCTTTGAAGCTCTTGTCGCGAGTGACAAACTCCAAAGCGTTGCGTTCCAGCGTTTTCGGGCTGACCACGATGCGCAGCGGCACACCCAACAGGTCGGCATCGGAGAACATCACGCCCGCGCTAATGTTGCGGTCGTCGTAAAGCACCTCCACGCCAGCTTTCTTCAGGTCTTCATACACCTTGTCGGCCACGCGGCGCACATTTTCGTCAGCCACGCGCAGGGCGCACACTTGCACCTGCCACGGCGCGATGGTGATGGGCCAAATGGGGCCGTAGTCGTCGCGGCTTACCTCGCAAACCGAGGCAATCAAACGACCCACGCCGATGCCGTAGCAGCCCATGATGGGGTATTTCAGCGTGTTGTCGCTGTCAAGATACTGCATATTCATCGAGACGGTGTATTTCGTGCCGAGTTGGAAGATGTTGCCCACCTCAATGCCACGGCTGATGGTGATGCTGTGTTTGCCACACACCGGGCAAATACCGCCTTCGGTGGCCTTGGCTACGCTGTCGTACTTCACCTCACCAAGGTCGCGGGCCATGTTCATGCCCTTGTAGTGGTAGTTCACTTTGTTGGCACCCGCCACAAACGAATTCAAAGTTTTCAGCGACTCGTCATAGACTACAGTGATGCCTTCAGGCAAGCCCTTCGGCCCGATGAAGCCAGGGCAGATGCCCATCTCAGGAGTGACGGTGGCTGCATGAACCTCGGCGCAAAGCAGGTTGCGGAGCTTGGTCTCATTCACTTCAAGGTCGCCGCGCAGGAAAACGATGACCAATGAATCATCCATATTTCTCTGATACAGAACGGCTTTGCACGATTGCAAAGGTGACTTGTGCAAGAAGTTGCACACCTCTTCTATGGTCTTTTGGTCGGGGGTGTAGACCTCTTCCAAAGGCTCGATGGGGTATTCCTCGTTGTGGACGATGCAATCAGCGGCTTCGCTGTTGGAGCGGTAGCCACACTCGGGGCAAATGACGATGGTGTCTTCGCCTATGTCGGTGAGCAACATGAACTCATGCGACACACGACCGCCCATCATTCCTGAATCGGACTTCACGGCCACCACCTGAGGCACACCGCAACGCGAAAAAATGCGCTCGTAGGCATGGTAAGCCTCGGCGTAATACTGCTCCAAGTCCTCTTGCGAGGTGTGGAAGCTGTAAGCATCCTTCATCGTGAACTCGCGGGTGCGGATGAGGCCGCCACGCGAGCGTGGTTCGTCACGGAACTTGGTCTGGATTTGGTAGATCATGAAAGGATACTGCGTGTAGCTCTTCGCGGCATCGCGGGCCAATTGCACAGCGGCTTCCTCATGGGTCATGCCAAGCACCATGTCGATACCGTTGCGGTCCTTGAAGCGGAGCAGCTCTGAGCCGATGCTGCTGTATCTCCCCGACTCTTGCCACAGCGTTCCAGGCATCACGACGGGGAACATGACCTCTTGTCCGTCGATGCGATCCATCTCCTCACGGATGATGTTTTCTATCTTTTTTGCAATGCGCTTGGTCGGCATGAAGAACGAAAACAGGCCGGTACCCACCGACTTGATGTATCCACCGCGCACCATAAGTGCTTGACTTTCAAACACGCAGTCAGCTGGTGCCTTCTTGAATCTTTCTCCTAATAGGGTTGCTACTTTCATATCTGGTATTCTTTTGTTTGTTCCATTAATTTGGGCTGCAAAGGTACGGATTTTTTCGGTAAGTTTGGAAAACTGATAGTTTTAGGGCTTGGGTTGGGTTAGAGTCTTGATTTCAGCGTTTCCTTGAAGGCAAACAAAGGGATGTTTTCAACCCAATCTTGGTCAATGTGATTCCGCATGGAAAAACGCAATGCTTTTAGTTCGGGATGGCTTACCATAAAGGTTTTCAGCGACTTGGACTGTAAATTAATTTCCGATTTCACCTCAACAGGATAAACTTGTTCCCCGATTTGCAAGGCAAAATCAATCTCGATGGTGGAATTATCAACGCTGTGATAATAAACGGGGATGTCGGTGGTAGCCAACTGTGTATAGGCAAACAATTCCGTGAAAGCACCCTTGTATTCCTTGAAAATGTCATTGCCAATCATCACTAACGACGACGGAGCTTTTACCAAGGCACCCATTAGGCCGACATCGAGAAGGAACAACTTAAACGCCGAAAAATCCTCGTAAAACTTGAGTGGCATCTTGATGTCACTCACCCGACTCACCTTGTAAACCAAGCCAGCGTCTATGAGCCATTGGATGGCTTCCTCGAATTGTGCGGCACGAGCACCTTTCTTCATGGCACCATAAATGAACTTCTTGTTGTCTTTGGCCAACTGTGAGGGAATGCTGTCCCATACCATATTGATTCGCGGCACTTCGTTAGAGGGCGCATGTTTCGAGAAATCATAACGGTAGGCCGCCAAGATTCTTTCCTGAATCCGCCTCACTTCCTGAAGCCCATGGCCTTGGGTATAGGCCAGCACCGCCTCAGGCATTCCGCCAACATAATAATACTGCCTCAACAGGTCGATATAGTCTTCGGCTAAGGCATCGATGGTGTCCCAGTCTTGTTGTCGCAAGGCTTTTAGCAAGGATTGTTTTCCCATGGCATCAAGAAACTCTTCGTAGGTCATGGGAAACAGCCGCAACATATCAACTTTTCCGACAGGGAAAGAAGCGTTGCCATGCAGGGAAATACCCAACAGCGAGCCAGCCACAACGATATGATATTGTGGTGTTTCCTCATAGAAATACTTCAATGCTTCCAATGCTACCGGACATTCTTGTATCTCGTCAAGAATAATCAATGTGTCGTTGGGCGTAATGTCGGTTTCTGAATGTGCCGAAAGCAATCGGATGAGTCTTCCGGCTCCGCCACCTTCGTTGAAGAATTGTCGCGCTTTTTCGTCGCGGTCAAAACTGATGTGTACGGTTTTTGCATATTCCGAACGCCCGAATTCTTTAAGGATGTAGGTTTTTCCCACTTGTCTGGCACCTTGCAGAATGAGCGGTTTTCTGTTTGCACTTTGTTTCCATTGTATTAAATCCTCAATTACAGCTCTATACATAATGAATTGACATTTATTCTGACGACTTTTGTCTGCAAAGTTACACTTTTTCTGACGACTTTTTGAATAAATTTGACACTTTTTCTAACGAGTTTGAGATTTTATCACTTCGGCAATTCAATAACAAACTTTGCCCCCTTCCCTTCTTCACTCTCAAACGAAATTTTTCCTCCAGCGGACTGCACGATATTATAAGTTAGCGATAGTCCTACGCCCGAACCGCCCGTCTTGGTGGTGAAATTGGGCAGGAAAATCTGTCCCTTGTCTTCCTCCTTAATGCCTTTGCCATTATCCTTGACGCTGATAACAAAATCTGTTTCAGTGGATTGCAAAGTAACTTCAATCTTCCCATTAGGCTTTGAGCCAATGGCTTGCGTGGCGTTCTTGACCAGGTTGCCGATGGCACTGTTCAGGTTGGTCTTGTCGCCGTTGAAGGTGTGGTCTTTTTTCTTGTCATAAATGTAATTGAAAGTGATGTTCTCCGCATTGTCATAAAGGTTCACCACATTGCCGACCAACTCGGCTAAATCGAGTGGTTGTGGGTGATTTTCAGGCAGTTTGGCATAGCGTGAGAACGAAGAGGCAATGTCCGAAAGGGCATCAATTTGTTCAATCAAGGTGTTGGCTGTGCGTTGGATTTGTTCTGGTGTGGCTTTGCCGTTTTCGATGTTGCGTTGCAGCATCTGCACACTGAGGCGCATCGGCGTGAGCGAGTTCTTGATTTCGTGTGCCACCTGTCGGGCCACGCCGCGCCATGCCGATTCTGCCGTGGTGCGTTTCAGTTCGGCGGCACTCTTTTCCAACTCCACAATGAGTTGGTTGTATTGTTTCACCAAAGCCCCGATTTCGTCGTTTCGTCTCCATTCCAAAGGCTCGTTCTTTTGATCAAACTTGATGTTTCCCAACTTGTTCTGTATCAATGCTAAAGGTTGTGTCAGCCTATTGGTGATTCTCAACACGAAAATCAAAGCGAGACCCAACAAAATGATGATGATATTGATATAGGTGAGCACAAAATCCTTGATTTCCCTTTGCAGGTCGGTGGCACTTGAAAAATAGGGTGTGTTCAAGAAGGCCAAGGTGTTGCCGCGTTCATCCGTAATCGGGAGATAGACTGATTCGTAAACACCTTTACCCAATTGTTCTTTATGGGTATAGTATAACGCCTTGTTTCTGAACATGTTCTGGTAGGCTTCGGCATTCATGATGGGGGCTTGCAGGATGAGTTCGTAGATTTCGGGTCGTGTGGTGGCGATAAGCTTCCCATCAATGCTGTACAGGTTGAGGTCGGTGAAGAACGTGTTGGCGTAATGTTGCATGATTTCCGCCCAAGTGTCTCTCGAGGCATGTCCAATCAAATGCTCGAAATTGATGTTGTTCTGCATCTCTATCGACAGGGTTCGCGAAGTCTCAAACTGTTCCGTCATGGTTTTTTGGTTGTAGAGGCTACGCATGTAAATGACGGAAACCGGACCGATGGCCAAGAAAGCAACACCAAGAGTGGTGAATACTACACTTTGTAGGCGATAGCGAAAACTGCGGTCTTTCCAAGTGTTTTGTTTTTTTGGTTTCAACAGCCAATAGATGAAAATGTAAGGGATGAGCAATCCAAGGAAAAACAAGGCAAATGGCCCCGAGATTTTCGACCAGCCTTTTCGTGGTGTACTGATAATGAGGACGTTACTCTCTCCGTTGTCGATGGTGTAATGCTTGTAACCGTTTCCATAAGTAAACTCTCGGTCTTTGGTGTTTATGTCCTTGAGGAAATTCGGATAGACATATTTCCCGTATTTGTAGACGAGGATGTTGTCGCGAAAGTTAGCCACCGAATAATCGTAGGGCTTCTCACTGTTTTGTTCTTGCAAAAGTTGTGGGAAACCGAAACCTTCGGGAGCAATGGGTTTGTAGAATTCGTAATACAAAGTCCGCTGTTGGAGCGAATCTGGAGAATGCAGCACAAATTTAGCCAAATAATTGGGATCGAGGGTGTTATAGTCCATAAAAAACAAACCATCCCCTACCCTTTTCTGGCGGTTGTTGGCGAGTTTTCCAAGGAAATAATCGTCACAATTTGCTACAGTATCTTCAGGCTGGATGTTGATTTCTTCATCGGGTGCACAGATGGTCAAAGAGGCTTGGTAGGCTTTCATGGTTTCGTCAAAGAGCAATTCCTTGGAGTAGCCAAGCACCACATCGGCTAACACATTGCTTTCGGCAAACAGTATTTCATTGAACGAAGAATCAGCCTTGATTTCGTTGGCAAACCGTAGAAACGCATTCTCAAAATCCGTGTCGCGTTTTTGGAGCAAATGCTCAGCCATAGCCGCCATTTCCGCATTTTCCATTTTGCGATTACGCTCATAATATAAATAGGTGGCAGCAATGGCGAGAAGAAGTATTGTGGCAATGCCGTATTCAACCTTGAATTTTGAAGTTTTTTGAGCTGGGGCTTTGTTTCTGGGAATCATGAATACAATGGCCATGATGAACAGTACGATCACAATACCTCCAACAACCAACCAAAATGTTTTACTAAAGGTTGAAGGGCTTTCAATTTGGCAGTAGGCGAGACTTTTTCCTTGTCTTGATTTTATCTCAAAACCCTCATTATCTGTAAAATGAATCTTGGAATCAATGAGTCCTCTAAAAGCCAAAAATCTGTTTTCAAAAAAGTCATTCTCCAATCTATAAGTTGTGTTGAGCAGTTTGAAAACATAATAATCGAGGTTACCTTTGCTGAAGGTGCGAACATAATAATCACCAGTAAGCAGGTTGCAAATGGTGTCATTGTTTGGATTCACTTTGCGGCGTATGAGTTTGGGTCCTACGAGGTTGTTGTTCCAATATAGGAGCGAATCATTGTGAAAAACAAAAAGACCGACTTTGGCTACATTGTATTGATGATAGTTAGCGCTGTTGGATATTAGATCTTGGATTTCCGTTTCCACATCCTCAACCGACAGCTGCACCAATCGGGCACAGTTTTGTGGCTGTCTAAGATAAAGCGACGTAATCCCGGCAACAAGCAGGATTCCAACCGCAATAGCGAACATCATCCAGCCCAAGATCCTTCTATTTTTCCTTTTTTTGCCCAAATTGCTCTTATTTTGTTGGAAATTATATGTTTACAGCCTCTTCAATTTAAGCTGTTTTTCGGCCTTTGTTCATACCCTAATTCATTTTTCTTCAAAAACGCCTCAAACGCCCTAAAATTGCCCAATTTTTCGATTTGCCTCTTTTTGCTTCTCAAAAACATAGACCTTACTCGACCATTCCTTGGATTTTCTGGCTTTGCAATTTGATAACAACCCTCGGAACGTGCCGCGCAGCAAAGGCAAGGAATGATGCATGTATTGTTCGCTCATGTAGGAGATGTAATAGGCATCCCAAACGAGTTTGTCTGTTTCGATGAGATTCATGCCTTGGGCTTTGAAGATTTTCACCAAGGTTTTCTGGTTGAAATGGTTCAAATGTCGTGGCACGTCGTATGCAGCCCATTTTTCCTTGTAATATTCGGCATCGTATGATTTGTAGTTGGGCAACGCTATGACGATTCTTCCATCGGGTTTGATGAGGCGTTGCAGTTGCTCGACTTGCCATTTCAGGTTGTCCACATGTTCCAACACATGCCACATGGTGATGACATCGAAGGTTTCGTCTGGAATGTTTTCCATATCTTCACTCGAAAGAATCTCTGCCTTGATGCGTTTTTTGGCGATGGCTTTGGCATCTTCTGAGGGTTCCACGCCCGTGCATTGCCAGCCGTGTTGCTCTGCGGTATGCAAGAAATCCCCTACTCCACAGCCGATGTCCAACATTTTTCCGATGCTTTTGCCTTTTGTGGCCATCTTGTATTTGTGTTTCAAGTTGACTGATTTGACGCTTTCATACATTTTCGGGATGAATCCTGTCTTGTTTTCTTGGTGGCTATAGTATTCCTCCGATTTATAGTACGCTCCGATTTTGTCCTTCTCAGGTCTTGGCTCTGTGAAAAGCAAGCCGCATTGAAGACATTCATGGATTTGGAAGTCCTCGTGTGTGAGAAATTCATCCTTCAACCAGAGGTAAATCTGTGTTTTTTCTGAGTCGCACCAAGGGCATTTATAGTTGTTCATAGTTTCTATGTTTCATGTGAAACAATTCTGTTATCGTCCTAAAAATATGGCCAGCACATTGATGTCGGCTGGTGAAATTCCGCTGATTCTTGAGGCTTGCCCCAAGGTTTCAGGTTGGTATTTGTTCAGTTTCTCCCGCGATTCGTAGGACAAGGATTGGATGCTATGGAAGTCGAAATCTTTCGGCAATTTCACATTTTCCAAACGTCTTAACTTGTCGGCAAGCTCGTCTTCCTTTTGGATATAACTGTCGTATTTGATTTGGATTTCCGCCTCCTCAAGACATTCCCTTCCAAATCTGTCTTCGTTCTTATATTGCTCCAAAGTGGGCAATGCATCTATCATTTCCGCCAAACTGATTTGTGGCCGCAGCAAAAGATAGGACATTTTCATTTTTTGCTCTATCCTCGTGCTTTCCTTTTGCTCCAAGAGGCCGTTGATTTGGTCGGGGTAGATATAATTCTCATTCAAAAAATTCTTGATTTCTTCGACTTTTTGACGCTTTTCCTGATACTTTTGGTAGCGATCTTCCTTGGCCAATCCTAATCGATAAGACATCTCTGTAAGCCGTGCATCAGCGTTATCTTGCCTCAACAAAATACGATGCTCTGCCCTACTCGTGAACATTCTGTAAGGTTCGTCCACACCTTTTGTGATGAGGTCGTCAATAAGCACGCCGATATAAGCCTCATACCTTGACAGCACCAAAGGCTTGTCATCGCGCAAGGCCAAACTTGCATTGATGCCTGCCATCATGCCTTGACAAGCGGCTTCCTCATAGCCCGTCGTCCCGTTGATTTGTCCGGCGAAATAGAGGCCGTGCATGAGCCGTGTTTCCAAGGAATGGTGGAGTTGCTCAGGCGGGAAATAATCGTATTCGATGGCATAACCAGGGCGGAATATCTTGGCATTCTCGAAGCCGTCGATTTGCCTCAAAGCCTCATATTGGATGTAGTCAGGCAAGGAGGAACTGAAGCCGTTGAGGTAATATTCTTCCGTTGTCCAGCCTTCGGGTTCCACAAAAAGCTGGTGGCTGTCCTTGCCCGAAAAACGCTCGATTTTGTCCTCGATGCTGGGGCAATATCTCGGCCCCACACCTTGGATTCTGCCATTGAACATAGGTGAATACTTGAAGCCTTTTCGTAGCGTTTCGTGTACTTTCAATGAGGTGTGTGCAATCCAGCAACTCCTTTGCTTTTGGATTCTGAAGGGTTCAGTATAGGAAAATCCGACCACTTCGTCATCGCCTTTTTGTTCGATGAGTTTGCTGAAATCGATGGTTCTGCCATCGATGCGGACGGGTGTTCCAGTCTTCAATCGTTTCACTTCAAAGCCAAGGTCTTTCAGTTGTTCGCTGATACCGTGACTGGCCACTTCGCCCATCCTTCCTCCCGAAAAATGCTGCTCGCCGATGTGTATCAAACCGTTCAGAAACGTGCCATTGGTGAGGATGACGGCCTTGCTTTCGATGGTACCGCCCATCGCCGTAGTGACTCCTTTTATTTGGTCGCCAACGACCAATAAACCTGTCACCGTGTCTTGCCAGAAATCAACATTGGATGTTTTTTCCAATAGGCTTCTCCATTCTGCGGAGAACATCATCTTGTCGCTTTGGCAGCGCGGACTCCACATAGCGGGACCTTTCGACTTGTTGAGCATCCTGAATTGTATCATGGTGCGGTCGCTGACGATGCCTGAATAACCACCCATCGCATCAATTTCGCGCACGATTTGTCCTTTGGCGATGCCCCCCATAGCGGGATTGCACGACATGGAGGCCATCAGTCGCAAATCCATTGTAACCAACAAGACTTTGCTGCCCATATTGGCCGCCGCCGCTGCCGCTTCACATCCGGCGTGACCGGCTCCAACTACGATAATATCATACGGTTCAAAATACATCCTTTTGTCAGTGTTTCACGGGAAACATTCGTTTTAACTAATTGATATTCTTTTTACTAAACATCATTCCTAACGCCTCTTCCTCTTTTTCACGCATCACTTTTTCTTCTTCATCGGTAAGGTCGTCGAAGCCGATAAGATGCAGCACGCCGTGGATGATGACACGGTGCAATTCACTTTCGTAACTGCGTCCAAATGTCGTTGCGTTCTCCCTGATGCGGTCGATGCTGATGCAAAATTCGCTTGAAAGAACGGTCTCGCAATCGGTCAACGGGAAGGTCACGATGTCGGTGTAGAAGTCGTGGCCGAGGCGGTCGCGGTTGATTTCCAACAGCCTTTCATCGCTGCAAAAATAGTAATACAACTCCCCTATCGTCTTGCCGTAACCTTGCGCCACGTCCTCAATCCACGCCTTGACGCGTTGCGGTTCGATGGGAGGCATTTCCACATCCAATGTGCTGAATCTGATCATCTCAATGCGTGTTTTTCTTCAGGTAATATTCATTGATTTTGTCCTTGTAATAGGGCGCATATTCAATCGGGTTGGTGCGCAAAAACTCTTGGTTTTTCTTGAGCGTTTCCTTGTACAGAATCTCGTCGATTTGCCTTTCGAAATGCGATCCTTTGAACTCATTCGACTTGCGTTTCTCCTCCTGTTCGCGCTTCTCTTGCGCCTTTTGCGACTCCAACATTCTCGATTCAATCCTTTGGCTGCGCTCAATCATCTGGCGGTTGATTTTCTTGTTCACCAACTCCTCCTCCAACTTCTCCATGTCCTTGATGATTTCGTTAAGGCCGTCATCGCCGATTTGCCCGTTTTCCTTCATGTCGTTGAGCATTTGCTGCATCCCTTGGCGAAGCATTTCCTGTTCGGCGGCCATCCGAGCAAACTCTTCGCTCATGGAGTTTTGTTGCTGCTGTCCTGCCTTCTCCATCTGCTGTTGCATCTGCTTGAGTTGTTCGCTCAACTGTTGTTGCAACTGCTGCATGTTTTTCATGCTTTGCTGGCCTTGACCGGGCTTCGGCATGGAACACGACATGGGCATTCCCATAGCTTCCATACTGTTCTCCATGTTTTCCAACGATTCAGCCAACATGAGTGCCAGATTGTTCATCGACATCATCGCGGTTTGCTGATGGCGCACGGCTTGCGAAAGTTTCAGGTCGTTGAGGTATTTCATGGCGTTGGAAGTCTGATTTTCTATGGTATGCAACTCGTCGAAAACGAAGTTTTGAACGGCGGGCTGACGCATAGCCATACTGCGCAACGAATCGCGCACCATGTTGAAATTGTCGGCGATTTCCTTTTGGTGGACAATCTTTTGCGCCAATGACGGGTCATCGGTGCGGAGGCCGCCAATCTCGGTCATCAAGTCTTCTTGTTGGTGCGAAGCGTGAACCACATTTTCGAGCAAAATACGCATCAAATGGGCGTCTTCGGCCATCTGTTGCATCCCTTCCATCTGCATCATTGACATCATGCTTTGGGCCATCTGCTGCATCTTTTGGCCAGCGTTTTGCTTCTTGTTTTGCGATTGTTGCTGCTCGCCCGACTGCTCCTGTTGCATGGCGTCGTCGAGGTCTTGGTTGATGCTTTCTTCCATTTCCTCGTCCTTTTCCATGTTGAAAGGCTGTTGCAAGTCCTTGTTTTTCTCCAAGAGTTGGTCGAGTTCGTCCATCATTTTGTCGAATTCCTCTTTGGCTTCTTCGGCGGATTTTTGGTCGCTCTCCTCCCCTTCTTTATTTTGATTTTCAGACTCTTGCTTCTGCAACTCCTCTCCTAACTTATCCAATTTGTTGGCCAAGTCGGTGAGGTCTTTTTCCATCTTCAGTTGCTCCAAAAGTGACAAATTACGGTCGAGCAATTCCTGCATCTTTTGGTTGTTCTTCTTGATGTCTTGCATGGTCTGTTGCATCTGCTCGCGCGGCATTTCCTCCAGGAGTTTGTCGATTTGCTCCATGAGTTTCTGCAACTCTTCAGGAATCACCTCGTCAAAGAGTTTGTTGATTTGTTCCTGTTTCTTTATGAGTTCTTCGTTGCCCAATTCGTGCTCTTTCATGAAATCGGACAGTTTTTCCTGCTCGTCCTGCAACTTGTTCCATTCATCCTGAATTTTTTGCTGCTTTTCCAACAGGTCTTTCATCTTCTCTTTGTCCGACCAGTCCAAATCCTTTTTTTGGATGAGGTCTTGCAGCATCTTTTCAATCTCATCTTGCAGTTTCTGAGCCTCTTGCGACTTGTCCGAAAGCCGTTCCATGATGTCCTCAGAAGATTGGTCGGCAATGCTGTCCAAAGCGGCCTCGGAAGGCTTGTAATAGGTGAAAGTTTCTGAACGTTTCGACTTTGGCCCATGGAAGCCGTCGTTGTCCCACACCTCGAAATAAACCTCCATATTCTGCCCGGGCATGATGCCGAGGCTGTCCATGTTGAACTGGTAGTAGAACGAAGTGCGGGTTTGCTTGAGGTCCAAAAGCACAGCCTTGACGATGTTTTTCTCAATCGGTTCCTTGACTTTGCAGTTGAAAGTCAACTTTGTAAAGCCGTAATCATCGGTGACGAGGCCGGAGAAATAGACATCGGTGGAAAGATTTTCATCAAAGGATTCTACTCGGATGTCGGGATAGGCATCGGGAAGCACATCGACGGAGAAGGGTAGGGGTTCCAAAGTATTGTTCCAAGCATTTTCGACCTGTACCTCGAACTTGGTGGATTGCCCTGCAACGAATTGATAGTCAAAAATATCATCTTTGGCGGTCAAGTCAATGCTTACAGAATCGCGGGTCACGGAAATCTTTTCGGTGTCGCGGGTGATAAAACTAAAGATGAGGTTGGTGCCTTGTGGAACGATGATTCGGGTCTTGCCTTCAAGGGTTTCGTTGCTACGGTGTATATACGTCGGATAACGCACTTCGCAACGATAGGAGAGTAGGGTAGGGTTGGGGTGAACAATGATTTGGATGGGACGGCTGGTGTATTCGCCTCCAACCACATTGAAAGTCAGGTCGTTGTAAAGGTTTTTGAAGGTGTAACTGAAATCGTTGACCGAGGCCTTGTTCATCAGTTGTTGGCCCAAATCGCTTTTCACATAAAAAGCATCGGGGATTCGTCCACCCGTAACGTGGATGTTGAACTTCACCTCTTGGCCTTGTGTGGTTTCGATTTTATCTTGCTCGATTTCAACCTGATAGGGGAGGGGCTTCTCAAATTGCTGCTCATAGTTGACGATGCGCTGAGTGGGTTGCACGGCAAAAGAAGGCAAAAACACCATCAGCAGTATTAATAATAGGAGCAGCCCAAAAAAGATGCCCAAATACTTTAGATTTCCGCGCAAGTCGACGGCATCGGAGAAGCGGATAGGGGAGAGGCGCGCGCTGCGTTGCTCGATGGTGGCAGCCAATAGGGCATTGTCGGCGTTTCCGTCCATTTGGTTGCTCAACTGAATGGTATTCAATAGTTTGTCCTTGATTTCAGGGAAAAACCTACCGATGAGTACAGAGGCTTGTTCTACCGTCATCTTCTTTCGGAAACGGATGAGATTGACGAGCGGGATGAGGAAATGATACACCAAAACAAAGCCGCTGCCCGCCAACAAAAACAGGAAAAGCACAAATCGTCCTTTGGGCGGAAACCACGAGAAGTATTCCAGCCCGTTGATGAGCAGGTAGAAGACAATCCACAGCACGGCACCCACCAACACGCCTTGTATCAAGCGGTTAAGGTAATACTTTCGCGTGAAAGCCTCAATTTTTTCAATCAGTCCCTTTGGTGCAGACATATCCTAATTTAAATAACCTGCAAAAATAGGCAATTTTTGCAAATGAAGGGCGATTTATTGCCGTCGAAACAGCAGAATATAAAACAAAGAATGCGGAATAGAAACAAAGCCTAGTCGCTTTGCGCTATTCCGCATTCTACATTCTGAATTCTGCATTCAGAATCAGTCGCCCAACGTGGCCACCATGACGGCCTTGATGGTGTGCATACGGTTCTCGGCCTCGTCGAAGACGATGCTGTTCGTGCTCTCGAACACGTCTTCAGTGACCTCGATGCCGTTCAAGCCGAATTGCTTGTTGACGTCGCGGCCCACTTGGGTCTCAAGGTTGTGGTAAGCCGGCAGGCAGTGCATGAACTTGCAGTTCGGGTTGCCGGTCATTTCCATCATTTCCTTGTTGACCTGATAAGGCATGAGCAGGTCGATGCGTTGTTTCCAGACCTCGGCGGGTTCGCCCATCGATACCCAAACGTCGGTGTAGAGGAAGTCGCAGCCCTTGACACCCTTCTTCACGTCGTCAGTCACGGTCACCTTGGCGCCCGTTTCCTTGGCGATGGCCTTGCAGGTGTCGATGAGTTCCTTGTTGGGTTGCAGTTCCTTAGGAGCCACGATGCGGACATCCATGCCCATCTTTGCGCCACCCACCATCAGTGAGTTACCCATGTTGAAACGGGCGTCGCCGCAGTAGGCGAAGGTCACTTGGTTGAGGGGTTTGTCGGTGTGTTCCATCATGGTGAGGAAGTCGGCGAGGATTTGGGTGGGGTGGAACTCGTTGGTGAGGCCGTTCCATACCGGCACGCCGGCGTATTTGGCCAGTTCTTCAACGATGTCCTGACCGAAGCCACGGTACTCGATGCCGTCGAACATGCGACCCAACACGCGGGCGGTGTCTCTCATCGATTCCTTGATGCCGATTTGTGAGCCAGAGGGGCCGAGATAGGTGACGTGAGCACCTTGGTCCTTGGCGGCGACTTCAAAAGCGCAACGGGTGCGGGTTGAGGTCTTTTCGAAGATCAGGGCAATGTTCTTGCCCGTCAAACGAGGTTGTTCAGTGCCTGCATACTTGGCGGCCTTCAGGTCGGCAGCGAGTTTCAGGAAAAAGCGGATTTCTTCCGGAGTGAAGTCCAACAACTTCAGGAAGTTTCTGTTTCTGAGGTTAAAAGCCATTACTATTTAATTTAATGATTTAAAGATTTAAAATTTCAAGATTCTTTTGTCGCTTCGTGTCATTGCGAGGAACGAAGCAATCCAGATTCAAATTCGCTGCAAAATTACTCATTTTCTTATCTCATCCAACCTTCAACGCGATAAATCTTTTCCAATAGCTTGGTTTCTTCGCCTGTACTCGCATTTTTGTGCCAAACTTCGATGCGAGCGGCATAGTAATCTTCCCAATCTCCTTCATAAATCGTAAAGCCTTTCTTATACACAAGTTGGCGGAATGTATGCGTTGTATCAATTTTAACATTGCTTCTTTCAGCAATCTCATATTCTGACAAACGAACATTCTTGCTCACCTCATAACAACGAAGAAATATCTCGCCTTGTGGCAATGGGCCATAATAGAAGCTATATTTGTACATACCACCTTGGAAATCATTCCAGATTTGAAGATAAGTATCTGGATTTAGGCTATCTATCTCGGCAACATCTGGTGTATTATCGGAAAAGTCGAATGCGTCCTTATCACCGTTTTCATTGGTATAACCCAAAGGTAGATTGTATACCATTCCTTCGGATATCTTATGTATTCTGCCAAAACCATCAGGTGGGCTCAATGAAACCATTGCAAGAAGAAATCCAAAAAGAAGTACTATTAAACAAGAAAACGATAATGAGGTAAGAAATTTCCTCCATTGTTTGTTGATGAGCAAGAAAACCCACGAAACGATAAGACCAATGAATGTCAGTGCTAACAACACACAAACAATGTCTTCAAAAACCGTAGGCATTGTAGAAAACAATAACGTTAATTTAAACATTAAAGCAGCCAATGATATGGGAAACGCCCACCAGTATTTCAAAAACCAATGTTTCATAATGTGATTGTGTTTATGTTAATTGTCAATCTTTTTTCTTGTACCAATCAATTTTTTGTGTCGCAAACATGGCAATTCCCAGAATTATGAAGAGGCCGACACTTCCCACCAGCAGGGCATAGCTCTCCAATTGCAGCAAAACATAGACAAACGCATAGAGCACAGCCAATAAAGCACCGATACCCAAAGCCGTTTTCTTGTCTTTCGTCACCGAAGCCATAAACACGACAATCAAACCAATGGTCATCACGCTGGCGATGAGATAGGAAAGCCCGAAATTGATATGCTCGGAGAACGACAGCAAAAGGGTGTAGAAAATGATGAGCGCGATACCTATGAGGAGATACTGCACAGGATGGATGGGTGTGGCTTTGCGCATTTCCACAAAAAACACCGCCGCAATGGTGAGCAGGATGATGAGGAAGGCATACTTGATGGCGCGGTCGGTCTGTTGGTATTGCTCCACAGGGACTTTCAAATTGACACCAAATGTTGAGGACGAAAGTTGTCGGTGGTTATCGCTGTTGCGTGAAAAAAACTGCGGGTAGTCGCGGTTGATGGCTAACACTTTCCATGAGGCTTGAAAGCCATTGTCGTTCACTTGTCGTTCATCGGGTAAGTAATAGCCATTGAAACTCGGTGTAGTGCAGTCGGAGTTCAAGTTGACAACTGTGGTTTGCCCTAAGGGTGCAAACATCAGATTGCCAGAACCTTTGAATGGAATGGTTACGGCAAAGTCGAGGGTTTTGCCATCCAAGAGACAGGATAAGTCAATGGGGCAAGAGAGGCCGTTCCAATACTCTCCACAGGCTTCCATATCATATTTTTTCCCGTCCAAGTTGAATGTCACATTATCGCGCAACCCTCTTAAATTCGTGATGTCAACAACGACGCGAGCATCCTCGAAATGCCAGGTTTTATTGTGCTGGTTCTTGTCGAAATCTTTGGGCAACTTGAATTGTCCCGTAAGGTCAAGTTCGGTTTCATAGGTTGTGAAATCGTAGATGCCCCGTTTCAATGCCTTGGTTCTTACATCGCCTTTCACTTCCAATGTCTCGGGCAGCAAAATCATCGCGTGGCGTTCAGTGGAGGTATTCCAAGAGTAGGTTACCTCAATGAAAGGTCCAGTCAGTGTTTGGCTACCGCCCCATTTCTCAAACACTTCATTTTCAGCACTTCTCTCGGTGCCTTGCCTTTCTGAAACCAAGTTCTGAATCAAGGCTTGAGGGATGAGAAACGCAACGCACATCCCCGCGATGAGTAGGAGTTTCAGTCCCGGACGGGCTTTTTTCGCAAATTGACGGTTTTCGTTTTCCACAGGCAGGTTTCCCTTGTCTTCCATGTTTCTTTCTGTTGTCATGATGTTTAGTTTTTAATGGTTGTTTATGATAATGAAAGTACTTTGAATTTCAAAGCTAAAAAGTCAAAAAAAAGATTCGTCTCATTGTTGGGTGTTTATGAATGACGCAAGGGCTTGGATATGAGCGGAGAAGGCAGCACGACCCAAATCGGTGATGGAATAGCTCGTGTTGGGTTTTCGGCCGATGAATCGTTTTTCACAACGGATGTAGCCCAAATCTTCAAGGCTACGGGCGTGGCTGGCAAGGTTGCCGTCGGTGAGTTCGAGCAGCGACTTCATCGTGGTGAAATCCACCGACTCGTTGGCCATCAGCACCGACATGATGCCGAGCCTGATCTTGCTCTCGAAAGCCTTGTTCAAACCGTCCAAATTGGCAATCATGGCTCATTTTCTCCTTCCATATTTCAGCATGAAAATGATTCCGAAAACGATATGAAACACGCCGAAACCGAGGAACCAAGTCAGCACGGCATAGTCGACCAAGAAACAGTCGATGAGGCCCAAAGCTAATTCGGCGTAACCCAAGTAGCGTAATTCCGAATAGCTGAAATGACTGCTGTTGATGAGTGCCAAGCCATAGAAAATCAGTGTGATAGAAGAGACAAGGCCATAGTGCTGTTGCGAGAGCAGGGCCATGCAGAGCAAGCCGCCGGCAGCCATCGGGATGAAGAAATTGAGCAGCAACCGGCGCATGGTTGTATCGAAGGTGAAGCGAAGTTTGAAGTGCCTGGCCTTTAGGTAAGACATGACAAACACAGTCGCAAAGGCTACAACCAACAAGACAATGGCGATAATAACGGTAGTGCGCCATTTGGCTGGTGTGTTGATGTGGTAATCACCCATGCAGAAATAGATGTAGGCCGAAACCAACGAGGCCAAAATGCCCACGATGACGATAGACAACCCACTGATTGCCTTGAACTTGGATGAACGCTCCATCATTTCCTTGATGTCGTTCAGTGTATTGAGAACTTCCTTGTTTTCCATAGTTGTTAAAGTACTTTGCGCTGCAAAGTTACAACTATTTTCTTACATGGCAATTTTTTTTGTGCAGTTTCCGTATTTTTGCAGCCTAAAATCAAATCAAGATGAAAGAAGTAAGAGTAAGATTTGCCCCCAGCCCGACGGGTCCTTTGCACATAGGGGGCGTGAGAACGGCGTTATATAACTATCTGTTTGCCAAGAAGAACGGCGGCAAAATGATTCTCCGTATCGAGGACACCGACCAAACGCGCTTTGTGTCGGGTGCCGAACAATATATTGTTGAATCGCTCGACTGGTGTGGCATCAAGTTCGACGAGAGCGACTATGTGGGCGGCGATTTCGGCCCTTACAAGCAGAGCAACCGCAAGCACCTTTATAAACAATACAGCGACGAGTTGCTGGCCAAAGGTTGCGCTTATATCGCTTTTGATACCGCTGAAGAACTTGACAAATACCGCAAGGAGGCCGAAGCCAACAAGCAGACCTTCATCTACAACTGCCAAAGCCGCAAACACCTCCGCAACAGCTTGACAATGAGCAAGGAAGAAGTCGACAAACTGATGGCCGACGGAGTGCCTTACACGGTGCGTTTCATGATTCCCGAAGACCGCGAAATCGTTATGCACGACCTCATTCGTGGCGAAGTGAAGGTGCAGACCAACACCTTGGACGACAAGGTTTTGTTCAAATCGGACGGGATGCCGACCTACCATTTGGCCAACATCGTCGACGACCACCTGATGCAAATCAGTCACGTCATCCGTGGCGAGGAGTGGTTGCCTTCGATGCCGCTTCACGTCATGCTTTACGAGGCTTTTGGCTGGGAGGCACCGCAGTTTGCCCACCTGCCGTTGTTGCTCAAACCTGATGGCAACGGCAAACTCAGCAAGCGCGACGGCGACCGCCTCGGTTTCCCCGTGTTCCCCATGTATTGGGTCGACCCGAAGACCGGCGAGACGGCAATGGGCTACAAGCAGTCGGGCTACTATCCCGAGGCATTCATTAATATGTTGGCTTTGTTGGGTTGGAACCCTGGCACCGAACAGGAAATCTTCACTATGGACGAACTGATCCAGACCTTCTCGTTGGAGCGTTGCAGCAAGAGCGGTGCCAAGTTCAACGTGGAAAAAACAAAATGGTTCAACCACGAATGGCTTATGCGCAAGTCAAATGAGGAAGTCGGCAAGGACTATCAGGCTTGGTTGAAAGCCGAAAAGAACATCGACACCCCGCTTGACTTTGCCGTGAAAGTCGCTGGTTTGGTGAAAGATAGAGTCAACTTCGTGAAGGAGATATGGGATCAGAGCTTTTTCTTCTTTGAGGCACCAACCGAATACGACCCCGTGACGGTGAAGAAACGTTGGAAAGAGAATTCCGCCGAGACCATGCTCAAGGCAAAGGAAGTCATCAGCGGCATCGAGCCTTTTACTTTGGCCAATATCGACGAAACCCTGAACAATTGGATTTCTACCAACGAGCTGAATACAGGTCTGGTAATGAACGGTTTGCGTTTGATGGTGGTTGGTGCTGGCAAAGGCCCGCATATTGGCGAAATCCTTGAACTTTTGGGCAAGGAAGAAATCCTCAAGCGCATCGACGCAGGTGTGAAGGCTTTGGGATAATTCAGTTTATCGCTTTTTCTTGAAAAACTCCGTCAGCAGGGCGAGACATTCGTCGTGCATCACATCCTTTGCAGTTTTGGTCTTGGGATGTAGCATATTGCCAAAACGCGAGAACCCATTTTTAGGATCATCTGCGGCCCATACGATTTTACCAATATGGGCATGACACAAGGCTCCGGCGCACATGGGGCAAGGCTGCAAGGTGACGTATAGCGTACATTCGTCCAAATATTTGGCGCCCAAGGCGTTGGCTGCTGCTGTGATGGCGAGCATCTCGGCGTGGGCAGTCACGTCGTTGAGGGTCTCGGTCTGGTTGTGGGCTCGTGCGATAATCTTGTTGTTGCAAACAACCACCGCCCCGATGGGGATCTCGTCGGCTTCGAGAGCCATTTCAGCCTCTTGGTAGGCTTGCTTCATGTAGTATTCGTCGGAAAAAACGCTTAATGTCATGGTTTTACATTTTGGATAGGAGTTGGCTCGAAGTGATTTCCATTTTGCTGAAGGCGAACCATTTTTTGCCCAAGTCTTTCATTGATGCGCCGATGTGATAAACGGTTTCGTCAATCATCAGGAAGCGGTCGTGGGAATTGGCAAAATCAAAGACCTCAATCGGTTCATATTGTGCATTATGCAGGTTAATGTCGTTTTGCAAAGTGAGGCTTATCTGTCGTGTGTAAACCGTGGCTTTTACACCCGCAGAACGCTTGTCAAGCAATTTCAATACAGTGTCGTCTATAAAATTATCAATCAATACAATGTTGTTTTTTGCGGAGCGAATCAAATCACTGACAAAAACATGGGCATCAAACACTTGACCTTCAAAGAAGATGCCTTCGATGGGTGGGAGCGAGGTGCGGACAAAAAAGTCTATCTTTTCGGAATGTTCAGCCAATAAAGTTTGCTGGTTTTCTAATTGGCTTTCAATTTTCAAAAGTCGTTGGTTTAAGGCATAACCTTTTAGTAAATAGTCTTTTAGGACTTTGTTTGCCCATTGGCGGAATTGAGTGCCGCGTTGCGATTTGACGCGATAGCCTACCGATATGATAACATCAAGATTGTAATATTTTTGGTTACGCTTGATGATTCGATTACCTTCTTGTTGAACAGTCAAGTATTCCTTGACAGTTGAAACTGGAGAAAGTTCTTCTTCTTTGAAAATATTATTGATATGGAGGCTGACATTTTGTTTGGTAGTTTCAAAGAGCAATGTCATTTGTTGTTGTGTAAGCCACACGGTTTCTTCTTCTAAACGCACCTCCAATTGCACGTTTTCATTAGGCTGATACAATATGATTTCGCCAGTTTGCTGCATGTTATATCATATTTTGATTTCAAAGTTATCCCAATCCGGTCCCAAGGGGAATTTCTGCCGGAAACGTTCCAGTTTTTCACCATTCAAAGTGCAATGCAGCACGGCTTCTTGGTAAGGCTCGGCTTTAGAGATGACCTCGCCACGAGAATTAATCACTTGAGATTCACCGCTATAATGCAAGTCGTTGGCATCCTTGCCGACGCGGTTCACGCCAATCCAATAAGCTTGGTTCTCGATGGCGCGGGCCACAAGGAGGGTGTTCCAAACCACCATGCGCGAGTCGGGGAAATTGGCCAAATAAAAGGCCAAGTCATATTCATATTGCCCGTTTTGGTAGCGGTTTCTTGCCCAAACTGGGAAGCGGAGGTCATAACAAACCATCGGCTTGATGCGCCAGCCTTTCAATTCCACAATCAGTTGACGGTCACCGCGTTCTACTAATTTGTCCTCGCCACCCATCGTGAAGGTGTGGCGTTTGAAATAGAGTTCATTACTCCCGTCGGGACGCATCCAGACTAAGCTGTTATAATAATGCCCGTCCTTTTCCAACGGGAAAGTGGTAGCAATGACGGCGTTTTTCGTTTTGGCTTGATTTTTAAGCCATTGCATCGTCGGGCCGTCTTCGGTTTCGGCGAAGACCTTCGGGTCAACAGGGAAGGCCGTGGTGAAGGTTTCTGGCAGGAGAATCAAATCGGTATTAGGTTGCACTTGTTCCAGCAATTCACTGAAATGTTGCAAGTTGGCTTCTTTATCCTCCCATCTGAGGTCGGCTTGGATGTAAGCGATGTTTAAATTGTTCATAATGTGGAGATTAAATGATATTTTCCGCTACCGAAAGTTTTAACTTCGTAGCCGTTTTCGGTGGGCAGACAGACCTCTGCCGTGGTGTTGGCAGGGATGGTGAAATCCCATTCAAATCGGTTGCCTTCGCGTTTCCAGTTGCTTTCTATGCGACCCGAAACGGAGTTGTAGGCGCAATTCACAACGTCCAGTCCCTCAATGGGATAGGGCTTGAGTTGGATTTTGCTGTAGCCAGGCTCAAGGGCGCGGATGCCGCCGAGGTATTCATATTCCCAAAGGATGAGGTCGCCGAGGAGCATCACATGGTTGCCTGAGTTCATGGCGGGGTCGGCGGTGTTGCCGTTCCAAAGTTCCCAAATTGTGGTGGCTCCATTGCGGTACATATAGCCCCAACTCGGATAAGTGTCGTTTGAGGCAATCTTGAGGGCAAGGTCGCCGCGTCCGTATTCCGTCAGGCAACGCATCAGTTGTTGTATGCCGACTACGCCCGTCGAGACATGGCCGCCACATTCGTTCATGGTCTTGTCGACGATGCTCTCCAAAACCTTGTTTTCCAATCCTTTGGGTACCATTCCAAACCACAAGGGCAAGATGTTGGCCGTCACGGTGTTGTTGGCATAAACGCCCGTCATGCGGTTGAAATACTTGTCGTTGAAGGCGATGGTAGTAGTGGTGATTTCTTGTTGGAAGAAAGCCACATCTTCATCGAACCCCAAAACCTCGGCGAATTTAGCCATCTTGCCGCAGAGGTAGCAATAGAAAGGCGTAGAAATGACCGTTGATTCAGTGATACGAGTTGGGTCGTTGGAATGAATCATCTCCAATGACTCAGGCGGCATACACCAGTCGCCGTAGGTGTCGCGGGGCATGAGGCCGCCTCTCATGTAGTCGTTTTTCATGTGGAGCATCCACTTTTTCATGGCATCGTAATGTTGTCGAATGGGTTCAAGGTCGCCGAAACGGGTGTAGAGCATGTCGGCCACAGTGACAACAGCACCAGGCCAGGTCATATTATCAGTATAACCGCGCCAATAGGGGGGAATCACGTTGGGGAGCGAGCCGTTTTCCCATTGGCTGTCCTCGGCATCGGTGAGCCATTTGGCGTAGAGTTGGTGGTTGTTGAAGATATACGACTCGCCGTAGTTGCCCGTGGTGCGGTCGCCGGTCCAGCCCATGCGCTCGTCGCGTTGCGGGCAATCGGTGGGCATGGAGCGGTAGTTGCCTCGGATACCCCAAGTGGCATTTTTGTAGACTGCGTTGATGATTTTGTTAGAGGTGATAAATTCGCCAGTCATCGGCATCTCATCGTACATAGGCAAGCCTATGAATCCCCATTCAAAGGGGTTTGTTGGAAGATTACCATGCAATCCTGTAATTTCGACATATCTGAAGCCATGGTAAACGAACATCGGTTTCCACCAATCATTTGCTGGTGTCTTACCGGCAATGTAGTAGTCGGTGCATTCGGCTGAGCGCAAGTTTTTCGTGAATAATGTACTATCTGGATTGAGGGTCTCGGCATAGCGAAACATGACGGTATCGCCACATTCCAAACCAGAAAAATGCTTGTTATCCACATACAGCACTCCCACCATATTTTGCCCCATGTCGATAATCCATTTATCTCCTTTTTTGAAGACATCATGTGGTTTTATCAACCCCATCACCTTGATGTTGGGATTGGGCTGAGGACTGAGCCGGCCTTCGGGGGCTTCTACAAGTTCGGCTTGAAGCCACGCGGAATCATCGTATTCGGCTTGGTTCCAGTTGCCGAGGTCAAAGTTTCCGTCATAGGTCTCGCCATCCCATTCGTTGGCGGTGCGGATGGGGCCACGGTTGGTGATTTTCCATGTTTCATCGCTGACGATGGTCTCCTTTTGGCCGTCTTTATACGTCACTTCAAGTTGCAAAAGCAGTCGCGGTGTGCCGAAGCCGAACACGTGTTCCGTGCCGTCCCAATTGGGGTTGGCGGCGTTGTAGCGGAGCGAAGTATAGCGCCCGCCTTCAAGGATGATGCCCACGGCGTTGTCGCCTTGCTGGAGCATCTTGGTCACGTCGTAGGTGTTGAAATACACGCGCTTCGAGTACCATGAAAGCGTAGGTTTCAGCAGTTCTTCGGGTGCGATTTCGCTGCCGTTGAGGTAAGCACTATAAACGCCCATTCCGCTGACATAGAGCCTCGCCTCACTGACCTCGCCTTGGAGGGAAAATTCCTTGCGGAGATAACGCGCTGCCAATCGGGTTTTCCCCACCAGCACATCGTCCTCAAACTCATGTCCAATCCATCTGGCTTGCCAGTCGTCTTGGTCCAACAAGCTGATTTCAAACGACTTCACTTTGCTTGCAAGTTTGGCTTTCTTTCCACCTTTGGCTGTCACCGTCGTGATGACTTTCCAATAGGCTTTGTCGCGGCTTTTCAGTTCCTTGCCTTCGTAAGGGATGTAAAGCATTTGGCTTGAAGGAATCACGCCTGAATCCCAAATGTCGCCGATGCCTTTTTGGGCGTTTTCGGCGGTTGTGGCCACAATGATTCGGTAGTTTTGTTGCCTTACCTCGCTTTCTGTGGTTTGTTTTTCTTCATCACTTCGGCGGTCGGTCCCATAATTCCAGCTGAAACGCGGCTGCGCCGTAGCCAACGCCTGCTCGTGGAATTGTTGCTCCACGTTGGGGTTGGTGATGGCGATGTTCAGTCGATCACTGCAAGCAGCGAGAAAGATGAGTGCTAAAAGGAATATGGTAATGCGTTTCATATAGTGTTATATTTTCTGTAGCCAAAGTCCCATAATCGGGTCTGCTAATTTTACTAGTTTGTTTTCGATGATAATCAAGTCTTTTTCCAACAAGGCTTTTTTGATAACGGCAACATTGGCTGAAGAACCCAATTTGTAATCTTGAATTACGTTGGCGGCCGAAAAACCGCTATGGATGCCATCGGAAACGGATTTGAGGAAGTTGATTTGGTATGCTGTCAGGCCTTCGGTTTTGGCTTCAAATAGTTCGCTGCATTGGTCAATTAACTCTTGCATGGCTTCTGATAGAATGTTGTCTGTAACCTTGGTTTGAGTGCGTTGAAACACGTACCAAGAAAGTTGTTGCACATAAGAGGAATTGCCGTCAACATGTTCAACAATCCATACTGCCTGTTTATTTGTGATGGTTTTTTCGGCTTGGCGGAATTTTCCAGTGATGTATTTTACCCAGTATTCCGTTGGGATGCGTTGTAGATACATAATATCGCCGAATTTATAGAATGGCTTGGAACAGTCATTGAAAAGAGCCTCCATCATGTGCTTGCGGCTACCGAACAAGCAATAGGAAGTGAGTTCGTGGTGTTGCCAAACGGAGCGCAATTTCGTCTGAAACTGAACGATGTTGGGAAAATTGCCGATTTGCTGGAATTCATCAATGCAGATCACGATGCGGATTCCTTTTTGCTTGGCGATTTTTTCGGGCAATTGTATCAAGTCTTCCGTAGGGCGTTCTTTTGAGGAGAGTTGTATCTTGATGGACATCTCGCTATTTGGGTCGGGCGAGGTGTTTACTCCGAAACTGAATCGACTAAGGAATGTTTTGGCATTTTCGAGCCACTCATCCATTTTATTGGCCGTTTGGGTCAGCACGGCAGAAGCATAACGTTCGCAAAATTCTTCTTCGGTACGGCATTGCTGTACATCAACATAGACGATTTTCAGTTTGTCATTCTCTGCCAATGATTTGGCTTTCTTGACGAGCGAAGTCTTCCCCCATCTTCGTGGCGAAACAATGAATGTGTTTACGCCATATTGAAAATTGGATACAAGTTTGGTTGTCTCGTTTTCTCTGTCAGTGAAAGCGTCTCCACTCACGGTTTTTCCAAATGTGAAAAGTGTGTTCATGTAGAATTTGTAATTGTTTACTTACTAAGTAACTTCTTACTAATAGATTTATTGTATTGTATGATTATTATTTTTCTTTGGTTCAAATCATAGGTCTACTGTGGCTGTGCTGTGGTCAAGGCCTGCGGATGTATTTGTTGCTCTACATTGGGGTTGGTGATGGCGATATTTAGGTTGTCGTTGCAGGAAGCGAGAGCGATGAATGTCAAAAAGAGTATGCAGATGCGTTTCATGGTGGTATGTTAGATTCATTCATTTATCGATGGCAAAAATATGCATTTTGTTTGGATTATACAATTATTAAGTGTGGATGATTTGCTAGCCTATGCAGCCAAAGTCCAGAAAAATTTCCTAATTTTGCGGTCTAAAATTTCACAAGATGAAGAGAATCCTTTTATTGTTGGCCTTGGCTTTGACGATGGTGGCTTGTGGCCAAAAAGAAGATAAGCAAGGGGAACAAACCGAAGAAAAAAAGGTCATCATTCCTCCCGGAATGCCCGTTGCGCCGACGTCACCGACTTTACAAAATACAGAACTCACCTTGGAGCCAAACACTTCTAATCACGACCCGCAGCAGCCCGTGTTGAAGATTGAGGAAGGAAAGCCGTTGGATTTGTCCCAGCTGATGGGTGAGCGCAAGTCTTTCGGAGAACAAGTGACTGCACAGATTGACACCGTGCGCTACTTGGCCAACGAAGGCAATGCCGACTACCAATATCTTTATGGTGCAAGCTTCGAGAATGGCTGGGGTGTGAAAGAGGATGCCAAGCAAGCCATGACGTGGTATCGCAAGGCCGCCGACCAGAAACAAAAAGCGGCATATAATGCTATAGGCAATTTATATCGCACGGGCAATGGCGTAAACACTGACGCCAAGGAAGCCTTGCGTTGGTATCGGTTGGGTGCCGAAGCCGGTGATGCCCAAGCCATGCTCAACGTGGGCAATTGCTACTTCTACGGCATGGGAACGACGAAAAACGTGGCTGAGGCAGCACAATGGTGGCAACGTGCGGCTGAGGGTAATAACATCTATGCCCAATCGCAAATGGGCGACTGCTATCTTTACGGTCTCGGGGTGGAGCAGAACATGGGCAAGGCGGCGGAGTACTACATCAAGGCGGCTGATGCCAATGTTGCCAATGCACAATACCGCCTCGGTCTCCTTTATTATTACGGACAAGGCGTAGAAGCAGACCGCACCCACGCCAAACTGCTCCTACAGAAAGCCCGCGACGGTGGCGAAAAGGAAGCACAGGATTTTTTGGAGAAGAATTTTAAATGATAAGCAGGGATTCCCCTTTCGGGGAACGGAGAAGCCTCTCAATATAAAATTGCGGCGGTAAGAAGCACTACTTGTTTTGTAGTGGTTCTTACCGCCGCTGTCTTATTATTGCGGGTCTCCCCCTCAATGGGAATCTCTCATTTTACGCTTTAGTCAAAGCCGCAGCGCCAAGGATGGCTGCATCGTTGTCGGGCAGTTCGGAAACGCGAACCTCCACGCTACCGTCGTAAACGAAACACAGGTGCTTTTTGAACGACTCGCGCGCAGGCTTCAGCAACACGTCGCCCGCCTTGACGGGGCCTCCCATCAGGAAAACGGCTTCGGGGCCACTGAATGCCACCGCGTTGGCCATCGCAATGCCTAACCAATACCCGGTTTTCTCAAACACCATCAACGCTAATGGGTCGCCGTCGTTGGCGGCATCACCCACCATCTTGCTCGTAATCTTCTCAGGATCAACGTGCGATAGCGGGCCGTCGTAGCTTGGCATGGCTTCAAGCATTTCAAGCGTAGTGCATCGGATGCCCGTTGCCGACGTATAAGTCTCCAAGCATCCCTTCCGTCCGCAGCCGCAGGGACGGCCTTCGGGAATGAGGATGGCGTGGCCCAATTCGCCCGCGCCGCCGGTCTTGCCATGCACCAGCTTGCCGTCAACCACAATGCCGCTGCCCACACCCGTGCCAAGGGTGAACATCACGAAATGCCTCATGCCTTTGGCACCGCCATAAACCAACTCGCCGTATGCGGCAGCATTGGCGTCGTTTGAAACCACCACAGGCGCATCCAAATGCTCGTGAAAAAGCTTCGGCAAGTCGATGACACCCTTAAAATTGAGGTTGGTGGCGTTCTCGATGCAGCCCGTGTAGAAATTGCCTGCCGGAGCTGCAATGCCGATGCCGTCGATGGCTTCCACTTTGTTTTCTGCCATCAGCATCTTGATTTTGGAGCAAATATCGGCCACATAAACCTTTGCGTCAAGATATTCGTTGGTGTGAAGGTTTTTCTTGTCCATGCAAAGGCCGTCGTCGCGCACCAGTCCGATGTCGGTGTTGGTGCCGCCTATGTCAATGCCTATGGAATATGTGCTCATGTCTTTAGGTTTTTGATGCGTGATTATGCAAGTTCAAATTGTTCGAGGAAACGCAGGTCGTTCTCGAAGAAGAGACGCAGGTCGTTGATGCCGTATTTCAGCATGGCGATGCGTTCCACACCCATGCCAAAGGCAAATCCTGTGTATTTCTCAGGGTCGATGCCGCTGGCGATGAGGATGTTGGGGTCGCACATGCCACAGCCAAGGATTTCAACCCATCCTGTGTGTTTGCAAATATTGCAGCCCTTGCCACCGCAGATGTTGCACGAGATGTCCATCTCAGCCGATGTCTCAGTGAAGGGGAAATAGGACGGGCGGAAACGCACTTTGGTGCCCTCGCCGAAGAACTCTTGCACGAAGTGGTAAAGCGTCTGTTTCAAGTCGGCAAAGGAAACACCCTCGTCGATGTAAAGGCCTTCAATCTGGTGGAAGATGCAGTGGGCGCGTGCCGAAATGGCCTCGTTGCGGAACACACGACCCGGGGCGATGATGCGGATGGGCGGTTGCTTCTTCTCCATGGCGCGCACCTGGACGCTGGAAGTATGGGTGCGTAGCAGGATGTCGGTGGGCTTGTTTTCGTTGGGGTCTTTCTGGATGAAGAAGGTGTCCTGCATGTCGCGGGCCGGGTGGTCGAGGGCGAAGTTCAAGGCAGTGAACACATGGTAGTCGTCTTCAATCTCCGGACCTTCGGCAATGGTGAAGCCAAGATGCTCGAAAATCTCGTTGATGTCGCGCCTGACGATGGAGAGAGGGTGTCTGCCTCCTCGCATCTCGTTGGCGGGCATACTCATGTCGAAGCCGGCATCGTTGCTGTTCTGGCTCTCAAACTTTTGCAGTTGCTCTTCCACCTTGTCTTGCACGGTGTTTTTCAGTTCGTTGAGCAACATGCCCATCTCCTTTCGCAATTCGGGGGCTACGCTCTTGAAGTCGGCAAACAGGCCAGGAATCACGCCTTTCTTGCTCAAAAATGTGATGCGGAATTCCTCCAAGGCTTCTTTGTTATTGGCCTGGAACTCACGCACTTGCTTTAATATGTCTTCGATTTTTTCTTTCATGGGATGTAACGATTAATTGCAGCAACTTTTTGTGTCGCCTTTTTTCTCGCAGTTTTTCTCACAGCCTTTCCCGTTGTCGACGGTGATGGAAATGATGGTGACAGGCTCGACGGGGACATCCATATTGCCCGTTTTCACCGCAGCAATCTTGTCGACAATATCCAAGCCTTCAGTCACTTCACCGAACACGGTATAGTCGCCATCAAGGTGGGGCGAGCCGCCCGTGGTTTGATAAGCCTGACGCTGGCGGGCAGAGAACACCTTGCCTGAACGACTCTCATACATGTTAAGCCAGTTTTCATCAAACTTCTTGCCCTGAACGATGTAGAACTGCGAGCCGCTTGAGGCCTTTTTGGGATTCACTTGGTCGGGTTGGCGGGCAGCAGCCAAGGCACCTTTCTTGTGGAAATGGGTGTCTTTGATTTCGGCGGGAATGGTGTAGCCCGGGTCGAGGCGACCGTCTTTGTTTTGTCCGCCTTGAATCATGAACTCTCTGATGACGCGGTGGAAAGGCGAGCCGTTGTACCAGCCTTCGTTGACCAATTTGATGAAGTTGTCACGGTGCAATGGGGTGTCATTGTAAAGCTTGGCTTTGATGGTACCCATGCTGGTCTTAATGGTGACGATAGTTTCTTTCTCTGTGTTTTTCTGTTGTGCCGAGCAGGTCAGTCCTGCAAGAACGAGAACGGCGATGATTAATTTTTTCATATTAAACTTATTTTATTCATTTACAATAGAATATGTTACTTCCAAACGTAAGTTGTCGGTTACCATGTCAGGCCCGTTGACCACAAGGCGATGGGCATTGTAGCCGCCACCGTTGATGCCAAGGCTCAGTCCGTAGGGTTTTTGGTTACCGCTGCTAACCAAGTCTTGAATGTATTTCGAGATGCGGAAGAAAGCGCTGTGGCTGTTCGAGTTGTAGCTGCCGCCGAAATAGCTGGTGCCTTCCTGATAGTCAGGGAGTATCGCGGTGGAGCCGGAGGCGTTGAACATCACTAACGATAAAGTTCTGGGCTCGGTGAAGACCGTAGTGTCAACTATCGCAGCAGGCACGATGAGCTTGGCCTCGTTGATGACGATGTGGCAGCCTTCGGAGAGGGTGTCGTTCCAATGGGAGAGGGTGGGGAAGGTGATTTTGGTCTTCACGCCGCCCATGGTCTGGAGATAAACCCGTTGCTGGCCTAAGATGGTGTCGCCATCAACCACTTGGCTGATGAAGTCGGGGTCGCCTTGCGTGTAGTCGTGGGTGATTTGGTTGAAATAGGTGTCGTTGGAGGTGACGTAATAGTCGTAGCGATGCGCCCTCTCGGGATTATCGGAGTTGTGGTAGTAGAGTTGCAGCACGGTATAGCTGTTGTTGGTCAGGTTGAGGTAGCTGACGCTGCCGTTGCCCGCAGGCGGGTCGCATTTCAGGCAGAGGCCAAGAAAATGTTGCTTGAAGATTTCAGGGTCTCTGTAGGCTGTGCTGTCAAGCCCCATCAGCAGGTCGCCCAAGCTGTTGTTCAACGGGATTCGGATGATGGGTTGAGCGAGGGTATCGGTTCCGATGACGTGACTTTTTGTTCGGGGATATGGCCGAAATTGGTAGCCGTTGGCATAGTCGATGTTTTCAAGGGCCACTTCTGTGTAATTGTAATAGCTCGAATCACTTATGAGTGCGTCGGCCAGCTCGTAGGCATGAACGGTTTGCCAAGTGGTGGTGTCGCCGTAATAACCTGTGAGATAGAGTTGCAGCACAATGGAATCAACCGTTGGATTGTTGCCAAAGTTTTGGCCAGCCGACGAGAAACGAAACTGTGTGCAAAAACCAGCCTGACTAAGGCCAAAAATGGGGTCGTCCATGCTGCCCAGCAGGGCATTGGAGACGTTTTTGGTTCCGACGGAGTCGAGGTAAGAGTGGCAAACCAATTCAACGTCGTTGGTGTGGTAGGTGCTGATATAGTCGTCGTCTGAAATCAGGCCGTTGCCGATGGTCTCTGGCGACTTCTTGCAAGCCGCAAAAGCCAAAGCCAACGCGCCAATCATTAACGCGGTTCGGAAAAGAACGGTCGAATGATGTGTTTTCATCGCTTATTCAATGTTTGATTGGGAATAATAACTCGAAAAGTGTCGTGTTATTGTTTAGGCTCCATGAAGCTTTCGTAGAACTCGTTGTAAGCCTTGGCATAGTTTTCGTCACCTTGATAGGACAGAACGGGTTTCTTGCAGTCTTTCAGATAGGCTTCAACCTGAGGATGGATGTGTTCGCTGCCGATGATGAGGCCGTCGGCATAGTCGATGGCGGCCTTGGTGAGGGTGAGGTAATTGGCTTCCTTGAAGGGCTTGAGGTCTTTGGCGCCTATGCCCGGCACTTTCATCTTCTTCTCGAAACCTGGGCGGAACATTTCATCAAAAGCGTCGTCGTAGATGGAATAAATGATTTTCGAGTCGCTGTACAAGGGATTGTCTTTCACTGAGGTGGCGCGTTTCAGGTAGAGCGGCATCAGGGCCGAGAGCCAGCCGTTGCAGTGGATGATGTCGGGCGACCAGTTGAGTTTCTTCACCGTTTCGATGACGCCGCGCGAGAAGAACACACAGCGGAAGTCGTTGTCCTCGCAAAAAACGCCATTCTCATCGCGCATCAAGAACTTCTTTTTCGTGAAGAAATCGTCGTTGTCGATGAAATAAATCTGCATCCTTGCCTTTTGAATGGAGGCCACCTTGATGATTAGGGGATGGTCGGTGTCGTTGATGATGAGGTTCATTCCCGAGAGGCGGATCACTTCATGCAGTTGGTTGCGGCGCTCGTTGATGGTGCCGTAGCGTGGCATGAAGATGCGCACTTCCTTACCGCTCTCTTGCGTGGCTTGGGGCAGGTGTCGACCGATGAGGCTCATCTGCGTTTCAGGCAGATACGGGGTGATTTCTTGGTGGACGAAAAGTACTCTTGTCATGTTGTATGTTCCTTCAGTTTTGAAGAGCAAAGTTACGAAAAAAATCCGAAACAGCAAGAAAAAATTTACAATTTGTTGATTTTCAGTTTTTCAACTACGGCCAGTCACCAATGGCAAATAGCCCACTTTGGCAAAAAAACCATGTGTCTCCCACTATGCGTGAAACAAGCCATAAACTTCCAGCCATAATCCATCAGCCAACAATTAAACAATTAAATACTTCCACAATCAACAATAATCACTACCTTTGCAAAATCAAATCGCAGCCGCCATGGAATACGAACACTTTGAAAATCAAGAGCACGAATGGGAATCGAACCTCAAGGTCACCGAGGGAGTCGACGGGCCTATCCAAGTCAACCCCAACGCTTTGGAACGCATGAAACGCAACCAACAGCAGCTCATGCCGTTGGACTGGTATGTTGAAGGCATCCTCAAAGGCGACCGCGTGACGCTGAGCAAGGCTATCACCTTGGTTGAGAGTGCCTTGCCCAAGCATCAGGACTTGGCACAACAAATCATCGCCGCCTGCCTGCCCCATGCGGGAAGGGCCTTGCGATTGGGCATTACGGGCGTTCCGGGCGCGGGCAAAAGCACCTTCATCGAGGCTTTGGGCGTACATTTGTGTGACAAAGGACAAAAACTCGCCGTCCTCGCCATCGACCCTTCGAGCCAACGCTCCAAAGGCAGCATCTTGGGCGACAAGACCCGCATGGAGAGCCTTTCGGTGCATCCCAACGCCTACATCCGTCCTTCGGCCTCGGCGGGCACATTGGGTGGCGTAGCACGAAAGACAAGAGAAACGATAATCCTTTGCGAAGCAGCGGGTTATGACACCATTTTCGTGGAAACCGTAGGCGTGGGCCAGTCGGAAACGGCGGTACATTCGATGGTCGATTTCTTCCTCCTTATATTAATCAGCGGTGCCGGCGACGAGCTCCAAGGCATCAAGCGCGGCATCATGGAAATGGCCGACGGCATAGCGGTGAACAAGGCCGACGGCGACAATGTGATGCGTGCCAACCGTGCCGCCGCCGAATGTCGCAACGCGCTCCATCTCTTCCCCTTGCCCGAATCGGGACAAGAGACCAAGGTGCTGACTTGCTCCGCCCTGACGGGCTTCCAAATCGACGAAGTCTGGCAGATGGTGGCCGACCACGTCCAAGCCATCCGCGACAACGGCTATCTTTATAGGAAACGCGCCCAACAGGACGTGCAGATGATGTACGACTCGATGGACAGTGCCTTGAAAAACGATTTCTACCAAAACCAACTTGTTTCCGACCTTCTCCCCTTGGTCGAAAGCGACGTGCGCGGCCAGCGGATGAGTGCGTATATTGGTGCGCAGAAGTTGTTGGATGCTTATTTTAATATGCTGAAAAGATAGCGATTTTGTCGGAAACTCGGTTTTTATACCCACTTTCCGACAAATTTTGATACCTAATTTTGTCGGAAACTTGATTTTTTTTGGAGAAAACAACAAAGAAGTGCTGCCCGATGAATGACCTTTTTTGGTGAGTTGAGTTTAGGATGTTTGTTTTAATATGCTGAAACGACAATTCCGGAATTTTGTGATAATTTTGCCAAAAAATATCGGAATTTTGTGATTAATAGTATACAAATTGTTGTAAATCAGATATATTTGATGATTATTCCATGGTTACAACTCAAGTTGTGCATAAACCAGCGGAATCTTTCAAAAATGCAGTATGAACCGCATTTTTGAGAAACGCAATGTACTTATTCTTTTGCAAAAGTATAAATTTCACTTTCAGGAAAAAGAAGCGGTCTTGATGTCTTTCCTATCTTGAACGAATACACATCACCACCACTATTTCGAGCAAGGAGGAAATCAACAGTTATCTTGCCTTGTTCAAGAAGTATGTCAAATTGCGATAGTATAGGGTTCTTTGTATGTTCAATGCTCGTGACACGGAAATACTCTCGCCCACTTTCTGTCCGGCTTTCAACATCTATCCAAAATGTTTCTCGGTGTTTGGTCAATAAACGTTGGTGTAAGTCCAATAGTTTCCAAGCAGCCACATCATTTTTTTTCTTGTATGTTCCATCAGCTAAAAGTTCACTGTCATACTCATTAGCTTCTAACCAACTTTTTCCATATTCAACACACAGTCCTAATCCTTGTGGATTTGGCTTTAATGAAGACAATGTAACATGCAAACATTTATGGTCATATCCATAAGGAATATAACCATACGCTTCAACAATTTGCTTACTGCTTTTTAATCGGCTAATATCCCAATTTGGTATTTGAGTAAACAAGTTACTACGCACACGTGCTTTCTCTCGACCGCTTTTCAGTTCTATTCCTTTGTAGTCTGGAGTTTTGTCGGTATTCATCGGTATGCCCAATTGGTGCTCAACCTCTCGACCAATACCTGTATCGGCTAATATGGTGGTAGGAATCCAGTCACTCATACGGTCGCGTATCAAGCCAAGTAATTCATCAGAAACCGATGTGGCAAGGTTGTGAATAGAATTTATAAGATCCTTTATTGGATTGTTGATATTTGAATTATAAGATGCAGCAATGTCAACTTGAGTGAGGTTGATAACATACAGTACACCACTATAAGCAATAAGGGAAAATATTTCGTCAGCATTGGTATAGTTGCCGATACCATAAACCCACATACGAGGGTCGCCGTTTTTCGTCACAGGTCGGTAGAGTGAAGTTTGGGTCTTGAATACCCCCATTGCGGTAAGAATACAGGTGTCAATCATTCTTTTGTTTTCTTGTCCTTGGAGCTGATTCTCATAGTCATGGACACCTTTTTCAAGAAAATAGGCTCGAACAGGAGCAGTAGCGTCAAGTATACTTTTCCTTAATCCTGTTTCTGTGACTTGTATAGTTGCATATTGCACCTGTTTGTTGACAAGAAATTGTACATTGCAACGCTCGAATGCGTTAAAGTCTCGCATGTGTATCATAGTCCTATTTTATGTGTTTTAAAATCTCGTTACCTATAGCACGTGCCATAAGCGGAGGAACCGCGTTGCCAACTAAAGTATATTGGGGTATCTCGCTTTTGCGTTTTTCTCCACCAGTCTGACGTTTTCCTTGAAAAACAAAAGAATCATCAAATGACTGTAGGCGAGCCATCTCACGCACCGTCATTGCCCGAAATTGAGAATAGTGGATGAAATCGTCGGGCATCGTGACCACAGTTGGACTCTGTCCTTCAGCTTTCAGTACGAAATAGTTACGCTTATTTGACTCCAGCCCAAGTCTCTTCAATTCTATTTTACATCCATCAGTATATCCACCGTATTCGGCAATCACTTTCAGTCTGCGTCTCACGTCATCATTTTGGGCACTGGTCTGGTGATTAAATAGTTCGGCATTGTCAAGATGAAGTTTGCCTTCTAGTTCAGAGGCATTTTTGACATAAAACGGAGAACAGTCGAAAGTGAATCTGTGTGTAAACCTACCTTCTCGAGACCATTCTGAATATTTTTTTGCGTTATCGTCATCCGCAACAACTCCGTCCACGTGTCTCTGTTGGATGAGATGCTGCCATTCTGGGTGTTCGTGCGCTTTTTTGTATCTCGTGCATGTCTCGCCATTGCCTATAAAATCCAAATCGTGCAACGCCTCATACACACATACTCGTTCGTTCGGTTTTACGGTTGCGGGGATTTCAAGTATTGGCTTTTGATCGTTGCGGCTACCTATGAAAACTACTCGTTCCCGATTTTGCGGCACACCATAATCTGATGAGAGAAGGACTATCTGTTCTACATTATAAAGTCGAATTTTCTCGATTACATTGTCAAATTCTTGCTTCATTTGAACCGTTTCCGCAAACTTACCTAATTCTTCAATACATTCATCGAGTGAAAGGGAATAAAGTTGGATTGCATGTTTCAGTTCTTCTGAATCGGTTCCAGCCTGTTTTAATTCTTCAACGTCTTCAAATGCTGAAATAATAGAGGCTGTTATTTCTTCATCAGAGAAAGTGGCTATAAAATTGTTGATTTTATCAGCAAACAAGTCGTTGTCAATATTTGAAACCGTCTTCTCGTTGATGACTGCCGATGTAATCTGCTCACGCTGCTCATTGCGACGCAGCAATGTCAACCCATGTCTGATGGTGTTGATATAAACGTTTGATTTGCTAATTTTGTAGTCAATCTGACGGGTCACTGTGCGCAGCCGTTCTTCCAATAAGTCAAAGAAATGTTCTTTGTGGTTTGTAGCATCTTCTTCATTGCCAATAATTTCCATATTCAATTTGAGCAAATAGGCATTCGAAAGAAAGCGTGAGGTCGACTTTTGCAACAATCGGTTGGCAAATTCAAAAAAAGATTCAATAGCACGGTCATCAATGATAGAACGCATTTCACGCATAATCTCAACCTTGAAACGACCTTTGTCTTTTGTGAGCAAACCCTTGACATTTTCCATAACAAAATATTTCGGTCGCAAAGCACGGATAACTTTTAAATAATGGTTAAATAATCCATCACGTTTATCAAACCGTTTACGACGCCCAGATAGACTAAAAGACTGACAGCTGGGGCCACCCGTTACTACATCAATTTCACGGTTTCCTATTTTTTCCAACAAATTGTCAAGGAAAGTCGGCGACATAATGTCTTCAGTCAGAAAATCAGTTTTAAGCCCCATCTGCTTGTTGTAGCGAACACGATGGGTCAATTCACAATTGTCGTTGATGTCACTGGCAAGTACAAAATCGTAGTACTTTGTATCAGTATATGCTTGCATAAAGCCCTCGCTGATACCCCCTGCACCAGCAAAGAGGTCAACAAATGTAATTGGTTTACGCCCTTTTATGAAATCTTGTCTTTCTGACATAAAGATGTGTTGTATCAAATTGCAAAATTACTCAATTTTTTGGAAAAGGCAAAAAATGCTTACCTTCGCAGCAAAATAAATTCATTATGACCAACTACCTCATTTCCATAGGAGAAATCCTCTTCGATGCCAATCCAAAGTCAGGCGTTTTGACATTGGGCGGGGCGCCAAGCAACTGGGCCATCGACTGCCACAGGCTTATTGCACACGAAGACTTACAGACGGTCGTCATCAGCGGCGTTGGCAACGACAGACTTGGGCAGATAGTCCAAGCCTTCCTGAGCAACTGCAAGAACAAGAACGGACTGCCCATCAAGGGTTTGCTGGCGCATGTACCCGACAAGGAAACTGGCATCGTCATGGTGAGTTACGATGCGCAGGGTGAGCCGCATTACGACATTGTCCGCGATGTGGCATGGGACTACATCGACTTTGAAAAGGCTTTGCCAAAAGTGAAATCCGACATTGAGCATATCAAGGCCCATTGCTGCGCCGTGTGTTGGGGGACGCTCGCACAAAGGAATCCTGTCTCTCGCCATTTTATCCAACAGTTTGTCCAATCCATCGCTGCTCCCACCGCCCTCAAGATTTATGACCCCAATATCCGAGAAGAAATAGACCTGACCACAAAAGAGATTATTCACCAGTCTCTACAGTTGGCCAACACCGTGAAACTCAGCCATGATGAAGTGGACAAAATTGGGAAAGCCTTCGGGTATTACACTCCTGTCAACAACAAACCTGACGAGAACAATGGGAAGCCAAAAGACTACGAAGAACGAAGCCGCATCCTGTTTGAGAAATATCCCAATATCAACACTTTAATCATTACACTTTCGACACGTGGTTCCTATATCTACACGCGAAAAGGAGAGTGTTCATTCATGGAAGCCGAAGTCGTAAAGGATGCCAAACCCGTGGGTTGCGGCGACTCGTTCCTTGCGGGCGTGGTGTCGGCCTTGGTGTGCGGCAAAGATTTGAAAACGGCTCACGAACTCGGCAACAAGGTAAGTGCTTACGTGGCGCGTCATGAATCGGCCACGCCTGAGTTGCCCGATGGATTAGTCATAAGCAACTGTTCAAAATAAAACTACATGTTTTTTGACTTAGGACTTCGTGACTTGTAGACCATGACGGTTTTGATTGGCTTTTGGCTTTTAGCGGTTAGCTATTAGCTTACGCGCTACCAAGCTAATAGCTAATTGCTAATAGCTAACAGCTCCGCATAGTCACAAGTCAATAGTCCGAATCCAAATATGTAAACTAATAATGCTCATTTACTTAGAATGATTTAATTGCCATACAGTTGGTGCAACTCATCCAAATTTCGGAAAACCTCTTCGCGCACATGCTCCTCGGCTTCGGTGAAAGGGCCTTCGCCCAATTTCTCTATCACGAGTTCGTATGCCTTGATTAATTCTATGCCTTGCTCGCCGTTGGTTTCCATTTCCTTGGCCTCGTTGAAGGCAATCATCCAGTCTTTTAGTGCCATTTCTGTTGATTTTTTGATTAATTGCAGCAAAAATAGGAAAAAAAATTGGTTGATAGGATTAATTCTTACTTTTGCAAGTTTGAAACAAAAACAAACAACTATGTGTGGAATTGTAGCTTACATTGGCCCGCAGGATGCCTATCCCATTCTCATTGAAGGATTGAAACGCCTGGAATATCGCGGTTACGACAGTGCCGGAGTCGCTCTGTTGAACGAAAAAGACGAACTGAACGTCTACAAATCAAAAGGTAAAGTCTCTGATTTGGTGGCTTTTGCGTCTACAAAAGACATCAGCGGACATATTGGCATCGCCCACACCCGTTGGGCCACCCACGGCGAGCCGAACCAAGTGAACGCCCACCCGCACAGCTCCATGTCGGGCAACCTTGCCTTGATTCATAACGGCATCATCGAGAACTACATGAGCCTGCGCAAGGAATTGGAGAAACGCGGCTTCACCTTCAAGTCGTCGACCGACACCGAGGTGCTGACCAACCTCATCGAAGACGTGCAACAAAGCGAGCATGTCGACTTGTTTGAAGCCGTCCGCATCGCCCTGAACCACGTGATTGGTGCCTACGCCATCGTCATTTTGGAGAAAGGCCACCCCGACCAGCTCATCGCCGCCCGCAAAGGCAGCCCCATGGTCATCGGCATTGGCGACGGCGAGTATTTCATCGCCTCCGATGCCACGCCTATCGTGGGTCGCACCCAAAAGGTGGTTTATCTTGAGGATGAGCAGGTTGTGCGCATCAAGTTGGGTGAGGAAATGCACATAAAGACCATCGAGGATGTGGAAGCCATTCCCTACGTCCAAGAGCTGAAGATGAACCTCGACAGCATCGAAAAGGCCGGTTTCGACCACTTCATGATGAAGGAAATCTACGAACAACCGACCATCGTGCGCGACACCATGCGTGGCCGTTTGCATCCCGAAGCCAACACGGTGCGCTTGGGCGGTATCATAAAATATGAGAAGCATCTGCTCTATGCCGACAATATTGTCTTTGTGGCTTGCGGCACCTCGTGGCATGCGAGTTTGGTCGGAAGTTATCTCATCGAGAAATTGGCCAAGATTCGTGTCAAGGTGGAATATGCCTCGGAGTTCCGTTACCGCGACCCCGTCATCACGCCTCATGATGTGGTGATTGCTGTGTCGCAGTCGGGCGAGACGGCTGATACTTTGGCCGCCATCCAATTAGCGAAGGAAAAGGGTGCGGTTGTGTTGGGCATTTGCAACGTCATTGGCTCGTCCATCTCTCGCGCCACCGACGCAGGCATTTACACCCATGCCGGCCCGGAAATCGGTGTGGCCTCCACCAAGGCTTTCACTTCGCAAGTCACGGTGATGGTGATGTTGGCCTTGCGCCTCGCCGAATTGAAAGGCTCGATGAAGGACGAGGAACGCGCCGCCTTCATCCAGGAACTCGACAGCATCCCAGAGAAGATGCAGTGGACCCTTGACCACAGCAGCCATGTGAAAGACATCGCCGCCAAGTACAAGGATGTGCGCAATATGCTGTATCTCGGTCGTTTGCAGAATTATCCCGTCGCTTTGGAAGGTGCCTTGAAGCTGAAGGAAATTTCCTACATCCACGCCGAAGGCTATCCCGCCGCTGAAATGAAACACGGCCCCATTGCCTTGATTGACAAGGATATGCCTGTTGTTTTCATCGCCACAAACCACAGCACCTACGAGAAAGTCATCAGCAACATCCAAGAGGTGAAAGCCCGCGATGGCAAAATCATTGCCATCATTAGTGAGAAGGATGTCGTTGCCCGCAAGATGGCCGACTACGTCATCGAAATCCCCGAAACGGAGTGTTTGTATTCACCGTTGTTGGCCACCATTCCGCTGCAAATCTTGGCCTACCATATCGCTGTGATGCGCGGCTGCAACGTCGACCAACCGCGTAACCTGGCCAAATCGGTGACGGTTGAATGAACATTGTAGAGGCGTGGCGCACCACGCCTCTACAAATTACAAGGAAAAAACCGCAATTATTTTTCTTTTGAGCCTATTATGACGGAATATTCACTATCTTTGCGCAAAAATAGTAAAACACCACTAAAAACATTAAATTTTTCAAATAATATGAAAAAAGCAATAAAGTTCATAACAGCATTTGCCTTATTACTAGTATTTGCATCATGCAACAAAAGCAATGACATTACGAGTAAACCTGTAAATGCTCGGTATGAAGTAACAACTATTGATGGAAATCCTGAAGAAGCCCAGCTTGTTTACATTACACAAGATAGAGTCGGTTATGGAAACGGCCTTCAAACCAAGACTGAAAATGTTATCACACCGTGGCAACATGAATTTATAGCATATACTCCTTTTAACTTCACCGTATACTGCAATAGTAACAATAACTCCAACCATAAGACTGGCTATATTGTTCGTCTATATGTAAATGATGAATTATTGACAGAAAGAGAAGGTGAGAATTATGTTCATTTGAATTATATCCTCACTGAATAAAACCCACAAATAGATTTTATCCATAATTAGTTTTGAATCTTTAAATCTTTAAATCAATACAAATCGTAATGGACCAAAGAATTGCCATGAACCCTAATCGTCTGGTGCAGTACCTCCAGAAGCCTGCATCGGAGTTCACTCGCGCTGACATTATTCGTTATTGCGAGGAAAACCAAATCGAATTCGTCAACTTCCACTATTGTGGCTGGGACGGCAAGCTGAAGACCCTCAACTTCGTGATTCACAGCTTGGAACACCTTGAGAACATCCTCACCGCCGGCGAGCGCGTGGATGGCTCCAGCCTGTTCCCCTTCATTGAAGCCGGAAAGAGCGACCTTTATGTGGTGCCGAAGTACCGCACAGCCTTCCGCAACCCCTTCACCGAGGTGCCGACCTTGGACATCCTCTGCTCCTTCTACAACCGCGACGGCGAGCCGTTCGAAAGCTCACCCGAGCACATCTTGCACAAGGCGCATGAAGTGTTCAAGAAGACCACGGGCCTCTGCATGGAAACCATGGGCGAGTTGGAATACTACATCATTGCCGACGACGAGGAAATCTACGAAGTGCCCGACCAACGTGGCTATCACGAGAGCGCCCCGTTCAACAAGTTCACCGAATACCGCGTCGAAGCTATGCGCCTCATCGCACAGGCTGGCGGCTTGATTAAGTACGGTCACTCCGAAGTGGGTAACTTCACCCTCGACGGTAAGATCTATGAGCAGAACGAAATCGAGTTCCTGCCCACCAACATCGAGGATGCCGCCGACCAACTCGTTGTGGCCAAGTGGATTATGCGCCAATTGGCCTATCAATACGGCGTCACCTTGACCTTCGCCCCGAAGATTACCGTGGGCAAGGCCGGTTCGGGAATGCATGTCCACTGCAAGTTCACCAAGGATGGCAAGAGCGTGATGGTCACCAAGGGCGAACTCAGCGACTATGGCAAGAAGGCCATCGCCGGTTACATGGACGCTGGTACCTCGTTGCCTGCCTTTGGCAATCCTAACCCGCTGTCGTTCTTGCGTTTGGTGCCTCATCAGGAAGCCCCGACCTCGCTGTGCTGGTCTTACTCGAACCGCAGCGCCTTGGTGCGTGTGCCGCTCGGCTGGATCAACAACGGCAAGGACATGGCCGCCAACGCCAACCCGCTTGAGAAGAAGTCGAACAAGGACTTCAGCGAGAAGCAGACCTTCGAATGGCGTGCCTCCGACGGTTGCGCCGACATGTACCTGCTGATGGCCGCCCTCTGCGCCGCCGCCCGTCACGGTTTCGAGATGCCCAATGCCCTTGAAGTGGCCGAAAAGACCTACGTCGGCCTCGGTGTGAACATCCACGACGACAAGAACAAGAAGCTCCAAGAGAGCCTTGAGCAACTGCCCGACAGCTGCGTGGCCGCCGCCAAGGAACTCGACAAGGACCGCGAGATTTACACCGCCAAGGGTGTGTTCTCGGATGCCATCGTCGACTACATGATCAAGTTCCTCTCCGATTTCAAGGATGCCAACCTCCGCGCCGAACTCGGAAACGACACGGAGAAGATTCTGAAATTGGTGAAGGATAACATTCACGTCGGTTAAACCATCATCGTAGAGACGCGGCGCGCCACGTCTCTACCAACAAAATGGAAACGGCCATGACAAAGGACAAATTCAATTGGAAATTCTGCCTTTGTTGTGGCCTTTTCATTTGGTTCATTGTCAACCTTTTGCAAGGTGTTTTCACCGAAATCCACGAGGACGAGGCCTATTATCATCTCTTCGGTGAGCACCTCGCTTGGGGTTATTTCGACCATCCGCCAATGGTGGCCTTGATGACCTTTTTGAGCAGCCAATTGTTTTCGGGCACCTTGGGCGTACGGTTTTGCACCATTGTCGCCTCGTGCCTCACCTTATTAATACTATGGCATCTCCTCGGCGAGACCAAACCCAACAAAAACAAGGTGCTGTTGTTTTTCGTCCTGACTTTTTCCATCCTGATTATCAACTTGTACGGCTTTGTCACCACACCCGATGCGGCCTTATTGCTGTTTTCGGCCTTGTTTCTGTGGGTGTATCAGCGTTATCTCAACGAAAACTCTTGGAAAAATGCGCTACTGATGGGCTTGCTGATGGCCTTGATGGTTTATAGCAAGTATCACGCTTTCCTACTGTTGGGCTTGATTGTCTTGTCTCATCTTAAATTGTTGAAAGAAGGCAAGTTCTATGTGGCTTGCCTTGTGGCTTTGGCTTTGCTGATGCCGCACATTCTTTGGCAAGTCAACGCTGATTTTCCGAGTTTCCGCTACCACCTTTCGGGACGTAGCGAGCCATTTCGTTGGAGCTATTTTTTTGAGTATCTGCCCAATCAGTTGTTGATCTTCAATCCGTTTGTTTTTGGAGCGGTGGTGTATGTTTTAATCCCCACTGCCTCCCTTAAAAGGGAGACGCGCAAAGCGGCAAACGCCTGTGTCACTGCGAGCGAAGCGCGGCAGTCCACAACGGACATTTTCGAGCGCGGCCTGCGTTTCATCCTCATTGGGTTCTTCTTTTTCTTCTGGCTGATGGCCTTCCGAGGTCACGTGGAGCCGCATTGGACGGCGGTCGGCACGATTTCAGCAGTGGTGTTGCTCTACCGCAATGCTCTGGTTGACAGCAAATTGATGAGATATATCAAGCGGGTCGTCGCGCCATCATTGCTGTTGATGGTGGCCATCCGCATCGCCTTACTAACCCCAATTGCTGCTTCCTTTGGCTTCTGCCAAGACCGATCGCGTTACGAAGCCATCGCGTCTGAAGCGGGCAACCGTCCCGTGTTGTTTCGAGGTTCGTTCCAACAACCTGCTCTATATCATTACTTTACGGGAAACGAAAGCTCCACTTTGTGCTGCTATTACGACCGGAAAACCCAGTACGACCTCTGGCAATTCGACACGGCTTGGATGGGCAAACCTATGGTGTATGTTGACGGAACGAGCCTGACGGAGCATTTCCAAACCGCCAATCGTTTGCTGACGGAGTTCCAAATCGTCAATGAGGATGAAAAACAGCCGATGGTTTTCCGTACAAACGACACCATCCGCATCGATTTCTCCATCTACAATCCTTGTTCGCAACCCGTTGATTTCCAACGAGGAATGGAATTGAAGTTGTTACTCCTTGATGACAATGCGGTGCGATATGGCTTCTACGACCCCATTAGTGCGTTACAACCTCACGAAACCTATCATGGTCGGTTTTCGGTTGTGTTAGGACCGAAAACCAGTTTGGGCCACAACCGTTTGCTTTTGGGCATCGGTGACCCAATAGCCATTTTTGCTGATACAAAAACCGCTGTAAATGTGGTGATTGAGGCACCTTAATCTTTGCTCAATCCCAAAATGATGTTGCGTTGGCGAATCTCCTCCTTGGCGTGTTCGGGCGAGTTGCGCTGGCGTTGCTTGATGACGAGTGTGGTGTCGTCGTAGTTCTCCACGTCGTACAAGGCAGGCTCAAGCCTTTCCATGTAGCCGTCCATTAAAAATGCATAGTTGACACCTTCCAATGCCTTGATTTTCTCGAACATAGCGTTTATGTGCGTGGGTATGCTTTCGTTGCGGATGATGAAAAGATAGTCGAGGCGCGGCTTGAAACTGAGGCTTGATTTTTTGTTGAACGATACGGCGAGCAGCCCGTAAGAAGGACTGTTCTCTTCGGCACTGCAATGGTAATAGGGATAAATGCCGTCGCCATGAACGAGGTCGTCCTGTCGCGTCAGTTTGATGGAAAGATGCCTGTTGAACAGCCAAACTAACTTGTAATCAGCTAATACTGAATTGATTCCGATGACGCGAGTGTTGCCGAAAGAAGGAGGGGCGACGGTGTTTTTCTCTTTGCTTGCCATGCGGCAAAGATACTTAATTTGTCAACATCTGGAGGGTTTTTTCCGCTGCGATTTGTTCGGCGCGTTTCAGCGAGTAGTCGCTACATTCGGCATATCCCTTGCCGTCGATGAAGATTTGGACGTGGTAAATCTTGCGGTGGTTCTCCATGCTCTCGTCCAAAAGCCTGAAATCAAGGGATTTATGTTGCTTCTGGGTCAGTTGGAGAAGCTTGCTCTTGAAGTTGATTTCGGTTTGTTGCAGCTGTTCAAGGTCGATGTGGACTTTGATGATGCGGTCGACGATGATGTGTTGTGTGAAATGGAAGCCTCGGTCGAGATAGATGGCACCCATGAGGGCCTCAAAAGCATTGCCGCCCAAGGAGCGGAAACTGCCGTCGGTGGAGCCGTTGACGGGTTTGTATTTGATGTGGTCGTCGAAGCCGAATTTTTTTGCCAACTTATTGAGCGACACACGACTGACGATACGGGAACGCATCTCGGTAAGGAAGCCTTCGGGTTGGGTGGGGTAGGTGTGGAAGAGATAGTCACCCACAATAAGCTCAAGTACTGCGTCGCCGAGATATTCCAACCGCTCGTTGCTCAGGTGATACTCGCCGATGCTTTCCTCCGATTTCGACTTGTGCGTGAAGGCTAACTGGTACAAAGCAATGTTCTTCGGTCGAAAACCAAGTATGCTGTGGATGTAGTCGGAAAGGGCTTTGTCGTCGGGTGACAGGTGAAAAAGGAAGGCCATCTTATTTTTCGAACTTTTTGAAAATTATGGTGGCGTTTTGTCCGCCGAAACCAAAAGAATTGGAGAGGGCGTAATGGATGTTGCGTTGGCGGGCTTTATTGAAGGTGAAATCGAGACGCGGGTCGATTTGCGGGTCGTCGTCGAAGTGGTTGATGGTGGGCGGGATGATGCCATTCTTCAAGGCGAGAATGGTGGCGATGGCTTCGACGGCACCGGCACCGCCCAACAGGTGACCCGTCATTGACTTGGTGGAGTTGATGCTGATGTTGTAGGCATGTTCGCCAAACACGGCCTTGATAGCCAATGGCTCGGCCACGTCGCCCATCGGCGTGGAAGTGCCGTGTGTGTTGATGTGGTCGATGGCTTCGGGCTGGATTTTGGCATCTTTCAGGGCGCGTTCCATACACAGCTTCTCGCCAAGGCCTTCAGGATGTGGCGCGGTGATGTGATAGGCGTCGGCTGAGGCTCCGCCACCCACGACTTCGGCATAGATTTTTGCGCCACGGGCCACGGCGTGTTCATATTCCTCAAGCACGAGGCTGCCAGCACCTTCGCCCATGACGAAACCGTCGCGGTTGAGGTCGAATGGACGCGAGGCTGTCTGCGGGTCGTCGTTGCGGGTCGAGAGGGCTTTCATGGCATTGAATCCGCCGATGCCCAACTCACCGATGGCCGCTCCAGCACCGCCCGCAATCACGACTTTGCACTTGCCGAATCGAATGTAGTCGAAGGCCTCGATGATGGAATGGGCCGAGGAAGCGCAAGCCGACACGGTGGAGAAATTGGGGCCACGGAAACCATGCTTGATGGAAACCACGCCCGCTGGCATGTTGACGATCATCTTGGTGATGAGGAACGGGCTGAAACGCGGTGTGCCGTCGCTGTGGGCGAATTCCATGATTTCGCTGAAGAGGTGATTGACACCGCCGATGCCAGAGGTGATCAACACACCCACTTCATCATAGTCGGTGTTGTCGGGGCTAATGCCCGAGTCGGCAATGGCTTCGTCGGCAGCGATAATGTCGAATTGTGCGAAGAGGTCGTATTTCCTCGCGGTTTTCTTGTCGAAAAAGTCGTCGGGATTGTACCCTTTCACCTCACAGGCGAAATGGGTCTTGTACAAAGCAGAATCGAAACGGGTGATGTCGCCCGCACCGTTTTTGCCATTAATCAACCCATCCCAGAAATCCTTGACGGTGTTTCCAATTGGGGTGATGGCTCCGAGGCCGGTGACGACTACTCGTTTCGATTCCATTGAGATTTTAATGTTTTGTCTTAGGATAGGTTAGGCTTCGCGCATCTTTTCGATGAGACGGACAACGTCGCCTACGGTTTGGATGCTTTCCTGTTGGTCGTCCGGAATAGACAGGTTGAAGTTCTTCTCAAATTCCATCATCAACTCGACGGTGTCCAAAGAATCGGCACCGAGGTCGTTGGTGAAGCTGGCTTCCATCGTGACTTCTGAAGGATCAACACCGAGTTTTTCGGCTATGATCGGTTTAATTTCATTCAAAATTTCTGACATAATTCTTTAATTTTAAGTGAATAAGTTAAATGCTCGTTTTCGTTTTCGCGGCAAAAGTACGACTTTTTTTGATAGGTTGTACGTTTTTGCTGTTGTTTTGCGATTTTTCCGAATCAGGTTTAACCATTGGCTGCCCAATATCTATCGTCCTTATGGGACTGTGCCACACCGTGGAACCCCGTTAGGGGTGACAGGAAATCAGGCAGGCGGTGGAGCGCAGCGCAACCCCTGCCGACAAACGAAAAACCATCCCGATTCCAACCCCGGCGGGGCGACAGGATGCCCCGCATCATACACGTAGAGCCGCACCATGGCACGGCTCTACAAAACCAACGTAGGGGCAGACCCACGTGTCTGCCCTTATTAATCGCGTTGCCATTGCGTTTGTTGGGTGGACATTTCTTTTTATTTTATTGGGCGGACACATGGGTCCGCCCCTACACACATCCTTGCCTCTTTGAAGGGGAAAACAACAGAACAAGGCGGCCCTCAAAAAAAGAAGGGCGTCTGTCGCGTTGAGCAGTTATACCTCCTTTAGCAGGAATGCCATATAGAACGGGATGGTCAGCAGTGGGCCGTCGCGCCCAACATTGTAGTCGCCTATCTTGATGGCATGACTGACATGGTATTTCTCCGGATGCGCCAGAACTGTTCGCATGGATTTGGCATTGCCGGTGCGGGCTTTACATTCCACCAACACACACTCGCCTTTGTATCGCATCAGGAAATCAATCTCCAAGCCGCTGTCCTTGTGGAAATAATAGAGTTTGCGACCCATCTTACCGAAGATGTCGGCGATAAGGCTCTCATAAACAGCACCTTTGTATGCGCCTAAATCGCCTTGCATAATGCTCCATGCAGTACCTTCTTCCAGCATACTGACGAGCAAGCCCGAATCTGCCATATACACTTTGAACTGGTCTCTGATGGCCACGCCTTCAAGCGGCAATTCGGTAATCTCTGTGTTGTAGCAGCGATGGATTATTCCCGCGTCTTCAATCCATTGCAGGCTGCCGGCATAGTCTCGCCCTTTGGCTTGGGGCCGAACGACTGTATAGGTGAACTTCTTGTAATCGCGTGCCAACTGCTTTGGGATTGACTCGAAACACTCGCGAATGCGCGGTTTGTCGGCGGAAGGGGCATATTTTATCATATCCGATTCGTAACTGTCGATGATGGCCAATTGTACCTTACGGGTTTCGCCCATGTTATGGGTTGTCAGGAACTTTGCCACGGCTTCCGGCATACCGCCAATAAAGACATACTGGAGCAATAGCTGGCGGAAGCGATTGTGGAATGCCTCGTTTAGCGGTTTCTCTTCCGCCAAGTGCTGACGCAAGATGTCGATATGCTCCGCTCTGATACCGTTTGCCCACAGCCATTCCTCAAAGTCCATCGGATACATGTGAACAATCTCTTCGAAGCCAACAGGGATGGACGCTTCTTCCTCTTCTTGCTGCTCCTCCTTGGTTTTGTATCCGTTAACACCGAGCAATGAGCCGGTACAAAGCACATCGTATCGACCATCGAGGCAGAAGAATTTGAGCGACGAACGCGCACGAGGACAGTCTTGTATCTCGTCAAAGACGAGGCAGGTCTTTCCCGGGACAAACTGCGTGCCGATAATACCCAAGGCGATATTGGTTGTGAGGGTCTCTACGTCCAAATCTCCGGCAAAGAAGGCTTTGTAGGTCTTCTTTTCATGGAAGTTGAGATAGATGACATGCTCATAGTTCTTTTGGGCAAACTCCAGTACGGAACTGGTCTTTCCACACTGGCGAACACCTTTGATAACTAACGGTTTATGCTTATGTTGGTCCTTCCATTGCTGAAGGAGAGATTCTATTTTCCTTTGATACATAACACCTTTTTATAGCGACTTTTCTACTATTTTAACACCTTTTTCAAGCGACTTTCGCGCAGAATTTACACTTTTTTCAAACGACTTTCGGGTGCAAATATACAAATAGTTTGTAAACTTGACGAAAACAATAACATTATCGTCTGGCCTTGTATGGCTTACATCGTGGCAGCCGCACACCAAAAAACAACAAGTCTCTTACTTTTCGTAATAACCTTTCCTGCTATATTGAGTCCAGCGGATGTACATCTCCTGGTAATGATCCTTGATAAATTCGGAAATCTTAGCAATTTCGCGGTCATTAAGGATACCACGGCTCTGTAGAACTGTATCGCCGTTGTTCTTCACGAAAAACTTGGCAGAACCGCCCTCAGTAAGCTTTTTGTCGCTGGCATGAAGTGCATACATTCCACCACGCAGAACGATGTAAAATACAAATAATACCCCGCCACCTTAAAATCGTAATACTTTGGCATGGCTCAGTCCTCCATATATTTCAGGTTCTGCTGAAGGTAAGTGCTCGCAATGGAAATCTCAATGTCGTCCATTGTGGTCTCCAGCACCTCGCCATCGGCACTAAACACAACAGCTTTGTCGGGACTGTTCAGATTCAGCACATGGATGCCGTCTTCCTTACGGGTAAAAGCGTATCCGTTGACAATGATGTCGGCCTCATCGGCAATAGTCTTGATATCAGGCATAAGCTACACGCACGGTTTTAATCGGTTTCAAAAAAGCAGCGGAGTCGATATACAAGCCAGCAAGGATGGGTTTGAGGTCTATGTACTCCTCTTCCGGCTCTGCATTATGGCTGTACTTGGCCAACACTACCAAATAACCGTCGTCCCAATTCACAACATCCACATAGCGTTCTAAGCTGTAAGGAGCCCTAAAGCGGATATGATAGCCCCCGAAGCTGAATGCCGTAAAACCATCGCCGCTGCTGAGAACAGCCTCGTTCTCATGGGTTTCTATGTTGTTACGTTCAGGCATTTGCTTTTCTATTCGAGTGCAAAAGTACAAATAACATTCAAATCGTGGTTTTTTTCTTCAAAAAAACGCCCCAAAAGGCGCCTCAAAAACGAAGGCAGCTTTTTATGGATTTGATTAGGTGGGTTTTATATCATCCCCGCATTGCAAATGTTCATATTCACGGCTTCCGCATTGCAAATCGGAAAAACGGGTTGTCAAGTTAAGTAACTATTCAAAATTAAATTACCTATACATTTGACGCAGGACTTAGGACTTGAGACTTAGGACTTGGAGCCATCCGTCTTCAGTCCTCTGTCCTCAGTCCTCCGTCATTTATGTAAACTATTTTTGCTCACATACTTATCTCTAATTAGACGACGATTTCGTAATAGTTTTGGCTCAACAAGTCGCCGAAGGCCTTAATCAACTGCTGTTTGTAGGGATTGTCCTTTCTGAAATAGATGGATAGCAACAATTCGTAATCGCCTTCGCCCACCTCAGCATTGATAGTGGTCAATGTCCCGTCGTTGTAATAACGGAACCAATGGTCGATATGCTGCTTATCGGTGTAAAATACAGGTGATACCTAATGCTGTCCCTGTTGACAAACTCGTAGTTAAGTTCGTCAATCTTCCGATACTCATACGGGAGTTGCGAAGGTAAAACCATACTTGTCAGCTATTCGTTTCATTTCTTCATGATCGGCCCCGTTCTGGATGCACTCTCTCATCTCCCGCTTGAACTGAAGCAGGCGGGGAACGAAGTTTTTCGGCTTTGTCGTGGTTGCTTCCATTTCCTTGTGTATTATGAGTTTCTGGGCGCAAAGATACATATTATTTCCTAAACGTCAAGGCTTTCCTGACGAAAACGATAAAACAAGCCAACCCCTCAAAAAACGAAGGCTGCCTTTGGTTTCACTGCCACAATGGTTCCTGCCACCACCCTTGAGGAAAGCCCATAGCGTTAAGATCAATGGAAGGATAATCGGAAAGCAACTGAAGCAGTTTATCACGCATGTCATTTTGTGGTTCAAGGTATCTTTCGGCTTTTGTCGGGTCGGAAACGGCAAGTCCTCTTGACTGCAGCAAGTTTACGAGGTCGTGTGAGTTGGTGTATGTTTTCTGAAAAGGGACTCGATTAGTCATTATGTATAAAATAAAACGACCCGCACATTTGAGCATCGTTGAGAGGCTTGGCGGGTTCTGGTGCTGCAAAAGTACAAACAATTTTTCATTCAGCAAGTGCTTTTTGGAAAAAAAGTAAAAACAAAAGGCGGCCCTCAAAAACTGAAGGCCGCCTTTTCCGGATTTGATTAGGTTGGTTTTATATCATTCCCGCATTGCAAATGCTGATTTTCACGGCTTCCAAATTGCAAAATTCGGAAGAATGGTTTTTTTAATCCCCCCTAACCCCCCTTAAAAGGGGGACGCGCAAAGCGGCGCGGCGCAAAGCGACGAAGAATCTGCGAAGAATTTTTGGCCGGTAGGTGTCCCCCTTTCCCCCTTCTAAGGGGGCTGGGGGATTAAAAAGGGGACAAGGAGAATTCCACACACCCGGCAGGCAAAAAAACCACAAAACAAGGCGACCCTCAAAAAATGAACCCGCGTCTGAAAGACGCAACTACACGTAACCGTAGGTCGCGACCTACGGCAGCACACCGACAGGCATACTGACATCATACGCGGCTGCCGCAGTGCGATAGCCCTACTACCACCAACAAAAAAAGGCGACCCTCAAAATGAAGGCCGCCTTTATTGATTGTTACATTAGGTGTGATTATTTTGTTGACTTTTCCAAGGTGAACACTACCTGTGTAACTGTTATGCTCATATTATTTGGTTCAGGACCTTGATTCCACAGCAAAACGGACGAGCTCGAAACATCTTCCCATGTCAACTTTGAACCATCGTTACTCCACTCATCAGGCAAGTTACCGCTGTAATCGCTGTAGTAGATTTCAATCTTCTTTATATCATATTCTGCATAATCTCCATCAGTGTCGATTTGGAAGGTTAACATGCCCATTTCATACAGGTAAACGTCTGTTCCATCCCAATAACTTTCTTCGAGCTCATCGTCCAATTGGACTCCGACGCCCTTATAGTATTCACCTTCTCCATTTCCCAAGAATATTGATTGAATCTGGCTGTTGATCCATGTGACGGTGGCTTCAGCCGGTGTCGGAGCGGGATAAACCAGCGGGCTGGTGGTAAGATAAGTGCCACCACCGTTCTGGTAGGCAGAGCCGTCCCAATACACTGTGCCGCCGATAGTCACCGTGCCGCAGGTGTTTCGGTTATGAGTACTTACGGTCTTGCCGATGCTGTTGGTGGCAGGGTAATTGCCGCCGCCTTTGGTGGCCGTGACCCTGGTAACGCCGCTGCCAATGGTGATGGTGCCGCAGTTGCTCGCGCCTGAATAATTCGAATTGACAGTGGAACCTGTTCCTATACCCGCACCTCCAAAAAATGGTTCACTATAAATGCTGCCAATTTCAAATGAATTACTGGTATTTTCTCCTCCATCGCCACCTGTGGCTGTAACTTCTCCGCCAGTGATGCTGATGTTGCCACATGTGCTTGATGTAGTATACGTATTTAAAACGAAACCGCTTCCTATGCCTGCTGCTCCAATACCTCCAGTTGCTGTAACTTCTCCACCAGTGATGCTGATGCCACCACCTGTGATATTCCCTCGGGACAATCCTGTGCCAATACCCGCACCACCTATACCGCCAGTGGCTACCACGGTTCCTCCCGAGATGTTGATGCCTGTGATTGTGTTATTCGCTGTGACACAACCTGTGCCAATACCCGCAGCCTTATTACCGCCAGTAGCTGTCACGTTTCCGCCATTGATGGTGATGCTACCACAGTTCTTATTATAACCACCACCGATGCCTGCCATCCACACTCCACCCGTAGCGTTGATGGTACCGCTGTTTATGACGATGTTGCCGCAGTCAACAAGGTCGCTGCCTCCGATGCCAGCTCCCCAACCATTTGCTCCGCCGTTGCTACTGGCGTTGAGCGTGCCTGTGCCTTGGATGGTAAGGGTCTTGCCCGAAGCAATATGGATGCCAGGATAATCCTCGTAGAAACCCGTCACGTTGTTGGTGCCTTCAATGACAAGTGTGGTATTGTTTTCGCATGTAATGCCTGCCCATGAGCAATTATCCTCGTCGTTCTTGCCGTTGATGGTGGAATTGCGCAGCGTAACAGTAGCACCATCGGTGTTGACGTTGATTTTGTAGGGTTGGGGTTCGCCGTTGAGCGTGCCAGTCAGAATCTTACCATCTGTCGCTGTATAATCCCCAGTGAGCCAATCAAGGTAAACGATATTGCTAAGTGTTGAAATGCTAATCGCAGCATCACCTGTAATGAAACCATCGGCTTCAATGGTAGGAATGGTAGTTGTATAACCCACATGGGCCACTGCTGCTTCAGCACCAAAGCCAGTCTGAGGAAGAAGGACAGCCCATTTTTCAGTAGCACTTTTTGAATTTAAAGCAACAAAACCCGTAGTACCGTTATTGGTGATGCTATTGTTCGCAAAGTCAATCTGAGCATTAGTGTACAAACCACCCACATGAACAGGGGCGGTAGTGCTGGCGGTGGTGAACTCCACCAAGGCGCATTGGTTTTGAAGCACGCACGAATAGCTTGTAGTGCCAGAAGTATAAGTCACATGATTGCACGACAACACGGGCATTTTGTTGCTTTGGTCGCTGATGTCGACCGTGAACGAGGATTGTCCTGATAAATCAGCGGGAGTCGGAAGACCGCCAACGAAATAGAAATAAATCTCCGTTCCATTGGCAGGTTCGTTGATAGGGCCAGAAAATACGCCATCAGTACGGGTCAACGTGCCGATATAGGTGCTGCCATTACCCACATAGATGACATCGCCATCTTGTGCCTTGAGCCACCACCGTTACCACCCACATTCAAGGTAATATTCACGGTTTTGGTCTCGTTTTCAGGAGTATTGACTTGTTCTTTCTTGCACTGCGTGAAGCCCAAAACCAAGGCCAAGGCCATCACGAAATAGGTCATTCTTCTCATGGCTTAATCCTCCTTCTTTTTAAGTGCCACATAGCCGAGGCCTGCGCCAATCAAAATAGCGATGCCGCTGCCGAGGGGAGCATTGCTACCGAAGCCGTCGTTGGAGATGCCGCCATCGGTGTTGTCATTGATGCTGTAGTCTCCTCTCAGCAATGGCCCACTGTTTGAGCCGCTTTCTTTCTCGGAATAGTAATTGTCAAGCATGTCGCCAAAGACACCTTGGGCCTTTACGGACGGGGCTGTCAGCATAGCCGCTCCCAATCCCAACGAAAACACTATGGCTTTCAGTTTTTTGTTGTTGTTCTTCATTTTTATG
>ONKQ01000083.1 GCA_900318465.1 uncultured Bacteroidales bacterium
TGGGATGATGAGACAGGCTGGATATGATGTACACTTGATTGAGAAATACAGTCGGGTGTACAAGCATACGTGGACGGATGCAATTGTTATTTCTAGTCTGATGATATGGAATGTAATCAAATTGTTTCTTGTCTTGTTATTTGGCAGACGCAAGAACAGTTTGGTTCATATTGTTGGATTTTATGGCAGCACCATCTACTTTGAGCGTATTTTGGTCGGTATTTCTCACTTGTTGGGCTATCAGACGGTTTATGAGATGCGAGGTGGGGGCGCAGTCTTTCATTACCAAAACGATTCTGAACGTTATAGACATTGGTTTGCTGCTACCATCAGACAAGCGGATTACATCTTCAGCCAGGGGCAGGAAAACAAATCTCTCATAGACAGCATTGACCAAGGTAAACATTTCTTTTATTACCCTAACTGCGTAATGCGTGATTTTTGCCCCGATTCATATCCGGATAAGCCAACAAACCGTATTAACCTGCTGTATTTTGGACGCATATCAAAAAAGAAAAACGTGGACATAATCATTGATACCTTCAATCTTCTGGCAACGAAATACAGCAACATATATCTTGACATTGTCGGTAATTGTACAGAACCAGCATACGCAGAGGAAATAATGCATCGTATCAAATCCTCCAACTATACAAACCGCATTTCTATGCACCCAGCCTGTGACCATAACAAACTAAAAGAATATTTATCAGACAAGCATTTCTATCTCTTCCCAACCACAGAACCACGAGAAGGACATAGTAATGCACTTACGGAAGCTATGGCATGGGGAATAATCCCTATTGCTACAGATATGGGATTTAATCGTACTATTGCTGGCAATAATTCCTTGATAGTAGAAAAACCTTCATCAGAATCTTTGGCCTCAGTTATCTCAAATATTATAAAAAATAGACAAATACCTGAATTATCAAAACAAGCTTATATACGAATACAAAACAACTACACTGAAGATATCGTATATAACAGACTAAATGAGGAGTATAATATGATTTTTCATCAACCATCTACAAATCAATGAATCTAAAAACTCTTAATATAGTATGCTCTCAAGCAGAATTGAACAATATTCCTGATGGAAAAGTGGTCATCAACACAATTAATGCCCACTCTTATAATACAGCACAGAAAGACGAGGAATTCGCAGATGCGCTCAGAAATGGAGACTATCTTATTCCTGATGGTGCATCTATTGTCATATCATGTCGATGGATTAAAGCAAAAAGTCAGCCACAAGAGCGGATTGCAGGATGGGACTTGTTTATGTTTGAGATGCAAAGGCTTGATGTAAGATGTAAGAAGGATGATGTAAGATGTAAGGTGATGTTCCTTGGCTCAAGTGAAAAAGTGCTGGCGCTGATTCAGGAACGGGCGGCTGTCGATTATCCGCATCTGGACATTATAACGTATTCGCCACCTTTTAAACCAGAGTTCTCGGATGAGGACAACCAGACGATGATACAAGCCATTAATGATGCTGCCCCAGACCTGCTCTGGATAGGCATGACAGCTCCCAAACAGGAGAAATGGACATATCAACATTGGGACGAACTAAATATCCACTGCCATTGCGGAACTGTCGGTGCCGTGTTCGACTTCTATGCTGGAACCGTAAAGCGGGCTCCGCTTTGGTGGCAAAGAAATTCCTTGGAATGGCTCCACCGACTGATTATGGAACCGAGAAGAATGTGGCGACGATACATTATAGGCGCCGTAAAGTTCCTTTATTATATAAGTAAAGAATTTATTAACGATTAAAAATTATAAGTTATGTCAGACAAAGTAGAAATTGATTTGGAAGACCTCGACGACCTGAAAGATCTTTTAGGCGAAGAGAGAAAAGGAACGGGTTTAACCTTCCAGAAAGTTTTTTCCCATCTGGTGCTCAACTGGCAGTGGTATTTGCTCTCCGTATTCATCTGCCTGTGCGGTGCATTCATCTATCTGCGGTATGCCCGGCCTACCTATCAGGTGACAGCCAGAATGCTCGTCAAGGATGAGGAAAAGAAAGTGGGCGGTGCAAATAGGCAGATGCTCTCAAACATGGAAGACCTCGGCTTCATGAACAACTCCAGCGGTTTCGATAATGAGGTAGAGATACTGGGGTCGCCAATCACGGTACATGATGCCGTGAAGCGCCTGAAACTCTACACGGAATATAGGACCGATGGACGCATCAGTAAAAGGCTGGTTTATCCCAACCAGCCTATTATTGTCGATATTGACCCCGTGTCGCTCGACTCGTTAGACTATAATTATATGCAGGAGGGCGGCCATGCCATACAAATGGCCATCATGAAGAAAGGGGAGGGGTATCATGCCAACATCTCGCTGCTCAACAAGGGAAATATCGTTAAAGAGTACAGCGTGGATATTGACTCGCTTGCCTCATCATTCACGACAGGTTTTGGTACGATTTCTTTTATGAGCAATCCAAAGTATAGAGTTAACGAGAAACATCCCTTCGAGAAGGGAGAGGCACTCCTTGTCACTATACGCCCACCCATGGTGGCGGCACTTGACTATATGCGACGGTTGAACGTGGCACCGACATCAAAGAAGACCACCATTGCTGCCATCACACTGAACGACGAAAGTGCCAGCAGGGGTATCGACTTCATCAATGCGCTCGTGTTTTGCTATAACGACCAGGCCAATATGGACAAAAACGAGATAGCAATGAAGACGGAGGAGTTCATCAATCAGCGTTTGGAGAAGATTGATGCCGAATTAGGAACGACGGAAAGTTCTTTGGAGAGCTACAAGCGTAGCAACTCTGTCACCCAATTGGAGGCTGACGCAGCGCAGTCGCTGCAACTCTCAGCCCAATATGCATCCCGTTTGGCTGATGTCAACACACAACTGCAGTTGCTTGACTATCTGCAACAATATTTGGACAACCCTGACAACAGTTATAAGTTGATACCGGCCAATATCGGCATGGACGACCAAGCTTCCACACAATTGATAGCCGAATATAACAAAACTGTACAGGAACGCAACCGATTGATGCGAAGTGCGAGTGAGCAATCGCCTCAGGTGCAAACGCTAACCGCCAGGCTTGACGACTTGGAGGCCTCCATCCGACAAGCTCTCGCACAGGCTCAACATTCCGCCGAATTACAGCGCAACTCCATTCAGACTCAGTATGCAAGGTACCAAGGACGCATCGTGAACACGCCGGAGCAGGAGCGTGTGCTCACACAGATAGGCCGTCAACAGACAGTTCGCTCTGGCCTCTACCTTTTACTGCTGCAGAAGCGCGAGGAAAACAGTATCTCACTCGCAGCGACGGCAGACAAAGGAAAACTCATAGCCATGCCACTAAGCAAGGGAAAGGTCAGCCCCCGAAAGAGTATTGTTTTCTTGGCTGCCTTTTTGCTGGGTCTGCTTATTCCGTTTATCATTTTGCTTGTCAGGCAACTGCTACGTTATCGAATAGAAGGGCGTGACGATGTCGTTTCACTTACAAAAGTACCTATTGTGGCCGATGTGCCCGTGGCTAACGAAAGTGTGAAGAACGCTGCGGGCATCGTGGTACAGGCTGACACGAACAGCCAAATTGACGAGGTGTTCCGCTCGCTTCGAACTAATGTGCAGTTCATGTTGAAGGAGAATGAAAAAACCATCCTCTTCACCTCAGGCATCTCCAACGAAGGCAAGACATTCCTCGCAGCCAACCTCGCAGTGTCGTTTGCTCTGCTCGGCAAGAAGGTTGTCCTTGTAGGATGCGACATCCGCAAGCCCGCACTCGGCCGACTGTTCGGAACAACAAACCAAAAACAGGGTCTCACCAATCTGCTCAGGGCAGAGCGTATCACGGCAGAGGACCTGCACAAAGAGACGTGCTACTCCGGTATGAATCCCAATCTTGACCTCCTGTTGTCAGGTCCGGTTCCTCCAAATCCTACGGAACTGTTGAGTAGAAAGAATCTGAAGGAAATGATAGACCTGCTGAACGAGGAATACGACTACATTGTCCTTGATTCTGCGCCTGTAGGACTGGTCACGGATACATTACAGTTGGCACGATTTGCCAACGTCTGCTGCTTCGTCTGCCGTGCTGACTATACGCCTAAGTCGAACCTCGAACTGCTCAATTCACTGACCCAAGAAAACAAATTGCCCAATGCCTGCGTGGTCCTCAACGCGGTGGACATGTCAAAGAGGAAGTACGGCTACTATTATGGTTACGGTCGTTACGGTAAATATGGCAGTTACGGCAACTACGCCAACTCCCATTACGGCGACAAAAATGACGACAGTATAAAGAGATGAATAGCTTAACGGAGTGGAGGGGAAGAATGACGAGTTGCTGCCGTTGAATTATTCATATATCTAAACTTACAGAATTTAGTCCAAAGAAATGTTGTTGAAATACTCTATTTAACATAATGTTGATTATTTTGCAAAAGGGAAAATTTGAAATAATGGTAAAATATTGAAGAAAATGCCTAAATTTGCGGTCTGAAAATGCAGAGCATTCGATGAAGTCAATTTTAAATCATTAAATAACTACATATTATATGGAAATTATCGGAAAAGTGGTCAGACTCGGCACTCTGACTGAAGGAACCAGCGCTCGCGGACCGTGGCGCAAGCAAGAACTCATCATCGAAACGGAAGAACAATACCCACGCACGGTCTGTTTGATTTGTTGGACGAACCAAATCGAAGAAATACAGAGATTTGCGCCCGGACAGACCATCAAGGCACAAATCGACATTTCGTCGCGGGAATTTAACGGAAAATGGTACACCGATGTGCGCGTGTGGCGTTTCGACCCCGTTGGCGTGGCGGCTGCACCTGCTGCTCCCGCTGCTGCTCCTGCTCAGCCCGTCCAGCAGCCCATGATGCACCAAACGCCTCCCGTAGCCGCGCCTGCGCAGGACTTCTATCCGCCGGCGGGCGACGATAGCGTAGACGACCTGCCCTTCTGACATTATGTTAAATTGAACGGCCCTTCGACAGGCTCAGGAACCTGCTAAAACCATGGTCGTTGAGCCTGTCGAAACGCCGATTTACCATGCAAACCAATTTCTTAAATACTGACACCATTTGCGCCATCGCCACGCCGCACGGCATGGGTGCCATTGCGGTTGTGCGCGTTTCGGGCCCAAATGCCCTACCGATTGTCGGAAGTCTTTTCCAGCAAAACGGCCAGCCTTTCGACCTTGCGAAACTCGTTTCCCACAAGGCCTATCATGGTCATATTGTGGACAATAGCGCAATGCTCGATGAGGTTTTGGTAACTTTTTTCAAGGCACCGCACTCGTTCACAGGCGAAGATTCGGCAGAAATCAGTGTGCATGGCTCGGTGTTCGTGCAGCAGAAACTGCTCCAAGTGCTTATTGCCAATGGTTGTCGCATGGCCGATGCTGGCGAGTTCACGCGCCGCGCCTTCGTCAACGGGAAATTCGACTTGGCCCAAGCCGAAGCCATCGCCGACTTGATTAGTTCAGAAAGCGAAGCCGCTCATCGCGTGGCTATCAATCAATTGCGTGGCGGATTCTCGAAAGAGCTTCAAGTGCTGCGTTCCAAGTTATTGGAAATGACCTCGTTGATGGAATTGGAATTGGATTTCTCTGAAGAAGATGTCGAGTTTGCTGACCGTAGCCAACTTAAAGCGTTACTTCAAGAGGCATTGGATAAAGTCAACAGGCTCAGGGATTCGTTCAGATTGGGCAATGCCATCAAGAATGGTGTGCCCGTGGCCATCGTTGGGAAGACCAATACTGGAAAAAGTACGCTTTTGAACGCCCTTTTGGGCGAAGACCGCGCCATTGTGAGCGACATTGCCGGCACCACCCGCGACACGATTGAGGAAACGCTGAATATCAACGGAATACTGTTCCGTTTCATCGACACGGCAGGCCTGCGCGAGACAGAGGAAACCATCGAGAAAATCGGTATCGAGCGTTCTTATAGGAAAATCGCCGAAGCCACGGTGGTCATCGGGATGCTTGACGCAACGAAAGACACTGAAAATCTGCTTCTTGCCGCACACGAAATCCTTGAAAGAATCGACCTTGAGCACCAGCAACTCATCCTTTGTATTAATAAGGTGGACACGCTCAACGACCAAGGCGAAGCCCTGTTGGGTCGACTTCGCGCCGATTTGGACAACGACGAAATCATGGTCATCTGTCTTTCGGCGAAGCACAAGTTTGGCTTGAACGACTTGTATAACACTTTGAAACACAGCCAACCCCTCTCCTATCCCGATGCCACTTTGGTGACCAACGTGCGGCATTATGAGGCTTTGCTTCATGCTTCAGATAGCCTTGGTCAAGTTCAACAAGGACTTGAAATGAACATCCCTACCGACTTGGTTTCCCAAGACTTACGTGAAGCCATCCATTATCTTGGAACGATTACTGGCGAAATCACTACAGACGAGGTGCTCGGTTCTATCTTTTCCCGTTTTTGCATCGGTAAATAATTAATTATGAGCAAGTTAAAAAACAACACCTCTAAAAGTATCCGCAACAGGTCCAGCGTCGCCATCCTCATCACGGCGGCGGTGCTCATGTTGCTGATTTCGGGTATCCAGCAGTATTCAGCACGCAAGCAAATCCGCATTAACTTGGAGCGCAATGCCGAAATGGAATTGATTATCAAGGCTATATATGTCAGACATTCGCTTGAGGATGTGAGTTTGGCGTTACGAAACCGCAGTTGGGAATTCGAGCAGTTCCTCCCCTATCCAGATTCCCTGTTTGATGTCACGCGCCGCATCGTGGAGCAAAATCCCCATTTTGCGGGTTGCTGCATCGCCATGGTTCCCGACTACTATCCCGAAAAAGGACGTCTTTTCGAGCCTTACACCCTGCGTCGCGGCGAGGTGATTGAAACCTTTCAACTTGCTTCGGAGGAACATGACTATAGCATAAATCCGGATTTCATCATTGCGGCTGAAAACGACAGTTCCTTTTGGAGCGAACCCTATCAGGACGAAGACTACCCGGATGTGACACTCATCACTTATACTTTTCCAATTTACGATGCATACGGGGACATGGCTGCCATTGTCGGTGTTGACTTAAGCACAGAATGGCTTGGCAAATTACTGAATTCCAGACACATGTTCCCTTCCTCTTACAACCTTTTGTTTTCAGGTAAGGGCAGGTTGATTTTTAGTCCTGTTGGCGAGATAAAGCACAAGGATGTGGAGCAAATCAAGGGCTTGATTAATGACACCACCGTCGAACACACGACAACCGCTTCAGGGCGTATCACAGTGATTTCTTTCGACGACTGGGAAGACCATGCCAAAGGATCGGTGTATTATTATACCCCAAGGTCCATCAGCCCTTGGAGTATCGCCGTCATCAATTATGACGACGAGGTGTTTGAGCCTTTGATAAAAATGCAATGGAGAAACCTGCTGCTGACCTTGGCCGGTCTGCTGATTCTCGCCTTCATCATCCAGCGATCCGCCAAGAACATTTCCAAGCTGCAACAGGCCACTTTGGAGCGCGAACACATTGACAGTGAGTTGAATATCGCACGGAAAATCCAGATGGACATGTTGCCCAAAAGTGAAGAAACCACATTGCGCGACGACTGCTTTGTAGTCGGCTCGCTCGACCCTGCCAAAATGGTTGGTGGCGACCTTTACGACCATTTCATCCGCGACGAGAAACTCTTTTTCTGCATCGGCGACGTGAGCGGAAAAGGCATCCCCGCCGCCTTGGTGATGGCCGTGATGCACACGCTATTCCGTTCAATATCAGCGCACGAGAGCAATCCAGCCCGCATCATGCAAGCGTTGAACGAGACCGCTTGCCAGCGCAACGAGCAGAACATGTTCGTCACCATGTTCATTGGCGTGCTCGATTTGCCTACGGGACGTTTGCGCTATTGCAATGCCGGCCACGACAAACCCTTCGTTATCGGCGAAGAAACCAAGCCATTGCCTGCCAAGCCCCATTTGCCTTTGGGCGTGATGGACAACATGGTTTACACCATCCAGGAAACCGTGTTGCAGTCGGGAGAAAGCCTGTTCCTTTACACCGACGGCCTCACCGAAGCAATGAACGAAAGCCACGAACAATTTGGGTTGAAACGTGTTGAAAAGGGATTGCGGGATTGCATTGGAAAAGAATCCAATACATCGGAAAAACTCATTCGGACAATGACCAATCGGGTGAATGGTTTTGTTGACGGTGCCGAACAAAGCGACGACCTCACCTTGCTTGCCATCCAATACACGCCGCAGGAAAAGCCTATCATCTTCAGCGAAACCCTCACATTAATCAATAAGGTGAGCGAAATCACGAAACTCAATGCGTTTGTGAAGTCGGCCACGGCAGCCTTGAACATGGAAACCGGGCTTGCCAACCAAATCAAGTTGGCCGTCGAGGAAGCCGTCACCAATGTGATTGATTATGCCTATCCGAATGATATTGAGGGGAATATAAACATTACTATTGAGGCTGATGAGAGCCGGGTACGATTCATCCTCAGCGATTCGGGCGCGGAGTTTGACCCCACCGGCGTGAGCAAGGCCGACACCACCCTCACCGTCGACGAGCGTCCCATAGGCGGCTTGGGCGTTTTCCTCGTCCGCAACCTGATGGACAGCATCAATTACGAGCGCGTTGACGGGAAGAATGTGCTTCGGATGGAGAAGAGGTTTGCTTGAACGGAAGGTTTATCTATTTATTAATGAAAAACTAATATGTCTGAATTAGATATAGCACTGGAATTGGCAAAGCTGCATTCCATAAGGGGTGTAGAATTTGTTCGCCAGTTAAAATTGATTTATAAAGGGAAGAAGGCTATTTCCGTAACGCGGCGTTTCACGGAGAACCCACTTTATATGTTTCTGTTCAGGCAAAAATACATGCAATAAAAAAGCCGTCCTTTCGGATGGCTCTTTTAAAATTGGGGCAGGGTCGATAAGGGCTTACCCCCACTCGGAAAGTACCGGATTAGTCATTTATGACACCGTAAAAATACAACCTTTTTCCCATTCCGCAAGCTTTTCGGCAAAAAAATTGTCTTTTTGTCCCTGACAACCAAATCTTTTCCCTACTTTTGCCGGTTCTTTTTTCGGGCGGGTGGCTTCGTCCCAGAGGGACGACACCTGCTTAATCCTCTATGAGTGCCTCGACGGGAAGAACGTGCTTAGGATGGAGAAGCGGTTCCGGTGAGAGGAAATGTCGTCTGAAATTTAGTTTTTTTTATACTTTTTGCGAATAATCACAATATCTTTGTTGCATTATTTGTATATTTGCACCGATTTCCCAAAATAACAATAGGTATGCAGGGTAATAAAATAATTGATTACAGCGACAAATCTCTCTTTGAAGACAGCCAATACATTCCGTCGCCCGACGAGAAAGACTTCTATACTCCAGAAGAAGCCTACGAACTGGTGATGAGCGATGTTCGATCTGTATATTTTATGAAGGATGCCGTATAAGTATCGATATACCAAGCGGGCCGTCAGGAAAATTAGGACATTTTATAGGAATGTTTCCCTGAAGTACCGTCACGCCTATTCGTATGAAGATATGGAGCGCAATGTGCGGGATGCCATCTTCTACATTTATGCCATAGAGCGAACCTTATTGCGCCGCCAGCCTACCATCCATCGATGGGAAGGTTATTATATGGCTAACACTGATAAATGGTATTACGCATACACCATCGAAGGTGATACCATTACCGTGGTGGATGCTTGCCACGCCCAGAATATGCACGATTGACAATACAACCTTTTTCCCATTCCGCAAGCTTTTCGGCAAAAAAATTGCAGGGCAAACGCATCAAAATTCTGGAAAAATAGCATGTTATGAACATTTTTTTGAAAAGTTATCAACACAACTTATTCTATTTCAATTTGTTGCGTATTTATTCGTACATTTGTCGAAAATTCAAGAAGAAGAGAGGCATGGCAAAGATGTACGAGACATTCAGCAAGCTGGGCGACCCGAGGGTGGTCGGCC
>ONKQ01000074.1 GCA_900318465.1 uncultured Bacteroidales bacterium
TGCACAGAACAAGACCATCGGTCGTTTCATCCTCGACAGCATCCCGCCAGCGCCGCGTGGCATCCCGCAGATCGAAGTCACCTTCGACATCGACTCCAACGGTATCCTGAACGTGAGTGCTAAGGACAAGGCCACGGGAAAGACCCAGAGCATCCGCATCGAGGCCTCATCGGGCTTGACCGACGCTGAAATCGAGCGCATGAAGAACGAAGCCCAGGCCAACGCCGAAGCCGACAAGAAGGAACGCGAGCGCATCGACAAGCTGAACCAAGCCGACAGCATCATTTTCCAGACCGAGAAGCAGCTGAAGGAATACGGCGACAAGCTGCCTGCCGACAAGAAGGCTGAAATCGAGGCTGCCCTCGGCAAGCTGAAGACCGCTCACCAGGCTCAAGACATCGCCGGCATCGACGCAGCCATGGCTGAGATGAACGCGATGTGGCAGAAAGCCAGCGAGGAGATGTACAAGAACGCCGGTGCCCAAGGCGGCCCGCAAGGCGGCTTCGACCCGAACAACATGGGCGGCGGCTTCCAAGGCGGTAACCCGAACCAAGGCCCGCAGAACAATGGCGGTGACGACACCGTAACGGATGCGGACTTTGAGGAGGTGAAGTAAGCATCATTAAAAACAAAATTCAAAGCCCGTTTCGTTGCTGAAACGGGCTTTTTATTATCAGAAATTGGAAACTATTATTCGTAAACCTTCACCTCAGTCTCCCCATTGAGGACCATCAAGCCGTTGAGGGCCAAGGCCTTCATCTCGTCCTCTCCGGGATAAACATACACTGGAGCGATTTTCTCAACATGGGATTTCACCAAAGCGCAGAAGCCCTTGTCGTAGGCCATTCCGCCCGTGAGGAAGATGGCATCAACGTCCATGCTCATGGCCGAAGCTGCAAGACCGCCCACTTCCTTGGCCACTTGATAGGCCATGGCCTTGTAGACCTTCTCCCATTCCTTGTTGCCAGCCTTCACGGCGTTTTCCACCTCAAGGGCATCGTTGGTGGACAAGGAAGCCAGCAGGCAATGAGCCAGCGCGTTCGGGGGTGAAGGGGCCATCTCCGTTCAAGGCGTTGTTGGTATCCACTACACGACCTTTCTTGTGGGCACTGACTGAAATGCCACCTCCGAGATGAATAGCGATGATGTTCATATCCTCATACTTACGACCAAGGTCTTTCGCTAACTGACGAGCGATGATCTTTTGGTTCAAGGCATGGAAGATGGAGATGCGCGGGAACAGCGGGTGACCCGAATAACGTGCCACTTCGTCCATTTCGTCGACCACGACGGGGTCGGCGATGTAGGCCTTCACACCGATTTCCTTGGCAATGTCGTTGGCAATCAGGCCACCGAGGTTGGAGGCGTGTTCGCCGTTGTAGCCTTCCATGAGGTCCTTGATCATGAGGTCGTTCACTTCGTAGACACCCGAAACGAGGGGACGAAGCAAGCCGCCACGACCCACAACACAAGACATTTCGCTTAAGTCGATGCCAGCCTCTTTCAGCTCACGCTTGATGGCTTCGGTGCGGAAAGGCTTCTGGTCGGCGATGTGCTCGTATTTCGAGACTTCTTCAGTGGTGTGCTTCAGGTTCTTCTTGAAGACTTGCTCTTCGCCTTCAAACACCGCAATTTTCGTCGAGGTGGAACCGGGGTTTATCGTTAATATTTTGTGTGCCATAGTGTTTATTTATATTGTTATTGTGATGTCTTTTGTCGCTTTGCGTCATTGCGAGGAGGAACGACGAAGCAATCCAGAGGTTTTGTTTTCTGGACTGCTTCGTGCCTCGCAGTGACGCGAAGCGTGTCCAAAATTACGCTATCATTGCGGCCAAAGCGATGGAATACAGTTTCGTCTTGGAAGTGTCGCCGCGCGAGGAGAGCACACAAGGCACCTTGGCGCCCATCAACATGGCACCGACTTCGCTCTTGTCGAACTTGGTGCAGCACTTGTAGAACACATTGGAAGCTTCGAGGTTGGGGAACACGAGGCAGTCGGCGTCGCCGGCCACGGGGTTCTTCATGCCCTTGATGGCAGCCGTCTCGGCATCCAAGGCGAGGTCGAGGCTGATAGGACCTTCCACCATGCAGCCCTTGATTTGGCCACGCTCAGCCATCTTTGCGATGATGGCGGCATCAACGCAAGCGGGGATACCAGCACTCATCTGCTCGGTGGCGGTCACCATGGCGACCTTCGGGCAGCTGACACCCAATTTTGTGGCCACAGTGGTCACATATTTGAGCAATTGCTGCTTCTGTTTGATGTCGGGAAGCGGGATGATGGCGCAGTCGGAGGCCACCATCAGCTTGTGGTAGTTGGGGTTCTCGATGACGGCGACGTGAGCCAAAGTCACATTGGGCGGGCAGAGGCCGCGCTCCTTGTTGAGGATGGCGCGCATGTATTTGTCGGTGGGCAGCAGGCCCTTCATCAGGATGTCGGCTTCGCCGGCGTTGATGAGGTCGCAGGCCATGGCTGCGGCTTTCACATCGACAGGCTCATTGATGATGCGGAAGTTTGCCATGTCGATGCCTTCGGCCTTGCACACTTCGGCAATCACTTTCTCGTCACCCAGCAAGGTGGCTTCGATGAGACCTTCCTTGACGGCGGCATTCACTGCACAGATGGTGTGGTCGTCGTTGGCGTAAGCGGCCACAAGACGTTTCTTGGGTTTGCTGCGCAAAACCTCGAACATTTGTTCTAACTTTCTGATTTCCATGATTTTGTATTTAAGATTTAAAATTCAAAATTTCGAATTAACACAAGACTGCGAGGTTCGGGACTTTTGACACGCTTAGCGTCATTGCGAGGCACGCAAGCAATCCAGATGAACTGCAAAAGTACAAAATAAAAGTATTCAAAGCAAAGGAAACCGAAACAATAAATAAATTCGCCTTCTGGAAAGGGTTTTTATCTTCCAAAAGGCGAAATTTATTCTGAAACGCTGTGAGGATTATTCTTCCACCAAAAGCCATTCCCCGTTGTCGCGGTCATCGTGAAAACTGACCAAACCTTTGCCTTTCACAAGTATAGCGTTAGTCATATAATCATCCTTATTGTCCCTATCCATGGAAATCGTATCGCCCAATAGCGCAACATCACCATTATATCTTTCCGAGTGAATGTTGTGATTTTGAAATGTAGGATACATGTTCGGAAACATCCAATACTCAAGCCAACTAATACCTCCGTTTTCGGTGCCAGCACCATAAATCTGCAGCTCAATGCCTTGTTTACTTTGGTTCTCCAAATAGGATTCCGGCAAACGGATAAGTTGAACCATTGCACTTTCTAAAATATCTCCAGTGGGATAGCAGGGATTTGTTTTGTAAGTGTAATGAGCCGTATCGTAATCTACCAAACGGACGCTACGTACCTCGAAACGAAGGGTATCGCCGTATTCATGAAGAAACAGCAGTTGCTGTCCCTCTTGATATGGCAGATATTCATTGACGACTTTTGGCAAGTGCCAGGCATCATATTCAATCCAAACGCAATCATTGTTTTTCTTGGTGCAGCCCGCCAAAGCGAGGACAGACGCAAGGATTAATGCTGATTTTTTCATAATTGAACTATTTTTAAGTTGTAAAACACTGATTCATTTTATGTTAGTATACTTTTATCGTATTTCTCCCCATGAGGCAGGAAACGGAATGTTGTTCGCTTTATAGTAAAGGATAATCGGGTCGTAATCCAAATCATCAGCCCAAGTGAGGGTTTTCAATTCGGGATGGATGTAGGCTTTCTTGAACAAATTCATGTTCAACAAAAGGTTGTAAGGTTTCGAGGAATGAATCACATCGTTAAAGTCAACAAGCCCCGATGTTCCGTCTTCAAAAGACACTTTGTAGATGTAATCGTGCTGGTATTCTATGTTCTTCAAATCATAATTCATTTTAAACCAAAAACGGCTTATTTCTGGCATTTTTATTTTTCTGCAAAATTACAAAAAAAAGCGTTTCCGCAAAGGAAAACGCTTTTTTCCATTAGATTTCTCTTCAAATCAATAATAAATGATATTCAAGTCCATCCGCTTTTGTTGCAGCTTTTCTACATCGCGAGCACGAACCTTGGTGTTGTATATCTTCAGTTGTTTCAACATGGCAATGTCTTCAACTGGCGAGATGCTGCGCACATCGGTGTTGTTGACAAAGAGGTTTTCCAAACTATGCAGCCCCGAAAGAGGTTTCAACGATTTCACGGGCGTACCAGCGGCATTGAGGGTGACAAGGTTGTGCATCTTCGACAATGGTCCGAGGTCGTTGATTTGCGTGTTTTCAATATTAAGCAGCTCGAGCTTCGTGCTGCTTTCGATGGATTTCAGGCTTCTGATGGGGTTGTTCTGCACATTGAGTTCGACGAGATACAACTTGTTCTCCAAAGGTGCAATGTCGCGCACACTCTGGCCGTTGATGGTCAGACGCTCAAGCCATAGAAAATTCTTCAAAGGCTCAAGGCTGATGATGGGAAATTCCACGCCAATTTCAAGTTCTTGAATATCCACAACACGTTGCAAATCAAGTGCGTTGGGGATTTCATCTTGGGTATCGATGGCGTTTCGGAAAATGGCTTGCCAAATCGGGTCGAGACCAATCCACCAATCCTTCAAAGCTTCGGTTTGATAAATGACATGCACCTGCCTTTGACTCTCCTTCAGCACTATGATTTGACTCGGGTTGACGTCGGTGCTGTCGGCTTCAATCAATTCGAGGCTGTTGTCGTTCAACAAAGGCGCGAAGTCGTCGACGGGCGTGTTCATGATGTTGAGATACTTCAGGTTCGTCATCTCCTTCAAGGGCGACAAGTCGCGGATATAGGTGTGCGAAATGTTGAGCGATTCGAGGTTCATCAAACCTTGAATGGGTTGCAGGAAATTGATTTCCGTGTTGGAAATGTTGAGTGTACGGAGGTTAATCAGGCGGCTGACGGGCACCAGGTTTTGCAAGAAAGTGTTGCCCGAAAGGTCGAGTTCCTGAAGGTTGATGATTTCGTGCAACTGCTCGGTAGTCGGTTCCGATTCAACATTTGTTATTTGCTTGGAAAACACGGCTTTCCAATAGATAGGAAGCTCACGCCACCAAGTTTTCAGCGCTTCGGTGTCATAGATGACCAGAGTGTAAGGATTGGTTTGCAGGAAAGCGCTTGCTTCTGCATCGTGGATGCCAGAGTGGTCACAATAGATTCTGATCAGACGGCGGTTGCTTTTCAACGGTGTAAGATCACTGATGGAGGTGTTGCTGCAATACAACTCGCGCAGGTCTTCCAATTCGCTCAAAGCCTGCAAGTTGCTTACGGCACTGCCCGAAATGTTAAGGCTTTGCAGTTCTTTCAAGCTGCTGACTGGAGTAAGGTCGCGGATGGCCGTGTTGCTGATGTCGAGACTCTTGAGCAGGGGCAGGTCTTGCACTACGTTAATGTTTGGGATACGCGTTCCGCTGAGGTTCAAGGAAACCAAGCTGGGACAATTCTTCAAGCCGTTGGTGCGATTAATCTGTGAGTCGGAAAGGTTGATTTTCCGCAAGTTGGGCAAATAGGCCAACACCGAAAGGTCGTTGACGGCGGTGTTTGACACTTCAAGTTCCTCAAGGGTGAGGCAATACTTGAGTGAAGAAAGGTCTTCAACCAAGGTGTTGTTGGCACGCAAGGTCTTGAGTTTGTTGGCATTGCGCAACGGCGAGATGTCGTCGACGGAAGTACCTGAAAAGTCGAGCCAAGTGAGGTCGGAAAGCTCGCTCAACGGCTCCAAACTGATGATTCCCAGGATGCCCGACAAATCGACACTTTGTTTTTGCGTGACCAATTTCAGCTTTGCATCAACATCTTTCAGGCTATTCTCATAAATCTTATCATTAACATCCACAAAACCTGTAGTGGTAATTACGATCCTTTGCAACGGAATGCTATCGTAGAGCATAATATCGCCGCCCAACCTGTTTTTCCAGTTCGTCGAGAGGCCGTTCCACCACTCGCGCAGGGCTTCTGCCTCATTGACTTTCGAGGTGTAGATGCTGGCTATCTTGAGGCTGTTTTTCTGCCGGTCGAGATTGATTTCAACGAAGCGGTTGCGGATGTCGTCGATAGGCTCGTCATTAATGGTGCGGGCGGTCAGGTGGCGCGACAGGGTGACCTTGAAAAACACGACGCCGTCTTCGCGGGTGTTGTTGGCGATGCTTTGCACGTCGAACTGGAACGTGGCCCACTTGAAGAAGAAGTCGATGTCCTTCAGATAGGCCTGAACATCCTTGTTGATGGGCGTGTTGCGGTTCACGTCGAGGTCGTCTTCCACCTGCACCTTGTCGTCAATGAAAATCTTGCTCCAGCTCTCGGTGAATACGATGCTTTTTTCTTGCGCAGAGGCTGTGCTGTCGCCGATGAAATTGAGCGTTTCCTCAAGATAATTGACCATTGTCCTGATTTCGGTCTCATAGCGGGCGATTTCCTCTTTGGTGAGCTTTTGGGCATGGCCGCCAACGATAAAACTGAATATGATGGCGCAGACTAATGCGATTCTTTTCATGGTTGATAGAATTTGATGAGATTAGTTTTTTCCTTTTCAGGCATATAGATGACGTTCGACATGAGCCAACCGGAATTGAGACCCTTGCGGTCGAACCACGACACCTCGAAGTACCAATCCTTGATTTGGAACACGTGGAACTTAAGCCCGTCGACATGCTGGAAAACGAGTCGTCCCTGTTTTACTTCGTAGAAGAAAAGTGTCAGATAATCAGGTTGATAATCCTTCGAGGCGTAGTATTCAATGAGGTCAGGGTCTTGGAAGGCCTTGTAAATGTTCATGAAGTCAAGTTCGTGGCTCATGGGATGCAGATAATGCCTTTCCCTCTCGGCCAATTCCCCTTTGGGAAACAGCTTGTTGAACTCCGAACAGTAGACGTTGGTAAGCACCCATTTCGAGCCAAGACCTTCTTGCTCAACGGCCAGAATCAGCAAAACGCTGACATCAGTGCCGTTGTACTTGAACGTAGTCGAAACCTCTGAATACCAACGCCCTCCGAGAAACGACATAAAAGTGGAGTCGCCTTTGGTCACGTCTTCGATGAAATAGCGCTGCAACTCGGTCTGGGTGCCGTATTTCTCCTGATCGAAGAGGATGGGCAGCGACTGCCGGCGCATCTCATTGTTGCGGTATTTGGGGTCTTTCGGGTTGAGTTTGTTGCCGAATTGGTCTTCCTCGTAGTTGAAACGGCGCATGAATTGCCCCATCTGCTTGGTCATGGCATACAGCTCCGTTTCGTCCATCTTGAAGTCGCCAATGGTCTGTGCCGTCGTTGCCGAAGCCCAAAGCAAGCCGATGATCAAGAGTGCAATATTCCCAAAGCGAGTCCACATTCAACTCTCAACTTTAAACTCTCAACTATAAACTCTCAACTCTCAACTGCAAACTACCTATCCGTCGTTTCCTTCACGCGCATGTCGCCGAGCAACACATCCCAGAAGCCGATGGTGCGGCCTCCGATTTGGGTTTCCTTGCGGCGCACGTAGACGGTGATGTCTTTCTTGGTCGTGTCTTTATACACCAGGTTGCCTTCGGCATCGTAGCCACGGAAAGTCTGGAATATGGTGATGACACCAACGTATGTGCCATCGGGTTGACGCTGCAAGTCGCTGACATACTCGATGTTGTACCATTCAATCTCGACGCGGTCGTAGTTGAGGCGCATCAGGTGCTCCAAGTACTTGCGGACGCGATAGTAAGTGATTTGGTTGCTGTGGATGGAGGAGACACCGATTTCGGCATCGCTCATGAAGAGCTCCTCGGCGCGGTCGATGACGCGGTTGGCCTCGCTGAAAGGCGTATCCTTCGAGCCTACGATTTTGATGTATTTGCTCAGGTCTCTCACCTTTTCCAAGGCGAGGCTGTCGATGGCTTGCTTGCGTTCAAAACTCAGTTCGTCCTGTGCCAAGGCGATACCCGCAAAGCACATGACAAAAGCTAATGTGGCGATGATCTTTTTCATTTCTTTATCAGTTCAAGTTCGTTGATTTTTCCGTTGGCGTTGTATTTGATTTCATGCACCTTTTCGGTGGCCTTCTTTTGGTCCTTCAGGTAATTCAAGTATTTTTCGATAGTCGTGGGACGGTCGTAGTCGTTGAAACCCGGATTTTGGCTAATGATGATCAGCACAGGCACGTTGGGCGACTCAAACATGCCCAAAGTCTCATTGATGACGCGGTTGGCTTGACTGGTGCTGCCGGCGTTGGCGATGCTGTTGAAGTTGCGGCCAAGTACCACATCGGCGGCATTGGCTTTTTCGCGTTCCTCGGCGGCGCGGCGTTCCTCTTCTTCCCTTTGGGCGCGCTCGCGGGCGAGTTTCTTTTCCACTTGGGAAATCAGGTCGTCAATCTCCGCATTTTGCAGGTTCCAGTCCTTGATGGTCTTCACACGGTTTTCTTTCTCTTCGAGCGTCCACAAAGTCTCGTCGTCGAGAATGGCTGTGAGATCATTTCTGGCTTGCTCTACTTTCGATTTGTACTCAGCTTCAGCGGCTTCTTTGGCAAGTCTCTTCTTGCTCTTGCAGCTGGTGGTACCTCCAAGGGTGATGAACACAGCGAGGAGTACCATGATGATACTTGTGATTCTAGTTTTCATTGTAGTAGGTGTTTATTGTTTCTCTATAACTCTAAAATGCCAAATAAATTGCAAAAGTACGCTTTTTTCCGTTTCAAGGGCGTTTGAAAAGCAAAATTGCATACTATTTAACCCAAGGGAAAACGTTTCAGGATTTTGTAGAAAGGCCCTGTGGGTTGCAGGAAGCTTTGATAATAGATGAGTTCCTTTACATCGGCGTGGAGATAGGTTTTTTGCTCAATGCCATTGTAGATTTGTTGGAAGAACTTCTTGTCGACCAACGATTTGATGCGACACACGGTGAGGTGTGGCACAAAGTTTTGCCTGTCGCGGAGATACCCGAGGTCGTCGAAAGCATCAAGCACATCGGCCTCAAGGTCGTAAAGGGCTTGGGGTGTTTTGTTCATGCCGAGCCACAACACACGCGGAGTACCGTTGCTCCCGAAGATTCCCGTGCGGTCGAAGTCCAGCGTGAAAGGTTGGTGCCGTTGGGCCACCTTGCGACAGGCCTCATTGATGGCGGGAATGTCGAGGTCTTCGGTCTGCCCGATGAATTTCAGGGTGAGGTGGATATTGTCGGGCCTGCAATAGTTGATGTATTTTTCGTGCGGCAGGTTCTTCTTCAGGCTTTCCACCAAGGCGGGATATTCCGTTCCGTTGGGGATGTGTATGGCTAAGAAGGTGCGTTTCATGGCATCTGTTTTTTCTTGATTTTGCCCTCTTGCACTATCGGCACCGTCGTCACGCAGTTCGTTTCCAAACAGAAACGGATATCGTCGTAGAAACCCAACGTGAACAGCCGCTTCAAATGGAAACAGCCCGACAATGCGCCAAGCAAGTTGGTTTTGTTACTATTATAATAATGTGTCAGCAATAATCCCAGATCATCCGTCTCCACTTCAGTCTGTTGTTTCAACAAATCGATAATCATGCCCGCGCAAAGGCCGTCGTCCAAGGAAAAACGGCCTTCGGTGCCTGCACAAACGATGACCACATCGCGGTTGACACAGTGTGACAGCCCAACAAGGTGGTCAGCCAAAGCCGCCGCATTCCTGAAACACGCCAAAACCACCTCGTCCGCACCTATTATATTATTAATGGCGTTGGTGCCGTTGGTGGTAGTCAGGATGAGGGTCTTGCCTTCAACCACCTTTTTCTTGTACTCTAAAGGCGAATTGGAAAGGTCGAAGCCCTCGATTTTCAAGGCGTTGCGTTCACCTCCGCGAAGGGTGTTGGCCGTGTCGCATTGCGCATAAACGCTTTGTGCTTCCTCGACGGTTTTCACGGGAATGACCTCTCGCGCCCCGTTTTCCAAAGCAGTGGTGATGACGCTCGTCGCCCGCAAGACATCAATCACAACGGCAGTTTGGCCGCTGAAATTGATGCCTTGGGCTTGTTGGGCAGTGGGGATGATTGTTATTTTCATTTGTTTGGGTCTTCTTTCACTCCCCCTAACCTCCTCAAGATGGGGACAACAGAACCAAGAGTAAAAGTTGTCCCTCTTTTAAGGGGGCAAGCGGGATTAAAACATGCTTAGATTCCCAAAGAAATACTCAATCCTTGCGCAGTGCGAACCAAGTCGCTGTCGAGAGTGACGAGGTTGGGCTGGGCGACGGCTTCCTTGAGCGAAACGGCCACAATGTCAGGATGATGATAGGACACCATCTGGCCGAACTGCCCATTCAAAACCATCTCGAAAGCCTTCACACCAAACTCAGCCGACAAAACGCGGTCGTAGGCAATCGGCACGCCGCCGCGCTGCAAATGGCCAAGGGTGGTTTCGCGCATGTCGTGGGTGAAGCCCACCGCCTTCATCTCCTCGATGAAACGCCGACCGATGCCGCCCAATTTCTTGTTTTCGTAGCCGACTTCTTTGCTGATTTCAAACACCTGCTGGCCGTCTTTCGGGCGTGCGCCTTCCGAAGCCACTACCACGGCAAAGCCACGGTCGTGGTTGAAGCGTTGCTCCAATCGGGCCTTCACCACATTGATGTCGTAAGGAAATTCGGGCAAGAGGCACACCTCGGCACCTCCAGCAATGGCGGAGTGCAAAGCAATCCAGCCAGCATCGCGCCCCATCACTTCGAGGACGAAAACACGGTTATGGCTGGCTGCTGTCGTCACTAATTTATCGACAGCCTCAGTTGCAATCTGCACGGCGGTTTGGAAGCCGAAGGTACATTCCGTCGAGGAGAGGTCGTTGTCGATGGTCTTGGGCACGCCGATGATGTTCAGGCCCTTCTCGTATAGTTTCTGCGAGATGCGTTGTGAGCCATCGCCACCAATGCTGATGACCGCGTCAATGCCCATGTATTGCAGTTTGCGGAGCATTTCATCCGAGCGGTCGACGGTGGACCAAGTGCCGTCAGCATTCTTGACGGGCCAGTTGAACGGGCCGCCTTTGTTGGTGGTTTCGATGATGGTGCCGCCACGGAAGTGGATGCCGCGCACGGACTCTGGCGTCAGCCTGACCACCTCGGTTGGCTCCCAAAGGATGCCGTTGTAGGCTTGTATGCTACCGAGCACTTCCCAATCTTTCTCTTGGGCGGCTCTCTTGACGATGGCGCGAAGCACGGCGTTCAGGCCTGGGCAGTCGCCGCCACCGGTAAGGACTAATAATCGTTTCATATTCAATGTATAATTTAATTCAAGATTTAAAATTCAAAATTCAAAGATTTATCCATTAGGCGTATTGACTGCGTTGACAAATTTCATCGCAATGACAAAAGTCGCCATCTTGTATTTCTCATCATCTTTCCAATTGTGCGATTTGAGTAATTCGACACGAACATAGCCATTCGTTCCGACTTGAGAGAAGCAAGCTGAATATAAGTGTGTATCCGATCTCAACTTTTCGCCAATCGGTTCGCCTTCAGGGATTAACTCGGAATAAGAATCGTTGTATTTCGGGTCGTTCCTGAACCTGAGAAGAAGGCTGTTGTATCGCTTAATGGCAAGAGCTTCGTCACTCCCCATCTCGTGCCTGAGGTCCATCTCATACACCTTGTCACAACTATTATCCAAAACGACCACCTCGACGGGAAGGTCTTCGAACAAACCTTCCAATATATTGGGGTCATTCGTCTCCCGAAATCCTTTTTCCTTCAGTTTCGAGAACATTTCCGCCTCGGTTCCGTCGATGGGAATGCCCATAAAATCAATGACCTTTTGGGCTGTTGCGCTTGCCGCGAACAACACAAAAAGTACAACGAAGAACTTCTTCATTCTCTTGGGTTTTCAGGTTATTTTCCCCAAACCTTCTCAATGCGTTTTGCCAACTTCCTGATGGCACGGTCCACATCCCTTTGGCGAGTCCATCCAGCGCTGTTTGAGGAACGGCACGAGGCCACGGTCTTGCCCGTCATATAGTCCTCAAAACTGACGGAAAGGATGGATTCTTCATTTGAAGAAGTGGCGGAATACTTTGCCAAAACGAGTTTCTCTTTTTGTTCGGAGGAAAGGTCGTTGATGCGTTGTGAGCCTATCATTTTGAGGCGTGTGGCTTCGATGGCATCGTAGATACCAGGCTCAATTTCGATGTCGGTCACCGTGCCGACAGAGTTTCTGGTTTGGGTCAAAGAGGCGTACTCATACTTGTTGAGGTTCACGCCTTTGGCGATCATTGTTTTGTCCGTCGAGCAGGAGCTTAAAACGATTGCTCCTAAGAGGACGATGAGGTAGGTTTTTAATGTTTTCATAGTGTTGATTGTTTGTTATTTGTGTTGTTATTCTAAATTATTTCTTGTAATGGTATTTGAGAGAAAGAATGTAAACAATTCCTTCTGTAAAATCAATCTCATAAACAATACGATGCTCGTCTGTTATACGCCTACTCCAATAGCCAGCCAAATCACCATGCAACAATTCAGGTTTGCCCTTCCCTGTAGTAGGATGGGCTGCAATATCATTTACAAGT
>ONKQ01000115.1 GCA_900318465.1 uncultured Bacteroidales bacterium
CCAACGCGGCGATGAACCTGCGGGACCACGAAGCAGCGGCGCGGCAGCCTTGACCAACCAAGGCTTTGGCAATCCCTTGGACGGAAGCATTGTCACCAACCAGACTTTCGGCAATCCGACCGATGGCGTGAACGTCACCAACCAGACCTTTGGCGCACCGCTTGGGAGCGGATTATTCACCCTGCTTTTGGCCAGTGCAAGCTATGCAGCAATAAACAAACAAAAGAAACAACAAAAGTAAAAAGGAGAACATAAAATGAAGAAAATCAGCATGATTCTGATGGCTTTTGCATTGACTATGACAATATCACAATGCAAAAAAAACGAAGGACAAACAACCTCCAACGACGAAGTTGTGACCATCACCCTTGATGTAAAACAAAACAACGGCTCGAAAGTGGTGGTGAATCCCAATACGGGCACGGTCGACTTTGAAACTGGCGACAAGATTTATGTAGGCAGTGGCGGTAAGTATGTCGGATTCCTGACCCACAACGGTACCAACTTCAGCGGCAACATCACCAACCCGACCGAAAACCAACCTTTGCAATTCTATTTCCTTGGCAATGTTACCCCACAAGAAGCCCTTTTCACAGGCACAACGGAAGAATGTTCGGTCATCATCAGCGACCAAACGGAGCACTTGCCTGTGATTTCGTGTGCTGCCTCAAACGAAAACTATGTTTCAGGCGTAACGGCCTATTCCGCCCATTTGCTAAACAAGTGCGCTTTGGTGAAGTTCATTGTAACGACTCCGTCAAATTCCCCCATCTGTATTACAGGGATGAAGAACAAGGTCATGGTGGATTTCTCACAGAACACGGTGACATCCAGTATGGATGGAGAAGGAATCATCAAGTTGCCCGCTGGTGCAGGAGAAAATGTTGAGAAGTGGGCGATACTGCTACCGCAGGAGGCGTTGGAGGAAGGAGAGGAAGGGTCGGCATATTCGGAAGATGGAGTGTTTTTAGGTACACGTCCTACTGTTTGTGAGATTGTTGAGAATGGATATTTGGCAGATGGAACAAATGTGTATGTCAATTCAAGAATATTTCCTGAAGGAGCTATTAATGGTTTATTCACCATCAATGAAAATGGTGATAAAGTATATTTTTCAAAAGGTAACTTACAATATATTGGCGATGCCGATATACCTTATTGGAAGTTTGCAGACAACCAATGGGAGTGTCTGGGAACAACAACCGGGCAAAACGATAGTGATGAGAATAAAAACCGTGATTTATTTGGTTGGGGTACGAGTGGGTATAATCATGGGGCTGCATGTTATCAACCGTGGTCAACTAGTAAGCAAAACAGCGATTATTATGTTTATGGTTCTGAGTTATATAATTTGTTTGATCAGACAGGTCTGGCTGATTGGGGGTATAATGTAATCGTTAACGGTGGCAATATGGAGAATTTGTGGCGCACATTAGATAAAGATGAATGGGCTTATGTTTTCAATAGTCGTAATACAATATATGGTATACGTTTTGCGAAAGCAAAAGTTAATGGTAGAAACGGGATAATTGTTTTACCAGATGATTGGAGTGGTTTGAACTACGTGTTGAATAATGCAAATTTACTCTCAGGTTCGTATGAGGATAATACTATTACGGCTTTGGTCTGGAATAACATATTTGAGAATAATGGAGCTGCTTTCCTTCCATGTGGAGGTTGGCGTTACGGAACAAATGTCAATAGCGTTGGTTCTGTTGGAGATTATTGGACCTCAACAAGAGAAGAAACTCATGTTTATGAACTTGAATTTACTAATGGTTTAATTCCACATACCCAACTTAGATATTACGGGTTTTCTGTGCGTTTGGTGCAGGATTATTGATTATGAACAGCGTAACAAAAACACTAATAATATGTTTTCAAAAGGGAATAATATGTTTCAACAAAAGGTAAAAGCCGAGTCAGAAGCAATAAAAAAACTACTCGGTTTTGTTCCTGAAGAATTAGAGAAATTACGAGAAGAAATGGAATCTTACGCGGATTCTCAAATAGAAGAATACGAGGATTGGGACGAGGATTTGCAAAAGTATGTCACAAAGATGTGGCGGCCAACTGTGGACACAACTATTATTGATGAGATGTTAGATGTGTTTTATACTTCTATAGTTGGAAGAATCTATTCTATGGCAGAAGAAGGGCTTAAGGCTTTGTCGGGCATAACAGGTAAACCAAAGACGCCTGCAGGTCTTCCTGCAATGAGTGATTTGGATTTGTATTATCAAGAAATTGTAAACAAGAAATCACTACCATTGCCATCAATAGAGATATTATGGCCAGATAAAAGCAATTTTCATCGGTTGAGAATAGAAATAACGCATAACGGGAGATGCCATTTGTCTGAATCAGAGATAAAAACACTGATACCAAATATAGAGAATGTTCTGAAAATGTTGTTATCCATTGAAGAACAGATAAGAACTACAAAGCTATAATAACACCCCGAATTTGCAAATTCGGAAGGTCAGAATATCAGCATTTGCAATGCGCGAATGAATCATACGACTACAGTGGTACGACAGCCCTACAACCCGGGCGGGGTGGTGTAGGGCTGTCACAAAGTTGTTGAGCCTGTCGAAGCACCGTGGCAGCCCCTTTGTTTATGGTTGTCATGCCCCATTGTTCCGACAATAACATTCAAAAGCGTCCATATCTCAACAAAATTTCGAGTTATGGACACTTTTTGTGATTTATAAGTGTCCGTATCTATGTTTTTTTGTATTTTTGCCAGCATATTTAATCGGACAATATGAACAGGATTATTGCAAGAACAAGCGAAATTGATACGCTGGAACGAAAGTTCAACTCTGGGAAGTCGGAGTTTGTCATTGTCTATGGCCGTCGCCGTATAGGAAAGACATTTTTGGTGAACAATGTCTTCGCCGACAGACTCACCTTTGCTTACGTCGGGGCGAGAAAACAGAAACCGAAAAAACAACTTCAACGGTTTGCCGAACAACTGAAAGCCTATAGTGACTCTCCATTTGCTCCGGTTTTGGCCAATTGGGATGAGGCTTTCCAAGCCCTTCGGACATTGATAGAAAGCAAGCCGAAAGAAACCAGAAAGGTTGTCTTCTTCGATGAGATGCCTTGGATTGATACCCCACGGAGTTCTTTCGTGGAAGCACTTGAATATTTTTGGAATGCTTGGGCGGCGCAACGCAACGACATCCTTTTCATTGCTTGTGGGTCGGCCACCTCGTGGATGGTGAATAAATTGGTCAAAAACAAGGGTGGGTTGCATAATCGAATCAC
>ONKQ01000070.1 GCA_900318465.1 uncultured Bacteroidales bacterium
AAGACAATGCCCTTTGAGACGGTACTCGTCCATGCTGCCTTCGAGCAAGGTCAGGCTCGGGAAAAGATCAAAAATTTCGGGGTCAGCCTCGGTGATGACAGCACTGACAGGCTGTTCGTCGCCGAAGGTGATATAGCCGTCATAGTCGGAGCCAGAGATGCGGGCCACCGTTTCGGCTTCGGGAAGTTTGTCCTCAAAGACGGCCTTGTCCCACCACGATAGCGACAGATAATCCTGATTTCCAACGGCATAAATACGGTTTCCGTCAGGGTTGCCGTAAGCCACGGAATACTGTTGATACACATAATTGCCAATCAAGATGACGAAGGCAATGGAAATGATAAGCCCCACGGCCTCGATGATGGTGTAGAGTTTGTTTCGGGAAAGGAATTTGATGTAACTTGACATATTGTTGAATGTTTAATTGTTTGTATTCAGTTGTTTAACTACGGATTTCGCGGATTTGACAGATATTATTTTCCGTAAATTTTGGGACGCAAGCGTCCGATTGGTACGGATGGCTGCCGCCGAGAGGAATCCGTAACAATTGGCACTTGTGCCTTCTAATTTTATCATCGAAAATCCGTTTCATCCGCGTAATCCGTAGTTTATAATAACCAATCATTGATGTAAATACGGTGTTCCTCCATAATAAGTTACAACGCTGCACTTGATAAAGTATTGAAGCCGCGCATTAAGATGCTCGGCAAGGGCGTTGAGGTAAGTGCCCGATGCGGTCTGATACTCGATGGACGAAATCAAGCCCTGCTCGAAGCGCTTGGTATTCAGTTCGAAAGCCTCCTCTTGCAATTCGGCGCGGGTGGCGGCTTGTCGAAGGGCATCGGCGCTACCGTCGCGGTCGGCGATGGCGCGACGCACCTCGGCCTCCACCGTTTGGAGGGCCTGCTCGTAGTCGGCTTGGGCGCGGTCGTAGGCGTTCTTCCTCCGCGCGATGTTGGAATGGCTGGAGAGGCGGTCGAAGATGGGGATGCTCAACGAGACTTGCACATACTCACCGCCGTTGTTCTTCAACTGGTCGAAATACGGCGCAGACACATACCCCTCCATTCCCGGATAGGTGAAGAAACTCGACGACCAGCCGCCACCCACCGCGAGCCTCGGCAGCAACTGCCAGCGGGCCGTCTTGAGGGCAAGGCGGGCGTTCTTCATCGTGCCTTCGGCCAAAAGGACAGACGGCATATTGGTTTTGGCAAATTCCACCATTTGGGAAACCTTATCCGCTTGGTCTGTAGGGCTGTCTAATCCCCCTGCCCCCTTTGAAAGGGGGAATTGCGACAGTCCAACAGTGACACCATCAATTTTCAGCGGTTCCTCGATAGGCCAAAACATCACATCCTTCAAGGTGATGAGGGCGTCGTTGAGGTGGTTGCGGCATTGGGTCAGCAGGTATTGCCGCTCGGCGAGGTCGCTTTGCACTTGCACCACATCGGCGTGGGATTTCTGGCCTAATTGCTCTTGTTTGGCTGCCAATTGCACGGCCTTCTCCGCCGTGGCCACCTGCGTCTTGAGGGCTTTCTGCATCTCGGTGTAATACAGCACATTGCAATAGGCTTCCATCGTGGCCAAGCAGATTTGGTCTTCAATCTGCTGCGCCTTGGTGAGACCCATCTGCTGCGCCGTCTTGGTGATTTTCAAGTTGTTGACGGCCTGAAACCCGTTGAAAACGACCATACTTGCCGAGGCATTGAAACCATTGGCGAAAGAGGTCGTTTGGATGTAGGTGTTCGTTTCGGGGTCAACGGAGCGACCGAAACTGAGCGAGGCCGACGAGCCGGCGTCAATCGAGGGCGTGAAGGCCGCGAGGAGGGCATCGCGCCGGTTGATTTGCGCGTCGCGGTTGTCGGCCTGCTGGATGCGCATTTTGGTGGAGTGTTCCACGGCATAACGCATACATTCCTTGAGGTTCATCGTGACGGTGTCTTGCGCCGTGAGGGTCGCGCCTGTCATCAAAAACAGGGTGTAAAAAGTAACGATTCGTTTGGCTTTCATAATGCTCATAATTTTACGACGAAAACCATATAGCATAAATCATGCCAATTTTGTAATTATTTGTATTTCAAACAGTTACAAAACAAGTGTGTAATTTTCGTTGTAAAGGTTTTTTACAATGTTGTAAAGATACTTTACAGTTATGTTTTACAACACAAGAAATCGTGGTTTCCAAAAAATGTGTATTTTTGCACCTGATTTCAATGCTAAAACCATGTTACAGACAACAGCAATATCGCCCGCACAATATGAGGTACTGAACATGCTCTCTTGTGTCACACGTGACGAGGATGTAGCCGCCTTGAAGAATGTCATCGTGCAGTTCTTGAACTCCCGTTTGCAGAACGAACTTGACCGACTTTGGGAAAACGGCGACATCACCGAGGAAAAAATCAACAAGTGGGGTCACGAACACATGCGCACCCCCTATAAACCAAGAGCATGAACCGCTATATTGTACTCGATACCAATTGTTTGCTTCAATCCTTGTCGAGGCGAAGTGCATATTATAAGGTTTGGGAAGACTTTGTTTTGGGTAAATATACCCTTTGCATTTCTAACTCCATTTTGGAAGAATACGAGGAAATCATTGCTTCGCACATGTCACCTTTAGCTGCAAGCATTGCCATAGAAACCATTCTGCGGGCCAACAATGTCATCAGAATAGATGCGCATTTCCAATTCAACATGATAACCGCAGACCCTGACGACAACAAGTTTGTCGATTGCGCCGTTGTCGCCAACGCAGATTATATCGTTACGGAAGACAGCCATTTCAACATTCTCAAGACCAGCCCTTTCCCACCCGTCAAAGTGAAAAGGTTACGCGAATTTTATTACGAACTCTGCGAGTTTGATTTGAGACAACAATAACAATTTGTGTAAAGAAACTTTACAACTTTGGGAAAATCCGTTGCGGAAACTTTTCCATTGCCAGAAGCCGTTTCTCGATGCTTTTCCAGTCCAACGGTTTTCCATCCGCCATTTTTACGGGTGCATTCTTGTTGATGTCGGCAAAATACACGATTCCCTTCAACGGCATCAAAGGGTTGGCTTGATACTTTTCTTCGTAAAACTTCAGCATTTGCTCTAATGAAAACCTCGAGGAAAGGTGAGCCACATCCACAAAATCCTTGATTCTTGTGCCGTTGCCTGCAATCGCATTCAACTTCATCGCACAAATGTCCTCCAAACTGGCTAATCGAACACCTTCCTCGACAGCAAAAGGCTTCAACCAAGGATAGGCGTGGGCAATGCAATCCACTTGCACTCCCTCGACTTCCCCTTTCACGGTTGCAAAGGCCAAATAATCCGTTTGCAAATGATAGTTTCGCTCCAAATACTCACGCAACTCGTCCGCTTCAAATTCCTTTTCGGTGAACAAGTCCAAATCAACGCTGATTCGATGCCCCATCTGGAGCGCAAGCGAGGTTCCGCCCACAAGCACAAAACCTTGCAAACGTTCATCGCCCATCAGCCTTTTCAGGAGTTCCAATGTAGCGGCATCGATTGTTTCTTTGTGTAGCATTTCAGTTCCTCCTTCCTCAAATCAAACGCGACGCAGGCAAAGTTCATGTCCTTGTCGTTCATGTAGGGGATTTCACGCAAGGCTGCCTTCACGCCCTCAACGCCGTACAGGTTGAGAATGGCATAGAAATCGTCCATCCGACCGCGCTCCAACACGCGCTGCACGACTTCATTGCGCATCTGCTGCCAATCGAATTTCTCAAGGTCGAATTCCCAAAGCAAACTCGGCCTCACTTCAGCGTTTTTGTGATTATGGTAATCCTCAAAGGGCATCGCATCAGATTTTTGGCAAAATTACGAAAAATCCTTGAATTGCACAATTAAAAGAATCTTTACAATGAACCCTTATTTCTTCGTGTCATCAACAACGCAAGCCACCGTCGTGTCGCCTGTAACATTTACCACTGTACGCAGCATGTCCAAAGGCCGGTCAATGCCCAAAATCAAGGCCAAACCTTCAATCGGGATGCCGACCGAATCGAGGACAATCATCAGCATCACAATGGAGCCTCCCGGAATGCCCGGCGTTCCTATGGATGAAATGGTTGCCGTGGCTAAAATGAGCAGCATTTGGCTGAAAGTCAAGTCCAAACCGATCACTTGAGCCAAAAATACCGCCGCCACTGCCTGATAGCAACTCGTGCCGTCCATATTGATGGTCACGCCGACGGGAAGCACAAAACTTGACACCTCTTCCGAAACGCCGAGATGCTTTTGCGTCCGTTCCAAAGTCAAGGGCAAGGTGGCCGCACTCGAACTGGTAGAAAAGGCCAGCATCTGCACGGGAAACACGGCGTGGAAAAACTGCCCCAACTTCTTCTTGCTGAACACCCTCAAAATCGTGGGATAAACCAAAAAGATGATGACCGCCAAGGCCAAGACGACCGTCAGCGCATACATACCCAAGGCGGAAATGATGCCCACGTCGCCCGCGTAATCCACAATCAAGGCCGCCATCAGCGCAAAAACCCCGATTGGCGCAAAAGCCATAATAAAATCGATGATTTTGAGCAAGACAAGGTCCAACTGTTGGAAAAACCGAACCACTGATGGCACTTTCGACGGCCCGACCACAATCAACGCCACGCCGAAAAGCAAGGCGAAGAAGATGATTTGCAGCATCTTGGAGTTGTCGCCCAAGGCTTGGAAAATATTGTCGGGCACCATATCAACCACGAATTGCAACGGCGATTCAACCTGAACCTGTTGCATCTGCGCTTCACGCTCCGCAACGGTCTGTTGGAAGCGTTCCATAAACTCCGTTTGCTTGTCTTTCGGGAAGACCCGCCCCGGCTTGATGAGGCTGACCATCGTCAAACCTATGCTGACTGCAATAATCGTGGTGCAAACATATATCAGTATGGTTTTCAGCCCAATGCGCGACAAATTCCGAATGTCCTTCAGGTTGACCACGCCCAAAATGAGCGACACCAGCACTAATGGCACGGCAATCAATTTGAGCAAGCGCATAAAGATGGCCCCAAACGGAGCCACCCAATTATGCACAAACCCCTCCCAATGCAAGGCTATAGCCAAAAAGCCGAAACCCAAACCAAGCCCCATACCAAGCAAAATCTTGGCATAGAGTGGGATACGGTTTCTATGTGCTTCTCTCCTATTCAATCAGGTTAATCTTTTTGGTTGCAACGCCGTCTTCGGTCACGATGCGAACCATATAAATGCCCTTGGAATAGCCTTCAAGGTTCAGTTTCACGCTTTGCGTATTGGTCTTTCTCTCCTCCAAAAGTGCACCGGTTATGCTCATCAGTTGAACACTTTGGATGTTTTTGGCGGCCTCGATATGAACCATCTCCTTCGCGGGATTGGGATAGACATTGAGTTTCAGTGCGGCCAACTCGTTCACATTCACATCGGTAGTGTCTGTCGGAATCACTTTCACATCGTCAACAAACCAGTCGAAAGCCAAGAACTCACCGAAGTCGTTGTAACCCCTGAAGCCAATCTTGATGTTCTTGCCGATGTATTCATCCAGATTGATGGAAATCGGTTCGTTGTAGGCATTGATTTGTCCGTAAGGCATATCGGCGGCATCCCATTTGTCCTCCCAAGTGCCGTTGTAGGTGTCGTAAACCCTAACGGCGAAATGGTCATAGCCATCCGTGCCGTATTGCACCCAAGTCCAGAATTGGAGTACCGTCGGGCGCGTGATGGTCAGCACGGGGGTAATCAAGGTTTGGTCTTGTGCCGAAGGGCTTTCGCTGTTGTCCCATTCCAACACGGCCTGCTTGCTGCCGCGATGGGGACTCACCACGAAGTCATTCTCATAATAGTCAGTATAATACACAGTTCCTTGCACGGTCCAATCCCACCAAGTCGGGTTGCCGTCGGTGGTCCAGCCTTCGGGAAGCCCAAACAGGCCATCGGTGTTCTCAAAGGTCTCAAAAAGCAGAGGACACTGATAATCCCAACGAATCGGGATTTCCTCGGATATAGCACTATTGCCCAAAGCATCAACGAGTTGCACAGTCATTGTGCCGTGGGTGTGGTTGTCGTAGGCGGGAATGGTGGCCGTGTAATCGTAGTTAGCCCTATTCTTGCCAGCCCTTGTGAAAGTCAAATCGTGGGTTGTGCCCCAAATCGTATAGGTAGCCGCCAAGGTCGCTGGCATATTGGAGGCATCGTGGACGCGCAACGTGAGGTTCATTTCAGTATCGGCGTAGGTCTGGTTTCCCGCTACCGAAACTATCGTAGGCGGGTCATTGTCGATAGAGGAATTATCGATGGAAATATCGTCAATAAGGAGGTCCCAACCGTAACCGCTAACGCCCACGAAAATGATAAAACCGTAATTGTCAGGGCAATCGAAAGTGAAGGAATGTTCGTACCAATCATCCTCATCGGCCACGACAGGTTCCATATAAGTGCAGCGATGGATGGTGCCGAGCAACTGACCGCCTTCAGAACAAGGCAACGAATTGTAATACACATTGATACGGTCTGGACGGTTGATGTTGGGATTGCTGTTGCGGAACATCCAAAAACGGACAATATTGTCGTGCTCGCTCAACTCCATCTTGGGCGAAACCAACTCCGCCGAGCAGCCTTCGGGATTGGTGTAGGTGTAGAATCGGGTCATATATTGGCTTCCGTCGTGCGGCACGGCACTCGGAGTGGAACTTGATTCACGCCTGTCGAAGGCATAATTGCCATTGGTGATGTTGTTTTGCCAGCCGAAAGGCACGAAGTCGTTTTCAAAGCCTTCCATCAATGGAAAATCGGCAAAAGGAGCCAAGGCAGTAATCGAGAAATCAACGTTTTGTGAGGGCGCCATAGCAGAGGGATAGACATCAAAGGTGGCGTGAACCACTTCGTTATTGTTCAGGTTCATCGGCAATGTGGCCTTGGCAACCATTTCCACCGAGCCGTTGTAAGGCACCGTGACTTCCGTCACCGCAACGCCATCCTTGAAAAACTCGATGGGAAGCGTGCCAACATTGTCGAAATGATAAGTGTTGGCCTCTGAACCCGTGTTGTTCAAGCGGAAACGCAGATAGGCTGGCTCGCCGAAATAAACAGAAGTATCAGCCGTAAGTTGTTCAATTTCAAAATTGTACTGTGAGGTTTGCTCAATGATAATATCATCGACAGACAAGTACCAAGGTCCGTTGTCGGCCACGCTGTGGAAACCCACAAAGTAAGAGCCTGAACTCGTGGCCTGAAACACGCCCGAGGTCTGTTCAAACTCCTCATTATCAACGACCATCATCGGCACAGCTGTTTCCGTCATTGCAGAAGGATTGGCACTCGCGCCCGCCTTGACTTCCAAATTGAAGTGGTCGACGTGCCAAGTGGCATACCAAAACGAAACGCGGTAAGAATTCCCAGCCGTCACGTTGATTTCCTTGTAAATCCAAACATCGGTGTTATAAGTGGCATACATATACCAGTCGCCGCTATGCGGCTTTCTGCCACGGGCTTCGTTGTCGTCAGGGATGGTGATGCCGGCCTTCCAGCCGCCATCGCCAATCCAGCCAACCGGGGTTTGGCCTACAGTGTTACCATTTTCAAAAGTCTCGTTGACAAGAACTTGGGCGAAGGCACTTCCTACAAGAAGCCACATCGCAATCATTGCGTACAGTTTTTTCATATTTCTTTTTTTATAATGATTCTATATGGTTTTCCTCAAATTCCTTGTACTCTGCTACCCATTCGGCCAGTTTTTGTTGTAAGAGAACCTTGTCTGGCAGGCAGAGAGCGTATTGTTGGGCATAGATATTGGCGTCTTGGGGCAAAGTCAGTTCCACAAGAGCATCGTTTTTGGTTTCGCACAGCAAAATCCCAATGGTAGGTTTCTCAAAATCTGTTCTCACATAGCGGTCAAAATAGTTGACATACATCTGCATCTGCCCCAAGTCCTGATGGGTCAACTTGTCGGTTTTTAAGTCAATAAGGACATAGCATTGCAGCAAACGGTTATAAAACACAAGGTCAACATAGAAATTGTCCTCCTCAAAAGTGAAGCGTTTCTGGCGACCTTCAAAAAGAAATCCCTTACCCAATTCCAAGAGGAACATCTGCAATTTGTCAATAATAGCACTCTCAAGTTTGCTTTCAGAATAGGAGGCATCTGGCTTTAATCCGAGGAATTCCAAAGAAAGCGGATTTTTCAGCAAATCGCTAGGCTTTTCAATGGTCTGGCCTTCGTTGGCAAGGCGCATTACTTCGTCCTTGTCGCGACTCAAAGCCAATCTTTCATAAAGGCAGCTTGCCACTTGGCGTTGCAATTGGCGCACACTCCAGTTTTGCTTGTGAGCCTCAATCTCATAAAAGTTGCGGGCTTGAGCGTTTTCAATACGCATCAAGATTTGGTAATGGTTCCAAGAAAGTGTAAAAGGACGATTGTTGTCACTTGCGTTTACATAACTTGAAGGAACAGATTTCCGCTGCGGTGTAGCGGAAATTCCACCGTGTTCCAAAACCCGCTGCAGTGTAGCGGAATTTGAGTAAACAATGAAAAACTTCCTTGCTTTTTCAAGCGTATCCACCGACCTGCCCTTGCCAAATGTATCTGAAAGCCGTTCCGACAATCTTTTCAAAACCCCTTTTCCATATTCCGCACGGGATTTACCTTGCTGCTGATACTCCACAATATATTGACCCACACCGAAATAGGTGTAAACTATAGCCGTATCAATCGCCTTATTGACATATTTACGGCTTGCCTCAATCAGTTCGGAAACCCGCTGAAATAAGGTGTCTTCATTTACAACAGATTGTATGTCTTGGTCACGTGCCATTGGTTAAAATCATGCCGCAAATATATGCAAAAACGCCACACGCACTAAAACCTTCTTTTATTTTTTCCTCGCCACCACCAAGAAATGCGGACTCATACCCATCATTTCAGGCTCGGTTTCCGTTATCCTGACGATGTCCAAAAGCCGCTCGCGGCTGGCCTTGTCCTCCCATTTCTCGGCGAGGTGCGGCGTGAACCAAATGCAGCCCTCCACTGCAATGGCTTTATCCACTACGAAACCAGCTTCCGCAATTTCCGCTTTCATCTCCTCGGAAGTCGTGAAATACGCCTCCGCAATGAACTTTGGGTATTCTTTTGGTCGGATATGGTCGCCAGTGGTCATCTCACTTTTAATCATATTGAAAAATACAGGGTCGTCAAGAAATTCAACGAGATTCTCGTTCTTCTTCTCGCCATACACTGACAAAGCCCAAGTCATAGAACTGAACTTTGAAATACCCGCCGCCACCAAAAGGCCGCCTTTTTTCAGCACCCGAAACGCTTCACGAAGTGCTTGCAAACGTTCTTCCCTATCGCGAAGATGATACAATGGCCCCATCAGCAAAACGACATCCGCACTTTCATTCGGTCGGTTGACTTGTAAGGCGTTGCCCGCTTCTGCAACAAAACGGCAATCCTGCATTATATTGGCTTTGGCATATTCCACGGCACTTTCGGCCAACTCAATGAGATGAACCTCGTTGCCTTTCTTCGCCAACCAAGCCGCATACATCCCAATGCCGCCACCAATGTCGTAAATCACCATACCTTTATCAATATACCGCGACAAGATTTCCTTCGTCCGATGGAATTCCACGATACCCAAGCCACGCTCCAAGCGGCCAATTTCAGCACCGTTGTTGTAAAATTCGTAGATCTCGTTCATAGTTTTCAATTTATCGGCCATTTATCGATATTTTATCGGCCATTTATCGACAGTTTTTAGTTTTATCGACATTTATCGGCCAATTTATCGACATTTTTCCTATTTATGGACAATTTATCGGCCATTTGTCGACATTTTCACTTTTCGTTTACTATCAGTAATCCCAACAACTCTTTAGAAACACTATACGTGCGATTTTTATTGGCCCCTTCCCTTGACATAAATCCAAATGTTGTCAACTTTTGCATGTATTGTTTTGCACTCGAATTACTCATTCCTAACAACTGGGCAATTTGCTCAGTTTTTGCATGAGGATTTTTTGTTACAAAAACTATAATTTCACAGAATTTATCGACAATTTCATTATTTATCGACATTTTATCGACATTATTCGAATTTATCGACATTTTATCGACAACAACATCCTTTATCGACATTTTATCGACATTTTTGATTTGACTTTTTTGCTTTTGGGTATCAGTATCGCCATTTTGAGTATCATTCACTACTTTTTTTGTATCACTATTATTACTTTTGGCATCATTTTGAGGGTCATTCAACACTTTTGGGGTATCATTTTCTATCTTTTGAGGGTCATTACCCTGCTTTTGGGTATCATTCATCACTTTTGGGGGTTCATTTCCTTGGCTTTGAGGGTTACACAGCTTGTTTTGAAGGTCATTTCCTATCTTTTGGGTATCATTCTGGGGGACATTCACAGCTTTTTGGGGATCATTTCCCTGCATTTGGGGATCAAAAAGACCCTCACACGCAATAAACTCGGAGTTAAATTTATCGTTTACGGTATCATATCCAACAATTGTCAGTTCCTCGGGATTGTCATAGAGTTCCAACATCGCCTTGACATCCTGTTCGTGACCGTCTTTGTTCAAGGTCAGGACGACACGTTCAACGCCCATCTCCTCCTCAATTTTGGCCGCAGCGTGAAACACATGCTCCCAAACAAGCATAATGCTGCTCAAGCCACTTCCGGCCCGCTCGCCATAGTCGACCAATGAGAAAATCTTGAGCATCACGCCATTACGAGGGTCTGAAACACCACCTTCCACAGCCACACGCTTAGACACACGCATACTGCCCGGATTCGAGAACACAAAACCGTCCACCTTCTTCTGAATCACCAAACCGCGCCGACCATAAAAATCAGCGTGGACACAAGTATTCGTCACCGCTTCGCGCAAAATCTTGTGCAAAGGCGTGTCATCAATGCGGCTCATCCCCTTCAACACGAAAGGCACCTTCAAATCAGCCGTCAACTTCGGCACCACCTTGAAAACAAAGTCAAACACATTACCGCTCCAGTCGCCCGAAGTCGAAACGATTCTGTCCGTCCAACGGGTTCTGTACATCTGCCTGTTCTCCTGAAAATCAAGGAAATACTGCGGAAACTCTCTCGTAATCTCATACTCATAGCCAAACATCAGCAAACCCGCAGCAGTAGGATGATATGTGCCATCATCAGCCAAGGCCATAGCACCGATGCGGCGCATAAACACCTCATCCTCAAGGTTATTCCAAACATGGTCAGGATGCGAAGTGCGGAACAGCTGCCTGTAACTCCTAATCGTTTCCAAACAAAACACCGACCAATCCATCCCCTTCAGCACCTTGGCATCCTGCGTCACCAAGGCCGCGTCGCGGAACAAAGCCGAAACCTCCTCCAACGAGCAACGGTAGTCGCCGGAACCATTTCTGCGATACGTTCCATTGCGAGGGTCCAAGCCCTTGAAAACAGGCCGCGCCGAACGGTCGGCACGAGGCACCTCAAGCACAAGAATGTCCTTCCCTTCAATCGTTTCCACACGCACACGCCGCTCCGTCATCAGGTTCACACTGATTTTCTGTCGGTTGTTCACCGCGTTCCAAAAATCCATTTTGAGTTTTTCCGCGTCCTTCAGTCCGGCAGCATACAGCGAGCCGTCGGCGCGTTCCTTCACGCCGAGCAAAATGCAACCGCCATCGGTGTTGGCAAACGCCGAGTACGACTCCCACAACGCATCGGGCAAGCCGCCCAGCGCTGCCTTCACTTCCAACTGATTGTCTTCACGATAGGCATTGAGTTCGCTGAAATCAAATCTCCTTTCCGTCATAGTCTTCTCTTTCATAACACAATCACATACGATTGATTTTCACGGCAAAAATACAAATTTTTACTTTTCAAACAAATCATCAATGGTGACAACATTTTGGAAAACGCCACTGTACTCATTGTATATCAGGCCTTCATCCCCTCCTTCAAAGCCGATAACTTCTTTTCATAGTTACTAATCGTGGTTCGAGTAATCTCTTTGATGCAATCTTCTATCCCTTTCATATAATTCTTCTATAATAACTGATTATTCCAAGGTGGCAACACTCCATTCTTATATGTGGCTTCGGCAAGTAACAGTCTCTCTATTTCTTTAGGATCATCTTCTTCTGTGTCATACCAAAAGACAGAAAGCACAGAAAATCCCATTTCTCGCATTTTCTCTGGCCAAATGCGTCTACGAGGGAGTTTCCCAAATTGATGACCATTTACCAACCTGTCTTTAATTCCACCCAAGCCACACTTTCGATGAACTATTACGCCATTCTTTTTTTCACCAGATCGACCAATATACCCAAATCATCATCTACATGGAAATCAAAATGCCCTGTATGGCCATATTTATTCAAAATCTCAAACATGGTTTTCTTCATTTTAATTTGATATTTACATTTTTACATTATCCCTATTATTATCAGTATAATTCATCAGCCCCGCCGTAATAATCATATAAGTCTTGATAATCCAATTCCAATTGTTCCAAGATCTCTTCAGCTGATAAGTTAGTGTTTACCTGAATATTTCCGGGCAATGTTAAGATTATCCCATGACCATTTAAAATCTGGCTATTCACTTGAGGCATAATCAGTTGACCCTTTTGAAGTAAATTTTCCGGATGTTTGATAACTGTATCATCTGGATATTCATATCTTGGGTATACATAATGTTTTTCTACTACCGGAGGTGAAAATTTCTTATCTAAATAGTCCGATAAAAAAGCTATAGGAATTATCCATATCGGACTCAAACAGATTATATAAAAACTATATTAGTATTCTTTACTTTCTTTGGTCTTTCTTTTTTACGCAAAGCAATTTCGTCTTTTCTGCCAATGATATTCACCTTAAAAACATCGTTTTATTCAGCGGCAAAGATATAAAAATATGCGTTCACCGCTGAATAAAACACATTTTTTCTGTTATTTTTTCCCAAAAAAATGCTTTTATCCAGCGGCGAACAGGGTGATTTGGTCGTTCATCGCTGAATAAAACACATTTTTCTATCTCAATGAGGCAACAACTCCTTGCCAAAATGTCAGTTTTACAAATGGCACACAATTTGACAACAGACGCGCGTCGTATAGATTGCTTCGTCGTTCCTCCTCGCAATGACGCGAAGCGGCTGCAATTTTAAATCTTAAATTTTGAATTTTAAATACATAACAATATGCAAACCGGTAACATTGGAGTAAAGACAGAAAACATTTTCCCTGTCATCAAGAAGTTCCTCTATTCGGATCAGGAGATTTTCCTGCGCGAAATCATCAGCAACGCTGTGGATGCCACGCAAAAACTGAAAGCCTTGGCTGCTTCGGGTGAGTTCAAGGGCGAACTGGGCGACCTCACTATTAAGGTGGAAGTCGACAAGAAGAAAAAGACCCTCACCGTGCGCGACCGTGGCATCGGCATGAACGCCGAAGAGGTCGACAAATACATCAACCAAATCGCCTTCTCGGGCGCGGAGGAGTTCATCGCCAAGTTCAAGACGCAAAGCGAGGCCGAAGCCGCCAACATCATCGGACATTTTGGCTTGGGCTTCTACTCCGCATTTATGGTTTCCTCGAAAGTGTCGCTGATTTCCAAGTCTTGCAAGGAAGAAGGCAAGAACGGCGTCATCTGGGAGTGCGACGGCAGCCCCGAGTACACGATGAACGAAATCCCGAAGGGCGACCGTGGCACCGACGTTATCCTTTACATCAGTGACGATGCCGCCGAGTTCCTCGAAGAAGGCCGCATCCGCGAACTGCTCAA
>ONKQ01000072.1 GCA_900318465.1 uncultured Bacteroidales bacterium
TTTTCAAATTGCGGCAAAGGTAACAATTGCCCTGCGTTCAAGATGTGTCGCAGCCTGCAATTTGACCCATTGGAAGCTTTTGAACCTCAATTTTGCCCCTGAAACGTTTCAATCGCTGGAATCGCCTTTATCCATTGGGCTTCAGCACATGTCGCAGCCTGCAAATTGACCTATAAGTCAATTTATTTTCCTATTTTTGCCGCGAATTTTCTGTATATGTTTATCGGTGAATTGATTTCGTTGGGCGTGGCCCTCTCGTGGACTGCCACCGCGTTGTTTGCGGAGGTAGGCTCTAAACGCATGGGCTCGCTGCCGTTCAACACCATCCGCATGACGATGTCGTTGCTTTTGCTCACCGTCACGCTCTGGTTGGTGATGGGGGTGCCTTATCCGCGTTATGCCGACGGCAGCACTTGGACTTGGTTACTGCTTTCGGGTGTGGTAGGGTATGTCATCGGCGACTATTGCCTGATGCAGGGTTACATCCACATAGGCTCCCGTTTCGGCCAGCTTTTCATGACCCTTTCGGCACCTACGGCAGCCATCACTGGTCGGCTGCTCCTTGGTGAACAGATGCGCCCCATAGCCATCCTCGGCATGGTCGTCACTTTGAGCGGAATTGCGCTGTCCATTTTGTCAAAAAGTGACGGTTCCAAACATCACGCTATCAGTTTCAAGTTGCCGCCAAAAGGCATTTTCTTCGCGGCGATGGCTGGCATTTGCCAAGGCTTCGGCTTGGTGCTCAGCAAGGTAGGGTTGACGCATTATGATGCGGCTCTCACTGCTGCCGGCATTTCAGGTGATTCGGTTTTTGCTAACGCCGTGTTATCGCTTCCAGTCAGCGTCAGCATGTCGTTTGCAGCCACCACCATCCGTGCTTATATCGGGTTAGTAGGCTTTTTCTTGGCATTGGTGTTGTTCAACAAGGATGGGCTTGCCCAGTTGCATCACGCCGTGACCGACCGCAAGGCAATGTGGTGTGTGCTGGCATCCACCATATTCGGGCCTTTCATCGGAGTCAGCGCATCGCTATTGGCCACGCAATACACCTCGGCGGGCATCGCGCAGACGCTCTTTGCCCTCACGCCCATCCTCATCATAGCTCCGGCAGCCCTTTTGTTCCATCAAAAAGTGACACTACGCGAGGTTCTGGGAGCCATTATCAGTGTTGTTGGAGTGTGCTTGTTCTTTGTGTAACAGCAAAATACCCCAATCACAATATATGCAAAACCGCCGCAAAGGCGCAAAACCTTTGCAGCGGTTGCATTCATTAGGTCATGGCATCACTTGGCCGGTTCCCACTTGCAGCGGACGGGCGACACGATGGCGCCTTCTTTCTTCAGGGCGTCGAAGGCCTTGTCGACCACTTTGCGGTCGAGGCCGGTGACTTCAGCGATTTTTCCCGCGTTGACGGGTGCGCCAATCTCGCGCATAGCTTGCAGAACTTGATCTTTTGCTTCCATTGTTGTTCAGTTTTAGTGTTACTTGTTTATATTATTGACTTCGGGACTTCGAGACTTCGGGACTTCGGGGGCTGTCTCGCAGTCCCGCAGTCCCGTAGTCTCGAGTCCCACAACTCTTATTTCAGCATGGCTTCAATATCAGCCTCCATGTCCTCGGGCTTGGCCACAGGAGCGAAACGCTTGATGACGCTGCCGTCTTTCGAGATGAGGAACTTGGTGAAATTCCAGCGCACACCACCTTCTTCACGACCTTCGGATTTGCTCAGGCCATCGACAAGTTTCATTGTAGCCTTGTCCTTCAAGCCGTGGACTTCTTCGGTCGGTACTTGCTGTGTCAGATACTTGAAAATCGGGTGGGCGTTCTCGCCGAAGACATCGATTTTCTTCATCAACGGGAAGGTGACGCCATGGTTGAGGCGGCAGAACTCGGCGATTTCCTCATCAGTGCCAGGTTCCTGGTGCTTGAATTGGTCGCAGGGGAAGCCGAGAATCACCAGACCTTGGTCTTTGTACTTCTTGTAGAGGGCTTCCAAGCCGTCATATTGGGGCGTGAAACCGCACTTCGAGGCGGTGTTGACAATCATCAGGACCTTGCCCTTGTATTGGGCCATGTCCACTTCTTCGCCCTTGTTGTTCAGAGCCTTAAAGTCATAAATCGTAGCCATTTCTTTAGTGTTTATTGATTTGTTTGTTGTTTCTTAAGTCCTTCGATAAGTTTGTCGAGCGTGGGAATCATTCTGACAAATTCTTCCTCTTCGCCCGTTATTTGGATGATTTCGTTGCTAAGGCAATCGGGAATGTGTTTGGCTTGTTCGCGCATTTCGAGGCCTTTTTTCGTCAACGAGACGATACGCTGGCGCGAGTCTTCCTTGCCTTTGGTGCGTTTGACCAATCCTGCTTTCTCCATGCGTTGCAAGAGCGGCGTGACGGTGTTGGTGTCGAGCATCATTTTCTTGGCGATGTCGCAGACGGGTTGCTTGTCTTGTTCCCAAAGCACCAATAAAACAAGGTATTGCGGATAGGTGATGCCCAAAGGGTCGAGATAGGGATGGTATGCTCCCATGGTGAGGCGCGCCGCCGTGTAAAGCCGGAAGCAAAGCTGATTGTCCAATTTAAGTTGCTCGTAGGCCATCTTGTCAATTTATATCGTTCACGATGCAAAAGTACACATTATTTTTATATCGCAAGCGATATTTTTGAAAAAAGTTGAAAAAAAAGCCGCAGCCCGAAGACCACGGCTTGAAGTTCCTTGTCATCCCACAATTTTAAGCCCGACAATAGAAAGAAACAATGTGCTGAGGAAAAACACCCGCCAGAACGTGGCCGGTTCGTGAAAGACGAAAATGCCCAACAGCACCGCGCCGACGGCACCAATGCCTGTCCAAACGGGATAGGCTACACCAATGGGAATGGTCTGTGTGGCTTTCGCAAGAAGCACGGCACTAAGCACATAGAGTGCGGCAAAGCCCGAAATCCACAACCAATACTCCGTACCGACAGCGAGTTTGGTCTTGCCGAGGCAGAAGGCGAAACCTGTTTCACAAAGGCCTGCTATGATGAGGATAATCCAATTCATGGGCGCAAAATTACAAAAAAAGCCGCAACCAGAAGGCCACGGCTTATTGTTCTTGTATGTGGGATGGATTATTTCACGACCGAAACCTGTTTCACACTGACACCACTTTCAGAGCTAATGCGAATCAGATATAGGCCGGCGCCGTATTGCGACAGGTTGAGCACCATTTGGTTGGCATCAGTTGGATTGTCGTAAACGGTTTGGCCCAAAGCGTTCATTACCGTCACGCGGTTCAGGCCTTTGGCCTCTATGGTGACTTGGCCTTGAGTTGGGTTGGGATACACTCGAAGGTCGGCGTCATGTTCATCCACGCCGTCAGTGTGAACCGTGACATAGTTGTGGATGCCGTCAACAGACATGGCGGGAGCCGACTCGCAATCACCACCTACAATCGTGTTGATGGCCGTCACCTGATAATAATAGGTCTCGGCACTGGTATCATGGTCATCAAAGTGCATATCCGTACCAGTGGCAATGCCAATCAAATCATAGTTCTGGCCATTGGTGGAACGATAGACATAGTAACCGTATGTCGAGCTTATCGTGCCAGCCCACACCACATTGGTGACGGTGATGTTGTCAATCACCAAAGAATAGTTCGACACATGGGTGAAATGGCGGAAGCCTAGGTAAATCTCCTGTCCTTCGTATGCCGAAAGGTCGACTGAATAGGCATGATATGGGTAGCCGGAATCCCATTCGGCAATGGTGGCGATGTTCATACCGTCACTCGAAGCTACGGCCACGCCGAAATGTTCCGTCGGATATGAGGGATCATAACCCGAAGCATAAAACGTCATCGAGGCATTCTCCATCACCTTGATTTTGGGCATGAAGGCATAGTTGTCGGGTTGAAGCGAGCCCAAGCCATTCATATAGGAAAACGAACTCAGAGAGGCGTTGGTGTTGGTCGTGTTCACCGAACCATCCGAGTTCATTCCTCCACCATTATAGATACCAAAGATCTGTCCGTCGCCATCGACATCGAGGAAAGTCCAACCTTGTGGGTCTTCCTCAAAACCAGTGTAAATCTCGCGTTCCCACGAAATCCTCACTTTATCACCCAAGTTCTCAGCCTTGAGGTTTTTGGGAGCGACACAGTCCAACTCGGCTACAGCACATTGAGGCGCGGCAAGGGCAAAATAGTCACCCGTCTCCCTGCTGCCCTCTTGGATGATACGGATGCAATAATTAGAGGTATAGCGGTTCACCTCGTGGGTGAAAGAGTTCTCGCCGTGATTGAGCGTGGCAATCAGTACATCATCGGCATAAACCAGGGCACCGATGGCAGGGCGCGTCACCTCAGCTTCAACGCCAGTCAACTTGATGTCGTCGACGCAGAGGAAATAGGTCTCACCCGTCGTGTTGAAGTGGCGAATGGCAACGTAAATTTGTTGTCCGGCATAAGCTGAAAGGTCGGCGGAGTATTCGGTGTAGGTACCCGTGCTGTTCCACTCGGCCACCATCACGAAGTCGTTAGGGTTGGTATTGCCTGAAGTGGAAACAGCCACGCCAAAGTGCTCTGGGTCGGGGGCAATGCCAGGCATGTCGGCATCGCAAGCCTTGAAGGTGATGCGACCATCTGTAGTTGGGGTCAATCGTGGAGTGACGATGAAATTGTCGGGGTTGAGTTCGTCCATTCCAGCCATCCACGACCATGAGCGCAGGCCGATACCTCCATTATAACCGCCGTAAGGATACACGCGGAAGTTCTGCCCGTCGTTGTTGGCATCGATGAGGGTGAGGTCCATCAAAGTGCTGTCAGCAAAGTCGTAAAACAGTTCATCGACAGGGATAGGTGTCGACATCGTGGGCAAAGTCCATGAGAGTCGCACTTGGTTGCCGTCGCTTTCGGCCTGAAGGCCTGTGGGCGAGCCTTGGAAATGGTCGGGTGTGCGGTAAGTCCAAGCGTAAGTTTCTTCCAAAGTTGAGCCCATCCCATAAATGGCCCTCACTGTGGTCGTGTGACTGGAACCATCGGCAAAGCCTTCTGTATCCAACAAGAAACGGTGACCATGTTGATTTTGGGCTACCGTCTGGCCGTCGAGGATGATATCGCATCCCAACAACGGTTCATATCCAGACCCATCTCCAATGGAAATGTCGTCGACACAAAGGGCAAACTGGTCAGAGCAAGAACAGTGGCGAATGGCGAGGTATGCTTCCTGCCCTTCATACGCACTCAAATCGACAGAGATTTGCCACCAATTGCCTTGGCGGTTGCCAGTCACATCGCGGAACTGACGAGTAGATTGGCTTTTGCCAGTCAAAGTCCATTCCCACAAATTGGTGAAATCCGAAGGATTCGTGTTGCTTTCCGTGGAGATGGCCACTGCAAGATGCTCGGCGGGATAATCCTCGTCCAAGGCACAAAAATAGAAGTTAATCAAACCGCCAGCACGAATTGTCATACGGGGCGAGACCAAGAAATTGTCGGGCGTAAGGGGCGAACCGGAAACATAGTCGTAGGAATACGACACCACCATGCCATCAGTGCTATGATGTCCATAGCTACCTTGTGGGAACAGATTCCATGTTTGGCAGTCGCCATCGTTATCTATGGTAGTCCAATCCAAGAGTTGGCCTTCCTCATAGTCATCTTCAAAGCCCCAGTATGCATCTAATGTTTCGGGATTGAAATTCGGTGCACGATAAAGCACATAGCCCGAGGCGGATACATAGTTTTCAATGCCCGTTTGGGCCTTCGCTCCCATGGGAGCCATCAATAGCAGTAATGCTGTTGCGAGTAATAGTACTTTTTTCATATTGTAAGTGTTCAAAATTAAACTGCAATATCTTTATGACTTCGGGACTTCGGGACACGGGACTTCGGGTATTAGTTTGACTCGCAGTCCCGCAGTCTCGTAGTCCCGCAGTCTATCATGTAAGCTAAATTTGCTCATCTGATTATTAAATCAAATTTGCTGCAAAAGTACAAAAAAAGCCCCAACCCAAAAACTTCTAAAACCCAAACTCATACCCCGCGCCAATCCAGCTACGGAAGCCTGTTTCCTTGGTGTAAGATTTCAGTTTGGTGCCTTCGGCGTTGGCATCGACTTGTTTTTCCATTAGGTAGTCGGTCAAAATATAGAAATTCAGGGTGTTGCGCTTGTCCAACTTAATATCCACGCCCAATGAGCCTCGCAGACGGTTGACATAGCCGCCGTTGAAGCCCTTCAGGAACCAGCAGGCATCGCCTTCCTCGGAATAGTCGTCCAAGGTGAGATAGACATTGCCGTCGTAGGCCGCCTCGATGACAGGCGCATTCAGATAGTTGCGCACTTCGAAATAGGCGTAGGGCTGCACCTTGCCGAAGCCTTTGTACAAAGCCTTCACACGGCTTTTCAGCGTCAGGGCGTTTTGGGGATTTTGGTATGCGTTGAAATCGCCCGTGCGCCGTGTCACTTGGAAGCGTTCTTTTAGAGAGAAATTCCAGTTTCCATAGTGAATTGTTCCCGTGACATCGGCCATTAGTCTGTGGCGCGGGTTCTTGAACGATTCGGAACTGACCCCATAGCCGTTGATGAGTGCATAGCCCAACCCGAGTTTGATGTTGGGATGCACCTTGTAACTCAACGCCACGGTGGTTTGCAAGCGGTCGAGGCTGCCGAAGTTGTTGTCGAAACGCACCTCCTCCTCAAGGGAAACGTGCAGGCCACGGGTGATTCTTTTGTCAAGGCTCAAGGAAACCCTGCCGCCAAATTCAGGGTCGAGGGCGACATCGGTTTGGGCATGAATGGTTGCAGGCAGCAACAAGACTATGGCGATTATTGTAAATGCAATTTGTCTATTCATTGTGTTTATTTGTTTTGCTGTAGAGACGCAATGCTTGCGTCTCAAAAATGAAAATTAATCACGAGACGCAAGCATTGCGTCTCTACAACGGATTAAAACGGACCATGACCTCCTCCGCCCGGGCCGCCTCCACCGCCATTGCCGCCCGAATAAGAAGAAAGGCTGACGGAATTGCCCCCACTGACAGCAGCATTGGTGTAAAACATACCTTCAAAACATTCCGTTCCGCTACCGACATTCACACCAGATTGTAAGACAGGCGTAGAACCTCCCGAAACGACCAGAGGCGTTCCTCCGCTCGAAGGAGTCTTGAAGGCGTAAGTCGTTGAGCCAACGGTCAATCCGTACCAAGTGTTTTGCGACCAAGAAGAGGCAGAATAGCAACTCTGTGTAAGCGACGAACCGCTCTCCAAGCCGCCGATGGCCACCAGAGTGCCGCCCGTGAGGTAAAGTTTGTAGCCGCCTTCGCTGTTGGCATCGATGGCCACTTCGGGCGAACTGGCACTGATGGCATACACCACGCCGCCTTTGATGTAGCAATTGCCATTGGCATCGAGGCCGTCGTTGCCTTGGCTGTAGGCGCAGACCAACCCGCCCGAAATGGTGAGGTTGCCGCCCGAGTTGATGGCGTCGTCCGATTGGGAATGGCTGTACACCTCGCCGCCCGAAACGGAAAGGGTGCCTTTGGCTTCGATACCCTCGTGGGCGGTGCAGTTCACCACGACCTTGCTTCCTTTGAAAATCAGGTTGCCGTCGAATTTGAGGCCTTTGGCCGAAATGCCGTCGGAACTATTGTTGCCCCATCCGCCGTGGCCGCCACCTCCGCCACCATTGGAGCCGAAATTGTTTCCAGTTACCGTCACATTGACCGTGCCACCATAGAAGTAGCCGTTGCCGTCGCTGCTGATGCCCTTGCCGCCCGTTCCCGTACTGGTGAGGCTCAACGCACCTCCAGTCATCCTAACGTAGTCCTTGCCTTTCACACAAGCAGGCTTCAAAGTGTCGCTCCCATTGACTGTGGCTGAACTCGACACATTGACGGTAATGGTGCCACTTATAAAATGCACATAGTCATCGGAAACGATGCCCGACTTGCCCATTGCCGCAACGTTGAGGCTGCCTTCGCCGCTGAAGATGAACTGGCCTTCGCCAAACATTGCCGCCTTCTCGTCCTCGGTGGCGGGCGTGTCGATGTAATTTGCGCCATCGGCGAGGGTGTTTTCGCCTTTCAGAATGATGAAAGTGCGTTTACCTTTGTTCGGTTCTGATTGTGTGCCTTGCACATTGATGGCCGCACCATTAGGATTGGTGATGCTCACGCCATTCAGCGTAATGCCTTGTTTCTTAGCGCTGTAGAGTTTGAAGAAACCATCGTTGGCAGTCCCCGAAAGTTCATACATCACATACTCTTCGCCTGCGTAAATGATAGTCACATCGTTGCCGTTGACGGTCACGGTGAAGTCATCGTTGGTGCCTGTAACAGCGGCGTTTCCATCAGAAGAAAATGCCACGCCAACCGTTTGGGTGAACACGGTATTGGCGATGAGGTCCTCGCTGTCGTCGGTATCAATCGGGTCGATGAGGACGATGTTGTCCTTTTGGCAACTTGCAAATGACATTGCCAGCAAAACAAACAGTAAATAATTCAAGAGATGTTTCATCTTTGGTCTATTTTGTAAGACAACTTCAAATCAGGGCGTTTTATTATTGAGATGTATGTTAAATGACGACAAAAAGTTCCTAAAACCCACCATAATTGAGTAATCAGTGCTTCAAAATCCCCGAAAATGGGGATGATTCATGCAAACGGAAACCTCTATTTTTGTGGCCGAAAACGATTCAAATGAGAAAAGACCATCCTTTGAGAATGATTAATGCAGGTCGTTACAAGGTCTGCTTTGCCGAGTTAAGCCCTGAAATTCAAGATGATGTGCTGAAACGCATGGCACGGCTGATTGACGAAAACCGCGAATGGTACGACTGTGGCAACTACGGCCATTTGTGCAACATCCTCCCGACTTTGGCCATCGATGAGGCACTGCAAGCCGTTGGCAAATCGCCCGAAGAATCGTTGGCATTGCTCTCGAAATATATGTGGGCGGCATTGAAGCCTGAAAAGATGCAGAGGTTGGCCGAAAAGAGTTACTTCGTGCCGTTGATGAAGGTTGTGGTGCCCTTGGGGTTCAAGATGGGCTCGGGCAAGGGCTGGCGATACGTGTGGCACAAGGACACCGACGGCCCCAACGAGTTCCATTTCGAGTGTACCGAGTGCCTCTACAAGCACATCTTCACGAAATACGAGGTGATTGACCGCTTCGGCCCGATGTTCTGTCACTCGGACATCATCAACTACGGCAACCTGCCCCACACCGACTTCATCCGCACTCAAACCCTTTGCCAAGGCGGGGAACTTTGCGATTTCCATTTCGTCCGTCACGGGAAAGACGAAGTTTGGGAACGGACGAAGAGCGTTTGAATTTGTCTTTTTCGGCAATCCGAAAAAACAAAAACTTCTTTTGCCAAATGAAAGACAATATGTCCCCCTACAGAAATGCCTTTCACAGCAACCCATAATTAATAGCAAACGACAATGCCTCAGTAATATTCTCAACTTCCAATTTTTCAAACACTTGCTTGCGATAAAACTTTACCGTGTCAATGGATTTGCATACCTTTTCGGCGATTTCTTTCATCGTGTAGCCCTGCGCCGAAAGCACCAAAACTTCCTTTTCTTCGGGCTTCAATTTGATTTCTTCTTGTTCTATCCATTGATGCTCGGTCAAGGAATACACGCTGTATTGGTTGGTTCCCCAATGGCGGAATTCAATGTGCCCGGCCTCCTTGCGTGAGGAAAGTGACACCGTGCAAAGTGCCAGCCACACTTGTCCCAAATCATTCAGCACCAGCGGCGTGATTTTATGATTGATAAGCAGTTTCTTCCCACCTGAAAGAATATGGAAATCATACGACATCAAGCAACACATTCTTTCCTCGCGCGGCGTGGCATTGAAGGCCGAAAAACCTGCCTGATTCAATTCCGTCAACATTGGGATTTCAATTTCTGGCACCTGATTCAGATAAAATCCATAGCCCATCTCCATCACCTCTTTAGCGGAATGACCGCAAAGAAATATCGGATTGTCAGATACATACAGAAAACTTTTCTTGAAGTAATCGATGATGTAAATAGACTGGTAAGTCGTTTGCGCAAAGGCTTTAGCTGTTTCGATATATGGCTTGGTTCGCAGGTAATCGGCCTCTGTGATGCCCTCCACACGGTTTTTCTCGTTGAAAAAATCTTCAATTTGGGTCATAATCGTTGCTTTCGTTTCGCAAAATTACAAAAAATGGCCATTCCTTAACCCAAAAGGGTAATTCTTCGTTCTCCAAACCATTATTACCCGTTTGGGTAACTATGCGGTCTGGACTATTCGCTTCCTTTGCAGCCTGTAAATGTGTAACTTTTTCGAGCCAAATCCGTATTACCCGTGTTCAACATCAAATTTCAACCGTAATGAAAAGACTGCTTTTTATCCCCGTGCTATACATTGCGTTGACTATATTCTCGTCCTGCTCGATTGTGCGTGGCTATATATCTGACGGTGCTTATGGGCCGACAAGTTTCAGCTATGAAAAACAATTAAAGGATACTATTACTAATCGTGGCGAGGTCTTCACTTTCAGTCGTGCAGAGAATCAATACGACTGGATAGATACTTTGCATTTCTTCAACCAGGGCAAGTTTTATGTGGATAATTCGATGTGGGAAGCCATCGGCCCGAAGACGGAGACGCAGGGCGTGCTGATTATCCAGAACGACAGCATTATTTATGAAAAATGCATAGGCGATATGTCCGTTGATAAGATTGCTGGTGTGTTCTCTGTTACTAAGTCCGTCACGTCTCTGCTTTGCGGGATTGCTGTAGATGAAAGATACATCAAGAGCATCGACAATCCGGTGACGGATTACCTGCCCGAACTGCTGAAGGCAGATCCAATGTGGCAAAAACTTACCATCCGGCATCTGCTTGATATGCGAAGTGGTCTTGACTTCGACGACACCTATTCGCTGAGGCTGAAGGATTTGAAGAGGCTGAACGCAATGGCCAAGTTGAACTATGGGCGCAACATCATGGCCCAAGTCAAAAAATTGAAGTTTCGCTGTGAGCCAGATACCGAGCATAATTACGAGAGTATGACCACCGAGATTCTGGGAATTGTCATTGAGAGAGCCACAGGCCGCAGTTATGCCGATTATCTCGAAGAAAAAGTTTGGACGCCTCTCGGAATGGAGTCGCCAGCCTTCCTTTCATTCGATAGCAAGAAGCATCACGCACCTCACGCTTTCGGGGGGCTTGCCTTGACAATGCTGGATTTGGCGAAGATTGGTCGGCTCTACTTGAATAACGGCGTATGGGACGGCAAAAGAATTGTCAGTGAATCATGGATTAAGCAATCAACGGCTTATTCGGAAGAGAATGAAGGTTATCACTTCTGCTGGTATAACACAAGCAGCGTCGGGGCAGACAAGCCCGAATATCCAGGTTACTATGCAATGGGTATCAGGGGGCAGGTTCTTTTTGTGAATCCATACAAAAAACTAATTATGGTCAGGCTGGGACTGAAGGATGATACTTATGCCCACATTCCATATCTGTTTGAGCAACTTAGCAATTTGTGGATTGAGAATTAGTTTAAGCGAGTTTGGCCTCACCGTTCGCTACAAGTTCAACACCACGCGCAGCAAGTACAAAGGCACAGGTGCGGGAAATGCGGAGAAGAATAGGTTATAGAAATAATTTTTGTCCATTTTACTCATAAGTGAAATATTTATCGTATTTTTGCAAGCAAAACAATAATATTAACTATGAGTGAAGCAGAATTAATACTGGTTAATGAAGCAAAGAATTGCACTCTTTACACCATTCAATTTCTTTCTGAGGATGAAAGTGAGTTTGAACAGTTCTACAACAAGTTCAAGGACGATGTGGAGTTCAACCCCGACTTGATGCGCA
>ONKQ01000073.1 GCA_900318465.1 uncultured Bacteroidales bacterium
TGCCATGGTCGACAACGGCGTGATGCCTCACGAGCGTCAGGTCGGTCAGACGGGTAAGACCGTCCGCCCGAACCTCTACATGGCTTGTGGTATCAGCGGCGCCATCCAGCACTTGGCCGGTATGGAAGAGTCCGACTTCATCATCGCCATCAACAAGGACAAGTTCGCGCCCATCTTCAGCGTCGCCGACCTCGGCATCGTTGGAGATCTGCACAAGATTGTCCCCATGCTGACGGAGAGGTTGAAGAAGGAAATGGAGAAGTAATTCTCCGAAATGAATTGCCGTTCTTTGTAGAGGCGCATCCTAGCGCGCCTCTACGGGGACGGCGATTTTGAATAACCCCAGGTTAATTAAAACCCTATTTGACAGGTTTAAACAAATAATTGGTTGTAAATGTGCAATTGTTTGTATATTTGCATATTAATAGTCAATATATAAAAGCGAAACCATTCGTCAAATGGGTTGATGGTAAAGTCCAACTTCTTGAATGACTGGAAGCAACGAATACGATTAACATATAAGGAAATGAAGTTTTTGGTAAATATTGAAGAAATACTAACCCGTGATGTAATTGTTGAGGCAGAGGATGAAAATGATGCCGAAAGTATTGTGGAAGGGTTATACTATGATTGCAAAATCGTATTAAATGATAATGATTTTATTGGTGAACCAACAATAAAGTGCAAGCGTAAATGCTCTGAAACCGAGGAGTGTACCGAGTTTTATTGATTTTTGAAACAATGACAATGACAAAAAACTATAATCCAGCAGACATCGCCTCGATTTTTGAGTATAGCAAAGGCTTGCTTGGGCACACTCTTCGTGATTTTGCCTCTTCAGATTTTGAAGCGAGAAAAGGCAAAGGCGGTTTGGGTGAAATGGTTGAGGAAATCTATTTCGGGTACGACAAAAACAGCAATCCCGATGCGGATTTTTCCATTGCAGGCGTTGAATTGAAATGTACTCCGCTAAAAAAAAGCAAGAAAGAAGAATTGTTGATAAAAGAGCGGTTGGTATGCGGAATGATTGACTATATCGAAGAAGCAGGCAAAGACTTTGAACACAGCCATTTCTATGAAAAGTGTCGCTTGATGCTTTTGCTTTTCTATCTGCATATTGCACAAGCCAACCAACTGGATTTGGAGTTTATCTTCTCGGTGCTGTGGAAACTCCCTGAAAAAGACCTACTCATTATCAGAAACGATTATGAAATCATTCACAACAAAATAGTCCAAGGACTTGCCCACACACTTTCTGAAGGCGATACCATGTATCTTGGTGCTTGCCGAAAAGGTTCAAAAGGAAGCGATGTAACCAAACAATATAATAGCGACATACCAGCTCCTACACGCGCTTTTTCATTGAAAATGGCATACATGCGTACTATTTTGGAATATGTGCAAAAAAGTGGGAAAAACGCAATAAGCAACTTTGACCTTCCTAAGGAACAAGAAACAGTATCAATTAACGAACTAAAGCAAAACACTTTTGACAAAATCATTCTCAACCGTTTCCGTCCATTCATCGGGAAAAACGAAAAGCAATTGTCAGAGGAACTCAAACTTGACTTATCGAATGGAAGCAAAAGCAAATTTTTCCAAATAGCCAATGCGATTGCAAGTGAAGGGAAATGCAGCAACATCAATCTTTCGGAAGAATTCCGAAAGGCTGGCATGATGATGAAAACAATTCGCGTTCAAGCAAATGGAAGAATCAAAGAGGCAATGTCGTTTGAAAACATCAATTATCAGGAAATTTACGACAATGATGTTTGGTATGAAAGCCGCTTGTACGAAATCTTCACAAGCCGTTTTCTGTTCGTTACTTTCAAGGAGCAAACAAAAAACGCAGGTGATTATATATTGGATAAAGTTTTCTTTTGGACTATGCCACCTGATGATTTGCGCTTTGCCGAGTTTTATTGGAGCAATATCCGAACAAATGTGTTGAATAATGCCATTGAACCCGTGAATTTTTGGAGCGCAAAACTGCACCAAAATTTCCATGTTCGCCCGAAAGGAAGAAATAGCGATGATTTGGCCGACAATCCAAACGGAGGAAAGTGCAAGAAGTATTGCTATTGGTTCAACAACGACTACATTTCCAAAATCGTAAGAGAGAATTGAGATGCCCAAAAAGAAAGAGAATATAATTAAGGTTGTCGAACTCTTTGCCGGCGTGGGCGGTTTCCGCATCGGCCTTGAAGGGGCTTCAGATGCCTACCAAACCATTTGGAACAATCAATGGGAGCCTTCAACGCAGCATCAGGACGCTTCTTTGGTTTACACTGCTCGTTTCGGTGCAAAAGGCCATTCAAACAAGGATATTAACCTCGTGCCAACGTCCGACATTCCCGACCACGATTTATTGGTGGGCGGTTTTCCTTGTCAAGACTATTCCGTGGCTGCCACTTTGAGCAAGTCGGGTGGCATCGAAGGCAAGAAAGGTGTGCTTTGGTGGCAAATTTACCGTATTTTATCGGAAAAAGGCGACAAACGCCCAAAATATGTTTTCTTTGAGAATGTTGACCGCTTAATCAACTCTCCAGCCTCGCAGCGAGGGCGCGACTTTGCCATCATCCTTGCTTCGTTGGCCGACCTTGGTTATATCGTTGAATGGCGCGTCATCAATGCCGCCGACTATGGTATGCCACAACGTAGGAGAAGAACATATTTTGTTGGTTATTTGAACGACTCCGTCATTGCAGGAAAAGTCAAGGAAATGAGTGACTGGACGCTATTTGACGGCGTTTTGGCCAAGGCTTTTCCTTTTGAACAAAAAGAAGGGACATTGTCGGAATTTGACATTGAGAGCGAAATCCAAGAAGTTTCGGCCAACTTCAATAAAAGCAAAAAAGACAGCCCTTTCGGGAGTGCTGGCCTGATGATGAATCGTCATGTTTATTCCGTGGATGCCATACCATTATATGAAGGAACACGGCAAACTTTGGGAGGCAATCTTGTGGATGAGGATTTTGTCCCTGAAGAGTTCTTTATTTCCAAAGAAGAATTACCGAAATGGCAATACGAAAAAGGGGCAAAAAAAATCAACCGCGTTTCCAAGGAAGGATACGAATATGTTTTTTCTGAAGGTGGAATGGCTTTCCCTGACTACTTGGATAGACCTTCGAGAACAATGATTACAGGCGAAGGAGGAACAGCACCTTCGCGCTTCAAGCATGTTGTTCAAACACCTTCGGGCCGCTATCGCCGACTAATTCCATTGGAACTTGAACGCTTGAACATGTTCCCTGACAACCACACGCTTCATCCTGAAGTTTCGGATGGTCGAAGGGCATTTTTAATGGGCAATGCGTTAGTGTGCGGTATTATCGAGCAGATTGGGAAAAGCCTCTATCGGTTTATTTTCGATAAAGAACCTGTTTCAACTCATCCCATTCATTGGCAGCGCGATGCAAAGCCAATGCTGGACTTAAACTTGTTCAGTATTGATGAAAAAAACATTCTAATCAATCGAGTAAAAAAGCAATACTCACTCGATAAAACGAAACATTTGCTCATCGGTTTGGTGAAACCCGACAATCAAAAGTATTTCATTGATACTGAACCAACTAAAATCTATTACACAGGCAAAACACGAACCTTCCCTTCAACGATTGCACTGAATAAGCTTTATTATTTTATGCCATACATCAAAGGCAAAGGGGTAAAAGACCTTTATCTGATTCGTATTGCAAGAATCGGGAACAAAGCCGAAATCCATCCTGAATCAAACGACGAAGAGCCGAGGTTGGTGTTTGATTTGGAGTATTTGGAAAGCCTTCCAAAGTATAAAATGATTCATTTGGATTTTATCCAGACATATACTGATACGTTTTTAGGCCGAATAATGTCATAACCAACTTAATCAATCCTATATTCATGGAATAAACATTTGTCCAATAAATAAGACAATATCATCATCTGCAACTACACCGACACCGAAGGCAAAGTGAACGTCAATGTCCGCTTTGATGACGAAAAGGCTAATACAACTGTAAAGAATCTCTTTACAATTCAACTCACAAACAATTATTGTAGGTTCAAAATGAGAAAAGGAACGTATAAATAAACCTTATAAGTTCACAAAGTAACTTCGACCGTGCAATAAAACAACTACCAAAACAATGAACGACCCCACCAAACCCCTTGACCTCGCCTACGAAGCCGGTGCCATCCTCTTGGAAAACGGCGCGGAGATTTCGCGCGTGGAGGAGACCATGCGGCGAATCGCTTCCCATTATGGCGTGGAGGACGAGAGCTTCTTCGTGCTCAGCAATGGCATTATGGCCACGGGCAAGAATTACGCCCGCTCACAGTTCATCCCAATCAAGGGGGCAAGCCTTGATAAAGTTGTAGCCGTCAACCAATTATCACGAGAGGTGGAGCAGGGGAGATACACTTTGGAGCAGTTGGAGCATAGGCTCAAAGGCATACGCGCCATGAAAGCCAAGCCAGCTTGGGAGCAGATTTTGGCTTCTGCCGTTGGCAGCGCAGCCTTTTGCATCATCTTTGGCGGCAGCTTTATGGATTGCATCGCATCATTCATCGCTGGCATGGTGCTTTGGGTCTTTATGCTTTTCGTGGCAACTAAGCAGCTATCGCGTATTGTGAGCACGGTTTCGGGAGGGCTGTTGGCCACCTTGCTTTGTTTCGGGATGTACCGCATCGGTCTCGGCAACTACTTGAGCAATATGATTATCGGGGCCATTATTCCCCTGATTCCCGGCGTGGCGTTCACCAACGGCATCCGCGACATGGCCAACGAGGACTACATTGCTGGCACCACGCGCCTTTTAGATGCCATGCTGACTTTTTTCTGCATAGCCTTGGGCGTGGCTTTGGCCTTCATGTTCGACGAGAATGTGTTTGGAGAAATGCTTGTTTTAGAGGGACTTACTGCCGATATACAGACTTCGGGATTTGTTGTGCAACTCATTGCTGCCTTCTTGGGTACGGTGTCGTTTGCCGCACTCTTTGGCGTGCCTCGCAAGTATTATCTCGATGCGGGAATTTGTGGCACGATTGGCTGGCTGTTTTATCTTGTTTTTAGTCGCTATACGGCCATGTCGCCCGCAGAAGTGGTCTTTTGCGCCACCGCATTAGTGACTTTGACCGCCTTGCTGCAATCGTCGGGGCGGAAGTGCCCTATCACCGTGTTTCTCATTTGTGGCATTTTCCCCTTGGTGCCGGGCGCGGGCATCTTCTGGACGAGTTACAACATCGTTTCCAACCAACTTCAAGAGGCATTGCAAACAGGTTTCGGAGCACTGAAGGCCACCGTCGCCATTGCTTTCGGCATCCTTGCAGTGATGGAACTCAACGGAAAGGGAAGGATTGGGAAGTGGATGAAAAAGAAGAAATAGGAGCACATAAGCAAAAAAGACATTATTTTTGCAATTCAAATTGACTAAAGCAAATATTGTGGACAAGCGTTAGTACAATAAATCAACTCAAAAATGAAAGCAATAAACCTTGATCGTTTTAAGTTCTTGAACAGCAGTATGCTGAAATTGATAGCTATTGCTGCTATGCTGTCGGGGCATATCACGAAATTCTATTTTTTCCATTTCACTCGAATCACGGCCACTTGGCCAACTGCAACTTTGTTCACCATTGCAGGCAGAGCTATCTCGTTTCATCAGTTACTGCTGATGTTTGGCAAGTTTGCGTTTCCTCTTTTTGCTTACCAGCTCATTGTGGGCTTCGAAAAAACACATGATAGGAAAAAGTATGGAATTCGCTTGTTCATCTTGGCCCTGATTTCAGAAATTCCTTTCGATTTGATGACTCACTGGACATTGTTTGACCCGCAACACAATAATGTGATAATCACGCTGTTTATGGGTTTCTTGGCACTGTGCAGCTTGGAGTATTTCAAGCACAACCGTATCATCAGTTTTCTTGTTGTGCTTGCGTTGTTCATGGCATCACGATACATGAATGCTGACTATCGGACTGCGGGATTCCTATACATCTTGCTCATCTACGGCCTTAGAAAAGAAAAAATCCTACAATGTATTGTCTCACCAGTATTACTCCCCATGAAATTAATGGTGTTTCTGTCGTTGGTGTTGACGGTGTTTTATAACGGAAAGAGAGGATTCCTCAAAGCACCTTTCTGGAAATACTTCTTCTATGCCTTTTATCCGCTTCACATGCTGGTGATTTATTTGCTTTCAAGATATACCTAACTAATATTCAGCATCATTTATTGAACCATGAAAGAACTGAAATGTCCGAAATGCGGGAGTGTGTTCACTGTGGATGAGGCGGATTACGCTTCCATCGTCAGTCAAGTGAAAAACGCTGAGTTTGACGCGGAAGTGAACCGCCGACTTCAAGAGCTTCACGACCGGCATAAGACCGAGGAACAATTGGCCATCGCTAAAGTTGAGAAAAACTACCAAGAGGCTTTGAGCAAAAAAGAGATTGCCATCAACGAGAAAGCAGCACAAATCCAACAACTTAACGCAAAGCTCAACGAGGCCGAACAAGCCAAGAAAAACGAGATTTCGCTTGCCATAGCCGAGAAAGACAAGGAAATCGGAAGCCTGAAATCGAGCCTTCACGAGAACGAAAGCAGGCTGAAAATCGCGGTGATGGAAGAACAACGCAAGGCCTCCGACGAGCTCCAAAACAAGGACAGGGAAATCGCCGAGCTAAAGGCATCGGCGGAGATTTCGAGGCAAAAAGCGGTCAACTATGTCAATTCGCTCAAGGAGCAGTATGAGGCCAAACTGAAGATGACCCAAGAGCAGGTCGACTACTATAAAGACCTGAAAACCAAGATGTCAACCAAGATGATAGGGGAGACCCTCGAAATTCATTGCGCTACGCAATACAACCAAATGATGCGTCCGCTGCTTCCCCACGCCTATTTCGAGAAGGACAACGACGTTTCAGGCGGCTCGAAGGGCGACTTCATCTTCCGCGACTTTGCCCCCGACGGCACGGAATACGTCTCCATCATGTTCGAGATGAAAAACGAAGCCGATGAAACCGCCACCAAGCACAAAAACGAGGACTTCTTCAAGAAACTCGATGCCGACCGCAAGGCCAAAAAGTGTGAGTTCGCCGTGTTGGTTTCGCTCTTGGAACCTGACAGTGAGCTATATAACGGCGGCATTGTGGATGTGTCGTACCGCTACGAAAAGATGTATGTCATACGTCCGCAGTTCTTTTTGCCCATCATTTCTTTGCTGGTGCAAACCTCAAAAAAGAGCCTCGAATACAAGCGACAGTTGGCCATTGCAAGAAACCAGTCCATTGATGTGACCAATTTTGAGAACCAACTGCTGGATTTCCGTGATAAGTTTGGCCGCAATTACCGTTTGGCCAGCGAGAAATTCAAAACGGCCATTGAAGAAATCGACAAGTCGATACAACATCTGCAAAAAATCAAGGAAGCGCTTACGGGAAGCGAACGCAATCTCCAGTTGGCCAACGACAAAGCCGAAGCCTTGACCATCCAAAAGCTGACGCGAGGCAATCCCACCATGACGGATTTGTTCAACAAGGCCCGTGAAGCGAATCGGGTGGTGGAAGAATCAGAATGAAAAAAAGGCCTGAACCGAAATCCAGGCCTTTTTGCTTAAGCATTTAAACAGCTATTCGAAATAGCCAAACCCGCTGATGGCCTTCAGCATCTGGTCCACATAGTCCCACGAGGTGCTCGACCAGCGGAAGCCGAGGCGGTACAGCACCTGGGTAGTGTATTGGTTTTCAGCGGGAATCATCATAGCCTTTTGTCCGTGTGCCATGTCTTGGTAGGCCAGCAGACTGGAGAGACGTTTGGCCTTTTCGGGGTCTTGCTTGGCGGTTTCCAAAGCCTTGTTGAAGGCCTCGGCCTCCACCTGACGCGGACCCTTCGTGACCTTCGAAAGTTCCTCCAATACGTCACCGAAGTGGACATAGTGGTTGTTGTATGGATGGAACAGGCAGCACGATTGCGGCGTTTCCGAAAGCGTCACGATGGCCTTCGCGACCTCGTTGATGGGGGAGAACTCCATCGGCGCGTCAGTCAAATCGTATGGGTAGCAGCCCAACATTTGATAGACACGAATACGGCCCATCGCGCTGTTGGTCTGGAAATTGATTTGGAACTCACCATCGGTGGAACGCGGAGCAAGGTTGCCCACACGCATCACTTTGGCGTTCAACTTATGCAAAGCCACGGCATCAAGCACGATACGCTCGGAGAGGAACTTCGAATGTACGTATTGGTTGTCAAGGTTCTGGCCAAAATAGAGTTTTTGCTCGGTGTAAACCGTATCCTCCGGCGGCATTCCATTGATGGACATACCGGCGGTGCTGTAGGTGGAAACATGAATCAGTCGGGCGTTGTTCAGCAGGCAGAACTTGACGCAATGCGCCGCGCCGCCCACGTTGACATCCTCAATCTCGGTGCCTTTGGAGAAGTGCTTCACCACGGCAGCGCAGTTGAACACGGTATCGACTTTGCCATCCACCTTGATTTCTTGGGTCACATCGCCGTTGATGACACGCAAACGGCTACCAAACAACTCGTTATAGTTGTTGCTGAAGTAATAATACAGCATCCCTTTCAGTCGACGTTCCGCCTTTTCCTCGTTCTCGGCCCTCACCATACACCAAATGACAGGCACATCCTCCCGGTCGATGAGTTCCTTGAGGACATGGATGCCCAAGAACCCCGTTGCTCCCGTAAGCAGCACATTCCCAATAGTTTGACGCTCTCCATTACGGAAAGCATCGAGGGTGTTGCCTTCAAGGATATGGTTGATGGGGCCATAGTTGTAGTTGCGGGCTTCTTCGTCCTCGTCGACGGTGCCGCCCGTGAGGAAGTTGGCCAACATTCGCGGTGTCGGGTTGGCGAACACGTCGCCGTAGGCGATATGATGACCGGCCTTGTCGGCCTCGATGATGACGCGGGTCACCATGAGCGAGGTGCCACCCAACTCAAAGAAGTTGTCAGTCGCACCAATCTTGTCCATGGACAGAATGTCGCTGTAAATCTTGCAGAAGAGTTTCTCGACATCGTTGGTCGGCTCCACAAATTCGTGGTCGGCAGCCTGAATGACGGGAGCGGGCAATGCCTTACGGTTCACCTTCTGGTTCTGGTTCAGCGGAATGGCGTCGATTTGCATCGTGGCCGCAGGAATCATATAAGGCGGCTTCTGCTGTCCGATGAAGGCGTTCAGTTCCTTGATGTCCACCTTCTGGTCGCTGACGATGTAGGCGGCGATGAACTTGCCACCATTCTCGTAATCAAAGGCTTGCACGGTAGCATCCTTAATGCCCTGGAACTGGCGAATCACAGCCTCGACCTCCTTTAATTCGATGCGGAAACCACGAATCTTAACCTGACCGTCTTTACGACCCACAAACTGGATGTTGCCATCGGGGAGGTAACGCACGATGTCGCCGGTGCGATACACACGGCTATGCTTCGGGTCGTCGCTGAATGGGTTCTTTATGTAGGTCTCGGCAGTCTTTTCGGGACGGTTCAGGTAGCCACGGCTCACTTGCGGTCCAGTGACCCACAACTCGCCCGTGGCTCCGATGGGCAGTCTATTGAATTGCTTGTCAACGATATAGAGTCTCAAATTATCCAACGGCTTGCCGATAGGGATGTCCAACTCGTAATCCTTCACCCAGTAATTTGTGGTGAAAATGGTACATTCCGTCGGGCCGTAGCCGTTGTACATCTTGTAGTTCGTTGGCGGGTTGAGTGCCGAAAGTTTCTCGCCACCCACAGCGAAGCAACGCAACGAATGGTTCTCGACATTGGTCGCGAACTGGTATCCGACTTGTGTCGTTATAAATGAATGGGTTATGCCATTTGAATTGAAGTAATCGTTCAGGTCGGGCAGATTCAGACGGATGTCCTCGCCGATGATATAGACACAAGCACCGCATGTCAGTGCTGGATACATATCCATCATACAAGCATCGAAGCCGTAACTGGCGTAGGCGGCCACCTTGTCGTTGGCAGTCAGGCCATAATGACTCTGGTACCAATGGCAGAAAGCCACAAGGTTGCCATGTTCGAGTTGGCAGCCCTTGGGCGTGCCCGTCGAACCCGAAGTGTAAAGCATGATAAATAGGCTCGAAGGCGTGATGTCGACCTTTACAGTATCAGCCGTAGGCAACTTGTCGATGTCTTTCGTCAACAGCACTTCACCTTGGTATTCATCAACGATGGGACGCAATTCTTCATCGGCGATGAGCAACTTGGCGTTGGCATCCTTCATCATGAAGTTCAAGCGCTCGGCAGGATAACTCGGGTCGAGAGGCTGATAAGCGCAACCGGCCTTCAGCACGCCCAAAGAGGCAATGGCCATCCACTCGCTGCGCGGAATGAGTACCGAGACCACATCCTCGTTGCCAAGGCCTTGCTTCACAAGGTAACTGGCGATACGCTCCGAAATGGCATCCACTTCTTTGTAAGTATAATGCTTGTCATGGTAAACAACCGCCATATTGTTGGGCGTTTGCTCCACCTGACGGCGGAACAGCGAGATGATGGTCTGGGTGTCGTCGTAAGGCACATCTGTTTGGTTGAAGCTGTCGAGGATATCGACCTGTTCGGCATCCAACAGCGACACTTGCTGTAACTTCATCTCCGGCTGCCGGATGAATGCCTTCGCAGCGTTGCAAATCGACTGGGCCAGACTTTGCATCAGGTCATGGCTGTAACGGCCATTGTCGTATTCAACACACACGCTCTGTTTGCCCGCCTTGTCGTTCATGATATAGAAAGCGATGCGGAACTTCGGCGTGTCTGACTCTAAATTGTCAATGGCAAGCGTCTGGCCTTTGAACTTGTGCTCGTCGATAACGCCCATCTGGTAGGCAAACATGATTTCGGCGGAAAGGTCGTAGTCGGCAGCGATTTGTGCGAAAGGATATTTCTCATGCCGCAACGTCTCATCGAACTGCTTGCTGGTCTCGTTAAGGAACTCAAGCACAGTCTGTTCGCCGATAGTGGAACTCAATGCCAGCGTGTTGACAAACATACCGGTAGTATTGCTGATGCGCAGGTCGGAACGTCCGTTGCTGATGGTGGTGATGCAGAGTTGCTCGTTGTTGGTGAAACGCGAAAGTGCGTAGAAGGTCGCGGCAAGGGTGAGATGCGCCGGAGTGATGTTATGCTGACGGCAGAAGCTCTCAATGGCTTCGAAGTCCAACTGGCTCGACAAGGTCTCTATGACGCCTTGCTCTTTGGGGTTGGTCAGGTCTGACGGCACCTCGGTCACGCCCTCCACCTTGCCCAAACGCTCTTGGAAGAAGTCTTTGGCAGCCGCGTATTCCTCACTGCTTTCGGCGGCTTTCTCCGCTGCCACGAAATCAGCGTAGGTGAATGATTCAGGTTCAATCTCACGACCGTTGAGCAATTCAAAGAGTTGGGTCAAGAACAGGTCGAAGGAGCCGCCGTCCATGACGAGGTGATGGAAATCGAGCATAAGATAAACCCATTGCTCGGTGGTGACAATCTCCATGCGGTAGAGCGGGCCTTGCCTCAAATTGAACGGCTTGACGAATTCCCGTTTGTATTGGTCCATCTCCGCCTCGTTATGCTGGCTGTGCAGAACCTCGATAGGTTGGTCGAAATCAATGATTTGAATGATATCGGAACCCGAACTTCCAAAATGCGCCCGCATTTGAGGATGCGCCTTGACGAGGGTTTCCAATGCCGTGGTAAGCAGGGTGATGTCCACATCCTTGGGGAAA
>ONKQ01000077.1 GCA_900318465.1 uncultured Bacteroidales bacterium
CGCATCGTCCTGATTTTCACCTTGCTTTCGATGCTCGTTTCTGCGTTGGGCTTGTTCGCAATGAGTTCCTACTACATGCAGCAGGAGCGTCGCGCTGTGGCGGTGAAGAAAGTTTTTGGCGCCGACTATGGCGGCGTGTTGCGCGAGTTGGTGCTGAACTTCATGAAGATGGTGGCTGTGGCTGCACTGATTGGCATTCCCGTGGCCTGGTTCATTATGCACCGTTGGCTTGAGGAATACACGCACCGCATCAGCCTCTCGTGGTGGATTTTCGCTTTGGCCGTGCTTGCCGTCGTGCTGATGGCCTTCCTGTCAGTCATTTGGCAAAGCATCAAGACGGCACGGGCTAATCCAGCTACGGTGTTGAAGAAGGAATAGCGTTTATCACAAAACAATCAAAACTTGCAAAACAATGAATAATCAGAAACTACGGATTGCACGGATTAAACGGATGGCCGACGAGGAATTTGGCAGGCACAAGTGCCCAAATAATAATCAGAAACTACGGATTGCACGGATTGCACGGATTTTCAATGATAAAATTAGAAGGCACAAGTGCCCAAATTGTTACGGATTCCTCTCGGCGGTGGCCAATCTGTACCCATCGGACGCTTGCGTCCTCAAAATTTTCGGAAAACAATATCTGTAAAATCCGCGAAATCTGTAGTTAAACAACTGAATACAAACAATTAAACATTCAATAATATGAAAACCTACCTGAAATTCCTATCCAGAAACAAACTCTACACCGCCATTGAGTTTGTGGGCTTGAGCGTTGCGCTCGCCTTTGTCATCATCAGTTTCTGCTACGTGGTGCAGCAATACGCCGTCACCCGCGAGAACCCCGACCGCGAGCGGATTTATGCCATCGGGTCAGAGCAGATGACCAACGCCTACGGCGTGAAGGAATTCATCGACGGCAAAGTGCCTGAGGTGGAGGCCGTGACCCATTTCTTTTACAGCAAAAACAAACTGATAAAGTCGGACGACGAAAAGTATTTCGGCACCGTGCTCGACTGCGACCGCGAGTTCTTCGACTTCTTCCCTGTCCAATTCAAGGAAGGCAATGCCGACAACCTGACCAAAGCCCATGTGGCTTTCGTTTCAGAGAAACTAGCGGCCAAGATGGATGGCGAAATCATTGGCCGTCAATTGGTTGCTGGAAAAGATACACTGAATGTGGTGGGTGTGTTCTCCGACTTGGGCAGTTCCCTGCTCCTTGAGGCGGATGTCATCGGCAACATTGAAACCAGCCGCTTTGTGGAGATGTACAGGAAAAACCCCATACTTTGGGGGACTCATATCCATACTTTCGTGAAGGTGTGGCCCCATACCAACCCTGCCGAGTTGCAGGAAAAACTGACCACGATTTGCCAAGAGCAATACGGCGACAAGTTCCAGACTTTCTACGGCGAAGAAGGAAAGGTTTCCATGCTTCGGATGGACAAGATTTTCTTTAGCGAAGTGAAGACACATCTCAAAAAAGGCGACCGCTCCATGATGCGCACGATGATTATTGTGGGCCTGTTGCTGCTCGTTTCGGCGCTCATCAACTACATCAACCTGAACGTGGCTCTCACGGGAAAACGCGCCAAGGAGATGGCTTCGCGAAGGCTTCTCGGAGCGCAGAAGTCCGACATCGTTTGGAAGTTCCTCGGCGAGTCGCTGTTTTTCACTTTGTGTTGCTTTGCGGTGGGCTTGCTGTTGGCCTACGCCTTGGTGCCTTACCTCAACCAACTGATGGAGGCTGATGTGGCGGTGCGGATTCCGTTCACGGCGCTTTATCTTGTCGGTTATTTGCTAATGGTTGTATTGGTGGCTTTCTTGGCTGGCATCTTGCCCGCTGCCATCATTTCGCAAGCCCGCCCTATCGATGTGGTGAAGGGGACGTTCCGTTTCCGCAGCCGCAAGGGATTGATGCGGTTTTTCATCGTGTTCCAAAACGCCATCTCCATTGTGCTGATTGCCTTGACGATAACGATGGAGTTGGAGATGCGCCACATGGTGGAGCGACCGATGGGATTGCAGACCGACAACCTGTTTTTCATCAGTTCCAAGTTGAATTTCACTACCAAATCGGAGGGCTTCAGGGAGGAACTTCGCGCCCTGCCTTGCGTGAATGAACTGGCTTTGAGTAACAACGTACCTGGAGTGACAGCAACGACTTTAAGATTGCCGAAAATGGGCGAGACGCAACCCAATACAAGTGTCATCATATTTGAATGTGACACGACGGCGTTCCGATTGTTAGGCTTTGAGGTGCTGGAGAAGTTTAGTGAGCCGGGCGAGGGAAGTTATTGGATGACGCAATCTGCCGTTGCGGGATTGACAGGTCTGCCTTACGGCGATTACAACTACGACACGATTATGTCTTGGAAAGAGACGGGCATGGGTAGTGGCGTTTGTGGTATCATCAAGGATTTCAATATGTTGGACGCGCTTCATGCCACCGACGAGGATTATACTATAGTCTTTGGAAACGGCGGTTTGTATTCGCAACTTGGTCATCTGCTGTTGGAAATCGTGGGCGACCACAACGAAGCCAAACGCGCCATCGATGCAGTTTATAAGAAACATTCCGAGGAGATGTTTGGCTCCTACGTTGAGCCGGATCATTTCGGTTTTGTGAAAGATGTCATAGCCTCGAAATACGCCAAGACGCGCCACCAGATGCGCCTCATTGAAATTATCATGGGCATTGCCGTGTTGCTGTCATTGCTCGGCCTCGTGGCCATGAGCACGCATTTCGCCTCGGAGCGCGAAAAGACCATAGCTATCCGCAAGGTGTTTGGCGGAACGATGGAGAGCGAAATCCGCCGCAACCTGAAGGAATACGTTGTTATGATACTGATTGCCAACGCAATTGCCATTCCCGTAGCGGTGTGGCTGTGCAAACGTTATTTGGAAGATTTCGCCTATCGCATCGACCTGCACCCGTGGATTTTCGTGGTCACGGTGGCACTGTCGTTTGTCATAGCCATCGGATCGGTGTTGTGGCAGATTGTTTCCGTGGCTCGGGTGAATCCGGTGATGGCTTTGAAGAAGGAGTGAGGATGTGTTGAATCCCCCTGCCCCCTTTGCAAAGGGGGACGCGCAAAGCGACACAGAACTTGGGTCCAGAATATGCGTCCGGTAGGCTTCCCCCTTTCAAAAGGGGGTGCCCGAAGGGCGGGGGATTCCGAAAACCCCGGCAGGCAAATTTTGAAGTCTTAAATCTTGAATATTAAATTTTAAATCAACCGAATATGGAACACTCAATGGACAGAAAAATCGAACAGAAAAAAGGCATTCGCCGCGCATTCACGAAAAAGGCGTTGCCGTTTTGGGGCGGGGCGTTGCTCCTCGTCTTCATCCTTTGGCTCGTCTTCAGGGACGACTCGAAGAAACTCCGCATCGACGCGGACAACATCACCGTGAGCACCGTCACCTCGGGCGAGTTCAACGACTACATCCGCATCAGCGACGACCATCCAAATCAGCCCCTTGGAAGGCGGTGTGGTGCAGCAGATTGTCACCGAGGAAGGCAGCCGCGTCAAGGCCGGCGATGTCATCCTTATTTTGAGCAACGAGAACCTCGACATGCAAATCCTCACCTCCGAGGCCGACCTTGCCGAGAAGGAGAACATCCTGCGCAACACCATGATTCAGATGGAACAACAAAAACTGAGCGTGGAGCAGGAGAAACTGCAACTGCAAATGGAAGTGCAGCGCAACCGCCGCACCTACGAAGCGCAAAAGTCGCTCTACAACGACGGCCTCATCGCCCGCGAGGACTACCTGAAGGCCGAGGAGGACTTCACGCTTTCGAGCAGCCGCCTGAAGTTGGTGGAGAACCGCGCCAAGCAGGACAGCCTCCACCGCACGGTGGAAATCGACCGTATGCGCGAGAGTCTCGAAAATATGCGCATCAATATGATGATGATTCGCAAGCGCAAGGAAAACCTAACCATCAAGGCACCCATTGAGGGCGAGTTGGGCTTGCTCGATGTCGTCCTCGGTCAGTCGGTGGGCGCAGGCTCCAAGATTGGGCAAATCAACAATCTCGACAGCTACAAGATTGAGGCTCAAATCGATGAGCATTACATTGACCGCATCACGCCGGGCTTGGAGGCCACCTTCGAGCGACAGAGCGAGCGTTACGCAGCGCAAATCCGCAAGGTCTATCCCGAAGTGCGCGACGGCAAGTTCAAGGCCGACTTCAAGTTTATGGAGCAGCAGCCCGAGAACATCCGCAGCGGCCAGACATATTACCTCAACCTGCAACTCGGCCAGCCCGTGGAGGCGGTGCTCATCCCGCGTGGTGCCTTCTACCAAAAGACGGGCGGCAAGTGGATCTATGTGCTCTCTTCCGACGGCAGCAAGGCCACGCGCCGCGACATCAAGATTGGGCGACAGAACCCGCAGTATTACGAGGTCGTCGAAGGCCTTGAAGCAGGGGAGAGGGTGATTACTTCTTCTTACGATAACTTCGGAGAATCGGAGGTGCTGGTATTTTAATCACAAAACCGACAAAACTAGCAAAACAATGAATAAGTCCAAAGAAAAGCGTGCGGCGGCACCCAACTGGGTTGCCGCCGGAAAGCGGGCCAGTTGGCCGCTTTCCCCAACCAAGAAAAAAGGTTTTGTGGGTTTTGCAGGTTTTGTGACCAAACAATTCAACAGTTAAACAATCAACATTTCAACAATATGAACAGATTAACCGACAACCTAATCAAAATCCTATCGTTAGGAATAGGTCTCGCCATTGGCATCGTGCTGATTGCCAAGGTGTGTTTCGAATTGTCGTATGATAGTTTCTATAAGGATGTGGACCGAATTTACAGAATCAAGACGATGTACGTCCAACAAGGCGAAAACCATGACTATGGTCAAATTAGTGGGGCGGTGGCTCCTGGCTTTAAGGCCGAGGTGCCAGGCGTGGAGGAGGCCACGAGAATCACCTCCTATTTCAACAATGATCGTTTCTTGGACGAGGAAGGCCAAGTCATTACAGGCAGTTTCTTTCTCGCCGATTCCTGCTTCTTCAAGGTGTTCGACCGCCCGGTTCTGGCAGGCAACCCGGCGCAGGTTTTGTCAAAGCCGCTCTGCTTGATGGTCTCGGAATCGTTTGCCGAAAAGCTCGGCGGCGTGGACGAGTGCATCGGCAGGATTATCGTCAATGAAGATGTGCCCGACCTGAAAATGACCATTGAAGGCGTGTTCAAGGACTTCCCGAAAAACGGCTCGATGGATTCAGACCTGCTGCTTTCGATGGTGAGTTATTCCAAAAGTAGCATAGAAAACTGGGTGGGCAACGACCGCTACCGTGGCTTCGTGAAATTGCAGCAGGGCGTTGACCCACAGTCGCTTGGTGATGCTATACGCAAGATGCAGGAGACGCATCAGCCTTTGGAGGAACTGGAACAGAACGGGACGAAACTGTGGTATTATCTCACGCCTTTTGGCAAGGACCACATCAAGGAGTCATCGGTTCGCTCGATGGTGATTCTGCTTTCCGTCGTGGCCGCGTTGGTGATTCTCGTCAGTTTGCTTAACTATGTTCTCGTCGTCATTTCGGCGATGGTGCGCCGCGCCAAGGAAATCGCGGTGCGCAAGTGCTATGGAGCCAGTGCTTTCAACATCCATACCTTGTTGGCGGGCGAGGCTTCCGTCCATCTGTTGTTGGCATTGGCTTTGTCGGCGGCCATCATTTTTGCCATGAAAGGCGTGATACAGAACCTGTTGGGCGTGCCGTTTGAGACGTTGCTCGTTCCTCAAAGCGTTCTTGTCATTAGCCTCGTGCTGGTCTTTGTGTTGATAGTTTCGGTCTTCGTGCCGGCACAACTCTTCGTGCGCATACCCGTTTCGGTGGCTTTCCGCAATTATATCGGAAACTCGCGCCGCTGGAAAATCGGACTGCTTGGCGTTCAGGTGTTTATCAACGTTTTTATCGTCTCGATGCTGACGATTATCGCATCGCAATACCAGAAAATGATGAACGACAATCCGGGCTATAGTTATGAGAATGTGCTGTTTGTGAACATGTACGACCGCAACTATGCCGCCCAGCAGCGCGTGGTGGATGCTCTCAACCAAGTGCCTGAAGTCGTGCAAGTTGCGGCGTGTAACAGCCTGCCTTTTGCGGGTTCAAGCGGCGACATTGTCTATCTTCCTGGCGACGACCGCGAGTTGTTCAATGTGGCCGACCAATACGGAGCCACGGAAGGTTTTTACGACATTTTCAGGATGGAGTTTGTGGACGGTCGCGCCCCAGCCGATTCGACGGAAGTGGTTGTTTCAGTGTCTTTTGTCGAACGCATGAACGAGTTTGCCGACTGGAGCGACGGCGCAGTGGGCAAGCAGGTGCAAATCACAGGTCATGGCAACTGGGGAATGGAATTGGAGCCGTTCACCATTTCGGGTGTTTATCGTGACATCCGCATCGGCGACCTCGTGAGAATGGATTCCCGCCCGAGTGTGCGTTTTTACGGCAATTTAGATAGCGGCGATTCCTATATGCCACATATCGTGTTCAAAGTGAACAAAATAAACGCAACCACGATGGCGAAACTGACCGCTGTCATCTCCGAAGCCCTTGACGGGAGGGAGGTGCAGTTGAACGTCTATTCCGACCAAATGCAATCGGCTTACGAGGGCAGCCGCAAGGTGCGCAACACCGTTCTCGTCGGCTCCATTTTCGCCCTGCTGATTGCCGTGCTCGGCCTTATCGGTTTCATCCGCGACGAGTCGAACCGAAGGAGCAAAGAGGTGGCCATCCGCAAAATCAACGGCGCGACGGTGGCGGACATACTGCGCATGTTCACTTGGGATGTGCTGCGCCTTTCGTTGGTGATGGCGGCTTTGGCCTGCATTGTCGCCTATTTCGTGGCTCACAAGTGGTTGGAGCAGTTTGCCGAGCGCATCGGCCTCTCTCCGCTATATTTCATCATCGGCGCGGTGGCCGTGCTGGTTGTCGTCACCATCGTGGTCGTCTTGAGCAGCAATAGGATAGCCCGAATGAATCCTGTCAAGTCTTTGAAAAACAATTGATAATGAAAGGAACTACGAATTACACGAATTTGACGAATAATTTTGCGGCTTTCGCCGCGAATGGGGACGAATTTGGTGCCGCTTCGCGTCACTGCGAGGCACGAAGCAGTCCAAATTCGTATCCATTCAGGTGCTTGCGCCTCAAATTCTTACAAATAATATTCGCTTAATTCGTGCAATTCGTAGTTAAACAAAGCAATCAAACAACAATTCAACAAAATAAAAGTTAAACCCTTAAACAATCAAAGCAATGATTAAAGTAGAAAATCTCAGGAAAGTCTTCGTGAGCGAAGACATCTCAATCCAAACCTTCGCACTGGACGGCGTTTCGTTCGAAATCAACAAAGGCGAGTTTGTCGCCATCATGGGGCCTTCGGGCTGCGGCAAATCGACTTTGCTCAACATCCTCGGCCTGTTGGACAACCCCACTGAGGGCAGTTACGAACTCCTCGGCCATCAGGTCGGCAACCTCAAGGAGAAGGATCGCACCCAGTTCCGCAAGGGCAACATCGGCTTCGTGTTCCAGAGCTTCAACCTCATTGACGAACTCAATGTGTTTGAGAACATCGAACTGCCGTTGCGCTACATGAACATCCCCGCCGCCGAGCGCAAACAGCGCGTCGACGACATCATGACGCGCATGGCCATCAAGCACCGTAAAGACCACTTCCCGCAGCAGCTCTCTGGCGGTCAGCAGCAAAGGGTGGCCATCGCCCGCGCCGTGGTCGCCAACCCCAAGCTCATCCTCGCCGACGAACCTACGGGCAACCTCGACTCGAAGAATGGCCGCGAGGTGATGGACCTGCTCACCGACCTCCACAAGGAAGGCACCACCATCGTCATGGTGACCCACTCGCAGCGCGACGCGGGTTTTGCCGACCGCATCATCAACCTCTTCGATGGTAAGATCGTGGAGGATGTGTTGTCGCAACTGTGATTGTAAGTGGTTTGTAAACTACGGATTGCGCGGATTAAACGGATGTTCGACAAGGAATTTGGAGGACACAAGTGCCCAATTGTTACGGATTCCTACCGGCGACAGTCCATCCGTAATAATCGGACGCTTGCGTCCAAAAATTTTCGGAAGCATATCCGTAAAATCTGTGTAATCCGTAGTTTGTTTGCTGACGAAATGATTGACAGTAGAAATCCAGCCAAAATCAACAAAAAAAGTTCGGTTTTGGCTGAATTTCTAAAACAAGGAATCAAGCGTAACTATGTCATTTATATGGGTTTTATGCTTTGAATCGGTCGTTCCGAATGTGGTCATAAGAGCGACATAAATCGAGTGGTTCGGCTTGTGGATTTTGGCCTTGCTGACGGCTGAAATTTGCCTTGTCATCTCCTCAACATCGTCGTTGGAAAGGGTGTATTTGCCTTCCGAGAACTTCATCTCGCAGATGTAGTTGGCGCGCTCGGCGGTGGCGGGGATGATGAGGTCGATTTGAACCCCTTCGCCGTCGGGTGTCTTTCCGCGCCAACTGAAAGGTGTGGCGTATTCCTTGATTCTGAGCGCATTGGCGAGTTGAGGCATGTGTTCCATGACCAAGAGCTCAAAGGTGTTGCCTGCCCATGTGTAAAACGGTTTGCTTCGTTGCAGGGAACGCCAAGAGGTGAAGTCCGAGTTTTCGACAAAACGCAGGTAGAACAAGGTGAAGAAATCGACAAGTTGATAGACGGTCTGCTTCCTTGCGCCGCCGTAGAGGGCGTAACTTCGGATGATGCCAGAGTCCATCAGGTTTTCGAGTACATCGGTGAAAGTGCCGCCACCTTTCTTGTCGACGGCGTTGAGCAGTTCGTCCCGCGTCATTCCGTAGAATCGCTTTCCCAATTGGCGGATGACGTTGATGTATGTTTCGGAGGTTGAATAGAGCCCGGTGTAAACGTCCTTGAACTCCTGTCGGGCCTTGTCCTTGTCGAAGTATATGGCGTTGATGTTGTCGGCCATTGTCCGGTCGGGTCGTATGCTGTCCATGTAGTAAGGCACGCCGCCTATGACCATGTAAGTGAGTGCGATTTCGTACCGCGACAGATGGAAGCCGCGTTTGGCCCAGTAGCGTTCACATTCCGCAAGGGTGAAGGGCTTGAGGAAGATGGATTCGGTGATTCTACCATAGAGGCCGCCGTAGTCGCGCATGACGTTGTCAACCATCCAACTGGTGGCCGAGCCGCACACGATGAGGAAGATGTCCTTGCGCTTCCTCGCCCATGAATTCCAGAAATGTCCAAGTTCAGCAAGCAGTTCCGCCGACTGCGGTCCGGCCAACCAAGGCAATTCGTCGATGAAAACGACCTTGCGGCGGGCGCGTTTGCTTTGCAGCAACTTTTTCAGAAGGTTCAAGGCTTCCATCCAACTATTGGGCGCGGGATTGGTTTTGGACAAGCCATATTCCACAAGGCTGTTGTGGAAATGCGCCAATTGTTTCTGCCGGTACGACTCGACTTTTTCGGGGTTGTCGTGATCGATTTTTTGGTACAAGCCGACGGCCACGAAGGAAAACTTGTTCTCAAGCGCCTCCTCGATGAGAAACGACTTGCCGACGCGCCGCCGCCCGTAAATGGCCAAAAACTCGGAACGCTCCGAGGCGAAAAGCCTTGAGATGGTGGCAATTTCTTCTTCTCTCCCGATAACTGATGAAGGGTTCATAACGATGCTAATTTATTGCTGCAAAGATAGATAAATATCTTTTATGTGCAATAGAAATTCAGCCAAAATGCGATATTTTTTCTGATTTTGGCTGAATTTCTCGGATTTTTCAAGCTGACTGGCACGAGGATTGCCATGCTTGGCGAGTGTAAAGTTTCTTTACACTCACTGTAAAGATTCTTTACACTTTTTGTAAACCTTGTTTTGTAATTAATTGGTTTTTAATGATTTACAAAGTTGGCACGGCGTTTGCTATGCTAAAATGTGTAAAAATTTGAACCAATTAAATTGTAAAGCTATGGCAAAGAAATCATCATTAAACTGTAACTTTTCAGGCGCAAGTCCGTATTACAGAAAACAAACTCAAAATTGTATCATTATGGCAAAGAAGTCATTTTTGACAGCACTACTTGTTTGCATGGCGGTGCTGGGTGCAGAAGCGCAAAACTTGAATGGCCGTTTGGCCGATGAAGACAACAATCCCGTGGCTTTTGCCAACATGACGCTGAAATTGGCCGCCAACGACAGCCTCGTTGCAGGCCTGACCTCCGACGAGAACGGCAACTTCTCCGTCGATGTGAAAGACGGAAGGTACATTCTCACCGCATCCGCTATCGGTTACGAGCGGCTGACTATCCGTTGCGGGGCTACTGCCCTTGGTACATTGCTGATGCCTAAAACCACAGAGCAATTAGACGAAATTGTCGTTGAGGGTTCAAGAATCACAGAAGAAGCAGGTCGCTTCGTGGTGTTGCCCGACCCGAAAGAAGCCGAAGTTTCGGGGCGCGGCTTGACCTTGCTTGACATGCAGCAGTTGCCCGGCTTGGAGGTGGACGTGGCTCGGCAAACCGTCACCATCGACGGCGGCACACCTATCCTGCAAATCAATGGAAAAGAAGTGCCGCTTGAACGTTTTGTGAATGTCAGGCCGGAGCAAATCCTGCGCATCGAGTACAGCAACGAGCCTGGCATCCGCTACCTTGATAGAAATGCTTCGGGCATCATCAACCTTGTGTTGAAGGAGTCGGACGATGGCGGAAACGTGATGGCAAGGGTGCAGTCGGCCTTCACCACGGGTTTTGTGGACGGCTATCTTATGGCAGCGCACCACAAGGGCAAGTCGGAATTTTCGTTGCAGTACAACTTGAGCCACCGCAACTACAAGAACGTACCTTACGAGATGACAGACAGTTATATCGCGGAAGAACGCACGGTGCAGCGTTCACAGCAGTTGAGTTTCCCCTTCAATTACATCACGCACAACATCACGGGCGAATACACCTACCAGCCCAACGACAGCACCATGTTTGTGGCCACCCTGCGTGATTACATCGACAACAATCATTGGTACGGCACGGGCATCATCAACGAAACGGAGAACGGCATAACCACTCGTTTGGATATGAACAAGCAGACCGACCGAAAAGGCAACTCGCCAACATTGGACTTGTTTTTCACGCACAAGATGAGGAACCGTCAAAAAATCGAGTTGAATATGGTTGGGCAATATTCTCATAGTGATTATTACAACAACCTGATTTACAGGGATTCGGAAAACGAATGGCAATATCCCACGAAGGTGATTAACAAAGGTTATGCGGTCAGTGGTGAGGCCGTTTACGGCAAGCAGTTCAAAAAGGCGGAAGCCCGCATAGGACTGCAATATCAGCACAACTTTGCGAACAACGACTATGTGATTTACGAAACGCAGACCGAGATGACCAAGGACAATACCTATCTTTACACCAGCATCGATGGCAATTTGAGCGACAATGTAATGTATTCGTTGGGAACGGGTGTCAAATTGTTTTCCGTGACCGATGGCATTGACACAAGGCGCTATGTCCGTAACTTGAGCACGGCAGGCCTATTTTGGCGCATCAACCAGCGTTGGTCGCTGACAGCCAATACGAGGTTCATCCCATATTTGCCTTCGTTGAGCGAACTTTCGCCCGTGTTGCAGCGCGTGGACGATGTGGAGGCCATCAAGGGAAATGAATCGCTGAAGCCCTACAACACTTGGTTCAATGCGTTGCGTTTGCGCTACAACAACAAGGGCTGGTTCGCCAACGCGACTTTCAGCCATTTCAGGAACTTTTCGCCCACCGTCCGCGTGTATCAATACGACCCCGAACTTGGCCTTTTTGTCGGTACGCCACAAAACACCGATTATTACCAGCGTTTCCAGTTGAAGACCGAGGTGGGCGTAAAGAAACTGTTTGACTGCCTGAACATTACGCTGAACGGCAAACTGAAAAAGGAGGAGGCCAAAGGCGAGGAGTTCTATCATGACAACCTCAACTTCAGCAGCGGCATCAAGGCGCAATTTGTTTGGAAGCAGTTGATGGTCGGCTGCGATTTCGATTTCCTGCCCGACAAGTCGCTGTATGGCGAGGAGATGTCGATAGGGGAGATGTCTCAGAGTATCTATGCCGAATATAACTGGAAGAGTTTGAACGTCAGTTTGGTTTGGCATTGCCCGTTCAACAAGGAGGGCTATATGTACCAGACCAGAAGCCTCTCGGCGGTGCATCCTTACATCCATACCAACTGGACCGCCGACAACGGCAATATGCTCGTGCTTGGCTTGACTTGGAAACTGAACTACGGCAAGGCGTTCAACAAAGGCCAGAAGACGCTTTGGAATGGTGGGTATGATGATGGTATGGTGAAGTGAAACACGGAATATCGTAAGCCATCGAAAGCCTGACCAACTTTAGGGTTGGTTGGGCTTTCGCGGTTTTTAATTGGTTTGTGGTCGAAAAAATCTATTAGCAATAAAAAAAAGTGTATCTTTGCCCTCAAAATCAATTATACTATTATGGAAACAAACGTCAGGGTTCAAGAAGTTTCGGTGGTTGATGCCTTGTTGACTATCTATCGTCAGCAGGATGAAAGAGTGAGAAGGGATTTTCTTGTGCGTATCCGTCAGGAAGACAGTTTGTTGGATATGCCAGGGATGAGAACCCGCGAGGAGATGATGCAAGTTTCGCGCGAGCGTATGAGTGACATCATTGCCGGACGCGAACAGACGCTCACTCACGATGAAGTGATGAAAATGGTGGATAATGCAATTGCAGAGGCCGTATGAAGGTGCGATGGTCAAAGCGAGCGGCAACCGAGTTTGCTGCAACTGCGGCTTATGTGGCGATTGAATTTGGCCCAATTGCCGCCAAGAAAATGCGCATTAGGATTGACAAGGCCGTCAATAACATTTCCCAATTTCCCAGAATTGGTGTTGCAAGTTTCACCGATGAAGCAACCGGCATTGAGTTTCGCGAACTGCAATGCCGTATTAATAGTGTGGTGTACACTATCTACAATGAGGAGATTTATATCGTCAGCATTTGGAGCAACCGCCAAAACCGAAACAGTCTGTATTCCGCATTGAGGGAAGATGCACAAAGCATGTGTTTTGAGGAATGATTTTATGTTCAAAGTGTAAACCACTGTAAAGTTTCTTTACACTCACTGTAAAGAATCTTTACACTTTTTGTAAACCTTATTTTGTAATTTATTGGTTTTTAATGATTTATAAATTTGGCACGGCGTTTGCTATGCTAAAATGTGTAAAAAATTGAACCAATTAAATTGTAAAGCTATGGCAAAGAAATCATTCTTTACGGCAATGCTCGTTTTGGCAGCGGTGCTGGGCGCGAAGGCGCAAAACAACAATGTGTACAAGGCTGATACCGTCATCGACGGAAACGGCAACAAAATCATCACCGTGTACTCGCGGGGAACATTCGCTGAAGGCAACGGCAACATCGTCACGCGCGACTTCGATATGGCGGCTTTCGACGAAGTCAGTATCGCGCTGTCGGCTTCGGTAACCTACGCGGTGGCGGACAAGTGTTCCTGCCGTGTGACCCTTGATGAGAACCTTTTCGAGTGTCTCGACATCTATCAGAAAGGCGATTGCTTGAGGGTGGAGATGGTTAAGACGCTTCAGCAATCCGACTTGAAGCCGACGAAGTTCCTCATCGAACTCACCGCCCCGATGTTGGAGGAAATCAGTCTGGTGGGCGGCGGCGACTTCAGTTTCATCACGCCGTTTGAGGCTCCAAAATTGGAAATCAGCACGGCGGGCGCGTATGGCGTGTTTTTCGACCAAACCGCTACTATCCAAGACTTTAAGATGAGCCTTGCCGGAGCAGGAAAGTTGGTGTGCGAGAACCTTCATTCCGACCGTGTGGACCTGAATGTCGCAGGCGTGGGTAAGTTGGTGTGCAAGAATCTCCATTCCGACTATGCGGATTTGAACGTGGCCGGTGCGGGAGCAATCGTTATCAAGGCTGGTGCGGTGAAAAGCGCGGACATTACCGTGGCTGGCACGGGTTCGGTGGAGACCCGCTGCGAGTTGGAAACGATGGATTACAGCATCGCTGGCTCTGGGACTATCAGATACTTTGGCACTGTCAAAGTGAGAGGCACCAACATAGGCGGAAAAATCAGTCGGATTGACTCGGAAAATGTGAAAACCAACAAAAAGTGTTGCGATGAAAAACCGAAATAAAACGAAAATCAACCAAGTGCTTTTCGAAAAGTTGGTAAAGTTCTTCGGACTTGAAAAAGCAGAGAAAATATACAAAAGACTTGTTCGTTTGTAATATCTGGATTAACTCCGTTGAATCTGCGATTTGCTTCGTTCCTCGCAAATCGCAGATTCGACGATGCGGAGCGAGTCAATGACGCGAAGCGGCAGTTCAACAATTAAACAATTCAACAATCAACAATTCAACGACTTATGACAAGAATCTATAAAAAAGGCAAGACCTCCCTCGTGTCTTCCATCCTGAACATCTTGGGCTTGACGGCAGCCTTCGCCGCGCTCTACATCATCCTCGTGCAGG
>ONKQ01000132.1 GCA_900318465.1 uncultured Bacteroidales bacterium
GTATCTTTGCAGTGCGAGCTGAAACGGAGGAAGGCTCTGCTGGGGAGCAACCTTCCAAGGGATAGGTTCGTGTGATATCACAGCATATCAAAGGGGCGGTCGAGAAGGCCGTCCCACTTGTTTTTGATATGCCGGATTTTCACCAATGCCTTAAAAAACCCAAGCGTCATCCGTTCGGTTGGCTTGTTGTGCCTCTCCTAGTCTTGTTGTTCCTCTCTCTGAAGTAGATGTACCATTTGACATAGTTGCGGTAATGCTTCTTCGACAATCCTCTATGGAGCGAGATGTTCTCCTTGAGGTGGCCGAAGTAGGATTCGAGAGCGTTTGTGGTTTTAGGTATTCTCGGGTTGTCGAGGAAGCGGAACATGTCGGGCAAAGCCCTTCGGATGTGCACGTAGGCCTTCCTGACCATCTTGTGGGTGAACCATTCGGTATGTGATGACTCGTTGACGGTCTTGTCGTTGAGGTAGCCGACGTGTTGGCCGTGCCATTCGCTGAGCATCTGCTCCCAATAGAGCATGTCATTGCGTGTCTGTATCTTGCAGATGAGCGTGACGATTCTCCTGAGCGATTGTCCGGCCTCGCTCTTCGGGTGCTTTGTAAGCCATGTGAGACACTCGCGCTGGATGTGGGCCAAGCAACGCTGCCTTGTCGCGTTTGGGCACGCTTTGCGCACCGCCTTGATGATGTTGGCTCCACCGTCGGAGGTGACGCTCTCTATCTCGATGCCGAGACTTTGTATGTTTCTTAGATCCTCCACCATCTCATCCTCCCACTCGTCGTCGGTCAGCCTATAGAACAGCGTGGACTTGACAGTCTCGTTTCGGTACAGGACGAGGCAAAGCTTGTTGGGGAACCATGTGCCGTCTATCAGCAGGTTGACCTTCTCGTGGAATTTGATTCTCCAGACGGGACAGCTGTCAAGGTACTCGTCGAACCATCGGGACAATTGCCTCATACTGTATCCGCTCAGTGCGGATATCTGCTCAAGCGTCTGCTTGCCAAGTATCCACCACTCGAACCACACGAAGCGGTTACTCTTGCCGATGTCCTTCCGCCTGAAGGTGAAAAGGCTGCCGCAGTTCTTGCACTTGTACCTCTGGTGTCCGTCACGTTTGCCCCATTTGACGACATCCAAAAAGCCGCATTGAGGGCATCTTTCTCTTCTAGTTTTTGGCATAAAAAAAGCAATTAGATGAAAACGCTTTCATCTAACTGCTTTTTATTGCTTTTATGCGTCTTATTGTCAGTGATTTACATTATATCTCACCAACCATTTTTGTCCATTATACCTTCCGAATCATCGGGGCTTTGAGGAACTTCCACAAGGGAATGCCCTCGTGTTCACCTTTGCGTTTGGCGGGTACGCAGACACTCCATTCGTGGTAAAGAATGTGTGTGAAGCCGTCCTTTTCCACCAAGCGGATAGGGTAGAGATGGCATGAAATGGGTTTCCAAAAGTCGCATTTGCCTTCCAGATAGGCTTTTTCGATGGCGCAGAGTGCCGTGCCGTTCTCGTGGAAATAGACAAAAGCGCATTCCTCACCGTTTACCAAGGGCGTAACGAGCTCACCCGTTTCGTCGTAATCGTAGACATCATTTTCTTCAATGACTTTGATGCCTTCGGGCCGCATATACGGCTTGATGGCTTCAAGGTTGTCTTCAATCTGCTCTATTTCAGAGGCTTCTAAAGGTGCGCCAGCATCGCCAGCCACACAGCACCAGCCCTTGCAGCGCGGCAAGCAGCAGCAAAACTGGGCATTCAGGAATTCGTCGGTGACGACTACATTGTCGAGGATAATCATGGCAAAGATACTGAAAACAATAATCTGATATATTATTCGTTGATATAATAACTATTGGAATACAAAAATGGAAAATGAAAACGAGAAATGCCTTAAACAAAAAAGGAACTTTTTCGTGAAGTTTTGGTGGATTTTTCCTATAGTTAATCTTGTTAGTGCTTTGTTGATAGTACCTTCTGCCAACCATAACCTTTGGGGATTGGCTTCCGCATTATTTATTGTGTTTGTTGTATTATTGGTTGTTCAAGGAATCATATTCATTTATTGCCTTTGTAAAAAAGAATGGTGGCAATCTGTAGGTTCAGCGATAGGTTGTATAGTTTGTTTTATTGCATTTTATATTATTTCATTCATTTATCTAATAGTAAGTAGTTCACAACCAGACCCTTTTGGCAAAGAACATCCCATACCCGAAGGAATGGAATACGAGATTCCTCTAAATGAAAATGCTCCTGTTGAGGTAATCGTTGATGGTTTTTCAGAAAAAGAGTGTTTACAAGTTTGGAACGATTTTCAAGGAGGTTTGTATCAATACAGTTTTTACTACCCAGAATTACCTGATGGCGATGTGTTTCTGCGGTGTTTTGAGGTAACGGAAAACATTGAATTGTCTACATCGAGATTGCGAAAAGCATCTACTGTAAAAGTGATTGACCATACAGAATTTGGTATGATTGCAGACAAACAGAATTTCACAATATACGAAGGCGATTGGGGAGATTACTATGCGGCTCGTATCGAAGTATGGTACAAAAATGCGAGAACTGGAAAAGAAACCAAATTGTTGGAAAAGATTTATCGTGTTGAAGGTTGGATGAGATAAGAAAATGAGTAATTTTGCAGCGAATTTGAATCTAGATTGCTTCGTTCCTCCGCAATGAAGCGAAGCGGCAGAAATCTTTGAATTTTTAAATTTTAAATCTTTAAATCATAAAGTATGGCATTTAACCTCAGAAACAGAAACTTCCTGAAGTTGTTGGACTTCACTCCGGAAGAGATTAAGTTCTTACTGAAACTTGCTGCCGACCTCAAGGCCGCCAAGTATGCAGGCACCGAACAACCCAAACTGACGGGCAAGAACATTGCC
>ONKQ01000081.1 GCA_900318465.1 uncultured Bacteroidales bacterium
GTTTTGTTGCAAAAACAAAGATAACGAAAAAGGCTGGAACCTCCTCGGAGTTTTCAGCCTGTTTTTTTCACCTCCCTATAGTTTTAGCGGACAGCAATAATAAACTTTCAACTTTCAACTATTTGAAAGCATTCTCGCTCAAGCCCTTGCCACTCAAGGCCAAGTCATTCATATAGCCAGGAACCTCCTTGCCGAGATACTTGTCCACATATAGTTTGGCTAAGTATTGGCCGAGCATAAAGCCGTGGCCGCGCAAGCCAGTGAGGATACCGACCTCCGGATCGACGATGTAACGTGGCTCGGTGTAGCGACCAGCCCAGCAAGCCAAGAAGCTGACTTCGCCCAAGTTCGGAATCCATTCGGCGAAAACCTCAGAAACGATTTCCAAGAACTCCTTGCTGTTGTACTTGATGTTCTGGCGTGCCTCGTAAGCGTCGGTGTCGGGGCTGGCGCAGCCGATAATTTGGCCAGTGTGTGCCCACTGCTGTCCATAGACGGCGCTGAAGCCCTTGTAGTGACGGCGGTCGATGATCATATCCAACGGGCCGCCATTGGGTCCCATCATAGGCAGACGGCGCGTGATGAAGGCTTGGTGCTTCACAGGATACAATCCCGTGTCGAGACCCAGCATATCATTGAATTTCTCGGCACCCCAACCCATCGCGTTGACGAAGTGGTCGCAGGTGTATTCGATGAACTCGCCCTCGTGGGTGCGCACCAAGGCAATGTAATGTCCATTGGCTTTCTGCACGTGGAGCAGTTCGCAGTCCTCGAAATAACGTCCTCCCTGTTGTACACCAATCCAACGGATGTAGTCGATGACACGACCGGGAGTGGCCTGCCAGCAGTCGCGGGTGATGAGGGCGTGGCTATAGGTGTCCTTGCTGTCGTCCCACAACGGCGAAATCTCCTTCTTAAAGTCCTTGCGCTCAATCATATAGGCATCACTCCAAGCGCGAGAGGCATCTAAGGAGTTGTAGGTGGCTTCATCGTGTACCAAGTTGACATAATGCGTCAGGTGGTAGTTGATGTTGTGCTCCTTCTGCATATTCTTGAAAATCTCGTGGTTGTGTACGGCGATGTCGGCAATGTCGGGATTGGAGAAGGCAGGACGACCGCCACCAATGCAACGCCACGAAGCGCCACGGCTGTAGTTGATCATCACGGGCTTCTTGCCAGCTTCCGAGAAGTAGCGGAACAAAGCGCTGCCCGCAATACCGCCACCAGCAATGAACACTTCGACCTGTTCTTTCTTCACATCGTTCATTTCGGGGAAGACAAAGACTTCTTTGGTGTGCGGGTTGTAGAGGTCGCCAAGGGTGACTTGGTTTGACAGCGGGGCACGCGGCGTGGCGTCGCCGACCAACTCAATACCGTAGGAGCGCAAAATCTGGCGGGCGCGTGGGATGCAACGCTTTCCACGGCACGGGCCCATACCCATACGGGTGATGTGCTTCAGTTCGTCCACGGAGATGGTCTTGCGGTTGCCAATGACGCGCAACACGCGGTCCAATTTGATGTCCTCGCAATGGCAGACGTAGGTCTCGCCCTCGCCCTCGGCTTCTTTTCTTGAGGAAAGGGGAGTGGTGAGTTCCTTGTTGGCGTTGTAACGGTCTTTCAGGATAAAGCCCTTCACATCCGTCAACTCAAACACCATACTCGCCTCTCCAGAGGGGCGCGAGGAACGGGCTTTCACGCGGGCCACGTTGGTCTTGTTCGATTTCTTGAGGATCTTTTCGATGACACCTTCGCCAATCTTTTGTCCGTCATTATCAACGAGATAGACTTCCGCGCCTTCTTGGGCTTCGTATTCGATGGGCAGGAAGCAGGTGGATTTCTTCACGTCGTAGCCGAAGATGGCCAAACCCGGGCAACTGGAAACGCACAGCATACATCCGATGCACTTGTCGTAGTCAATGGTCGGAACGGTGTTGGTTGAGGGCTTGCTGATGGCGCCTTGCGGGCAACTGAACGAGCAGGGATTGCAAGCGAAACCGTAGAGGCAGTCGGCCTGCACGAAAGCCTTGAGTTGCATACGCTCAGGCGTAGGCAGGTTGGGCTTCTCCAACACCCTGACGGGATGCTGTTGCGAGTCGATATATTGTCTTGAAACTTCGAGATAGTCGTCGTAATTGAACCTCACGCCGATGGCTTGAGCCACCTCGTAAGCGACTTGCTTACCGCGCAAAACCGCGCTGGTGCCTTCGCCGATGCGGATGGCATCGCCAGCACCGTAAGTGTTGAGGCCGAAAACCTCGCGACCCTTGACAAGCAACTGACTGTCAGGAATCAAGCCCGTGCAAATGTTGATGATGTCGATGTCGTCAATGACTTGCTCAGTGCCGGGGATGGCCTTGAAGTTTTCGCACTTGGCGATGACGGCACCGACCACGCCCGTCTTGTCCTTGTTCGGGATGGCGCGCACGAGGGTGTAGCCCGTCATGATCGGGATGCCGAGCCTGCGCACACGGTTGGCCTGCACGGGGAAGCCGCCCTCGCTGGGCATTGCCTCGATGATGGCCTTGATGGTGGCTCCGGCCTGCATTCCTTGATAAGAGGTCAGGTAGCCGATGTTGCCTGCGCCCACGGTGAGGACTTTCTTACCTAATAAGGTGTGTTCTTGGTTCATCATCTTTTGGAACACGGCAGCGGTGTAAACGCCCGGCACGTCGTCGTTCTCGAAGGTCGGCATAAAGGGCACTGCACCCGTGGCGACCACCAAATGTTGTGCGTCGATGTAGCCTATCTCACCGTTTTCGATGTTCTTGATGGCCACGCGACCGCCTTCAAGCAAGTCCCAAACGGTGTTGTTGAGCAAAATGCCTTCGTGGTTGTCACCGGCCAAAGTCTTGGCGATGTCGAAACCTCTCATTCCGCCGAATTTCTTCTCTTTCTCGAAGAAAAAGAATTGGTGGGTCTGCATATTGAACTGACCGCCAATGCGGGCGTTGTTGTCGATGACGATGTTGCTGATGCCGAAGGCGTTCAGTTGCTCACGGCAGGCGAGACCCGCAGGACCCGCACCAATGATGGCGACTTGGGTCTTGTAGATTTTCACCTCGCGGGGCTGGTGTTCCTTAGGCTCGGGAAGGATGTTGGCCTCGTTGTTGATGGAACGCACTTCCTTGACACCATCGACGAGGGTGATGCAGATGCGGCGGACTTTGCCGTCGACCAGCATTTCGCAGGCACCGCACTTGCCGATGCCGCAGTTGAGGCTTCGGTTGCGTCCGTCAAGGCTGTGGCTGTGAACGGGATAGCCGGCTTGGTGAAGGGCGGCGGCGATGGTCTTGCCCCGCTGACCTTTCACGGTCTTGCCTTCATATTGGAATTCCACAAGGTCTTCCTGCGGGATGTCCAAAATAGGGTGTTTTTCGATTTTGTACATATAGAATGAATTTTTGAGTCTTAAAATGTGGGCGCAAATTTAGGAAAAACAAAGAAAGCTGTTTCGGTTTTGATGTTTTTTGTTCAAAAAAAAGAATTATTCCCTACTTTTGTCGCCGCAAAAACGCAAACAACCATGCAAAGCAACGAAGAAATTTCCATACTGGTGCTCTATACCGGTGGCACCATCGGCATGATGCAGGACGCTGAGACAGGAGCCCTCGTCCCGTTTGATTTCGACAACATCTACACGCATTTGCCTGTACTGAAAAACTTTGGTTATCAGATTGATATATATAGTTTTGACCCGCTTATCGACTCATCGAACATGTCGCCCGACTTTTGGGTGCGACTCGCCACGAAGATTGAGGAGGAGTACGAACATTACGACGGATTTGTTGTGCTGCACGGCTCCGACACGATGGCCTATACCGCCTCGGCCTTGAGTTTCATGCTCGAAAACCTCAACAAGCCCGTGGTGCTTACGGGTTCGCAGCTGCCTATGGGCATGGTTCGCAGCGATGGTCGCGAGAATTTCCTCGCCGCCGTCGAAATTGCAGCCGCCAAGGACGACGACACGCCTATCGTCCCTGAAGTGAGCATCTTCTTCCAGAACCAACTGCTGCGCGGCAACCGTGCCACCAAGTTCAACGCGGAGAATTTCAACGCCTTCATTTCTTCGAACTATCCCAACCTCGCCGATGTGGGCATACACATTAAGTATAATAAGGAGCGCATCCTGAAACCCAATTTCAAGAAACTGAAGGTTCACACCGAAATGGACCGCAACGTCGGCATCCTCAAGCTCTTCCCGGGCATTTCGGAGGACTTTGTGCGCCACGTGCTGAAGACGCCCGGCCTGAAGGGTCTTGTATTGGAGACTTTCGGCTCGGGCAATGCCACCACCGCGCCATGGTTCCTTGACGCATTGAAACAGGCCATCGACGGCGGACTGCTCATCCTCAACATCACGCAGTGCAAAGCCGGATCGGTGGAGATGGGACGCTATGAAACCAGTCTCGACATGGCCCGCATCGGCGTGTTGAGCGGCTACGACATGACCACCGAGGCCGCCGTCGCCAAACTGATGTATCTCATCGGTCTGGGCCTGCCCATCGAGCGAATCCGTCACATTCTCCCGATTTCCATCCGTGGCGAGTTGACGGTTTGATGCTAAGTTTCAGTCAGTTGGAAAAATATTTCAATAAAATTGCAAATATTTTGTCAGCTGATAGAAAATTTGTTGTACTTTTGGCAACGATTTTCCGTTGTTAGGCAGTAGGGTCGAAAGGCATCAAGGAGAGATGTCCGAGTGGTTTAAGGAGCACGCCTGGAAAGTGTGTGTACTCCAAAAGGGTACCGCGGGTTCGAATCCCGCTCTCTCCGCAGAAAAGCATGAATTTGAATCAGTGTAACAAACAAAAGTAATAATCAAAATCATTTAATCACACTATGAAGAAATTAATTGCTTTCCTCATGATTGCTGGCCTCTTCACCTTTGGCATCAGCAATCTCGTCGTTGCTCAAGAAGAGCAAGCGCAAACTGAGCAGACCGAGCAGGTCGTTGCTCCTCAAGAGACTCCCGCTGCTGCGGCTGTCGAAGAAGTGGCTTCCGTCGTTCAAAACGATGCCGCACCCGTCACTTTCCGTGAGTCCATCAAGAAGCAGTTCATCGATGGCGGCCCTGGCTTCATGGGCATCGTGTTGGTCATCCTGCTTATCGGTATGGCCATCTCCATTGAGAGAATCATCTATCTGACGCTCGCCACTGCCAATTCCGAGAAGCTCCTGAAGGGCATCGAAGGCAAGATGAAGAACGGCGACGTTGAAGGTGCAAAACAACTCTGCAAGGACACACGCGGCCCTGTGGCCAGCATCTTCACCCAAGGCCTTATCCGCTACCAAGACGGTCAATCGCTCGACGAAGTTGAAAAGAGCATTGTTTCCTACGGTTCCGTCGCTGGCGGCAAGCTCGAAAGCGGCCTCAGCTGGATTGGCCTCTGCATCAGCTTGGCTCCTATGTTCGGATTCATGGGTACCGTTATCGGTATGATTCAGGCCTTCGACGACATCGCCGCCGCTGGTGACATGAGCCCGACCATCGTCGCCTCTGGTATGAAGGTCGCTCTGTTGACCACCGTGTTCGGTCTGATCGCAGCCATCATCCTTCAAATCTTCTTCAATTTCATCGCATCCAAAATCGAAGGCATCGTCAACGACATGGAGAACGCCTCCATCTCGTTCATGGACATCCTCGCCAAGTACAACAACAAATAAAAACAGATAATCATGAACGGTAAGCTTGCAAATATCTCAAAGTGGGCTTTCGGCATTCTTGCTTTGATTACTGTCGTCATCGCGGTAATGTATTACCTCGTTGTCGGTACCATCAAGCCGGATTTTGACGCGGGTCTCGCCACGCCTCGTGCCGATATGTACCTGAATTGGGGCTACATTCTGATTATCCTTGGCATCGTTCTCGCAGTGATTTCGGCCATCTTCTCTGGCATCGTCAAAGGTGTCAAAGGCAAGACCTTGATTGTGGGAGCCATTGCGATTGCCATCATTGCTGTTGTAGCCTACGTCATGGCAAAGAGCTGTTTCGATGTCCCTTACACCACGTCCAATGCCGTCACCTATTCCGGCAAGACGCACGGTTGGGTCGAATTTGCCCTCAACTTCTTCTACATTACGCTTGTAGTCAGTGTCATAACAATTTTGTTCTCAGTTATCTACAAGGCAGTTAAAAAGTAAAAACGATTCATCATGGCCAGAAAAGTTCCGGAAATTAATTCGAGTTCGCAGGCTGACATAGCTTTCTTGCTATTGTGTTTCTTCCTGATGACGACCTCAATGGATGTGGACTACGGTATCACCCGTCGTCTGCCTCCCCCCGTCGAACAGAACGACGAGGACGTGAAAGTCAAGGAAAGGAACGTGATGAATGTTTTGGTAAACAAGAACGACAGGCTGCTGGTCAATGGCCGTCCTTCCGACATCTCGTTGCTGAAGGACGAAGCCAAGCGCTTCATGACCCCTCGCCCCAACGACGAGACGGCTCCTGAAACGGAGAGAAAGACCTTCGACCTCGTGGGCGAAGTGCTCATGTCGAAAGGCGTCATCTCCTTGCAGAACGACCGCGGCACGTCATACGCTATGTATATCAGTGTGCAGAATGAGCTGGCTCGCGCATTCAACGAACTGCGCGAAGAGATGTCGATGGCCAAGTTCCACAAGCATCTCGACCAACTCAATGAAGACCAAACCAAAGCCATCAACGATGCGGTTCCCGTCCGTGTCAGCGAGGCCGAACCCGCCGAGTATTAATAGGAGGATAAAGATATGGGAAAATTCAGAAAAGAAGGTAAAAAGGAAGTGCCGCAAGTGAGCACCTCGTCATTGCCCGACATCGTCTACATGTTGATATTCTTCTTCATGATTACTACTTCGATGCGTGACGTCGAGCTGAAAGTGAAAACCGCCATGCCCAAGGCTTCCGAAATCCAGAAGCTCGAAAAGAAGGCTTTGGTGAGTAGCATCTACATCGGCCCGCCGCGCGATACCAAGCTCGGTACCGAGTCACGTATCCAATTGGACGATGCCTTCGCCCGCCCGGCCGACATCGCCGACTGGATCCAAAAAGAACGCGACTCGCGCAGCGAAGCCGACCGTCCCCTGTTGACCACTGCGCTGAAGGTGCACAAGGAAACCCGTATGGGTGTCGTCACCGACGTGAAGCAAGAGCTTCGTAAGGTGGGTGCCTTCCGTATCAACTACACCACCCTGAAGGGTAGCGCGTTGGAAAACTAATAAAGATTTTTTTTTCATGGAAAAGGTGGCTGTTTCGATGGCCACCTTTTTTGTTTTGTTCCTGTTTTTTTCTATTTTTGCAGGCATGAAAGCACTTCGTTTTTTGATAGCAATAGTTTTGCTGTGGGTTTTGGCTGCCTGCGCCAAACAACCAATCATGCCACCTCCGCAAGAAGATTTGCTCTATCAGGTGGAAGGTTTCTTCCCAAAAAATCCTGACAGCGCACTACAAATTCTTGACACACTGAATGTTGATATGCTTTCCAAAAAAGAACGAGCACATTATTGTCTGCTGAAAGTTATGGTGCGAGACCGTTTGTTCAAATACGATAACGAGACCGACTCTTTGTTGCAAGTGGCTGAAAATTATTTCATTGGCGGAGAAGACAAGTATTTTGAGTCTATGACATGCGAAGAACTTGCACGTCTCTGCCTTCTTGAAGGGAAAGGAATGCAATACCGTCTCGATTGGCAACAAAAAGCCTTGCAAAGCATCGAAAAGTGCCTGCATGTGGATAAGCGCCTTGTCCAATACCATCCACAATGCTCCACCGAGCAAGAGTTTATAGACATTCAAAAACATAAAATGCATTGGCGTTTGGGAATGGCCTATGTGGAATGTAATTATCAAAAAGAAGCCATTCTTCATTTGAAAAAAGTCGCCGACCATTATGACGGAGGTCTGGATTATGATAGGCAATGCGTCACATTCTACGCTTTGGGAGAAGCTTATTTGTCCCATAAAGATTATGACAGCAGTCTCATGTATTTCCAAAAAGGTCTGGAAATGGCTGAAAAAATGAATGACAAGGACAAACGCATCTTATACTATCACTCTATGTCTAAGTACTATCGGTATATGTACAAAGACTTTGATTTTGAGGATGAGGAAGAAAGGACTGAGGTAATGCGAAAGTCAATCGCTGAATGTTGGAAAGGTTTGTCGCTTTACGAAAAGTCTATGTTCAATTATAAGGACGGTTTCTATTCCGAACTTAGCTCAGCCTATGGCATTCTGCACCAATACGATTCTTGTATCTACTACGCAAAAATGCAGCTTGACCTTATAGAAAAGCTGCATTTTAGGGATACTCCTCATGTAAAAGAGGGGATTTATCTAAAAATATACAAATCATACGAGTCTACGGGTAATGCCGACAGTGCCTTGAGCTATGCCAACAAGTATTTGAAATTGAAACTGAAAACAGAAATGGAACCGCAAGCCGTTGAGCAGGTGAAAAACGAATACGACAAAAAGCTGGAAATGATGCAGTTGCAAAATGAACAGCAAGGAAAACGTTATCGGCTTTATCTGCTGCTGGTTTTGACGTTTGCCGCGCTTGTAGTAGTGCTTTGGCTTGGCTACCGTTACCGCAAGAACAAGGAAATCGAGATACTAAGGCATGAAGAGGCCTATCGGAAACTGCAATCGGAGTTTGAAGCAGCCTCTCAGCAGGCACAGAAGTCGCAACAAGCCTTTCAGCAGCGCGTGATGGCTATTTACAAATCGGGGCAGGAAGACCGATTAAAGCGCATCCTTGCCGAATTTGACACCATCTATCCGCAGGCCTTTGAAAAACTACAGAACGTTCACCCCGACCTGACCGAAACGGAGTGCAAAATTGTGGTGCTTTCTTTCTTTGGATTCCGCATCAAGGAAGAGGCCGAACTTCTGGATTTGAGCGTGAATACAGTGGCAAAATACCGCACCAACATCCGGAAAAAGATGGGTTCAGACCCCATTTCTCGTCTTTTCAAGTAAAAAGATTTGTACTTATTTAATTTATAAATCATTGTTTTCCAATGAAATAATATTTTAATAACGACAAAAACTTGTACTTTTGGCTTGGCCTTGAAAAAAACGAGGGTTTTTGATATACTTTTGTGGCGATAACCTTTAAACAAATCGCACGATGAAAAAACTCACATTAATTCTCGTCCTTCTGATGGCGACTGCTTTTGCCAAAGGCCAAAGCTACTCCGCCCTTGAAAACTACAGCTTTGGATGGTACATCCAATATATGGAAGGCCTTGTTGAAATGAAAGACGGCAATATTTTGACGTGTACGCGACTGCTCAATGTCGACTCAGCAAAGGATTATTCTGAAGATTACGGCTATTGTCTACTCAAATTGAACCGCGAGGATGCTTCCATCATGGATTCCATATTTCTACCTGATGATTATACGAATTTTTTCCTACTTGAGCCGCATCCAACAACTGATGGCTACCTTTTCATCAATCAGGCGTATGATTTCCAAACAGCAAGTAATTTCTTGAAAATCCGCCATTTCTATGATGATCTCACTTTTGATGACGTTGTTACCGCACCGCTCATCGACACTGTGTATGGCGGAACAGACCAATTCCTACTCGAGGAAAACAATTTCATTATGATAAGCGGCAGAGAAGAAGGTTCATGGATATGCCAGCGTTTCGGGTTTGACGGGACGCTCAAAAACCGAACCGTATTCCCTGAGTCTGTGCATCATTGCGAATTCCGTACAGGAATTAAAATATGGAATGAGTCGCCGAAGGAATACGTGGCGTGGGGCTATACGCCAGGGTCACAAGCCAATTTCTATTATCACATTTTGGATTCAGTGCTAAACATCAGGGAAACGGTTGCATTGGAACACACTCCGCAATACCCCAATGTCTGGTTTGGCCATGATGATAACGCGTTGGAAAGCCTTGATGAAAACACTTATCTGTTAGCCACTCCTTTCGAAGCAGGAAATTGGACTTCTCCAGATTACAAAGTAGGTGTACAAGTTACAAAGCGCGACAAGGCCACTCACATGAATCTTAAAACAACGTTTTTTTCGTTTGAATCAGTAGGGAGCGGAGTGGTTGGTGCCAGTCCGTATGTTGTGGATGTGAGGCAAACGGAAGAGGGTTACATCTATTTGGCCTTTGGTGATTTATCAGGAATAAATAGGTTTTCTGTGGCTTTATTGGATTCTGATTTGAATGTTCTTTGGCAGCAGTATTATCTCAATCTTGGACCATTTGACTTTATGTATCGCATGAAGGTGTTAAGCGATGGAGGGTTAGGCCTTGTGGGCTTCAATCCAAGTGCGGCCAAGGTGTTTGCTCTTTTCATTAACAACGACTACGACGCACTCGACGAGCAAGACATCATTATCCGCCCCTACACTTTCTACCCCAACCCCGCCCAAAGCGAACTCCACCTGAGTTATTCACCCGACGTGCAGCCCGCCCGAATCGAGCTTTACGACTTGCAAGGCCGCCTGTTGCAAATACAGACACATGGCCTTGAAAGCATTAGACTGGAAGGCCTTGCGGCTGAGCAGTATCTGATGAAGGTCACTTTGAAAGACGGGAAGGTGTTTACGGATAAGGTAGTGAAAAAGTAAAGGTTTCAATCCTAAACACAAATCATCATGAAAAAACTCACACTAATTCTCGTCCTTTTGATGGCGACTGCTTTTGCGAAAGGCCAAAGCTATACG
>ONKQ01000082.1 GCA_900318465.1 uncultured Bacteroidales bacterium
ACTCGATGAACAGAAGTGAGTCTTGCTCGAAGTTGCCCGTTTGTTGGTTAAATACATCAATGGAACAACTGAAACTGTTGCTGTAGAGAATGTTGGCGTACGTGATAGTTCCATCCACTGGGCAAAGTACAGGCGTTCCCAGAGGCGCACCAATAATCAAATGGTTAAAATTCAACTCGGCTTGGGTCACGCCATCAGCCACGCCGATATAGTCCTGCGGACGGTAAAGGATGTCGTCGCCGGCCTTTTTGTCTAAAGACAGAGCGACAGGCCAAAGGTAGTTGTCTTGGGCGAAAGCACAATTGCTGGCAAGAAGCAGCAGGATGAAAATTTGGAAGTTCTTACGCATAGTGAATTGTTTTTGAAATGACGAGGCAAAACTACCACCTTTGTCAAGCAGTTAAAAGGGCAGTCCAAACTTTTTCAGGGTTGGAAAATTGTAATGTTTTGGGAATGAATGGATTGAATGTTGGTTTAGTCCAAACTTTTTCTGGAGGAAAGCCAACCTAAATTCTTTAATGGAAAAACCGTTTCCTTTTTTAATACATGAATTATCAGCAATTTATCACGAATTTTTCATTAATTTAATTTTTGAAGAATTTGTGTTCAATTAGCTTCGCTGAATCTCCGATTTCATGGCAATTCGTGTAAAAAACCTATTCATGTCTTTCCATCTTTTTCCGCACTCGACCTCGCATTTTATCCACCATATTGACGGTAGTTCCAAGATAATCCGCTTCCTCTTGCCGCGAGACTTTGAAATGCGATAGAATGAAGGATTTCTTCTCGTCTTCGTCCAAGTCGGGGTATTTTTGTCCAAGCGTTTCCCAAAGGCCAGGGTATTTTTCCTCCACCACTGCGAGCATGGCTTTCCAATGGTTCTTTTCACCGAAAACGGAATGCTCTAAGTCATTGAGCAAATTGGCTTTCTTGCTGTTGTTCAAGTAGATATCCAAAAGCATCATGGTTTGTTGCTTCTTGTCCAAGGCATCGGAAAGGCGGTCGGCGTAGTCCTGTTGGATTTGTTCGTGCTCGGCGTCCTTTTGCGCCAAGGCCATGTTCTGTTGCTTGAAATGGAACAGTTCTGCGTTGATTTCGGCTTCTTGCTTGCGTTTCCTTGCTAAACGGATTTGCGAGATTAAGAAGGCCAACAAGACCAATGCTGCTATCCCACTAATAAGAATGATAACACGCTGTTTGTGAATGATTTTTTCGTTCAACTCGTTCTGCATCACCGCTGTGTCATATTTCTGGCTGATGAGCGCGAGGTTGTTCTTCTGCCGCTCTATTTCGTGATGCGTATCGCCTTTCTCATACTGATAAATGTACTCGCAAGCTTTCTCAAAATCGCCGCACATCTTGGCAAAATTGGCAAGTGTGCCATAGTAAAACCACGTATCTTCATTTGGCTCGCAACAATCTATTTCTAAACGGGTTACAAGCTCCTCCAACCGCCCATAGCAATAAGCCATCGAATCCATGTTGCCCATCTTGTAATAGACATTCCCCATATTGTGGTAATAATACATCAGCAGGCTGTCGCTTGCATCGGGAGGATAGGTTTGAAAAAATTGCTGCAAGTAATTGCCTGACTTCTCGTATTCCCCTGCGTTGAAACACTTTACATGAAAAGCGGACAAGACCCAACGTTTGGCATCAATCGAACCACTTCGGTCCGCATAGTCCATTGCCCGATTCAAATAGACCTCCGCGCTGTCGAATTGTCTGTGGAATTGGTAATAATCGCCCAATACCCCTTGCACTTTGGCGTGCTCGGCATAATCGTCGCCAAAACCCTCATCGGCGGCCTTCAGCAGTGAAACGAACTCTTCTTCATCGGCATAAACGCCCAAGCATTTCGCAATATTGAACCGCGCATGAGCCACGGTCAGCGTGTCGTCAGCCAAAAGGCCGTAATGCTCTGCTTCCTTGAACAAACGCATGGCATCCATTTTATTGCCCGAATCCAACTGGATACGAGCGTTTTCCAAAGCGTCGCGAGCGGCTTGTCGCACATCACGAGGCATGGGATGGCAAGCGGACAGCAACACCCCAAAAACCAAAACCAACAAAAAACTATGCTTAACTTGTCGACCCAAAAATGGGTCAAGCAGTTCGGGCTTGGTGGTTTTAATGGCTCTCAAATCCTTGAAAAACAAGGGAAAAAGCAGCCAAAAAGCGTATGTATAATAAGGTTCGTGTTTCAGAACAAGAAAAACCGTCAAACAAACAAACGCCCCGACGATGAGCAGACAATGGTAAACAAATGCCTTTTTCTGCCCCAATTTCACCACGAGGCTGTTTTTGCCCGAAGCCTTGTCGTTTTCGTAATCGCGCATATTGTTGATGTTGAGCACGGCGTTGGAGAGGAATCCCATCGCGCTTGCGGGCAACAAAACACTGAAATCCAATACTTTTGTGGCCAAATAAAACGTTCCTGCCACGGCTGCCCAGCCGAAAAAGAGGAAGCAATACAAGTCGCCCAAGCCGCGATAGCCGTAAGGATGCTTGCCCAAAGTGTAAAGCATGGCCGCCAAAACAGCCCCGATGCCCAAAGCTGCGAAAACGGCCAATTCTTGCCAAGTTAATTTTGCGAAAACGAAGATGAGCAAGGCACCGAAGGCGAAGCACAAGGCAGCGATGAGGGCTATTGTGCGCCGCATCTCGCTTTTGGTGATTTCGCCACGCTGCATCTCGCGCTGCGGCCCGGCACGATGTGCTCCATCAACGCCTTTCGTGAAGTCGCCGTAGTCGTTGGCGAAGTTGCAGAGGATTTGCAACAGAATGGCGGTCAGGGCGCAAAAAACGGTCGTTAAGGTCCCTGAGCTTGCCGAAGGGCCGACGCTAAAAGCCAAAAAACCACCCAGCAACACTCCTGAAAAAGAGAGCAGCACCGTCCTCGGACGGGCTGCCCTTATCCATGTTTTTAAATTTGCCATAGTTGTTTTTTTTATCACAAAACCTACAAAACTTACAAAACCATTTTTTTAGACAAGGAAAGTCGCCAACCGGCTCCTTTCCTACGTATTACTCGAATGCCTCTTGGGTTTTAACTGTATTTTCTGATGGGAAAACCATCGGAGGCGTAGACTTCATTGCTTTCTGAATCAAAGAAATAACGTTCGATTTCGGCAAATCTGGGATAGAAATTCACCAGAATTCCGACTGAAGCTTTCAATAATCTCATATAGTTGAATAGCTGAGCTTTATGTTCATTGCTTAGACTCTCAACAGACTTCAACTCAACAATAATATCTTTGTTTACCAAGAAATCCAACCGATATGTGGATTCCATTTCCTTGCCGTGATACAAGGGATGAAATGTCAATTCTTTCTGAAAAGGGATATTTCTTTCCGACAATTCCAATTGAAGTCCTTCTTGATACACTTTTTCATTCAACCCAGGCCCCAATTCTTTATGAACTTCATGAATTGCACCTATAGTATTGTATGCGTAGTTCTTTAAGGCTTCAATATCTATCATAACATGTTGTGTATTATTCCGACGTAAGTCGGGTAGCAACGGCAAGCGGTTGCGAGCCGTTGCTCTCCCAACATATTAAAAAACAAAGTTTTGAAGGTTTTGTCGGTTTTGTGACAAAAACTATCTCCTGCGGCCTCCACCGCCACGGCGGCGCGGGGCATAATAATCATCGTCATAACGGGCTGCGCCACGGCGGCCACGGCCTGAATCCCTCGAAGACGAACCTCTCGATGAGCCTCCTCTTGAACTTCCTCCTCTTGAAGAGCCACCTTTAGAACCGCCACGGCTGCTGCCAAAGCCACGCTCGCTGTTGCGCTCCTTGCGGCTTGGGCGGTCGTCATCGTCGAAAAAGACGTCGATGTCGTCCATGTGCTCTTTCCAATCGGAGTCAAGCCATTCGCGGCCATCGCGGGAGCGTTCCGACTTGTAAAAAGGCTTTTCGTCGTCGAAGTCCTTCTTTTTCTTCGATTTCTTCTCAAAGAAGTCATCGTCGCGGCGGTCGCGTTTTTCGCGGAAGTCGTCGCGCTTGCGGTCGTCGCGGTCGCGGCGTTCCTTGCGCTCTCTTTTCTCGCCGAAGTCTTTCTTTTCGCCGCCTTTCTTGCGGTCGGGCTGTTCCTTGGCCACTTCCACCACAATGCCACGCGGGTTGTTGTGCGGGTCGGCGAAGCAGTCGAGAATCATCGGGACGAAGCTCTCTTCCACGTCGACATAGGAATAGTCGCCAAAGAGGTCGATGCGGCCAATCGGGATGTTCTTCGAGTGGGTGACATCGTTAATCTTGCCGATGATCTTCTGCGGCAGAATGTGGTCGTTCTTGCCCATGCCGAAGTAAAGTCGTTTCATGGTCTCGTCCTGATGGTCGCGTTCCTTTTTGCGTTCCTTGCGGTCTTTTTTCTCGTCGCGCTCGTCGGCATTGAGGTCGACGGCGTTCTTGTAATAGTCGAGGAAACGGTTGAAGTTGAGCGCCACCATGCGGGTAATCAGTTCCTCGCGGCTCATCCACTCCAACTTGCGGAAGATGACGGGCAGGTAGTCGTCGATGTCCTCGCGGTTGATGTCGACATGCTCAATGCGGTCGATGTGGTTGAAAAGTTGCTTCTCACACACTTCCTTGCCCGTCGGAATCATGTCTTTCTCGAAGGGACGACCCACGATTTTCTCAATCCGCTTGATTTTTCCCTTCTCGCGCAGGTTGATGAGGCTGATACAGACACCGCGCTTGTCGGCACGACCCGTACGACCGCTTCGGTGAACATAGGTCTCGATGTCGTCAGGCAGGTTGTAATTAATGATGTGCGTCAGTTCCTTCACGTCGATGCCACGGGCGGCCACGTCGGTAGCCACCAACAGTTGCAAGCTGCGTTTGCGGAAGTGGTCCATCACATTGTCGCGCATCCCTTGCGAAAGGTCGCCGTGCAAGGCAGCCGCATTGTAGCCGTCTTGAATCAGGTTGTCGGCAATCTCCTGAGTCTCCAATTTGGTGCGGCAGAAGATGATACCGTAAATCGAAGGCGTGTAGTCGATGATACGTTTCAGCACCGAGTAACGGTCTTTGGCGGCCATCATGTAGTAGATGTGGTCGACGTTGGCAGTGCCTGAATTGCGTTCGCCGACAGACACTTTCACGGGGTCGGTCATGTACTTGTTGAGGATGGCTTCCACCTCTTTCGGCATGGTGGCCGAGAAAAGCATGGTGTGGCGGCCTTCCTTGGGCATGTACTCAAGAATGTCGTCGACTTCCTCTTGGAAGCCCATGTTGAGCATCTCGTCGGCTTCGTCGAGAATCAACGTCTTCACGTTGCTGAAGTCGACGCGGTTGCGGCGAATCATGTCGCGCAGACGGCCCGGCGTGGCAACGATGATTTGCGGCTTCTTGGCCAAGTCTTTGAACTGCGCCTCGATGCTGGCACCGCCATAGACGGGCACAATCATGATTTCGGGAATGTACTTGGCGTAGTTGCGCAAGTCGCGGGTAATCTGCATACAAAGCTCGCGCGTCGGACAAAGAATCAAGGCCTGGACGCAACGCTGCTCGGCATCGATTTTGTTCAACAAGGGCAAGCCGAATGCGGCAGTCTTACCCGTTCCCGTCTGTGCAAGGCCCACGAAGTCGGTGTCTTTCTCTAAAAGCACAGGAATCGTCTGTTCCTGTATTGGCATAGGATTCTCGAATCCCAGCTCCTTCACAGCCCTCAGCAGAGCGGGATTCAATCCAAAATCGGTAAATTGTGACATGTAAATGATTAAGTTTGGTTGTAAATAACTTTGTTGAATCTGCGATTCGGGCTGCAAAAGTAGTAATAATTAGTCAATTAAGCCGAATTAATCTTCATTTTACCTCAAAAACATCCCCTATCACGCCATTTTTCCGTACATTTGCCCTCGAAATATGAACCACAAGTCGTTTTTCATAGCGCTTTTTCTGCTTCTCGCGGCAACGTTGTTCTCGTGCCAACGCCAGTGCCGTTACGATGTTATCGTCAACACCGACAGCATTTTCTATGACTTGGGCAAAGAGAAGATCGCCATGCGGGCGCTGATGGTCGACGAGGTTTTTGTCCCCATGAACCTCAACGGCGTGGTGTTGTATGCCGAAGAAGGCCAGATTGTTTACGAGAAAGCCTTTGGTTTCCGTGATTTGAGCAAGCGAACCAAGGATCCGCTCCGCCTCGACGATGCCTTCCAAATCTCGTCGGACTCGAAGATGTTCACCGCTACGGCAATCATGTTGCTTGGAATCGAGGGAAAATTAGAGTACGACGACGACGTGCGACAATACATCCCCGAATTGCCTTACGAGGGCATCACCCTCCGGATGTTGCTCAACCACCGCTCAGGCCTGCCACGCTACGACGCCATGGCCGACGCCTTCTGGCCCGACCGCAAAGTGCCTTTCTCCAACGAGGCGATGATCGACATGCTGGCCAAACGCAAGCCCAAACCTTACGGGGCACCGGGCGCCACCTATTTCTACAACAACATCAACTATGCGCTGTTGGCCTCGGTAGTGGAACGCGTTTCGCGACAGCATTTTGAGGATTTCATGCGCGAGCGTATCTTTGAGCCTTTGGGCATGAGCCATTCCTATATCTATTCCATGCGTGGCGAACCGCATGTCTCGCTCTATATGCCCACCGATGTGCAAGGCCACGACATCTACCGCAAAGGTCCCGTGAAGACGCAGAACGACTATCTGAACGGCGTGATGGGCGACAAAATCATGTTCTCGACAGTGGAAGACTTGTGGACGTTCAACGAGGCCTTGGACCGCCACAAGCTGCTTCCCGACAGCATCCAGTGCGAGGCCTTCCGACCGGGTTCATCAACTTGGAAAAACGATGAGAATTACGGCTTCGGCTGGCGCATGACAAAACAACATCCGGGCATGTATTTCCACTACGGCTGGTGGAAAGGCTACCGCAGCCTTGTCATCCGCGACGAAGGGCACCGCCGTTTCTTGGCCATCTTGTGCAACACCACACAACTCATCCCCGACGAGGTGTGGGACTTCATCAGCGACACTACCTACAGGCTGCCACAGGCTTCGGTTTATGAATTGCAGTAGTTGTTTAGCAATTACAAAGAAAGAGCAAAATTGTGGCAGTAATGGAAAAAAGGAGTATTTTTGCAGCATAAAACAAAGACCATGACCCATTTGAATTATATTTGCTTTGGAGACGGAAATGTTGAAATCAGCGTTTCGTTGTTTGTGTTCAAGGAAGGCGACACTTACATTGCCTATTGTCCCTCGCTTGACCTTTCGGGCTACGACACGACGGAAGAAAGTGCTCGCGCTGATTTCGATTACATGCTTTCCGACTACCTTTCCGACCAGTTGCGCAACGGAACGCTTCGCGCCGACCTTGCCTCGCACGGCTGGAAAGTTGGAAAAGTCAAAGGCAACGAACCTGATTTGTCGGACATGCTGGGCATGAACGAACAACTTCGCAAACTCGTTACCCATTCCTTTATGAAAACAAATGTAAATAGAACTTGCACCTTACCAGCATGAATACTTATAGGCTTGGCAACATAAGTATCGCCGATTTTCGCTCGTTTCTTACAGAACAAGGATGCAAAGAAATAGAATCGGGTAATACCGGACATGAGAAATGGGCGAAAAACGGGATGTTGCGGCCTGTCGTTTTTCAAACCCACATAGACCCAATACCTGAATTTATTATCAGAAACAACCTACGCAATATGGGTTTGACCATCAATGACCTTCGGGCATGGCTGAAAAATCGCGATATGAAAAAACGGTCTAAACAATAATCAGCATTCATTTTGACCTCCGAAAAAATCATATTAGGCATCGACCCGGGCACGATGGTGATGGGCTACGGCGTCATCCGTGAGCAAGGCAAGAAACTTGAACTCCTCACGATGGGAGTCATCAATCTGAAAAAGCTTGCCAACCAACCCCTCAAGCTGAAGATGATTTTTGAGCGCGTGTTGCAAATCATCAACGAATACCACCCCGACGAGTTGGCCATCGAAGCGCCTTTCTTCGGGAAAAACGTGCAGTCGATGCTCAAACTTGGCCGCGCCCAGGGAGTGGCTATGGCTGCTGCACTCTACCGCGACATCCCCATCTTTGAATACTCGCCCAAGACTATCAAGCAGACCATCACGGGCAACGGCAACGCCTCGAAGGAACAGGTGGCCAAGATGGTGCATTTCATCCTGAAAACCGATGAGAACCCCGAATTTTTCGATGCCACCGACGCTGTAGCCGCCGCCGTTTGCCATGCCATCAGCAAAGGCAAGGACGTGAACTACACCAAGCACACCACCGAAAAAGCCAAGGCCCGCCGCAAACCCGACTGGAGCAAGTTCATCGCCGAGAACCCTGAACGGGTGAAATCTTGACACAAAAAAAGGAACAATTTTTGCGGGTTTCTGTCTTTGAGACACTTTCATTTATCAATCTTAAAAAACGTAACAAAATGATTATCACCATTATCTGCATCACCATTTTGGCATACGCCATAGGAGGCAAGGACATCAACAAGCAATTGGACAAACTGAAGGACGTAGACTGGAAAGCCAAATCGTCAGAAGTGTTCGAAAAAATCGGCGACTATGCCAAAAAAGCAGGCCGTTTGGCCACCAAGCCACTGCTGCAACTTTATTATGTGCTGACTATGGGCGAGACGACCACATCGGAGAAAGCCCTCATCATTGGCGCCATCCTCTACACCATTTTGCCGTTCAGCCTGATTCCTGTCAGAGCGCACAAGATTCTTGGTATGCTCGACGAAGGGCTGGCCGTGATTTATGTCATCAAGAAGGTTCAAGACAAGATTACGCCCGAAATCGATGCCAAGGTGGAGGAAACCTTGAACGCGTGGTTTGGCCCACAGGATGCCATACAAACCACTTAAGTGGTTGAGTAGCTGAGCAAATTTAGTACACACCTAATGGACTGCGGGACTTCGGGACTTCGGGACTGCGAGACTATGACTTGTGACTATGTTGGGCTATTAGCTGTTAGCTATTAGCAATTAGCTTGGTTGCGCGTAAGCTAATAGCTAACCGCTAAAAGCTAAAAGTCAATGGATGAGTAGCTGAGCAAATTTAGTTCACACTAATTGACTGCGGGACTGCGAGAGTGCGGGACTATGACTTGTGACTATGTGGAGCTGTTAGCTGTTAGCTATTAGCAATTAGCTTGGTAAATCGTAAGCTAATAGCTAACCGCTAAATGCTAAAAGCCAATCAAAGCCCTCATGGTAAAAGAGTCCCGCGTCCCATGTCCCACGTCCCAAAGTCCCGCGTCCCGAAGTCCCGAAGTCAAAATAAAAAAAAGTGCTATCTTTGCACCATGATTATCCTTGACAATGTCGTCGTCAGCGACGAGTTCCTGAATGCAAAGTTCTGTTGCAGCCTGCCCCGTTGCAAGGGTTGGTGCTGTGTGGCCGGCGACGCGGGCGCACCGCTCGAAGCCGATGAAATTCAACAAATTGAAGACAACCTCGATGCCATCAAGCCTTACATGCGCCCCGAAGGCATCAAGGTGGTGGAAGAATACGACGTTTACGACTATGACGAAACGGGCGAGCTGGTCACTCCTTTGGTGAACGGCGAAGAATGTGCTTTCGTCTATTTTCATGACAACGGCACTGCGCTCTGCGCCATCGAGAAGGCCTATCTTGAGGACAAATGCGATTTCTGGAAACCCATCTCGTGCCACCTCTATCCTATCCGCCTTGTGGAAAAAGACGGCTTCACCCATGTGCTTTACCATGAGTGGAGCGTTTGTGTGCCTGCCAAGCGCAAAGGGGAAAGGGAAGGCATACCGTTGTGGAAGTTTCTTCGCGAGCCTATGATTCGCAAGTTTGGCGAGGAGTGGTACAATCGGTTGGAGAAACTGATTCTGAAAGGGTAAGGCCTATTCCTTCACCACCTTGTCCGTAAACACCTTCCCGTATTTCAAAGTGACTTTCATCAGATACTGTCCAGCCGCAAGTCCTTCCAGTCCGATGCTTTCAAGGCTCTGCGTCTGGGTTTGCAACAAGCGGCCTTGCAGGTCGTAAAGCTCAATTCGGGCGGGCTGCACGTCGGGGGAATAACTCAGATGGAGTTCGCTTTGGGCGGGGTTGGGGTAGTAAGTATAGGGGCGGACAAAAGCCTCCGTTTCAGGTATGCTTACTCCATCATCATGGAAGAAAAGATAAAACATCTTTGGTGATATGTGCCCTACCACATAGCCTTTCTCAAAACCTCCCACAACACAGCCCCCATTTTCAAGGCTCAAAATCATGTTAGGCGCGTGGTCAAAACCCGGGTCCAAGCAATAGCGTTGCCAAAGCACATTCAAGTCGTAATCCAACTTCGCCACGCACACATAGAATCCACTCGGTGCAAAAGGGTCGGCGGTTTGGTAAGCGAAATAAAGGTTCCCGTCTGCCGACTTTTTCAAG
>ONKQ01000029.1 GCA_900318465.1 uncultured Bacteroidales bacterium
AGTGCCAATCTCGGCAGCAGTGTAAATCTGCTGCGTCAGCGAGTAATTGTAGAACGAGTAGCTCGGCAGGTACGAGTTGGTCGCCGTACCGCCGTCACCAATCTCTACAATCTCCGCCCGTGCCACGCCCATGAAGGCAAGCACAAGCGTCATCATCAAAGAAAAAACTTTCTTTTTCATAATGAATGAGTTTGGTTAATAAATAGGTGAATTAATTGATAGTTCTGAAGTAATAATGAAGAGGTTTGAATCCCCTTTGCCCCCATTAAAATGGAGAAAGCACCAACGCCAATAGGCATGGTGGCAACATTTTTGCTAAGCATAAAACGAACATTCGAATGCATAGTAAACGCGCTTTTGTTGTCTAGACATTGGTATGACTAACAAAAGCGCGTTTACCCTTATTGGAAAATACCTCTTTTTTTGACTATTTTTCCAAAGTTATTTTAATCATTTGATTATCACATAAAAGCAAAACAAGTGTTATTTCAAAAGCACTTGCGGACCCATGTTGAAATAGATGTCGGTCGGGATGCCAGAGGCGTTCACGCGGTCGAGGTCGGCCTGCAACTCAGGACGGATAACGCACTGCTCACCCATCCATGCCTTGGTAGCCTCGTAATCGCCATTGCCTTGGTGCATAAGGATATCGCCAGCCAATTTCTCAACAGCCACCTTCATCTTCTCGAAGTCGATGGCATAGCGGCCTTCGGAGTTGCGCACAAAGGCACCTTCGTTCTGGAAATAGTTGAAGGTAAGCATGTTGGCCTTGCCGTGGGCACTGGCAGCACCGAAACGCACTGAGCGGAAAATGCCAGCCATGAAGGTGGTGTAGTTGTCTTCCATCGTAGTGTTGGTGTATTCGCCCATCTCAGAGAGTTTGGTAACGAGGTAGAGACCCAGCACGTCGGCTTTGGCTTCCTCAAGGGCGTTGTACTGGTTGCTCAAGGCTTCGCGCACGGTGCCCTTGCCCGTAATGGTGTTCTTAATGCCCATGCCGTGGGCGGTTTCGTGGAACATCACATTGGAGAAGAAGGCATCAAACTTGATGTGCTCCATAGACTCGGGAGTCATCAGTTCCTTGGAGATGGGTTCCAAAATCTTCTCGAACTTGGCCTGCATGGCATTCTTCAACTGCAATTTGCGGGTACCGCGTTGCAGTTGCACACGCTCATCGTTGGGCAGGTTGATAGCGATGGTCTTGCTGTTAGCATTGCAGTCGCCAGCGTAATAGACCACATCGTAGGCAGCCAAATCGACATCCGAGCCGGGCACTTCCTTCTTGTACTTGGCGGGCACAGGCAGTTGCTTCTGCAATTCAGGTACGAAAGCAGCGTAACGGGCTAATTGCTTCGTCCATTCCTGATCCTTGATGAGGATGAAAGCCTCATGCGAAGCCTTGATGCCATAGCGGGCGTCGGTGTAGTTCTCGATGGGGCCAATCACCATGTCGATGTTGTTGTTGCGCACGTCCATCCATTGCATGTCGCTCTCGAAATACTCGTCGGTGCGAAGGGCTTTGGCGCGGAGGCGGAGATACTCGGCAAACTCTTTGTCGCCTGCCAACTCAGATGCTTTATCAAGCAACGAGGCAGCCTTCTCAATTTGCTCGGCAAAGTAGTCGTGATACCACACGCACTTCAGCGCACCGTTCTCGTCGCGCACAATCATGGTGTACTGGCTGGTCTTGTTCGGGTCGTCGAAGGCGTTCCATTCCTCCTCGGTCATGTCGGCGGGATAGAATTGTGCGCCAGCGGGTTTCGGGCCGATGCCTTCCACGAAGGGCTTGTTACCATCCAAGCCGTCCCAAGGGCCGTAGGCGATGGTGGCCAATTTCTTGATGTCGGCGTTGTCGCCAATCATTTCCATGAGTTGGGCTTTGTCGCCGTAGTTCTCACACCAGAAAAGCTGGTCCATGATGTCGGCAGCTTCAAAGAGCAGCGGCAACATTTGTTTTTCGTTGTCGCTCAGGTGGTCGATGTTGGTCGTCAAAGTATATTGGGCATACTTGTCCGACAGATGCGTTTCTTGTTTGACAGGCTCGGCAGTCTGTTCAGGCTTCTTGTTGTTGTCGCAGGCGGTGGCACCAATAGCCAATGCTGCTACGAGGGCTAAATGTTTGATTTTCATTTTGGTATAATTTAAAATTAAAGATTTAAGATTCAAGATTGAAATGAGATAGAGCCGCAAAGATAGGCAAAAGTCAGATATAATCCGAATAATTATTCATATTCACCACCGCAAATTGTGCCTCTGGATAGGCCTCGGCAAAGGCTTTTGGTGCCGATGGCGACTTCTTCCCCGACTTCATCTCAAAGGCATTCATCACGCCAGAGCCAATCTCTATCAGGTCAATCTCTTGTTTGTCGTAAGTGCGCCAAAAGTGGAACTCAAGCCCAAGTCGCTCATTTTGATTGCGTTTCATTCGCTCGGTGATGATGTAGTTCTCCCAAAGTGCGCCACGGTCGGCATCGGTACGAAGCGAAAGTGGCTCGAAATTGCGGATGACCGCATTGCGAACCCCGTTATCGGTAAAATACCACTTGCTCGATTTAGTGACCTCTTTTCGAAGGTTCTTGGAGAAGCCGCCCAAACGATACAACACGAACACCTTTTGCAGCAAGTCCAAATAACGCTCGACAGTGTTCTTGCTGATTCCCAATTGTTTGCCGACCTCCTCGCAGGAAAGCTCGTCGCCCATTTGGTAGGCCACCAAGCGCAGCAAGTCACGAATCTTGGCCGAGTTCTTGATGCCATCTACGGCGAGGATGTCCTTCAGCAAATACGACTCCACTATATCATTAAGGTATTCCTTTTTCTCCGCAAACGTATCCAACATAACCACCTCGGGATAGGAGCCGTAAATCAGACGCGCCTCCAAATTCCGCTTGCTCTCGATGGGCGACTCCACCGTGGCAATCTCCTGTTGCGAAAAAGGCAACAAAACAAACTGCGTTCCTCGACCCACCAAAGGCTCGCCGGCCTGGTTTTTCAGGTCGAAGGAAGATGAACCGCTCGCAATGACGCGGATGCCGGGAACTTCGTCCACGATGAGTTTCAACTTCTTCCCGATGTCGGGGATGTGTTGCGCCTCGTCGATGGCCAACAGATCCACACCCTCCAACACATGGCGATAGTTGGCAATGCTTATCGGCTTCAACATGGCAATGGAATCGGCATCCTCGCCGTTGAGCATGAGCGACTTGCCCTTAAACGATTGCACGATTTGCTTGAGCAGGAAAGTCTTCCCCACTCGGCGCGGCCCGAAAACCAGCATGACCTTTTGTGGCTTCATGCGCTCCTCCACCCGCTGTTGCGATACCCTTTGAATCGTATCCATATCATTGAGAATTAACGGTGCAAAAGTACGACAATTTCTCCTTCTGACAAGCAAAAAACAAAAATACCGTCAGTTGACTGACGGAATTTAGCTAAATTGCGTCAGTTGACTGACGGAATTTACAGTTTTCCTATTCAAAAATCAGCACCCGATGGCCCGCGAAATCACCAAACGGAGGATTTCGGAAGTGCCTTCGCCGATTTGAAGGATGCGCTGGTCGCGGTAGAAACGCTCCATGTCGAACTCCTTCAGCAGCCCGTGACCGCCCATCACCTGAACGGCGTTGTCGCAAACCTCAGCTGCCACTTCGGAGCAATAGAGCTTGGCCATCGCAGCCTCTTTCCCGAAAGGACGGTGTTGGTCCTTGAGCCAGCAGGCATGATAAAGCAGATTTCTGGCAGCCTCAATCTTCACGGCCATGTCAGCGAGTTTGAAGGCCACGGCTTGGAACTTGCACACGGGTTTGCCGAACTGCACACGTTTCTTCGAGTAGGCCAAAGCCATCTCGTAGGCACCTTGCGCACAACCCAACCCCATAGCCGCAATCGACAGGCGACCTGAATCGAGGGTGGCCAGCATGATATGAGAACCTTCACCGGGTTTGCCGAGGATGCAGTCCTCGCTGAGGCGTACATCGTTGAAAACCAATTTGCCCGTGTTGGAGGCACGCCACATCATCTTGTCGTGCATGGGCGTTTGCGTGAAGCCTTCTTTCTTGTTTTCCACTAACAAAGCAGTAAACTCTGGCTTGCCGTCCTTCTCGCCCGAAATGGCCTGCACCGTTGTACCTAATGTAATAGGTGTCGCGCTGTTGGTGATGAAGATTTTGGAGCCGTTGAGGTGCCAAAATGTACCGTCAAATTGGGCAGTAGTCTTGGTGCCGCGCGAGTCGCTGCCGGCATCTTCCTCGGTCAGGCCGAAGCCCCAAAGACGGTCTTTGCAGAGTTGAGGCAAATATTTGCGTTTCTGCTCCTCGGTGCCGTAGTCCTTGATGGGGCCAATGCCCAAACTGTTGTCGGCAGCAATGGTGGCAGCTGTGGAGCCGTCCACACGGGCCAATTCCTCCACGGCAATAATATAACTCAGATTGTCAAGCCCTTGACCGCCATATTCCTTCGGGACGGTCATGCCTAACAAACCAAGTTCAGCCATCTTGAGGGTCAAACCGACATCAAAATGCTGGTCTTCGTCGTTTTGGCGAGCCACGGGTTTCACTTCCTGTTCGGCGAAGTCGCGCACCCGTTGGCGGAGGGCTTCCTGTTCTTTTGTGAGGTCGAAGTTCATAGTCTTTTATTTGTTGGCTTTCAGCTTTCAGCTTTCAGTTCGGTGACACCAAGGCTGATAGCTGACTGCTGAAAGCTGATGGCTTTATTTATTATTCTAACTCAATTAATTGCATTTTATTGTCCACCATCTGTCCTTCAGTGACGAGGATTTTCTTTACCTTGGCCTTGCCAGAAGCCACGATATTGTTCTCCATCTTCATCGCTTCCACGACCATCATAATTGTTCCCTCGTTCACTGCATCTCCTTCTTTTACATTGATTTTCACCACTTTGCCAGGCATGGGCGACACCAATTTTGTCTTGTCGTTCACCATTTCCTTGCAGGCATAATCAAATGTGTCGTTCAGTTGGTCGGCACGAGAGCAGGCGAAGTTCAGCCCGTGGAAGTTGATGATGGTCTTTTGTTCGTCGTTGACGGAGCAATAGACCGTTTCGGTGCGACCGTTCAGCATGATTTTCAATTGTTTGTTGTCATACTGAATGAACTCCACCTTGAAAGGATGCTCGCCAACGGTGCCCTGGATTTTTCCTGCAGTGGCAGCCTCAATGCTGACGGGAATCTTCTTACCTTCCACATCCACAATGAGTTGCATACGATAACGCCAATAGCCAATCTCTTCCCACACATTTTCAGGATGCTGTTCAACTTGCTTCTTGCAGAAATCATACATGAGAAACGAAATGGCAATATCATTGACATTCAAGTTGTTGCGGCTTTCGAGTAATGCTTTCAGCAAAGTCTCTTGATGGGTGGCGCAAAAAGATGTATCTATCTTGTTATCAACGAAATCAGGATTTTTGATGACTTCCCAAAGATAGGCCTTGTTGGTGGTCAAACCTTGGATAATGAACTGCTTCAACGCATTTTGGGCCGTCTCGATGGCCGACTGACGGTCTTTGGCGTGGCAACTCAACTTGGCAATCATCGGGTCGTAAGCCTCTGAAATCGTGCAAATTCCATCGATACTACTATCCACTCTTGCGCCGCGCACCTGCGGTTCATGGTAGGCTGTCACTTTGCCAGGCGTGGGCAAGAAATTGTTCTCAGGATTCTCGGCATAGATACGCAACTCTATAGCATGGCCTTGCGGCTGTATGACTTCTTGCGTCCAGCCCATCTCTTTCCCTCTGGCAATGCGAATCTGCTCCTCCACGATGTCAATGCCTGTACGCAATTCTGTGACAGGATGCTCCACTTGAATGCGGGTGTTCATTTCCAAAAAATAGAAATTCAAGTCCTTATCAACCAAAAATTCCACCGTTCCCGCATTCTGATAATGAATGACCTGACACAGCTTAACAGCCGTCTCGCATAATTGTTGGCGCTTTTCGTCCGTCAGAGTCGGCGAGGGTGATTCTTCGATGATTTTTTGGTAACGGCGTTGAATTGTACATTCGCGCTCGTGCAGATGAATCACGTTGCCGAAATGGTCGGCGAGGATTTGCACCTCGATATGTCTCGGATTTTCAATGTATTGCTCAACGAAAATGGTACCATCGCCAAAGTATTTCATCGCCTCACGGGAAGCGCGTTCCATTTCGTCCTTCAAGTCACTTTTTTGCCAAACGATATGCATTCCCTTGCCGCCACCGCCCGCCGCAGCCTTTATTAATATAGGATAAGGCAGGCTGTCGGCCATCGCAAGGATTTCGTCTTGGTCGCCCATCATGCCAAAAGTCACAGGAATGTGGTTCGCCATTGCGATTTTGCGGGCCGCAATCTTATTGCCCATCAAGCGAATCACTTCGGCACTCGGACCAATGAAAATCAGATTGTTAGCCTCGCAAGCCTCGGCAAGTTCGGGGCTTTCGGAAAGGAAACCGTAGCCAGGATGGATGGCATCTGCACCAGCATCCAAGGCCGCATCAATGATTTTCTGCACGTTAAGGTAAGTGTCTTTCAAAGTGCCGCCACCCAAAGGACAGGCTTCGTCAGCCATGCGACGGTGCAAGGCGTTGGCATCGTTGTCGGCAAAGACTGCCACCGAAGCAATGTGAAGTTTGCGCAAGGTTCTGATAATGCGTACGGCAATCTCTCCCCTATTGGCAATCAGTACTTTATTGATTTTTTTACTGTTCATGCTTTCAATAATGATACCGCAAAAATACAAAAAGAAAGGCAACCTTTGCAGATTGCCTTCCTAAAATTCCTATTGAATGCAGATTTAGTACACCACAAATTTCGTGCAGCTGCTGTTGCTGCCTTGGTTGAGGCGCAAGATGTAAGAACCCACGCTAAGGTCACTCATGTTGACGTTGACCTCATAGCTGCCTTCGTTATAACGGCCCAAGTTCTGGTTCATCACCAGACGGCCCATCAGGTCGTAAACTTGATAGCTGACGTTGGCTTGGCCATTGACATCGAAGCTGATGGTGGCATTGCTATGGACAGGATTCGGATACAGCGAGACGGTGGTCTCGACAGCGACAGGCATGTCGGGAACGCCAATACCGCTCTCCTGCTTGTAGTTCTCACAACGGAACACGCCGTGGCCATAGGTGGCAGCATAGATGATGCCCTTGTTGTGAACGCCAGGATAGATGTTGTAAACGGTATCATTCTCGGTAATCAACATTTCAATTTGGTCGTCCCACTGAAGGAGCTGCTGCTTGAGGTCCATGACCGGCACATCGCCAAGCATGTGGCTGTCAGACACCCAGTCGGGGCTTGAGATGTTGGTGGCAGTGTAGATACCATGTTCAGTGCCAAGGATGACTTGACCCGTTTCCATTTCAATCACCGATGAGTAGACCGGCATCTTGGGCAGGTTGGCCTGCTTGCTGACGAGAGTCGGTTCAGCGGCGAGAGCGTCTGTCGAATACAGGACGTATGTGCTGTTGCCATAGTTACCGAGGGTGACAATAATCTTATTGGCATTCTGCGGGTCGACGGCGACGGAGGTCACGCACTGACCATCGGTGGGCAGCACCAACTCGGTGGTGGTCACTTGGAACGCACCAGTGGTGTCGCTCAACGAGCCAGAAGCATCGTCAAGAACTGTGTTCAGGTTGGAGAGGCGGAACAGCTTGCCTTCCTTAGTGCCGACAAACATGTGGTCACCATCGGCGGATATAGCCATGCAAAGAGGCTCGCCAGCAAATCCGAGGTTGCTGTTAGTAAGCTGATACCAAGTCGGGGCCGCAGCAAATTCCAAACCACCACGAGTCACATAAACGCCACCCGTGAAGCTGACATACAGACGTGAGCTGATGGGGTCGTGAACCTCGATGGAGTCACCCACCTGCAAAGCCTGGCTCAGGGTGTAATCAAACGGGAAGTCATTGTTGCTCATCAATTGAACAGTGGTGTGAGCGGGGATAGTCAATGAATCCTCATTCTTGAACCACACCGTGGCGGGGTTCAGTTCGTCCTCGAAGTCCTCATAAAGCAGGATCGGCATACGGAACGAAGAGGTGCTGACGGTAAGGTTCTCAAGGAAGTTGGTCGACACCCAGTCATAACCAGCAGTTTCGGAGCGTTGGAAAGCACCATTTTTAAAGGTCACGAAGATAGTGTTGGGATTAATGTTGGAGATGGCGCAAGGGCCAGCCTGATAATTCTCACTGAACAAACCCAAGATAGCACCAGGGTTAATCCAATCGCCATGACTCATGCTGTTGAGGTTTTCATCGCCCTCAATCATCACCACACCATGGTCAAGGCCAGCGGCCATCACACGGGTGCTCTTGCCAGAGTAGGCGATATTGAACATGCGGGTGGTCACATAGTTGCGGTTGCAATAGTTGAAAGCGAAGTTACCGGCTGAACCTGTAGCTTTGTAAACGCCGCCGTCAGTGCCGAAATAGCATTCATTGGAATTGCGGGGGTTGAAGACCATGGCATGGAGACCAACGTGCAGATAATCGTCCAGCATATACATTGACTCACCGGTGAGCATTTCGGTGAGATAGTAACCGCCGAAAGTCTCAGGCTTCTCAAGCTTCCAGAGATAATAACCAAGGATGTAGAGACGACCCTCGTCGTTGGGGTCAACCACAATACCGTGATTGATGAGGCCACGCCCAATCAGGGTAGTACCATTATCACCACCGAAATAACCGTAGAGATTGTTGCTAAGAATGTTTGTTGTCACAGAGGGGAGGGCGACTTCCCAAGTGGCACCCTTGTCGTAAGAAACATAAATGCCTGCATGGACACCGCTGGCATTGACGCAGGAGGCGTACATCACATTTTCATTCGTCGGGGCGAAGGCAATGTCAAGCAAACCAGCGGCCGCCGGGATGGCGATGATTTCACCGTCCTCATTGAGGGTCGGGTTGTTGCCCGTAGTCGAGTGGCAAATCATCTCGTCGGTAGTACCGATATAAAGCATACCGTCAACAGAAGCCATGATAGTTCCGTCCGAAAGGACTTTCACTTCTTCGGCCTTGCCTTCAACAAGCATCGTCCAAGTGGCACCCTTATCGGTAGTGTATCTCAGACCACCATTTGTGGCGGCGATGAGCTTGTTGCCTGAAAGGGCAAGTTCGTTGACAAACGACCACGAAGTCGCCTCGTTGAGTGTAGGAACAGTAGTGGCAATTTGGGTAAAGGCATCGTCTTTAAGCATCCAAATGCCCGAACCGATGAAACTGTTTTCATAGTTCTGTTGGTCAAGGCCAGTGAAAGTAGCAGCAGCATCGCCATCGCCAGTGCCGATGTAAATGGTGCCGTCAGTGTCTTGAACCATGGAGCTGACCATCAAATCTTGTTCGCCCACTTGATGCCAAGTGACGCCTAAATTGTAGGTCTTGTAAACACCACCGCCCTTTGAGCCGATGTAGACCACGTTGGACTGGTTGTCATAAACGATGGCTGTGGTTTGGCCACCCATGTTGTCGGGACCCATGCTGATCCAGTAAAGATCTTCAGCAGCGGTTCCTCTGGCTTGGTTTTGAGTGGCTTGCAGCATCCAAGCTGGGTCGATGAGACCTGTGTGCTGGTTGGCGCGCAGACTGCCCATAAAGCTTTCAGCAGTTGCGTTTCCTTGTGTGCGCGGCACATAGTGACCGCCGTTGTCAGCGATGGCGAACTGGCCAAATACCAAAACTGCCATCAAGAAAGGTAAAAATCTCTTTTTCATATCACGAAATTTAATTAACTATCTGTTTGATAAGGGTTTCGTTCAGATTAACGTTCTATTTCACCAAAGATATGGTCTGCAAATATAGGACTTTATCTGAAAGGTGTGACAAAAAGTCGAAAAAAAATTCGTTTTTTTTCAAAAAAAATGGCATTTTGGCTTGTTTAAGCGTCAAAAAGGGCGTATGAAATCGGCTTGAAGCCATCCGACACTACCATTGGCGATTTTGATTTTGCTCCAACCGTCGGTGGTTTCGAGGATGTTTACCTTCGTGCCTTCGTGAAGCACAAACAAGTCTACACTGGCCTCACTTGGCGAACTTTTTATCGTCACCGTGGGGGTCATCACAATGGCTTGGTCTTGATTTTCAGAGGCTTGCTTCAATTGCATGGCAAAGACCACCGACAGTCCGAAAACCAACAGGAAAACAAGGCCAGCAAAGAAGCCCAACTTCCTCAGCCCCATCCTGCGCGAGCGCAAGAAAAGGAACAAAGCGAAGAGCAACAAGGCAAAAGCCACGATGGAACACCACGCCCATTGGTCGCCCGAAAGCGATGCTCTTGCATTTTGCCATCCCCTGACGATAAACGACTGAGGCACAGGCTCAATCTTGTCGACAATGGCTTGGTTGGCAATGGCGAGGTTGGTTTGCACCTCCTCATTTGAGGGGTCGAGTTTCAGGGCTTTTTCGTAATAATAGATGGCCATCGGATACTCGCGCATCTTGTAATAGGTGTTGCCCATGTTGAAATAGAGCGGCACCGATTCCACCTCGGAAGCAAGAATCTGTTCATAGAGCGTCATAGCCGATTCGTAATTGCCTGCGTTGTAGGCGGCATTGGCCTGATTGAACCATTCTTCGCTGTTTTCTTGGGCACAAACTCTTCCCAAACCCATCACGGCGAGAAGACATATTAATATTAATAAGGTGTATCGTTTCATTGTTGTTTTCCTTTCCATTTTACAAAACTTTTTCCGCTTTAGAAATCACGTCGATGCCTCGCTGGTAGAGGTCGTCCATCTTTGCCTCTGCACTGCCCGGGGCGAATCGGGCGAACTCGCAACTGTTGAGCGTGTCTATGAACTGTTGCGTCAACTCGTCAGGCACATTCTTGGCTTTCATGGTCTCGTTCACTGTGTCCATCGACAGTTTTGAACGCTCGATGCCCAACTTGTCGGCGATGTAGCCCCACAAGGCCTGCGACATTTCCACATAGAACTTGTCTTGGTCTTTGGCCTTCAGGAATTGCGCGGCACTCTTCAGTCGGCCACGCGCCACCTTGTCGGCCTTGCGATTGCGGTTGGCTGCCGTGTCTTGGCTCAATTGCTCGCGTTTTTTCAGCACGAACAGCAAAATGACAAACAGCACCAACAGCACGAGGAGCACAACAAAATAAGCCGCTGAGCCGAAAAACACCGTGTGCATGGGCTTCAGGTGCGCATTGCCCGTCATAATGTGGCGGATGTCGCTGCCCAAATACTTGATACCCTCTTGGTTGGAGGCATAGATGCCACCGCTATTGCCTTCATCGCCGCCCTTGCCTTTCTCCACCTTGATTTCGTAAGGCTGCGACGACAACGTTTGGTAAGCGCCTTTCGAAGGGTCGAAATACGAGAATTCCACGGCAGGAACGGTGAAACTGCCCGCCCTACGCGGAATCACCAAATATTCAGCCTTTTTCGTTCCCGAAAGGCCGTTGGCATTGTTGTTCACATTCATCGTGATTTTGGGGTCATACACCTCAAAATCAGGCGGGAAGACCGGCGTAGGCATCTGCAAAAGTTCCACATTGCCCGTGCCTGAAACGGTCAAAGTCAAGGTGAAAGCCTCGTTGGTGCTCAGTTCGGTCTTGTCGATTTCCGACTTGAAGTTGAAGTTGCCCACGGCACCTGCAAACGAAGCAGGTTTGCCGTTTTCGGGCAGACTTTTCACCTCCAAATTGAGGGTTTGCGAGGTGAGTTCCTTCCTCACATTGGCAATGTTGCGGTTGAAGAACGGATCGTTGAAGAACGCCTCAAACGGGTCCATGCTGCGCTGGCGGTTGCTTTCCGTCCTGATTTGCGCGATGCACTCGATAATCATCGGGTCGATGGGAAGGGTTCCCGAGCGTTGCGGCACGACCACAATCTTCTGAATCTCAGCCGCTGTGTACTCAATGCCGTTGATGTATTCACTGGTTTGGCGCAACGAGCCGCCGTTGTTGTCGGTGATGTCCTTGGTCCAAAAACCAGCGTAAGATGGCATCCGCTCCACCGAAAGCGACGAAACGGGAACTTTGGTGTAAAGTTTATAGGTCAACACGACTTGCTCGCCGACATAGGCCGACTTTTTTGAAGGTATCACTCTGATAAACAAATCCTTGCCACTGACTTGCGGGTCGCTTGTGTTTTGCTGCGACTGTCCTTGACCCGAAGACGAACCTCCGCCCGAAGGCGCTGCATGGCTGCCATCGTCGGGGATGACTTTAATGTCGAAAGGCTCGCTGCTAATCTTTTTGCCTTTCACGGTCAAAGTGGCGGAGCCGACATGGAAAGTGCCCTCCTGATAGGCCTGCAAAGCGAAGGTGTAAGTACACCTGACCGTGTGCGACATTGAACCGTTGACCATCGAGAAACTCGAACTTGACGAGGTGAACGGGCCGCCCACCACGGTAAAGCCCTCAAACGAAGGCGCTTGGAAATTCTTGCCCTCGGCATTGGCCTCGAAAACCACTTGGAAACGCTCGCCCACCATGACTTGCTTCTTGGTGGAAACGGTCAGGGTGGGGTCGTCTTGCGCCAGCATGGACATGGGCGCAAAACATACGATGAACCATAATAAACTGAATATCTTCTTCATTGATTCGTTGTTTTCACGATGCAAAAATACGTTTTTTCGTTTTCCGTTTTTATGATGCAGGGGTTCCGCTGCGCTTCACCACCTGCCTAATTTCCATCGTCCCTACGGGACTGCGGTTACCAGTCTTTGTCGCTCTTCTTCTTGGGTTGTTGTCTCACTTTCTGCTCGTTCACCTTCTCCATCGTCTTTTTCTCCTGATTCTCAAGGGCATCCAACATGCGCTGGGCATCCTCTTTCGACATTTGCTGGCTTTGCTGCTGTTGGTTTTGCTGCTGTTGCTGCTGGTCTTGATTCTGCTGCTGTTGGTCTTGTTGTTGCTCTTGATCTTGCTGGTCTTGTTGCTGTTGTTCCTGATTTTGCTGCTGTTGCTGCTGGTCTTCACCTTCACTCTTCTCAAAAATGGCCGAAACCTCCACATCGAAGTCGGGCATGGTGAAGAAATTGCCGAGAGGCTGCACCTTAATCGAAGTGTCGCCCACCTGATGGATGACATATTCCTTGAATTGGTAGCCCGGCTCAGGCGCATTGCGCAAGGCAACCGTCTCGCGGCGTGTGGCTTCGGGTTGGTCGATAAGGACATGACCTCCCTTCAAAGTGGTGTCAGCGTTCACCTTGTAATAATTGGTCGCCTCCACAAACTCAGCCTTCACCGTCACATCGCTGTCAATCATCTGGAAAACATTGTCATCCGAAACGGGTGCTGACTCGGTAGCATCCTTTTGGCTGACCACGCGCAAGTCGCCAAGTTGGAAACCCTTATCAGGCTTCACAATGACCGCGACATTTTGTCCGGGCTTGACCAAACTATCCGTCACTAAAATGGTTCCATTGGAAACGCTATCAATGCTGACTTTCAGCGCGGTACGGAAAGTGGCCGTCACCGTCACATCAAAATCGGGCATTTGGAACACCGTATCGTTGACAGGAACTGTGTCGTTGCGACTGCCCGTCTTGTAAACCGTGAACTTGTCGACCATATAACCATCTTTGCCGATGCCTTTCAGCACAACTTGCTGGCCTTCAACGGCTTTCTGTTTGTCAGCCTGCACCGTTCCATTCTTGATGTTTTTCTCAATCTCAATCTTGTGCGCCTGCTTGAACTCAGCCGATACCAACACATTGAACTTCGGCATGATGAAACTGCTACCGCTCACATCTACCGTTACCTCTTGATTGTCAGCGCGAACCACGACATATCTCGACAAGGCATAATCCTCGTCGGGTTGTGCTTTCAACGTGACGCGCTGCCCGTTGAAGGCTTCCTTTTCCTTGGCCTCTACCCTACCGTGTTCAGGCTGCACCACCCAAATCTGGCTTTTGACCAAATGCGCACGACAATATTCGAGGTTGTACAAGGCGTTTGCGTTCTCGGGATTCAGTTTCAGCGACACCTTATATATATTAAAGGCGTCGTAATATTTGTCTTGCGCGAGGAGGCAGTTGCCCATGTTGAAAACCGCGTCTGACTTCAGCTTGGCATCGGGCGAAAGTTCAAGCACCTTCTGAAACTCGGTATAGGCCGTGTCGTAGGACTGCTTGGCATAATACACATCGCCCATATTGAATTGCGCTTTCGCATTGTTCGGCCTGATTTCCAAGGCTTTCCTGTAATTCTCGATGGCCTGCTCGTAGTTGCCGCTTTTGTAGTTGCGGTTGCCTCGGCGGATGGCCTTTTCATCGCTCTGCGCCGAAACGGAGAGGGCAGAACACAGCAAAGCAATGACTATTAGATATTTACTGAACCTTTTCATCTTTCTTCTCAAAAATGTTAAACTTCTTCTCCCAGCCACGTTTGCCCGACGAAATGAAGATTTCCATCAGCAAAAGGACGATGGCCGCCGCCACAAACCATTGGAACTGATCCTCATAATCGGTGAAAACCTTGGCATCGATTTCGGTCTTGTCGAGTTTGTTGATGTCTTCGTAAATCTTCTCCAAACCCACGTTGGAATTGCTGGCGCGGACATAGATACCATTGCCCGCTGCCGCAATCTTCTGTAACATCTGCTCATCCAAACGGGTGATGATGGTGTTGCCGTTGCGGTCTTTGCGGTAGCCAATTTGATGGCCGTATTGGTTGTATTCCGGAATGGGGGCACCGTCAGCGAGGCCCATACCTATTGTATAAATATGCACGCCCTGCTTGGCAGCCTCTTGTGCGGCTTTCACGGCGGCATCGTTCTCATGGTCCTCACCATCGGAAATGATGACGATGGCGCGGCTGTGCGCTTCATCGGGGAACGACTTGAGTGCCAGATTGATAGCCTCAGCGATGGCCGTACCTTGCGAGGCCACAAGGCTCGTGTTGATGGTCGAGAGGAACATTCGAGCCGCCGAGTAGTCGGTGGTGATGGGCAGTTGCACGAAAGCCTTGTCAGCAAAGACAATCACGCCGATGCGGTCGCCCTTCATCTCGGAAATGAGTTTGTTGATGGCCTGTTTCGAGCGTTCCATACGGCTCGGCACGATGTCTTCGGCGTTCATCGAATTGGAAACGTCGACGGCAATATAAAGGTCAATGCCTTCGCGCTTCACTTCTTCCATCTTGCTGCCACTCTGCAAGTTGGCCAAAGCCAAAATCGAGCAGGCGATGACAAAAAGGAAAATGACGAACTTGAAATTGGCGCGACGGGTGGAATAAGTCGGCACCAACTGTTCACGCATCCCGATTTGGGCGAAACGCTCGAAACGGCGCTTCTGCCCGATGCGGAAGGCAATGTAAATCAATATCAGTAACGGAATGATTATCAGTCCGTAAAGGTATTCAGGGTGTTCAAATCGCAATACGTTTTCCATGGCTTTAATCGGTTAAAGTTCTGAAAATAGTCTTACGCAACAGGAATTCGAGCAGCAGCAAAGCCAAAGCCCATGCCACGAGCGGATAGAACTCCTCGTGGAGGCGGCGAAACTCCGTCACCTCAATCTTGGAGCGTTCCAACTTGTCGATTTCCGAATAAATTTCGTCCAGTTTTTGGTTGGAGGTGGCGCGGAAATACTTGCCGCCCGTCGAGTTGGCGATGGTGGTCAGCAGTTTCTCGTCGATTTCAACCTTTACCTGTTGAATGACCGTGCCACCAAACGGAGTTTGAAATGGCATCGGTGCCGTGCCGTAAGTGCCCACACCAATGGTGTAAACTCGAATGCCATAAAGTTTGGCAATCTCCGCAGCCGTGTAAGGGTCAACGGAACCAGCATTGTTCATACCATCAGTAAGCAGAATGACGACCTTCGATATGGCTTCGCTGTCTTTCAGGCGGCTGACGGCAGTGGCCAGTCCGTCGCCAATGGCGGTGCCGTCGTCGATGAGGCCGTTTTTCATCTCGCCGAGCATGTTGAGCATCACGCCGTGGTCGGTGGTCAGCGGCACTTGGGTGAAGGTTTCGCCCGAAAAGATGACCAAGCCCATGCGGTCGCCCGGACGACCTTGTACGAAGTCGGAAGCGACATTCTTGGCAGCGGTCAAGCGGTCGGGCTTGAGGTCGCGGGCCAGCATTGAACCCGAAACGTCCATAGCCATCACAATGTCAATGCCTTCGATGTTGGAGGTCGAGTTGGTCGATGAACTTTGCGGCCTTGCCAAAGCCACGATAAGCAAACCTAAAGCCATCATTTTCAGCGCGAAAAGCAGGTGACGCAGGTATGCTTTCCAAGTCTTGGGTAATTTGGCCATTCCCTTCAAGTCGGAGAAGTTCAGCGAGGCTTCTTGTTTCTTGTGACGCAACACATACCAAAGGATGCACAGCGGCACCAACAACAAGAGCCACAACAGTTTAGGATTCGCAAATTCAATGTTTTCAAACATCTTTCACTTCCTCCTTTACTTTATTGGCTTCATTTTCAGCGGCTTGCTTGGCCTGCTGTTCCTGATAATACGCATAACTCTCATTGACGAATTCCGTCATGCTGGTTAAGGCGGTATCGCTTTCAAATGTAGTGGCGGAATACTTCGCAAACTTCACCAAATCAGCGATTTCCATCGTGTCTTTCAACTTGTCGTAAGTCTCTTTCTTGAAATGCAACGGCTTGATTTCGTTGAGAATATCATCCGTTGTCATCTCCACGGCATTCACGCCGAACTGACCTTCAATATACTCACGCGCAATGTCGGTCAGCGAGGAGAAATACTCCTTCACCTTGCCTGACTGCCACATCTTTTCTTCGCGCAAGCGTTTCAGGTCGCCAACAGCCTTGTCGTAAGGCGGAATGACTGGGCCACGAATGATGTTGCCCTCGGCATCCACCTTGGTTTTGCGGTGCTTACGCCAATACCAAACGCCAAAAACGGCCAAGGCCAACAACAACACGGCCAACAACCACGGGAACACCTCTTTCATTTGTATAGGCGCAGCGATTGGCTCCACAATGGGCTTGTAAGGCTGCAAAGTATCCACAACCATCGTAGTGGCGTATAAATCAATGGGTTCCGTGAAGGCTTGCAGGCGCATCGGGTCATCAAACGACTGGGCGTAGGTCAAGCCGACAGCAGGCAACTGGATTCGCCCTGTGTCGAAAGTCATCAGCGTAAGTTGTTGCTTCACAATGACATTACTATCGGCATCGGCAGTGCGTTCCACATTGCCGCGCTTGATGATGTCGATTTGCTCCGAAAGCGTGTCGATGGCGAAATCATTCCATTCCACAAACCAGCCGTATGGCACCTTGAGGCTCAAATCGAGCGTGAAAGGCTTGCCCACCTGCACTTTCGTGTCGTTGACCTTGCCTTCCACTTCCACGTTTTGGGGAGAAAAACCATTGTTTTGGGGAGACGCAAAGCATTGCGTCTCTACAGCCAGCGCAACAGCCATCAGTCCTAATAAAATGTATCTTTTCATCTTCTTGCCTCCCTTTTCTTAAAGAGTTGCATCATGGGTTTCACATAGTCCTCACCCGTGTAAATCAGCGCGTTATCGATACCGTGCTTGGTAAATTCGCGGTTGAGTTCCGCCGATTTATACTGTATCATCTGCTGGTATGCGTCATGCCAAGCGCGGCTCGATGTGTCCACCCAGCGTTCCTTGCCCGTTTCCGAATCGCGGAACTTCACCAAACCCACCTTCGGGATGTCCATCTCGCGGCGGTCGGTGATGCGCAGCGCAACCAAATCGTGCTTGTTGGCGCAAATCTGCATCTCTTTCTCGAAACTTTGGTCCGTCATGAAGTCGGAAATGAGGAAGGCCGTGGTGCGCCGCTTGATGGCTGAAGTCAGGAAACGCAAACCCTCGCCTATGTCAGTTCCGCGCTCAACAGGCTTGAAATCAACGATTTCGCGGATGATGCGCAAGATGTGCGAACTGCCTTTTTTGGGCGGAATGAACTTCTCGATCTTGCTGCTGAAAAAAATCACGCCGACTTTGTCGTTGTTCTGAATGGCAGAAAATGCCAAAACTGCGGCCAATTCAGCAGTCAGGTCGCGCTTCGACTGCGTTTGCGATCCGAAATCGTTGGAACCCGACACGTCGATGAGCAACATGACCGTCATCTCGCGCTCTTCCTCAAAAATCTTGACGAAAGGCCGGTTGAAACGGGCGGTGACGTTCCAATCGATGTTGCGGATGTCGTCGCCGTACTCGTATTCGCGCACCTCGCTGAAAGTCATGCCACGCCCCTTGAAGGCACTGTGGTATTGCCCCGAGAAGATGTGGTTCGAGAGGCCCCGCGTCTTGATTTCGATTTTGCGGACTTTTTTGAATATTTCTGTTGATTCCATATTTTATACCATCTATTGTATCCTATTTCGTTATCGGCAGGGGTTTACACCGCCTGCCTATTGCGCTGTCGTCCCTACGGGACTGTTACGGGACTTCGATGGTGTTCAATATTTCGTTGATGATTTCTTCGGTGGTAATATTCTCGGCTTCAGCCTCGTAGGTCAGGCCGATACGGTGACGCATCACATCGGGAGCCACGGCGCGAATATCCTCGGGAATGACATAACCACGGTGCTTGATGAAGGCGTAGGCTTTGGCCGCCAATGCCAGATTGATAGTGGCACGCGGCGAACCGCCGTAACTAATCATATTGGCGAATTTCTTCAGTTTGTAATCCGAAGGATAACGCGAGGCGAAGACGATGTCGGTGATGTAGTTCTCAATCTTCTCGTCCAAATAAATCTCACGGCACACCTCGCGGGCGCGGATGATGTCGTCGGACTTCACCACGGCGTTGATTTTCGCGCCGGCACTCGCAATGTTCTGACGCAGAATCAGTTTCTCCTCGTCTTTCTTGGGATAGTTGATGATGACTTTCAGCATGAAACGGTCCACTTGGGCTTCGGGCAGCGGATAGGTGCCTTCCTGCTCGATGGGGTTTTGCGTGGCCATCACGAGGAACGGATCCGGCAGTTTGAAGGTCTCGTCTCCGATGGTCACTTGATGCTCCTGCATGGCTTCGAGCAGGGCGCTCTGCACCTTAGCGGGAGAACGGTTGATTTCATCCGCCAAAACGAAGTTGGCGAAAATGGGGCCACGGCGCACCACGAATTCCTCCTTCTTCTGGCTGTAAATCAGCGTACCGATGAGGTCGGCGGGAAGCAAGTCAGGGGTGAATTGGATACGGGCAAAGTCGGCATCGATGGCACTCGCCATCGACTTGATGGCCAATGTCTTGGCCAATCCAGGCACACCTTCAAGCAGAATGTGTCCGTTGGCCAACAGGCCGATAAGAAGTCTTTCGGTCATCTGTTTCTGGCCGACGATGACCTTGTTCATTTCAAGGTTGATGAGGTCGAGGAATTGGCTCTCTCGTTGGATTTTTTCGTTCAGTTCACGAATGTCAGTCTCTATCATTTTATGTTGATTGTTTGATTGTTGAATCGTTGAATTGTTTGTTGACGCGGGACTTCGGGACGCGAGACAAAAGCCCTGCCAACAAGTCGCATTTTCATTTCGCGCCGCCTCCGTCAAAAAGTGTGCAAAAATTGCGGCTGTCAGGTTGAATAACTCCTATTTGATAAAATTATTGCAAGGAAAGGCAAGAATTAGGTGGAAAAAAACTTCCAACTTTCGGCTTCCAACTCCTAACTATTTACTAACTTTGCCGCGTAATAATTTAAAATCATGCTAAATAAAGAAAATGTACAAGAGGTCCTGAAGGACGTGATTTATTTCCCCAAGGGGGACAATATCGTTGCTTTGAATATGGTTGAAAACCTGATGGTTAAGGACAACGCCATCCGTTTCGACCTTGTTATGGAACATGCCAACGACCCGAAAAACGACATCCTTGTGAATGGTGCCAAACGCACCCTGACCGAGGTGTTTGGCGAGGGTATCGACATAGAAATCAAGGTGGTGGAAGAAAAGACGGCACTCTCGAAGGTGAAGCACATCATCGCAGTGGCTTCGGGCAAGGGTGGTGTCGGCAAGTCGACAGTGGCGGCTAATTTGGCCATTGCCTTGGCGCGTGCCAACCAGCGCGTGGGCTTGATTGATGCCGACATCTACGGCCCTTCCGTTCCGATGATGTTCGGCTTGGGCAACGAACAGCCGAGTGCTTTTGAGAAAGACGGCAAGACGGTGATGCTGCCCATCGAGAAATTCAGCATCAAACTGATGAGCATCGGCAGTTTCGTCGATGCCGACCGACCGCTCATCTGGCGTGGACCTATGGCCACCAGTGCACTCAACCAACTGATGAACGACACCCTTTGGGGCGAGTTGGACTGGATGGTGGTGGACATGCCTCCAGGAACGGGCGACATCCAACTGACTTTGGCCCAGCAATATAAGGTGTCGGGTGCTCTTATCGTGACAACCCCGCAAAAAGTGGCCTTCGCCGATGTGCTTCGCGCCGCCATGATGTTCAAGGAAGAAGCCCTGCAAATCCCGATTTACGGTTTGGTGGAAAACATGGCCTACTTCACGCCTTCCGACATGCCCGAGAAGAAATACTACATCTTCGGCAAGGAAACCGGCCAGCAGTTTGCCGACCAACTCGGTGTTCCGCTCCTCGGCCAAATCCCTATCACTGAGAAGATTGCCGAATGTGGCGATGCGGGCATTCCCCTTGCCTTGGATGCCGACTCGCCTGTCACTAAGGCCTTCGACAAGATTGCACAAGAAATAATAAATACGAAATGATATTTGCACGCAGAATTCACAGAACTATGGGAAGCGCAAAGCGGCGAAAACAAAGTGTCCGGCGGGTTCAGCGATTTCAGCGGATTCTGCGTGAGAAAAAAAATAGATATGGATAAAGAAACCATCCTTAGAAAAGTCAAAAACGTCCTCGAACAAGTACGTCCCTACCTCCAGCAGGACGGCGGCGATGTCAACTTCGTGGAACTCACCGACGACAACACCGTCATCGTGGAACTGACAGGTGCTTGCGGCAACTGCCCCCACAGCAAAATGACCCTCAAAAACGGCATTGAGTCCGTGATGAAGAAAGCCATCCCCGAAATCAAGGCCGTCGAGCAGGCTGATGTTTTGGAATTGTAGCAGCCATGAAACTACGGATTACACGGATTCAGCGGATAATTAAAGTCTGTGAAATCCGTCAAATCCGTAGTTTAAAACGAAGAAATACAATAAATCAAATGTCAAACATAAAATCAAACGAAAATGAAAAAAGTTCTATTCTCATTAGTGGCCATGCTGCTCCTTTCGGTGAGCGGCTTTGCCCAAACGACCTACACAAAGGTCACCTCTGCCTCGGGTCTTGAGGCTGGAGCCAATTACCTGATTGTCGCCCATAACGACGATTTAGGTGTCCTTGCCATGGGATACCAAAAGTCAAACAACCGTAATGCTGTGGTTGTGAGCGAAAATGGCGAATCCATCACCGTTACGCCTGGCACCGACCCCAACAGCGAAACCGACGTGTTCCAATTCACTTTGGGCGGAAGCACTGGTGCCTGGACCTTGTTCGACGAGGTGAAAGGCGGTTATCTCTACGCCGCAAGCAGCAGCAGCAACCATCTGAAAACCCAAACCACTCTTGATGCCAACGGCGAATGGAGCATCACCTTCAATGGCGATGGCACTGCCGAGGTCGTCGCACAAGGCGAAAACGAGCGCAACAACATGCGTTTCAACCCCAACACCTCCAATAATGCCCCGCTCTTCAGTTGTTATGCAGAAGGCTCCAACATCGCCACACGCGTCAGTTTCTATAAGGCTGGCGGTGCTCCTGTCCCGCCCGAACCGGAGCCGTGCGATTATCCCTCCAACTTTGAGGTCAGCCATGTTGATGGTGTCGATGTCACTCTTACTTGGATCGATGCTCCGTGCGAAGTTAAGTATTTGGTCTTAGCATCGACTGGCAACATTACCGTTCCTATCGATGGCACACCCGTTCCCGATAGCGATTTGGCCAAAAACGTGAATTACGGTGTTGAGACCGTGACCTTCACTGGATTGCAAGGCGGCACCACCTATCACTTCGCCATCTTCCCTTATACCAATAGCGGTGCTAATATCGATTATTTGACTAATGGCAACTATCCCACCGACACGGGTGCGACGGAAAACATCTACCATCTGCTTTACGAAGACTTCGAAGAAGGCCTTGGCGTGTTCACGCCTTATGATGCCTACGGTGACCAAAGCTGGCACCAAGCCACCTACCAAGGCAATGGATATGCCCAAATGAACGGCTATGCTGATGGTGCCTCTCACCAAAACGAAGACTGGCTGATTGCATATATTGAGATTTCACCCAATATGGTGTTTAACGAAGTCTGGCTTGAGTTCAAAACGGCCATGAAATATGAAGGCGACTCTCTTCGTGTAGCACTTTCTCCTAATTATGATGGTGTCAGCAATCCCAACGACGATTTCTATTGGGAATACATCACCGATGCTTTCGATTATTCGACCGGCAATTACGAATGGGTTGAATCTGGCAGTGTCGATATTGCTCCATTGGTTCCGAATTATCCTACTTCATTCTACATCGCCTTCATTTATACCAGCACCGACGAGCAAGCCGCTTCATGGGAGGTTGACGACGTGAAAGTGACGGGTACGCATGTGAATGCCGTTAATAAAGTTGAGATGTCTGCCATCGGCCTCTATCCCAATCCCGCCCGCGAGCAGGTTTCGTTCACGCTTGAAAACGATGCCCAAGTCAGCATCTTCGACATGACTGGCCGCATGGTGAGCGAGACGAATGTGGCTGCCGGCCAAGCCCAACTCGATGTCAAAGAACTTGTGAATGGCATTTATTTCGTCAACTTCCGCTTCGCTGACGGCACAACGGCAGTTTCCAAGTTTGTGAAGTTCTAATACAGACGCGATAGCGTCATTGCGAGGAGGAACGACGAAGCAATCCAGAGAATAACTTAATTGTCTGGACTGCTTCGTTCCTCGCAGTGACGTAAAGCGACGACAAGATGAAAAAACATCTCCTCATAGCACTCCTTCTCATCGTAAACTGCGCTTCGGCCCAGCAGGTGGAGCCCGTGCGCTATGAGGCAAGCCGATGGAACAAAGACCAAGGCTGTCATTTCCAGTCCTTGGGCACACAGGGCGGCATCATGGTCAGAGAGACCGAAAAGACCGACAAGGACAAACTGCATCGCCTTTGGAACTTCGCCTATGTCGACACAAGCCTTTACGAACTTCGAAGCGACCTCATCCCCTTGCCCGAAAAAGTCATGTTTTCAGCTTCGGGCAGCGATGACCGCTATGCAGCCTTCCTTTTCGTCAACGACGGCAACAAGAAGGCATCCGACTCGCTCAGTTTTATCGTGGTTTCGTTCGACAAGGTGAACGGTGCGTTTCAAACCTTTTGGGACAAATGGCCCGAAAAATCCGTACCGCTTTCCATTGAGGTCGTCGATGGCACGATGATGATGGCCGTGAACGACAAAAGCGGCAATGGTTGCCTATATTTCTACGACCTCGCCGACAAGCAATTCCGCATGGTAAAACCTTCGTTGTCAGAAAGTTTCATATTGTTCCAAACCACCACTTTCAAACAAGAGCATTGTTTCGTGGTAGCCGCCAAGGAATACGAGAACAAACATTTCGTTTCCACCGCATTCTTGGTCTTTTCGCCTACGGGCAACTTGCAAGGCACCTATCGTTACAGCAACATTCCCAACGCCGCTTTGGGCCGCATGGTATTCCGCTTCGATGAAAGCCACAATCTGGTTGTCATCGGCACATTGGAACGCGAGACAGGCCGAAAAGTCAACCTTGAAGGCGTCACCGAGAACTTCGACAAGGAAAGCATCGGTGTGGTATGGATGCGGTTTGCCTCCACAACGCCCGAAAGCCGCATCTATTTGTTCAAGGACATGCCTGAAATCGAACACGCTCTGACCGCATCCGACCGCATCCGCGTGCGCGAGGAAAAGCTCAAAAGACAGAACAAGTCCAAAGCCACTATGGGCGAGATTGCCTTCCAATTCCTAACACCCCGACTCGTCGATTACGGCGACCTGACCGTCTTTGCAATTGAGGCTTTCATGCCTTATTACCACACCGAAACGCGCATGAGTTATGGCTATTACGGCTACTATGGCGGCTATCCTTACACTTATACTGTTTTTGACGGCTACGACTTCTTCAGCGAAATCATCCTTGCCTTCGACAGCAACGGACACCTGCAATGGCAGCAATCGGTGAAGTTCGACAACGAATTGACTTACGACCTCTATCCCCATGCTGCCGAGGGCATCTGCCATGACGAATTGGTGGTGGCCTCACCCTATCGTAACAAATTGCGTTACACTGCTTTCGATGCCCAAGGCCGTGTGCTGATGAACCAACAAGAGGAGAAGTTGCCCACCATCTATGGCGCTGACTATGTGGATGATGAGTATTTTGCCCAAATCACGAAATGGTACGACAACCGATTCTTGATTTACGGATCGCAAGTCATACAAAACAGTGCCCAGCCCAAGCCGCGACGTTGGGTGTATTATTTGCAAAGAGTTCAATACGAATAAGTTATGATTAGCAGTTGGCTGAAATACCTGTTGCAGCGCAAGAGCAAATACAACATCCACTCCCCTTTCGTTTTCGACTTTGTGACCAAGGTGCTTAACGACCACGGCTCCAACCGCGACTACGACACCATTATGCGCATCGGGAGGCTGCTCGACAAAAAGAAACACATCAGCTTTGCCAAACGCAAACGGAGCCGCCTGCTTTACCGCGTCATTCAGCATTACGAGCCTGATTCGGTGGTGTCGTTTGGCAGCATTACCGCATTGAATGCCACCGCTTTGGCCTTGGGCAACTTGCAAACCAAGGTCTACTTGGAGCAGTCGGAGGATTTCTTGGAGACCCTTAACGCGATGGGCGTCATCAACGTCAGGCTCATCCAGCCCGCCGAGTTTGACTCTGAGCATTTCCGTCGGCTCAACACGGGTTTCGTCTTCTTCGGACGCGACTCGTTTGAGGATGACACTTGGGACTATCTTGCTGACTGTCTGAACTATAAGACCGCCGATTCTGTCTTTATCTTCGAGGGCATCCACCACAACCGCGACATAGAAGACGCTTGGGAGGAAATCAAGGCCGACGAAGACGTTTCCGTGACTTTCGACCTCTACAGCATCGGCATGGTTTTCTTCCGCGAAGGCATTGAGAAACAAGACTTTGTATTAAAATATTAGAGATTAATATCACAAAACATGCAAAACTTACAAAACTACGGTCGGAGTGGGGAAAGCTCGCCAACCGGCTGCTTTCCGGCGGCGACGCGGTTGCGTAGCCGCCACAACTAACGAATGGTTTTGAAAGTTTTGTCGGTTTTGTGACAAATTAAATTACAATGAAGAATATCACTTATACGAAAACTGGCGACGAAGGCAAGACCTCACTGATAGGCGGCTTGCGCGTCGCGAAATATGACGACCGCGTGGAAGCCTACGGCACCGTCGACGAGCTGAGTGCCTTCATCGGTGTGCTCTACGACCAAGAGGGCGTCACGGCAGAGATGCGCGCTGTTTTGGACGCTGTACAGAACAAGCTGTTCACCATCGAGTCGCATTTCGCCTTGGACGAGAACTCAGAGGTGAAAAAAATGATTCCCGTGCTGACCATTGACGATGTGGCCTTCTTGGAGCACGAAATCGACATGATGAACGAACAACTTCCTGAGCTGAAATCGTTTGTCATTCCTGGCGGCAACCTCAAGGCGAGCCATGCCCATGTGTGCCGCACGGTGTGCCGACGTGCCGAGCGTCAGGGCTGGCGGTTGGCGGCGCAACATTCCGTCGATTTGCTCGACTTGAAATACCTCAATCGGCTGTCCGACTACTTCTTTGTGCTGTCGAGGTACTTCGTTTTTTTGGACAACACCAACGAAACGAATTGGGAATCAACAAAATAGAAAATTATTATATTTTTGTAAAAAAACACTTGCATTATATAAAAAAAGTGTATTTTTGCGCCCTCAAATTTAACGCACAAAAGACATGTATTGGACACTAGAATTGGCTTCAAAACTGGAAGACGCTCCTTGGCCCGCCACCCGCGATGAACTTTTGGATTGGGCCTTACGCACTGGAGCGCAAGAAGAAATCATAGAGAACCTTCAAGAGATGGAAGACGAGGGCGAAATTTACGAGCGCATCGAAGACCTTTGGCCCGATTATCCATCGAAAGACGATTTCTTTTTTAATGAGGACGAGTATTAATATACTGCAAATCAGTTAGATAAAAAGGCTCTCAAGGAAACTTGAGGGTCTTTTTTGTATATGGCTTTTTTTTGTATTTTTGTCCCATCCAAATTTATTGCACTATGTTCACAAAAGACGTTTACAGTGGCCGTCGCGCCACATTGAAAAAGATGATTCAGAAGGGCATCGCCTTCTTCCCTGCCAACAACGAAGCACCCTTCAACTACCCTGACAACACCTATATCTATCGTCAGGACAGTAATTTCTCCTATTATTTTGGCCTCAACCACCCCGATTTGGTCGGCGTCATCGACTTTGAGACGGGCGAAGAAATCCTCTTCGGCGTGGACGTGACCATCGACGACGTGATTTGGTGCGGTCCCCTGCCTTCGCTGAAGGAACAAGGCGACTGCATCGGAATCACCGACTGCCGCGACTTCAACAAGTTTGGCGAATACATCCAGCAAGCCATCGCCAAAGGCCGCCAAATCCACATCCTGCCGACCTATCGCGCTGATACGAAGATTCAATGCTCCGAGTGGCTTGGGTGCCAAATTAATAAGGTGCAGGAATATGTCAGCCTCGAACTCATCAAGGCCGTCATCGCCATGCGCGAGGTGAAGAGCGAACTCGAAATCGCGGAGATGGAACGCGCTGCCAACACTGCCTACTACATGCACACCACTGCCATGAAGATGTGCAAGCCCGGCATGATCGAACAAGAGATTGCCGGCGTGGTGGAAGGCCTTTCGCTGTCGGGTGGCGGCCCTGTGTCGTTCCCCGTCATTTTGAGTGTCGATGGCCAGACTTTGCACAACCACGGCCACCACAATGTGCTGAAGGAAGGCCGAATGATGGTTTGCGATGCCGGTGCCGAAACTGAGAACTACTACGCCTCCGATTTCACCCGCACCACGCCCGTAGGTGGCAAGTTCAACACACGCCAGCGCGAAATCTATGAAATCGTGCTCGCTGCCAACCAAGCCGTGGCCGAACAAACGCGCCCCTACATGCCTTATATGGTGATGCACACCCTCGCCTGCCGCACTTTAATTGAAGGCTTGAAAGGCGTCGGCCTGATGAAAGGCGACACCGAAGAAGCCCTGATGAACGGCGCACACTGGCTCTTCATGCCTCACGGACTCGGCCACATGCTCGGCATGGACGTACACGACATGGAAGGCCTCGGAGAGACTTACGTCGGCTACGACGACATCACTCCGCGCTCTACCAAGTTAGGTTTCAGCGGATTGCGTTGCGGCAAGACCCTGAAACCAGGCTTTGTGGTCACCGACGAGCCGGGCATCTACTTCATCCCGACCCTCATCGATATGTGGAAGGCCGAAGGCAAGATGAAGGACTTCATCAACTACGACAAGTTGGAGACCTACAAAGACTTTGGCGGCATCCGCATCGAGGACGACCTGCTCATCACCGCCGACGGCAATCGTATTCTTGGACGACCGATTCCCAAGACCGTTTCGGAAGTCGAGGAGATTTGCGCTCAAGGGCGGGAATGGATTAAGATGACGGCAATGTATTGATTATATTTTCTCACGCAGAATCCGCTGAAAAATCCTAAAACTGAAACCCGAGCCAGAAAGGAGTCCTCTTTTCTGGCTCGGGTTGGTTTTTCTATGTCTTGATTTCTCGGATATTTTTCCTCATACATGCAAGAAATTGTGTACTTTTGCACTCAGAAATAAAAACTTAGGCTTATGTGCAGGTACAATATCGCAATAGATGATGCACTGATGGAGGAAGTCAGGCCTCACATTGACAGGGATGTCGCAGTTCAAACGTGGCTTGAGGAACTTCTTCGTAAAGCCTTGCTAAACTATGCGGCTCAGTTCGCTGACTCCAGCGTGTCTAATCATGGCAAAACGATTGTGAAGCAATTGAAGTCTCTCGAAAACGACCCCAACGGGTTGTTCAAATTAGATGGGATTTTGAAGCCGTCGCAGTATTCGGCGGAAGAACTTCGTGACGAGTATCTTAGTGAAAAGTACGGGATATGAAGGTGCTGGTTGATACGAATGTGATTTTGGAGGTGATTCTGCAAAGAGAGAATGTGGCTTTTGCAAAGAGAAGTCTATCAGTGCTTTCACAAGGGAATCATGAAATGTATCTGACTGTAGGAGGCTTCTATGGAATGCTTTATACGGTAGATAATTATCTTCGGAAGGTTTTGGAATTGAAAAAACCTGAAAGGATTGAAGCGCTACGCTCAATTATGAAACAGGTTTTGAATAAGTTTCAGGTGGCAGAACACGACCGAGAATCACTTTTACACGGTATCGAAGACAAGACATTTTCCGACCTTGAAGACAGTTGTCAGTATCAGGCGGCTTCGAAAGAAGGATGCATTTTGCTACTTACCTTTAATGTGGATGATTTTAATGTAAGTAGCGACTCTTCCGTGAAGATAATGACCCCACAAGAGCTCTTGGAATCGTCTTACTTTGGGATTTGAGAGTTTTGTGCATTTGGGCAGAAAAAAATGAGGAAAAGAGATTGGCAACATAAGTTCGGAAGTCGAGGAGATTTGCGCCCAAGGGCGGGAATGGATTAAGATGACGGCGATGTATTGATTATATTTTCTCACGCAGAATCCGCAGAACCATGGGACATTATTCTCAAGATTCTGCGGTTTCTGCGTGTAATAGAATCAAAACTCCATCACCAACTTCACATTGACATACCTTGGCGTCAGGTAATTCGGGGCGCCGTAGTAACGGTTGTCAATGTATTTCACCCAATTGAAAGAAATAACATTGGGAATGTTGAACAAGTTGAAGACATCCAAACTGACAAACATGTTCTTCACATACCTCAGCGGATTGCCTCGGCTGAAGCTGGAAGCCTCGCTGATGAGTTGCTTGCTGAAACCAACGTCAACGCGGCGATAGGCTGGATAGCGACCCGTCGGGGAATAGAAGTCGGAGTTGTTGTCGTTATAGGGCAATCGCGTCCCAAACGTCAAAGTCATATTGACACGCCAAGTCGGGGCGATGGGGATGTAGTCTTGGAAAAACAACGAGAAATTGAGCAGCTGGTTCGACGGGCGGCTATGCCAACCGAGCGCTAAGGTGTCAACCACGTCAACATCGTTGTGATGATAAAACGGCAAAATGTTGCCATTGGCATCAAGCAGGCTATAGTCACCACGGATGTCCTCGCGGGTGTCCATAATGGAAAGGCTGGCCCAGCTGTCGATGCCTTTCACGAACTCGCCGTTCACTTTGAAATCAAGGCCTGTGGCATATGCCCGCGCCGATTGGTCGGCATAGTAGCGGATGCGCACATTGTCAATGTCGTAGGGCACCACATGGGTGAAATATTTGAAATAAGCCTCAGTGGTCAGGATGAAAGGCCGTCCCCATGCGCGAAACTTGAAGTCGTTGCCTGCCACAATCTGATACGACTGTTGGGCTTGAGCGTCTTTATAAAGACTGCCGTCGCGATTGCGGATTTCGCGGTAGAACGGTGTCTGGTTGTACACACCGCCCGAAAGACGATAGACCAATTCGCGTTTGTTGTCATGAGGCTTATAGGCGATGCCGACCCTCGGACTGACGTACACCTTTTTGTTATAGCCCCAGAAATTGGCCCGCAGGCCGCCAGTGAGGACAAACTCACCCTTGTCGCGATAAGGAATAGTCCAGGAGTTTTGCACGAAGCCATCCACGTTGTTGACGGAGAGCGTATTGGCCGCACGATGGGCAAAATCCATCGTAATATCAGGCAGAATGTCGGGCATCACGCCAGGCACAATGTAAGGATAAGGCAACGAAAAGCCCGCCGAATCCATCATCTGCCACTCGTCAACCTTGTCGTCGATTTCCTGATGCTGGAAACGGAGGCCCCACTTCACCAAACAGTTGTCGAAAGCGTACATTCCTTTGTGGTCGAGGTTGTAGACCTGTGCATAAAAGGCATTGCGGGCGTGTCTGGTAAGGGTGCCCACTTCGTGGTTGTCGATCACCTCACCCATATTCTCAGAGCCAATCGCGGTGTTGCGTATGCCGAAGAAATACTGCTCCACCACGTCGTAAGTCTCAGTCTCGTATGTCGAATAAGCCGAAGCTATCCATTTCAGGCTCAAGTCGTTGTTGGGCTTGTAGGTCAACGTCAAGGCACCAAGTCCGGTGGTATAGTCGTCAATTTCCTGCCCGTCGAAATAAACATTGACCTGAAACGGGAAATCGATGTTGCCTGCATTGATTTTGGCATTTTCAGGAATCAGCATGTAGCGGTTCTTGGAATAATAGCCCAATAACGACAAATCCCATTTCTCATTAAATTTGTAATCAAACAGTGCCTGCACATCGGTGAAGTTGGGTCGATAGTCGCCTTTGGTGTCCATCATGCCAAGCACCAAAACCGTGTTTTTGTAACGTGCTCCGACCAAATAGCTGAATTTCTCATTCTTGGTGCAGCCTTCCACGTGGGCTTCCGCTCCCAAGAGACTCAAAGTCAACGAACCGGCCACCTCGCGTGGGGTTTTGTAGCTCACGTCGAGCACCGACGACATCTTGTCGCCATACTCAGCCGCGAAACCGCCCGCTGAAAATTGGATGTTGTTGACCAACTGCGAATTGACGAAACTCAAGCCCTCCTGCTGTCCCGACCCGACAAGGAAAGGACGGTAGATCTCGATGCCGTTCACATAAATCAGATTCTCGTCGAAATTGCCGCCACGCACCCTATACTGCGAACTTAACTCATTGTTAGACACCACGCCAGGCAAGGTCTTGATCAACGTCTCCACCCCGCCACCCATAGTGGGCAACAAAGTGGCTTGTTTGGCATCCAATCGCGTGAGGCTGGTGGCATCGGCGGCACGGTCGCTGATGACGGCATCGGCCAACACCGTGGAGGTGGAAACCAATGTTATGTCCAGCTTGCGCTTCTCGCCCGCGCGCAAACGCACCGTGGCCTGTTTAGGCTCATAGCCGACAAACGAATAACTGATGACCAAAGTGGTATCCGACAGCAACGAAAGCTCATAATAGCCTTTTGAGTCGGTCGTTTGGCCTACAAGCAGGTCGACGACAACCACATTGGCCATTTCGATGGGATGCCCCGATTCGTCAATCACCTTGCCATAGACCAAGCCCGTCGGCAGTTTCTGCGCCGGCACAAGGAGCGAGATAAACAGGAATGCTATAAGGATGATTTTGGCCCGCATGATGGGATAACTGAAAATGCCCTGAATTATTGTTTACTATTGGTTTCAAACAAAAAAAGCCGCTGCGCAAGGCACAGCAGCTGTATACTCGTCAGGCATCGCAAGGATTACCAACGTTGCAGGTTGCCGTTGGCAGAAGCGTCCATGATGGCTTGGTAAACGCCCTTCTTGTTGATGGTGCGCAAACCGGCAGCCGACACTTTCAGCACAACCCACTCGTCCCACTCGGGAACATAGAACTTCTTGATTTTCAGGTTCGGCTCGAAGGTTCTTTTGGTCTTCTTGTTGGAGTGCGAAACGTTGTTTCCGTGCATGACCTTCTTACCGGTGATTTGACAAACTTTTGACATGACTCTTATCCTTTATCCTTTAATTTTACAATTGTCTTTTTTCTAACGGGCTGCAAAAGTACAAAATTTTTCTTTTGCCAAAGGTTTTTCAGCAATTTTTTTACTTCCTCAAGTTCACCTTTTGTACTGTCACGCCGTTGGCAGTCTCGACACGAAGGATGTAGAAGCCTGATTCATAACGGTTCAAGTCAAGGGTAACGTCACCTTCGGCAGAGGTCTCCATGAGACGTTGACCGAGCATGTTGCTCACGGTGATGTGCATCGTGCCTTGGCCTTCAATGTTGAGCAGGCCGTTGGTCGGGTTGGGAAAGAGGCTGACATTTGAAGTGTTTTCGTCAACATTGGTAATGCCAATCATTACATCCCAGTATTCCGATTCACATTGCTCTTCTCCGCGAATATAAACACAGTTGACGGAGTAGTACACATTGCCTTGAACCAATTCGAAGGTGTTGTCGAAATACTCATAATTATTGCTTCCATCGTAAGGAATCTCTGCAATCAGTTCATCTCCAGTCTTATAGGCATCAATTGAGCGGACGACTCTGAAATGGTGAAGGTTAGCGGTGATTTCGGGGCGTTCCCAAGTGATGTAGGCACCATATTCATCATAATCGTGCCATTGGTATTCGCCTTGCAGGTTCTGCACGGGATAACAGGCTAATGGGGATTCCTCGCAGTTGTTGTTATAGGTCAGGAAAATCCCGTCTTCGAGTTCGCCACTGGCAAAGAGTTCATTGCCAAAAGAGTCGAGGATACTGAAAGAACATTCGAAATCAGTGTCGTATTCTTCGGAGGTGTGATACCAACCGTGATTCCAGATGAAGCTAAGTTCGCCTTTGAGCAGCGGCAGGTCAACTACCAAATCCGAGCCTTCAGTCATGGTGATTACAGCAATGCGTTGGCCGCTCTCGGAGGTCAAGCTGATGGCAGCGCCTTTCCAGCCGTCGCCACCGTCGTCGTGGAGTTGGAAGACGACGTTGCATTTTTCGCCGACCAAAATCGTGCGGTAGGTTGTGCGGCTGATGCCCGCTTCATTGGTCACGAAGATGGCGTATTCATAAAGGCCTGGAGCAAGGCTGCCATCCTCAAATTCCATGTTGGCACCCACTTGGGCGTCGGTCAGTTCAGCGATGACCTCGAAATTGCGGCGCACGGTGACCGAGGTGATGTCGGTCAAGGCATTGCCGTTGAGGTCGGTAGTGGGATTGGTCCAAGTGAGGCGCACGCCGTTGAAGTTGGCGTTTTCGAGCGCGGCCATGTTCAGCACGCTGTCGGGGCGCGAGTAATAGGTGTCGTTGTTCGGGACGATATGGCCCGTGAAACCGTTAAAGGTGTTGAAGGCGTACTTGGTGGTGTTCAGCGCACCGATGGGGCACCAGGCATCGTCGCGACCGCTCCATCCCCAGTTGAAGTGGAAATAGTCGTTCTCGTCGTAGCCGTCGCACACGAAAGCATGGCCTCCGGCACCACTATCATCGGAGCCGCTGTAGTAGAGCGGGATTTGCTCGTCCAAGCCGCCGTCTTTCAGCATTTGCGCCCATTGCTCGTTGGAGTAGCCTCCACCCCACCAGCCTCCGCCCCAGTTGGTCTCATGCTCATCGCAGTTGTAGCGGAAATAATTGCGCAGTGCAATCGGCACGCTCTCAGAGAATGCGCCGCTGCCGCTGCCACTGTATTGCATATCAACCGAGATGCCGAGATGGTGAAGCAACTGGGCAATCTCGAAATATTCCTCTTCGGTGCTGGTTGAATCCAAGACATTGGGCATCAGTTCAAAATGATACTCGGTCTGCCCGAAATTGGCGCTCTGCTGGGCATAGCCTGCTGGATTGTAGGAGTAAGAGCCTGTACCCGTGGCTGGCCATTCCCAATACTTCATCACCTGGCCCATGGCCGTAGCCACGCAGCCGGCATACACATGGCCGCCGCTGCCCGTCGTGTCTTCGGGACATTGGCTGTTCCACGGAAAGTTTTGGTTCCAAAGAGTCTGGCAGAGCGGACCTACCACGGCACGGGTTTGCTTGCCACGGTTGAGGCTGCCCGTTTCGCTCACCGATTTCCATTCGGCGGTGATGTCGGGCGTGGCAACGAGATTGTGTTCTCGCACATATTGGATTTCCTCGCGAAAACCATCCAGCGTGAACGCAAAGCCTTCCGAAACGTTTTGCGGGTCGTATTGGCCTGTGGTGGAATAAGCCAAAATGGGTTTCACACGGTCTTCGCCGGCAATGATGACGAAGCCTTCGCCATTGGCGACGTTGAAGACATAGTAATCAACGGCATTGCGGTTGGTGGCTGTGCTGACCAATTGCAGTTGGATGTCAGCGTTTTTCTGATTTAAAGCTGTGGTGCTCAAGAACTTGGCACCTAATTTTTGGGCCTTCTGTTGGTCGACAGGGCCAGCCATCAGGCCACCGAAGCAGGCAGCAATGAGGCAAAAGGTCAGAGTTAGTCTTTTCATATTGTAAATGTTTTGTGTTTGATTTCGAGGGGGCAAAGATAATAGCTTTATTTCAATTAGGTGTAGGATTGCGAAAAATAATAACGGGACTTTGCATAAAAAAGACAAAGCCCCGTTTCCGGCTTTATTCCTTCAGTTTTTTGTACCTGAACCGTTTCGGCTCCACGTTGCCGAGGCGTTTCATCTTGTTTTCCTCGTATTCGGAGTAGCTGCCTTCAAAGAAATAGACCTGCGAGTTACCTTCGAAAGCCAAAATATGTGTCGCCACGCGGTCAAGGAACCAGCGGTCGTGGCTGATGATGACGGCGCAGCCCGCGAAGTTTTCCAAGCCTTCCTCTAAGGCACGGAGCGTGTTCACGTCGATGTCGTTGGTGGGCTCGTCTAAGAGGAGCACGTTGGCTTCTTGTTTCAAGGTCAGGGCGAGGTGCATACGGTTGCGCTCACCGCCAGAAATGACTTCCCAAACGGTCTTTTCCGGGTCGATTTCGGCGTGTTGTTGATCGACATAGCCGATTTTCACGGTCTCGCCGACCTCGAAGGTGCCCGAATCGGGCTTTTCCAATCCCATAATGAGGCGGAACAGCGTGGTTTTGCCCGCACCGTTGGGCCCGATGACACCCACAATGCCGCCTTGCGGCAGGCTGAAGTTCAGGTTTTCGAACAATAACTTGTCGCCGTAGGCTTTGGTAACGTCGTGTGCCTCAATGACTTTTGCGCCAAGTCGGTCGCCATTCGGGATGTAGATTTCGAGCTTCTCTTCCTTCTCCTTCACGTCCTCGTTGAGCATCTTCTCATACGATTCCAAACGTGCCTTGCCCTTCGCGTGACGGGCTTTCGGGGCCATGCGCACCCATTCCAACTCCCTTTCAAGGGTCTTGCGGCGCTTGCTTTCGGTCTTTTCCTCCATCGCGAGGCGGGCGGTCTTCTGGTCGAGCCACGAGGAGTAGTTGCCCTTCCACGGGATGCCTTCGCCACGGTCGAGTTCGAGAATCCAGCCGGCCACGTGGTCGAGGAAGTAACGGTCGTGCGTGACGGCGATGACGGTGCCCTTGTACTGCTGCAGGTGGCTCTCCAACCATTGGATGCTCTCGGCGTCAAGGTGGTTAGTAGGTTCGTCAAGGAGCAGGATGTCAGGCTCTTGCAAGAGAAGCCTGCACAAGGCCACGCGACGACGCTCGCCACCGGAAAGATTCTTCACGGGCGTGTCGCCGTCGGGACAGTTGAGCGCGTCCATGGCGCGTTCCAATTTGCTGTCGAGTTCCCAAGCGTCGTGCTGCTCGATGAGTTCGGTGAGTTCGCCTTGGCGGGCAATCAGTTTGTCGAAGTCCGCGTCGGGTTCGGCGAACTTGTTGTTGATTTCCTCGTATTCCTTGAGGATGTCGACGATTTCCTGCACGCCTTCTTCCACCACTTGGCGGACGGTCTTGTTGTCGTCCAATTGCGGCTCTTGGTCGAGCATCCCGACCGAATAGCCGGGCGAGAAGACCACTTCGCCGTTGAAGGATTTCTCCTTGCCCGCGATGATGCGCAGCAAGGTCGATTTTCCCGCTCCGTTCAGGCCGATGATGCCGATTTTGGCGCCATAGAAGAAGGAGAGGTAGATGTCTTTCAGAATTTGTCGCGACGGTGGGATGATTTTGCTTACACCCACCATCGAAAAGATGATTTTTTTGTCGTCGGGTTGTGCCATTTATGTTGAATTGTTGATTGTTGAAAATGTATTATAGTGGTGCCATAAGTGCCCGAAAAAAGGAGTTATGGCACAAATAAATCGTCTAACTCTATTTCGTTTTGTATCTCGGTGCTATAAGTGTTACGCTTTAATCCACAAGCAGTTATCATAGTGATATGCAACGCTTTTCGGGTGGAAGTCTTGTTTCTGAACGCCTCCAATCTTTCATAAAGCCTTTCGAGGTAATTGCGGGTGATTTCGTATGGGGCTTTCGAGAATTTTATCTCACACAAATTGATGACATTGTCGCGCCGGTCGATGATCATGTCAATCTGTTCGCACGAGTCTTCTGTGCGGCTGTTCCACGAACACACATTGGTAAGCACTCCCGTGATGCCGAGTTTTTGCTTTATTTGTGGGATATGCAGAAGACACACTTGCTCAAAGGCATAGCCGCACCAAGCCCGTCGTGTGGGGTTGTCAAGCATGTTGCTCCAGCGGTGTTCGTCGCGCCCTTTGCTGTTGCGGACGAAAGTGAGATAGAAGTGTATATAAGGGTCGGTTATCTGGAAGAGGGCATCGCGTTCCACCTTGCCGAAAGCGTAGTATTTGCTGATGATGTCGCATTTGCACAAGTTGTTGAGAACGTCGGATAGCTTGCCGCTGTTGCCGATATGCAGCGTTTCCTTGATTTCTTTTTGTGTCAGGCCTTTGTTTTTGCTGCTGATGGCCTCAACGACAGACTTGTACAGCCCCGACTCCTTGAAAAGGGAACGAAACAAAAAATCATATTCCGTGGCCAATGGGGCGTCTTTTGCGAAGAAAAGTTCATCGATGTTCTGTGTGGGACTTAACGAAGGGTTCAGCAGGCTCAGGTAATAAGGTATTCCGCCAACGGCCATATAAGTCTCTGCCATTTGGAAACGGCTCATAACCATCTTTTTGCTTTTGAGATACAACTCGGTTTCGTTCAGGCTGAACGGGGCGAGATGCATACTGCGTGTTATCCGGTTATAAAGGCCTCCTTTGTCGCCTATCAGATTGCCAATCATCCAAGTGGTGGCACTGCCACACACCACAAGCATCAATCTTTCTTGCGCGGCCCCCCAACTGTTCCAAAAATACTCGAATGCCGTCTTGAATCTCGACCTCTGGGTGTCCAACCAAGGCAATTCATCAATGAAGACGACGAGGCGTTTCTTGCGCGAATGGCTGAGATAGGTTTTTAACTGGTCGAAAGCATCGAACCAATTGCCTACCACTGGGAAATAGCTTTTAGAGTACTTGTTGAGTTGTTTGTTGAACAATGCCAATTGCTCTTCTCGCGAGCCGAGATAAACGCCAGTCATGTAAAAGTCAAAGGAATCGTTGAAAAACTGCCTGACGAGCCAAGTCTTGCCCACGCGCCTGCGACCATAGACAGCCACTAACTCAGGCTTTCCTGATTCGTAACATTGCCGTAAAATCTCTTGCTCTTTATTTCTGCCGACAATTTCCATTCCTTTTGCCTTTTATCGTGCCGCAAATGTACAATAATATTTGTTATGGCACAAGAAAAAAGATTTTATTAGTGCCATAAGTCGTTATTTTTTCCACTTATGGCACGAGAAAACAAATCATAAAATGTTATTTGTTAATGTTTTAAGTAAAATTACCTCTGATTTTTAGGTGGATATTGCTGTTACCATTTTTTGTCGTTGGGTTGTGCAATATCAGTTGTCAGTTGTGCAGGGACTTACGTCGCCTGCTTATTGATATGTCGCCCCTTCGGAGCTGGCAGGGGTTGCGCTATGCTTCACCGCCTGCTTAATATCCTACGCCCCTACGGGGCTTTATGAAGCAACCCAGAAATGAGTTGCCACTTTTTATGCTGCTTGCCGACGATAGTCCTCCACAGCCATTTGGAAAGTCAGTTCGGGGTCAATCATTTGGTCGATGCGCTGGGCGCCTACTTGGGCGAGCCATTGTTTCACGGGTTCGGCTTTTTTGGAGGGGATGGATTGAATGATTCGGAAGATGCCTTCCAATGAGGCACAATTGACCGCATGTTTTTTTCCATCCGAGGATACAAATTGGTGAGGGGTACAAATTGTACCCCACACGGAATCCAACTCCGCGTCTCGCGAACGCATCCGTTTAATGTACTGCTTAACATCAGCACTGTCCGTTAATAATTCGACAATATCCGTCACAGCAAAAAAGTATTTTTCCTCTTGCTCGTTCCAAACGACGCGGACCTTCTTTCCTTCAAAAATCTGTATGATTGATTCGTTTGGCATGGTTCTATGAATAAGTTGAAACTTTGTTGTTTGCCTTTTTGATAATCTCTTGATACATCCTGAATAATTCCGCCACAATCTCATTCTCCGTCATTTTCAAGTCGAAGCCGTAGGCTTGCATCACGGCGCGGTCGTTGGCTTGGTGGGCTCTGCGGAGGTCGGCAGACATGGCGCGTTCATCGTAGAGGTCGGCGAGACTACTTTCGGGATATTTGGCACGGACATCAAGGATGGCTTGGGCGGTTTGCTCAATTTTTGCTTTTTGCTTTTCGGTTGGCTTTGGCCATGGGAAATTGTTGTAAACGATGTTTACTGAATACCGATAATCACTCTTTAGCCGACCACAAACAACACGCATCCAAGCGTTATGGATTTTGCTGGTGAGTATACCAAAATGATACAACGAAGCATTAGGTACAAAGGATGTCGCATCACTTGCGATAACAATAGGTAAAACAAACCCAATAGGAACATACTGCCTTCTTTCCGATGAAACACGAGGAATCAAAAGGTATTCTGAATCAGGTTGTTTAATCTCCATAAATTGAGCGGGATAGTTGGCAAACTCACGCGTCGCCGCTTTGATGCTTTCCAAACGGAACTTTTTAACAGCATCCAACCTTTCCATCACTTTTGGCATTGACCTCAACACTCCCGGCGAAACGCCAAGCAACCAAAGACACCATCTTTTATGGCCGTTGATGAAGTCCTCGGAACTCAAAAAAGGACGGAAAAACTGTTCTGCTTTGGGTTCTTTCTTCAAAAACGCATCCTTTTCGTCTTCCGCGAAAATAAGATTTCCGCCTTCAACGGGCTTGCCACCACTCGACATTTGAGGCACATCGCAAATCGGCTTGTTACGGCTTTCAATCCAAACATTCTCGGCATCAATGAGATAGGGATTGATGTTTGCAGCCTCTATGATTTGATCGTCATTGGTGAAAATTCGTTTCGTTGCTTCCGATTTGCATGATGAGAACCCGACAATGACGCAATGCACATGGGCTTTCTGCTCCGATTCGCTGTCCCATCGGAAAGTCCTGTAAGCGAAGTCGATATGGATTCCGAAACGCTCAAACAAGGGCTTCCACACGCCTGCCACTTGCTCGCCTTGGGTGATGCTGTTGGTGGAAACAAAGGCGCATTTTGTTGGCTTGTTTTGAATTAGTTGTGCCGCTTTGAAGTACCAGTTGGCCACATAGTCAATCTTTCCTGCTGATTTATAAGGCTTTCCATTGTAATCAACATAGATGGACAGCGTTTCTTCTTTTTGCTCTTTGCTTTGGAGCGAATATCCTACAAACGGCGGATTACCCATAATGAAGTCATAAACCACACGCTTCGGCTGGTTTTTCGGCAGTTGCTTTTCCTCGGCCTTTTTCGCCACAACGTTCAACTCCTTGTAATAGTTGCCGTATTCAGGTTTCGGCTCGCTTGCAATAAAACCTTCGCCGAAATCCTTTTCAATGTAATAATTCAGTTTGTCGGTGAACAAAAATCCCAACGGGTCTTCTTCGCCGAGGGTCGCCCAATCAAGTTTCAAGGCGTTGCCTTCCACGATGTTGGCGTTGGTTTTCAAAGGCAGGAAGTTCAGTTCCACGCCCACGATGGCCGAGGTTTCGTGCAGCATCTGGCTTTCGGCAATCCAGAGGGCGGTTTTGGCCACGGTGCAGGCAAAGTCGTTGATTTCGATGCCGTAGAATTGCGCGATGTTCACCTTGATGATGCCTTCAAGATTGAGCGCACTCATGCCGTTGTTCAACTCTTTGATGACCTTGTTTTCCAATCGGCGCAGGCTTAAATAGGTTTCCGTCAGGAAGTTGCCACTGCCGCAAGCAGGGTCGAGGAAGGTGAGCGAGGCGAGTTTGTCTTGGAAATGGGCAAGGGCTTGCCGCTTGGCCGACACTTGCTTCATTTCGGCGATTTTCACGAACTCGGCGTTCAGGTCGCCCATGAAAAGCGGGTCAATCACCTTGTGGATGTTCTCGATGCTGGTGTAGTGCATCCCTCCCGAGCGGCGCGTTTCGGGATTCAGTGTGCTTTCAAACACAGCTCCGAAGATGGTAGGGGAAATCTCGCTCCAGTCGAAATCGGAACTCGCGTTTTGCAACAGCAACTGCTTGATTTTGTCGGTAAAACGCGGGATGGTGATGTTTTCCTCGCTGAACAAGCCGCCGTTCACATACGGGAAGGCCGCCATCTCGTCGTCCAAATAAGGGTCGCGTTCCTCAATGGGCGTGTCAAGCAGTTTGAACAACTCTATCAAGGCATGACGGAAATCGACGGAGCCGAATTTCACCAAATAATCATGGAAAGCCGTCTTGGTGGCAAACAAGCCCGCATCCTCGGCATAAAGGCAAAACACCAAACGCACACAAAGGATGTTGAGCGAGCGCAAGGTCTCGGCATCGGTCTTGTCGATGTATTGCTCCAACAAAGCATCATAAATCAGGCCGACGATTTCGCCCGCCTTCACACTGACTTCCAACTCGCGTTTCAAATGCTCATTACCCTCATCCACAAGGAATTGCAGGCGATAATACTCCTTTTCGAGGTTTTCCAAAAGGATTTTCTGCGGCTCGCCCTTGGGCCGTTCCATGTCATACACCCAAAACTCGCGGAAGTTACAGGTCACAATCCAACGGGGACGTAGGCTGTAGGGCAATTCGGCAGAGTATCGCTTCGCTTGCTGGAACGGGGTCAAAAACTTTCCGTCCGACTGTTTGATGGGTTCGCCAAGGTCTTTTTCGATAGATTTTTGCTCAATCATCACATGGGTGCGGGGAATGAAAGCGTCGATGAAAGCGGTGTGGTCGAGTTTCACCTGCTGTTCAAACGACAGAAATTCAGACGGTTTCTGGATGCCGAAAACCTGTTCGAGCAGTTCGACCCAAAAGATTTGGCTTTCGCCTTTCTCATACCCTTTTCCCTGCCAGCGGGCGGCGAATTCCTTTGCGGCTTTTTGTTGTTGGGTTGTGGTCATTGTGGGTGGGTTTGTTTAATTATTGATTTCATCGCCTCCTCCAACCGCTCCGTTGCTTTCCCCCAGTCATAAACCCGATTAGTGAAGTCAAACCCCGCTTGGGCAATCTGTTCTGCTTTTTGCGTATCTGTCAATAAAGTGATGATGTGTTGCGCCATTTCTTGTGCATTGTTGCCGATGAGGATTTCTTCGTTGGGTTTCGCGCCCAAAGAGGCGTTGGCCAAGGGCGAGGTGATGGCGGGCAGGCGCATCGACATGGCCTCCAACAGTTTGTTTTGCAGGCCCGTACCAATCCGCATCGGGGCAATGAAGACGCGGCTTTGTGCGTATGCATCGCGGATGTCGTCCAACCAACCACTGACAATGATTTTGTCCGAAGCGGCTTTCTTCACTTTCGGGTCGGGGGTGGCGCCGGCGATGTAAAGGGTCGTTTCGGGCCGCGTTTTCCAAACGATGGGAAGAATCTCGTAGGCCAAATATTCCACGGCGTTTACGTTGGGCGGATAGCTCATGTTGCCCGTAAACACCAAATCGTATTTCTTCTCGCGCTCCATCGGCTTGAAAAAGTCGTGGTCCACGCCGTTGGGGATGATGAGGATTTCGTCGCGTTTCTCGTGCGGAAACAGTTTGCGGTCAGGCTCGCTGATGATGGTTTTTATATCGAAATCGTCGAAAATGGCGGCCTCGTAACGTGCCAGCCGGCGGTACTCCATATTATATATAGGTCGCGTCACAAACGAGGCAATATCGGCGCGGCGTTTCATGCCGTAGGAGAAAATATCCTGATAATCAATGGCTTTCGGGATGTCTTTGTGGCGGATGTATTCAGCTACACGCAACAGTTGCCCATACAGCATGTCGGGCTTGTGCTTGGCTATCAGTGCGTTGACTTTCTTGGCAGCCTTGCGGTTGTAGAAATAGCCGCATTGCATGGGCAGTCCCTTAAAGAAAGCGCGAACAAGTCCCAAAAGGATTTGCAACTTGTTGAATCTGATAAAGTTGATGGACTGGCAATAAGGCTGCAAGGCTCGAAAAGCATCCTGTTCGCTTACCTTGGCGTTATCATTCAAGGCACAGAGGACGATTTCGTTATGCTTCGCGAGTTGCTTTATCTGGTTGAAAGCCCGCAACTTGTCGCCTTTTTCGAGCGGGAATGGGATGCGGGGCAGAAGTACGAATATCTTCATCTCGTAGGATTTAGGGAGCAAATTTAAGGAATATTTTATTATGGCACGTAGAATACGCAGAAATCGTAGATTCGACGTAGTCAATTATATGAAGCCCAAAGCGACGCAAAATATGCAGCCGGCAGGTTCTGCGGATTCTGCGATTTCTGCGTGAAACAAACTTGTTTTCAGCGTGTTATTACATGAAAGTAATCTTGCTCCCCGGTTTGATTTGCTCATAAAACATCAACAGTCGGGCGATGATTTTGCGGTTGTCGTAGGTTTCTTCTACCAATTTCCTCGCGGCTTGCCCAATCCTGACGGCGATTTGCGGGTTCTCGTTGATGCTGCGGATGGCTTCCACCATCTTGGCCTTGTTTTCGGCAATGATGAGGTTCACTTCCTCGTCGTAAAGGATGCCTTCTGCACCCACGCGGGTGGTGATGACGGTCTTGCCCATCGCCATCGACTCAATAATCTTGATGCGGATGCCGCTACCAGCCAAAAGTGGAACTATGGCCACATCATGGTTGGCGACAAACTCCTTTGCATCAGGCACTTCACCGATCACGTCAACACTCGGGTTGTTGAGCGTAGTAAGCCATTCGGGCATGTTTCGGCCAGCAAGGTGATACACAAAATTGGGGACTTTTTCCACCGTTTTGGGCAGCACTTCGTCAACGAACCAGCGAATGCCTTCCTCGTTGGGCATCCAATTCATGGAGCCGATATGGTAGAATTTAGGCTTGCCTTCGATTTCGTATTTCGGTGTAAACTCCTCTGGATAAACGCCATACGGGATGTCGATGATGGGCTTGGAGCAATACTTCCTGAAAAAAGCGGCATCCTTGCGCGTGATGGCAGCAATGCCGTCAACAGTCTCCAAAGCGTTGAGTTCATATTCTTTCAAAGTCTTTGCCAAATAGCTGATATACCAGCGTTTAACGAAGAATTTGGTGTCTTTGGCAATGCGTTCCCAAATCTTGTGCTCCACATTGTGGGCACGCAACACAATCATGGCCTTGCTGTGCTGGCGAATGGTTTCGACGTAAGGTGCCATGTACAGCATCTCCAACTGAACCACATCAAATTGTTCTTTTTCAAGCAGTTCGACCAATCGCGCCTTGAAGTCTTTCGAGATGAAACGCTCCACATGGTATGACTTTCTGGTGAACAAGTTAATCAAAGCCTTCCACGGCCTCACTCTAAGGTCGACATCAATGAGTTCAATGCCCGTTTTCTGCTTGTAATCCTTTGGAATATCGCTTTCCTTGACATTATATTTGGGGCTGTTGACGGCCAACACTTTCACTTGGTGACCAGCTTCCAACAGTCCCGTGATGATGCTGTTCATCGCCATGGGGCCGCCTTCCGAAGCAGGATAAGGTGGTTTGTTGCAAAGTAGAAGTATCTTCATGGTTGTCAAGGATTTATTGCATTACTTCGGATTTGGTTTTTTCGGATTTTCTGAACAGCTTTTGGAAGAATTTCTTCCAACTGTCACCGTCAAAGAGGGCTGCGTCGGTGGTGGCCTTGAAGGTCAGGAAAATGCCCACAGGCAACAGGACAAGCGAAGAAATCCACACGCCGAGGAACATGTTGAGGCCGCCAAAAACGGCCATGCGCTCGCCGATGGTGGAGATGACATGGTAAACGACAAAAAACAACACCGACACAACAACAGGCATCCCCAAGCCGCCTTTGCGGATGATGCTGCCCAAAGGCGCGCCGATGAAGAAAAAGATGAGACAAGCAAAGCTCAGGGTGAATTTCTTGTGCCGCTCTTTCTTGTGTTTCATGATGTTCTCGGTCTGGCTGTTCAAGTCGATTTTGTTGAACGCAGCGTTCTCCTTGGCGTTGCTTGCCGAACCTGCGGCCATATTGGCGATGGCTATAGCCATAGTGTCGGGATAGTGCTCAAGGAGAGGCCATTGCAGAGTCATGATAGTGTCAGCCACAGTGTCGCGTATCGGTGTGCGATTGGCAGTAAGGGGTTCCTCCTTGATGCTGGTATAGTTGGACCAACGTCGCGAGAAGCCTTGCTTGAAAGCCTCCCGCTTGTCGTCATAACGGCGTTCCAACGAATCGATGGCGGTATTGAGTTGCCGCAGGTTCATCATCTGCTGCGACGATTTATACATGTCCTCGCTCGATCTTGTCATGTCGAAGTCCTTGAGGCTGAATTTGAGTTGTTCGCGCTTGAACGACATGCGCTCGAAGGGTCGTTTTTGCTTGTAATTGTCTTCCGATGTCACGTCGGTGTAGTTGTAGCCGTTGTAAAGGGTGAAGATGATGTTGCGTTGGTTGGGGCTGAGCGTCATTATACCCGAGTCGGCACTCATGATTTTGGTGTTGCCCAAGTGGTCGGTGTGGTCGTAAATTTTCACGCCGTAGATGCTGCTGCCATCGGCGCCCTTGCGTTCCACATAAATGACGTAGTTGTCCAAGTCGCGATAAAACACGCCCTCCTTGATGTTGAAGGCCAATTTCTGCCTGCGCACATCGAAGAGCAAAGTCTGTCCTCTAAGATTGGCCACAGGGAGAAGACTGTTCGACACGAAGAATGCAAAACCGCTCAACAGCACCGAAAAGACGACCAAAGGCCGCATGACTTTCCACATGGAGATGCCGGAAGCTTTCATGGCCACCAACTCGTAATGCTCGCCGAAGTTGCCGAAACACATCAGAGAAGCCAACAACAAAGCCAAGGGCAAGGCCATGGGAATGAAGGTGATGGACATGTGAAAAAACAACTCCGCCAAAATGTTCAATTCCAGACCTTTGCCGACCAAATCATCGACGTAAAGCCACAGAAATTGCATGTCCAATATGAAAAGGACGATGAAAAACGTGAAAAGGAAGGTGCCCAAAAACGAGCTGACAATATAGCGGTATAGTTTCTTCATTTGAAAAATAAACGCTGCAAAGGTAGAAAAATTTCCCCCTTTTAAGGGGGCAAGGAGGATTTTTCTATCTTTGCCGAAAATATCAGAACAAAATGGAACACAAAGACTACTACAAAGGCCTCAATTTGGCCATCACCGTCAGCGCGAAGGACGGCGAGATTCTGTACCAAAACGACAGCTCCATCGAAGTGAACGGCGACGCCCGTGGCCGCGACCTGATGAAGTGCCACAACGAGCGTTCGCAGCAAATCATCCGTCACCTTTTGGACGATGCCGCCACCAATGTTTACACGATTTCCAAGAAAGGCAAGAAGAAGCTGATTTACCAAACGCCTTGGTATGAGGACGACGCCAAACAAATCGTGGGCGGACTGATTGAGTTTTCCATCATCCTTCCGGAGGATATGCCGCATTACGACAGGGAATAATGCACTGCCGTTTTGCATCATTGCGATGAGTAACAACGAAGCAATCCAGGCAATAAACGTCATGCCTGGATTGCTTCATTTTGTTCGCAATGACGCCTTCGCGTCTCTTACTTCGTCACCAAATTGTAGGTGTCTTGGGCAATCACAAACTCCTCGTCGGTCGGGTAAACCACCACAGTCACCTTTGAGTTGGGTGTGCTGATGACGCCCGCGTCGCCGATGATTTCCTTGTTGACTTTGGGGTCGAACTCGATGCCAAGGCCTTCCATGTTCTCAAGGATGGCTTCGCGCATGAACCAAGCGTTCTCGCCAATGCCGCCAGTCATAACGATGATGTCGGCACCGTTCATCACGGCCATGTAGCCGCCGATGTACTTCTTCACGCGGTGGGCGAACATGTTGAAGGCGTAGGTGCAACGCTCGTCGCCTTCTTCCTTGGCGGCACGCACGTCACGCATGTCTTGTTTGCCTCCCGTGATTCCCACGAGGCCTGACTTCTTATTGACTAAAGTGTTCATCTCCTTGGTGCTGAGGCCTTCCTTATCCATGATGTACATGAACGCGCCCACGTCAAGGTCACCCGTGCGGCTACCCATGACGAGACCCTCAACTGGGGTGAAGCCCATCGAGGTTTCCACCGACTTGCCGTATTCCACGGCGGCGATGCTGGCCCCACTGCCGAGGTGGCAGGTCACAATCTTCGACTGCTTCCAGTCCTTGCCGACGAAAGCAGCGGCTTTTTCGGCCACGTACTTGTGGCTGGTGCCGTGGAAACCGTAGCGACGGATGCGGTATTTCTCATAGTATTCGTAAGGCAGGGCATATAGATAAGCCTCGGCGGGCATAGTGCTGTGGAACGAGGTGTCGAACACAGCCGCCATCGGGATGCCTGGAAGCACTTCCTTCATGGCCGCGATGCCTTGCAAAGCACCCGGATTGTGCAACGGGGCGAGGTCGACGAGGTCTTTAATCATTTCGACGACATTGTCGTCGATGAGGACGCTGTGGCTGAACTTCTCGCCGCCGTGGGCCACGCGGTGACCTACGGCGTTGATTTCCTTCAGGTCCTTGATAACACCCATCTTCGGGTCGACCAAAGCCTTGAGCACCAATTTGATGCCTTCGGTGTGGTTCGGGATGGGGAGTTGCTCATAGTGCTTCTCACCATTGTATTTGTGGGTGAATTCGCCCATTTCGAGGCCGATGCGCTCCAAAAGGCCCTTGGCCAACAGGCGCGACGAATTGGCGTTTTCCATCTCCAAAAGTTGGTACTTGATGGAGGAACTGCCGCAGTTGAGAACTAATATTTTCATTGTTGAATTGTTGGTTGTTTAATTGTTGAATTGTTTTTCGCTTTGCGTCATTGCGAGGAGGAACGACGAAGCAATCCATACAATCAGGTTTATTCCTAGATTGCTTCGTGCCTCGCAATGACGCGAAGCGGGTCAATTTATTTCTTCTGAGCAATAGCTTGGTTGCAGGTGATGGCCACCAATTTGTAGACATCATCAATCGAGCAGCCACGGCTGAGGTCGTTGCAGGGCTTGGCCAAGCCTTGCAGCACGGGGCCGACGGCTTCGGCACCAGCCAAACGTTGCACGAGTTTGTAAGCAATGTTGCCCACTTCGAGGCAGGGGAACACAAGCGTGTTGGCTTTGCCAGCCACAGGGCTGTTCGGAGCTTTGCTCGAACCGACGGACGGAACAATGGCGGCATCGGCTTGCAGTTCACCGTCCAAAACGAGGTCGGGACGACGCTCCTTGGCGATGCGCGTGGCCTCAATGACTTTGTCGACCACCTCGTGTTTCGCGCTACCCTTGGTGGAGAAGCTCAAAATGGCGGTGATGGGGTCAATCTTGGCGATAGCCTTGGCGGTGTCGGCGGTGCAGATGGCGATTTCGGCCAATTGCTCAGCCGTCGGCATGGGCGTGACGGCGCAGTCGGCGAAGACCATGCGGCCATCGGTGCCGTAAGGACAACCTTCGGGCAGGAACATCGTGAAGGCGCCGCTGACGCAACTCACGCCAGGCACGGTCTTGATGATTTGCAGGGCCGGACGAAGCATGTCGCCGGTGGTGCTGCGGGCGCCGCTGACGAGACCGTCGGCCTCACCAGCCTTCACTAACAGGATGCCAAGATACATGAAGTTGCCGGCGAGGTCGTAAGCCTGCTCGGGCGTCATGCCTTTGGCTTTGCGGATTTCAAAGAGGAGGTCGGCATATTTCTGACGCTCGGGGTTGTTCATCGGGTCGATGATGCGGGCCTTGCCGATGTTTTTCAGACCAAACTCGGCGGTCATTTCCTTGATTTTCTCGGCGGGACCGATGAGAATGATGTCAGCCACGTTGTCGGCCAAAAGTTGGTCGGCGGCTTTCAGGGTGCGGGGCTCGTCACCCTCGGGGAGCACAATGCGCTGGCGATTGGCCTGCGCGTTGGCAATGATTTCTTGCATTAAGTTCATCTTGTGATGTTTAATTGTTTATTGTTTAATTGTTGAAATGATAATTCGACGTAATCAATCGTTGATTGTATTTGAACCTGCAAAACTACTGACTTATTCTCGTTTTTGCAAACTTTTCTTTGCGATTTGACAAATCGAAGGTTCAAATAGCAAGTGCAAAAACTCATGGCTCGTGCCTTATGGGTTTTCTCAAAGCACAATCACTGGTCAATACGTTTCTGAAATGCTAACCGCTCATTACCGTCCAAAAGGTAAATGATGCCGCAATATTGATAACCATGTCTTTCCAAACCTTTCCGCATGATGATGTTTGCCTCGTGCGTATCGATGCGGATGTTAGAAACTTGGCTTTCGCAATAATCCAAAAGCGCATCCAACATGCCGTGCGAATCGGGCGTACTGGCAATGCGGTGGATGACATGATAAGGCGCATCATCAAGCCACTGGCCATAGTAAATCTTGTTGTAAGTCACCTCGGGGCTGGGCAAAAGTGCAAAAGTGCCGACAACCTCTCCCCTATCATCAAGCATAACGTGGCTACCGCCTAACTCAATGTCTTTCTTGAACATGTCATCACGCGGATAGCCGTCGGGCCATTGGAAGGTGTTGCCATAGCTGCGCATGATTTCGCGAGCCTGGTCGCGGAGATTGAGGATGGTCGGCAGGTCGGCCATAGTGGATTTTCGGATGGTGTAGCTCATTTCGTTCCAATTTCAAAAACCGTCAAATCAGCCACTTTCATGTCCACCACTTGGATCAAGTCCTGCGGGTTGAGCTTGAACTGCAAGCCGCGCACGCCTGCGCTAACGTAAATGTAATCAAACAGTTCGCAAGTCTCATGGATGAAAGTCGGGAATTGTTTCTTCATACCAACGGGCGAGCAGCCGCCACGGATATAACCTGTCAAGGGCAGCAGTTCCTTCATCGGGATAAGGTCGCAGCTTTTGTTGCCCGTGGCCTTGGCGGTCTTCTTCAGGTCGAGTTCGTCGTTGCCCGGTATGACGCAGACGAAATATCCGATTTTGTCGCCTTTCAGCACCAAGGTCTTGAACACTTGGTCGATGTCCTCGCCCAATTGGTCGGCGATATGCTGCGCCCCGAGGTCGTTCTCGTCCACCTCGTAGGGTATCAACTCATAAGCCACCTTCCTTTGGTCGAGGATGCGGCAGGCATTGGTCTTGCTTATTTTTTCTTTGGGCATGGCTTACTTCCTATTCTCCTCCACCCACTTCCGGGCATTCACAAACGCCTCCATCCAAGGACTCACTTCGTCGTTCTTGCGCTCGTCGGGATAGTATGCCCATTGCCAAGGCAGGAAGGCTCTTTCGAGGTGCGGCATCATCGCGAGATGGCGGCCGTCGTTGGAACAAACCGCCGCCGTGGACCAGTCGCTGCCATTGGGGTTGCCTGGGTATTCGTCCTGACCGTAGTTCATCACGATTTTGTACTTGTCGCGGAAATACGGGAAGTAGAAGCGTCCCTCGCCGTGGGCAATCCAAACGCCTAATCTTCTGCCCGACAGCGACTTGAGCATCACGCTCTCATTTTGGGCAATCTCCACATTGAGGAAGCCCGACTCAAACTTGTGCGAGTCGTTGTGCATCATCACGGGGTGCTCCTCATGGTCGGGATAGAGCAGGCCGAGTTCCATCATCAGTTGGCAGCCGTTGCACACGCCGAGGCTCAACGTGTCCTCACGGGCATAGAAGTCGTCGAGGGCTTTCTTGGCTTTCTTATTATAAAGGAAAGCACCTGCCCAGCCTTTGGCAGAGCCGAGCACATCGGAGTTGGAGAAACCGCCCACAAAGGCAATCATATTCACGTCCTTCAAGTCTTCACGACCTGTGGCGAGGTCGGTCATCGTGACATCGCGCACGTCGAAGCCGGCGAGATAGAGCGCGTAGGCCATCTCGCGGTCGCATTGGCAGCCCTTCTCACGGATGATGGCCGCATTGATGCCCGTGGGCTTGCGGCGATGCAGGTCGATGCCGAGGCTGGCAGCCGTGCCACTGAAATTTCTGCCAAAGCTATAGTGCAGATACTGTTTCTTGTAGTTCATAAAACGCTCCATCGCCTTGCGCGGGCCGCTCTGCTTGCGGTCGAGCAGGTACGACGACTTAAACCAAGTGTCGCGCAGCGCGTCAATGTCGAAGATATAGTTGTGGTCGGCATGGGCAATGTTGATTTGCCGTTTGGCTTGTGGCTTGCCAATCATCTTGAAAGAGATGCCAAGTTCGCGCAACATACGGTTGGCAATACCGTCGTTGGAGACCTGAATCATCACCGAGGGCTTCTCGCAGAACAGCACGGACATAAAGTCTTCGGCGTTGAACGCGCTCAAATCGAGGTTCATTCCGTAGGTCGTGTTGGCGAAGTTCATTTCCAACAGCGTGGTAATCAGGCCGCCCGCCGAAACATCGTGACCGGACAAAACCAAATTGTGCTCGATGAGTTTCTGGATGGCGTTGAAGCATTTCTTGAAATAATTGACGCTCTTCACATCGGGCACCGCCTGACCGATGGCACCAATGCTCTGCGCGAAACTGCTGCCGCCGAGTTCGAAGCCGTCTTTCGAGAAGTCGATGTAAAGGAGTTCGGTGTTTTCGTCGGCTTTCATCACGGGACGCACCACTTGGCGAATGTTGGAAACCTCGCCCGCTGCGGAGATGATGACCGTTCCAGGAGCCACAACTTTCTCGCCGTCAGGGTATTTCTGCGTCATTGAGAGGCTGTCTTTGCCCGTTGGAACGTTGATGCCCAAGGCCACGCAATAGTCGCTCAAGGCTTTCACGGCTTCATAAAGTCGTGCTGTCTCGCCTTCTTGCTTGGCGGGCCACATCCAGTTGGCACTCAATGAGATGCCTGACAAGTTGCCTTCAATCGGTGCCCAAAGGATGTTGGTCAAAGCCTCGGAAACCGAAAGACGCGATGCGGCGGCGGGGTCAATCAAGCCCGCAATCGGGGCGTGACCCAAGGCTGTGGCGATGCCGCGCTTGCCGTTGTAGTCCAAGGCACTGATACCGAGGTTGCTCAAAGGCAACTGAATCTCACCCACGCACTGCTGCTGTGCCACGCGACCCGTAACGGAGCGGTCCACCTTGTTGGTGAGCCAATCCTTGCAGGCCACGGCTTCCATTTGCAGCACGTTGTTGAGGTACTTGTGAATATCGCGTTTGGTGTAACTGATTTTCTTGAAATGATAGGGGTTGGTCTTGTCGTGCAAAATCGTCTTGGGCGCGCTGCCGAAGAAATCGGAAATGGCCAAATCGATGGGTGCCTTGCCTTTCTTGCGGACGAAACGGAGACGTTCGTCGCCAGTCACCTCGCCCACTTCGTAATACGGAGCGCGTTCGCGTTCGGCAGTCTCCTTGATGAGGGCGATGTCTTTCTTGTTCACCAACAGACCCATGCGCTCCTGCGACTCGTTTCCGATGATTTCCTTGTCGGACAAGGTCGGGTCGCCGATGGGCAGGTTGTCCACGTAAACCACCCCGCCCGCGTCCTCGATGAGTTCGGAAAGGCAATTCAGATGACCGCCCGCACCGTGGTCGTGGATGCTGCGGATGGGGTTGTCGTCGCTCTCAGCCATGGCACGGATGACGTTGCTGACGCGCTTCTGCATCTCAGGGTTGGCGCGCTGCACGGCGTTCAACTCAATGGCATTGCTGTATTGGCCCGTATCGACACTCGACACGGCACCGCCGCCCATTCCGATGCGGTAGTTGTCGCCACCAAGGACGATGATAACATCACCCTCCTCAGGTTCCAGTTTCTTGGCGTCTTTCACTTTGGCAAAACCGATGCCGCCCGCCAGCATGATGACCTTGTCATAGCCAAGCGTTTCTTTGTCGCTGTGTTCAAAAGTCAGCAAACTACCATTGATGAGCGGCTGGCCGAACTTGTTGCCGAAGTCGGAGGCACCATTGGAAGCCTTGATAAGGATTTCCTCGGGCGTTTGGTAGAGCCATTTGCGCGGCTCGATGTCTTTCTCCCACTCGCGGTCGGCCTCGGTGCGGGGATAGGAGGTCATGTAAACGGCCGTTCCTGCCAAAGGCAGGCTGCCTTGACCGCCAGCCAGACGGTCGCGAATCTCGCCACCGCTGCCCGTGGCTGCGCCGTTGAACGGCTCGACGGTAGTCGGGAAATTGTGCGTTTCGGCTTTCAACGAAATCACCGTCTCGATGGGCTTGATTTGGAAAGCCGAAGGCTTGTTAGGCTCAGCGGGAGCGAACTGCTCCACCTTGGGGCCAAGGATGAAAGCCACGTTGTCTTTGTAGGCCGAAACGAGGCGGTTGGGGTTCATCTTCGAGGTCTTCTTGATGAGGGCGAAAAGCGTATTGGGCATTTTCTTCCCGTCGATGACGAAAGTGCCGTTGAAAATCTTGTGACGGCAATGTTCGGAGTTCACCTGTGCGAAGCCATACACCTCACTGTCAGTAAGTTTTCGTCCAATCTTTGCGGATATGCCTTTCAAGTAGTCCATTTCCTCTGCGCTGAGGGCCAAACCTTCCTGCAGGTTGTAAGCCTCGATGTCGTCGATGTATTTCAGCGGCTCAGGCTCGCGGTCGATGGCGAACACGTTCTGGTCGAGATCCTTATAGCGATTTTGCAGCATCGGGTCAAAAGGCGCGTCCTTCGACTCCACCTTATGAAATTCCTCAATGCGCACAATGCCTTTGATGCCCATATTTTGGGTGATTTCGACGGCGTTGGTGCTCCAAGGCGTAATCATCTCGCGGCGCGGCCCAACGAAGTAGCCCTTCACCGTGTCTTTTTGGATTAATTCGGCCTTCCCGAAAAGCCAAGTGAGTTTGGAAACGGTTTCCTCAGAAAATACAGATTGAGAATCAACAGCGATAATACGTTGATTATCAGGTTTGAAAAAGCATATCATAAGCGCAAAGATTTATGCCGCAAAGTTAGGGTTTTTATTGAAAAGATTTTCTGTTCTCTTGAAACAATTGCACTTTTTTCTATTTCGTGTCTTTTTCCGGCAGGGGTTCCATTGCATTCCACCGCCTGCCTAATATCCATCGTCCCTCCGGGACTTGGGAACCTCGTAGAGGTGACAGGATATTAGGCAGGCGGTTTCAACCCCTGCCGACAATCAGCAAAAACAACGAAATTTCCATAATCATCAAAAATTCGTGGAATTATTTCCCCGAAAAATTCAAAAATCGAGGAAAAAAATCCGCGATTTGAAAAAATTGTGTAATTGTGTGCGGTATAAATCTAAAGGAATCAAAAAATGAGAATGTGCCCGTTTCGACACATTCTCATTACTATGTTGGAATTGAATCAAACTTCTTACTTCACCAAAACCTTTTTCACCACTTCTCCGGCTTTCACGAAGTAAAGACCGCTCGAAAGGCCTTCCAAACTGATGGTTTCTTCCCTCTTCACGAACAGGGTTCTCACGACGCGACCCATCTCATCAACAATGGTCACCGGGCCTTCGGCTTCGATGGTGAGGGTTTCCGAAGCGGGATTGGGGTAAACGTCCAAAGCAACTAGTTTGGTTTCGCCGATGCCCACATTGCCGCAGTCGTCATAAAGTTGAATGCCTTGCCATTCCTCGGAAGCCTCAAAAGCCTCAATGCAGTTGCAGGGCACCACGATATGCACATGGTCGTTGATGTCGGCGAAGGCATCATCCCAAAGGAAGAAAGGTTCATTATTGTGAATGAAGATGTAATCCAGCTCAAGGCATTTACTAAAGGCATTTGAGTTGATTTGTTGGATACTGGCCGGAATGTCGATAACTTGCAACTGATAACATTCGGCAAAAGAATGGTAGCCGATATTCACGATCGTGTTGGGCAATGTAACACTGGTAAGGTTGAAACAACCGTAGAAAGCTTCGCTTCCGATGTAGCGAACCCTGAGCGTTTCCCCGTTGATGACTTCCGTTTCGGGAACAACCACATCACCCGAGTAAGTGTTGAGGTCGTCGTCGTTGACTACAATCAGGTAGGTTTCTCCGCAACCTCCTCCTGGAAGTTGTTGCGTGACTTTGCGGTAATAGATGCCATTGACATAGTAGTCAAAAGCAAATGCACTTTGGCAAATCATCGTGAGTGCCAAGGCCAAAACTGAAAAGATAATTGTTCGTTTCATACTTGTAATTATTTGTAAATTATTGAATATTAAGTTATAACATATAGAATTATCAAAAATGACGCATCTAACAACGTAATTAGGTGCAGAAAAACAGAAAATCATAACAAGTGCAAGCAAAAAAAATTCACGGGATACTAAAAAAATACAAAACCGTGTTATTATTCGCATTTCCCTTGCACCTAAACCAGCAAATGACACACCGAAAGAATGGAGCCGTCCAAGTCATACGAAGCCAATAAAAACAATGCCGAAGCATCGCAGGCCGAATTCAATGCCTTAGTGCTTCGACACAAGACCATGCTTTGGCATATCTGTTCCGACTACAGCCTCGGAAGGGCTTGGAACATAGAGGATTGTATGCAGGAAGTTTTGATTAGCCTATGGCGAAGTTTCGGAGCTTTCGAAGGACGCAGTTCGGAAAAGACTTGGGTGTGGCGCGTGGCGACAAACACCATGCTGATGTTGCGACGCAAAGATGTCAGGAGTCCGCAAACGGAATCCATCGAGACGGCCAGTGTGGGCGAAAAGGGCGATGAACCGAGCGATGAGAGTTACCAGCAACTGCAACAACTCATCGACACCCTGCCCGAAGAAAGCGGCACAATCATTCGCGCCTTTTTGGACGGCTTCTCCTACAAGGAAATCGCCGACATGACCGACAGTTCGGTGGGAGCCGTGGCCATGCGCATCGCTCGCACCAAGCGGAAACTCAAGCAGATGTACGAAAGAGAAAACAACACCTTATAATAATGGATACAAACAACGAAAATAAAACCATGAACGCAAAACGAAACGACGACTTCCAGACCGTTTGGGAACGCCGCAAGCAAAACTGGCAACAACAAGCCGAGAAGACGCTTCCCGACGATGCCACACTGTTGCGCCTTGCCGAAACCGCGCGGCAGCAGTCACAGCAGCAAACGGCTGTGGTCGTTCCCCTCACACGGCCTCGCAAGCGTTGGATACCCTACGCCGCAGCAGCCTGCATTGCCGCTGGTTTGACCGTCGTCGAACTGGCCCACCAAAGCCAATCCGAAAACGAATTGCCTGTAGCTGAGGAAATAACCGTGGAAGGCCAAACCATCCATTTCCTCTGCAACAACGGCTGCTCGGTACAAGACATACTGCTTTCGGCCAACGAAGTCATCAAATAACAAAACAAAATGAAGAAACTCTTTACATATCTTGCCTTACTCCTTGCCTTGGGACTGTCAGCCTGTAAAGAAAACTCTGGGGTCGCCGAGACAAAGGATTGTGAAAAAGCCGCACTGGACCTGTACTGCAAATATGCTGACAACAAAGACCTCACTGTGGCCTATCTCGGCGACCTCAACATCAACGGAAAGTGCATCGACGCCCTGATGCTACAGGCCAGCGACGAAGCGGATTGGGAAACGCTAAAACGGGACTTCGGCATGATGCCTCCCGACAGTGCTAACATTAATTGCCCAAACGACGACAATTTTGTTTCAGTGGGTGTCGGCATCGAAACCGAATTTTTGGACGATGCCTTCCTCGACACTTTGACCGACATCAGCCAGATCCCTGAAGAATACATCGAGGAATACACCCTCATCGTCGCCGACAAGATTAGAGAAATCATGAACAGCTTCCAAGCCCCCGACTCGCTGCTGCCCAACACTGCCATCATCATCGGCCAAGGCGAAGTGGAACCCGAAGCCACCGACAACACCTACGACGACTACATTCTGACCGTTTCGCACGCCGTGGTGGTCGGGCTGATCAACGAAAAGATTGAAGCCAATGTGACGGGTGTTTCCACCAGCTCGGCCACCTTAGGCAGCATTCAACAGCAAAAAGAGCAAGGCGACCGCATCATGGACGATGCCCAAAGTCACGGTCACATCGGCTACGTCACCGCCGCCGACTACGACAACCTCACCCTATGGCTCTTCTTCTACGACGACCAAGAGGAATGCAACACCATCATCACCCACATCCGCGAAGACATTATCATCAATAAATAGACCATTTGTCACAACAAACATAGTATTAATACCCGTTGGCGGAATTAGAAAAGAGGGAAAAGAGAGCGAAATAAATGGATAAAAAGTTGCACATATTATTGATTTTCAGTAATTTTGTGGTTGAAAT
>ONKQ01000068.1 GCA_900318465.1 uncultured Bacteroidales bacterium
GATTGACAACCTGACGGGCGCGGATGTCGACCTTCTGACCCCGGCAGGCAATTCCCCCTCTGAGAGGGGGTTAGGGGGAGTTTACACCTTCACCGCCAATACGACCGACTATGAATCGCGGTTCAAACTGGTGTTCGCGGTCGGGTCTTCGACAGGCTCAGACACCTTCGCCTTCATCAGCAACGGCAACATCATCGTCAACGGCGAAGGCACCCTACAGATCTTTGATGCCATGGGCCGCCAATTGTTCAGCAAGGAACTCTCAACTTTCAACTCTCAACTTTCAACTCTCAACTACACTCCGGGTGTGTATGTGCTGCGCCTTATCAATGGCGACAATGTGAGGACACAGAAGATTGTGGTGGAATAAGCGAAACGCAAAACCTTTCAAAAATCCCGTCAGCGATGGCGGGATTTTTTTTTGAAAGGTTTTCTCACCTTAGTATAATAGAAAATCGTATTTCTGCGCTTTCAAACAAAACAGGCTCCAATGTCCTCAAAAATCAAACCTATTGAAAACTGAAAAACGAAGAAAACCCTAATGAAACATAGTGGTTTCGAGATGTGGAAGCAAAGTCCCGAAGGGACGACACTACCGTAACCATAGATCGCGACCTATGGTAGCACCCCGGTAGGCCAACTGAACAACTGAACTAAAGATTCAACTCTAGACTGCTTCGTGCCTCGCAGTGACGCAAAGCGGCAACTGAACAACTAAACAAAACACAATGATAAAAAATCTACCCAACCTAAAACAAGTCCTCGCCGCTCTGCTGACGATAGCGGCTCTCGCGACGGGGCAGACCGCATGGGCATGGGACGGCAGCGGAACCAGCGACAGCCCCTGGCTCATCAAGACCACCGGCGACCTCGTCGCCCTCGCCAACAACAGCGCGAGCGACACCTACTACGGGAAGTTCTTCCGACTGGAAAACGACCTCGACATGAACGGCGTCGCCATCGGGACGATTGGTGGCAACATCAAACGATTCAGGGGCACGTTCGACGGCAACGGACACGCCATCCGAAACCTCACCATCAACAAGCCCGATGACAACTATGTCGCCCTCTTCGGCATCATCAATGCCAACAGCACCATCAGGAACCTCATCATCGACGGAGCCAACATCACAGGCAATAACAATGTTGGTGTCATCTTCGGATGCACTTTTGACGGCGGCACCATAGAGAACTGCCTCGTGGTGAACTCCAGCGTCACCGTCACAAGCTCCACTGGTACTTACGGCGGCATCATTAGCGGCTGTTATTTGGACAACCTCACTTTCAGCGGCAACTATTACCGTGGCTGCACCGTAATCAACAGCGACAACCCCAATGGTACCTCCATTGGCATTGGTGTCGGTACCGATACCGGCAGCCAGGACCAGGACGGCGCGCGCAGTGTCCACAAACTCACCCTCGGCACAAACATCACCGCCACGGGCGAGAGCGTCGTCATCGACGGCACTACCTACTATGCGTCGAACACCACCATCACCCTCGGCTACAGCGGCACCGTGCCCGCAGGCCAAATGCCCGTCTATTCGGTGGGTGGCACCGCCATCGAAGGCAACACCTTCACGATGCCCGCCGCCAACCGCACGGTGAGCGTGACCTTTGCTGCGGCCTGGAGCGGCAGCGGCACCTCGGGCAGCCCCTACGTCATCACCACCACGGCGCAACTCGATGCCTTGGCCAGCGCGGTGAAGGGCGGCACGACCTACAGCGGCACCTACTTCGTGCTGGGCAACGACATCGCCTACAGCACCGTGGGCATCGGCGACACCGACGAGAACTTCATCCCCATCGGCGGCTACTTCGACGGCAGCGACAGGAACTTCAGCGGCACCTTCAACGGCCAAAACCATACCATCAGCGGCATCCGCCTCTACAAGAACGGCACCGCCGCCCCAAGCATGAACCAAGGATTGTTCGGCAGGATTGACGGGGCCACCATCGAAAACGTCGTTCTTGCCGATGCCCACATTACCGGTTATCGATACGTCGGCGGACTCGTGGGCAACAAAGTCAGCGGAACGGTGCAGAACTGCCTTGTCCTCGAATCGACCATCACCTGTGAGAATACATACGTGGGAGCCCTCTTTGGCAAGAACACCGGCACCATCACCGCCAACTACTACCACAACTGCACCGTGAACGGCACGGCCAACGCCACCAACGTGGGCGTAGGCGGCAACGGCGGGACAAGTTCTTCCAGCGACAAGAACGGCGCGCGCAGCGCACACACCCTCACCCTCGGCGAGAACGTCACCGCCACGGGCGAGAGCGTCACCTACCAAGGCACCACCTACTACGCCAGCAACACCCAAATTACCTTGGGCTACAATAACCTGCCCGCTGGCTACACGCTGACCTACACCCTCAACGGCACCGCCCTCAGCGGCAACACCTTCACCATGCCCGCCAACGACAATGCCACAGTGAATGCCTCAACCGCCCTCATCACCTACAACATCACCTACGACCTCGACGGCGGCAGCGTGGCCACGGCCAATCCCGCCACCTACAATGTTACGACACCGACCTTCACGCTCACCAACCCGACCAAGGTGGCCTGCAATTTCGACGGCTGGACGGGCAGTAATGGCAATACACCTGAAACCACGGTGACCATCGCCCAAGGCTCGACGGGCGACCGCAGCTACACCGCCCAATGGACGCAGTACGCATATCCCCTCTCGTTGGGCACTGACATCACCGCAAGCGGCACCGTGGCCTTCACCTATGAGGGCACCGACTACTTCACCCCTGGCACCATAATCACCCTCGCCTATGGCGGCACCATCCCCGAAGGCCAACACCTCGTCTTTAAGGTGAACGGCAACGCCATCAAGGGCAACACGTTTGAGATGCCTGCTGCCGACGTTGTTGTCGACGCTGTGTTATTAGAATTAGAACGCTACTACATATACAACAGTACCACCGGCGAGCTGGCACTCCTCTGGGGCGAGTTCAACAAGGACAACAAGTGGGGCAGCGAGGTCACTGCAACGGCAGTCACAAGCGTCACCGCCACCGACGAGGTGAGCTTCACCGGCGACTGCTCGGAGTTGTTCTCTAACTTCACCAATTGCACGAGCATGGACCTGACTGATGTGAACACCGCCAATGTCACCAACATGAGCCACATGTTCTACCGCTGCAGGAGCCTCCAATCGCTCGACCTCTCGGGCTGGAACACCGCCAATGTCACCGACATGTATCAAATGTTCCAGCAGTGCTCGAGCCTCCAATCCCTCAGCCTCTCGGGCTGGAACACCGCCAATGTCACCGACATGAAATACATGTTCCGCGGCTGCTCGGGCCTCCAATCGCTCAATATCTCGGGCTGGAACACCGCCAATGTCACCGACATGAAATACATGTTCCTCGGCTGCTCGGGCCTCCAATCGCTCAATATCTCGGGCTGGAACACCAGTAATGTCGAGGACATGAGATACATGTTCCGCGGCTGCTCGGGCCTCCAATCGCTCGACCTCTCGGGCTGGAACACCGCCAATGTCACCGACATGTCCTGGATGTTCCAGCAGTGCTCGAGCCTCCAATCGCTCGACCTCACGGGCTGGAACACCAGTAATGTCGAGGACATGAGCGGCATGTTCCGTAGTTGCTCGGGCCTCCAATCGCTCGACCTCACGGGCTGGAACACCAGTAATGTCGAGGACATGAGCGGCATGTTCTATGGCTGCTCGGGCCTGACCACCATTTACGCGGGTGAAGGATGGAACACCTATAATGTCTGGTACATGAGCGACATGTTCGAATACTGCACCTCGTTAGTCGGCGGCATGGGCACGACCTACGATGCATACCACACCGATGGCGAATACGCCCGCATCGACAGGGGACCCAACTCAGACCAACCTGGCTATTTCACGGGACGGTTCACCAAGGAGATTGCGGGCTATGAAGACAATGAAAGCGGCTGGTATCTGATTGCTTCGCCCTTGGCCGCCGATATTGCTCCTACTGCTGTTACCAATATGACCAACGAAACCTTCGACCTCTACTATTTCGACCAAACCGGCGGCAACAACGGCAAGGAATGGAAGAACTGGAAGAACGAAGGAGGCGACGGCTACCATTTCAACCTTGAAGCAGGCAAAGGCTACCTTTATGCCAATAGCGAAGATGTGACGCTCGTATTCACTGGAACGCCTTTCGAAGGCGATGGTAGTGTGACGCTCACTTACGAAACCACCAACGCAGACCAAAATATGTGGGGCTGGAACCTTGTGGGCAACCCGTTCAGCACCAATGCCACCATCGGCGACACGCCTTTCTACAGGATGAATGCGGCAGGCTCCGAAATCATTGCCGCTGATGTTAACGACAACACTGTTAACCCGATGGAAGGCATCTTCGTGAAAGCCACCCAAGCCAACCAGACCGTAACCTTTGAGACCGCCATGACAAGGGACAATGCCAACAGCAATAGCGCGGCTTTGGTGATGGACATCAGCCAGAACCGAGGCGGCGTCATCGACCGCGCCATTGTGCGCTTCGACGAGGGTCAAACCTTGCCCAAATTCCAAATCCACGAAAACAGCACGAAGATTTACATCCCGCAGGACGGCACGGACTACGCTGTCGCCGTCATTGCGAGCGACAGCGAAGCAATCCAGCCCACCGAGCACCCCATCCATTTCAAGGCCGCTGAAAACGGCACCTACACGTTGACCGTTTCAACAACTTTCAACTCTCAACTGTCAACTGTCAACTACCTCCACCTTATTGACAACATGACGGGCGCGGATGTGGACTTGCTGGCCTCGGATGGTGGAGACGCAAGGCCTTGCGTCTCTACATACACCTTCACCGCCAAGACGACGGACTATGCTTCGCGGTTCAAATTGGTGTTTTCCGTCGGTGTCCCTGCTGACGGCGACAATGAGGCGTTTGCCTTCATCGATGCTTCGGGCAACATCATCATTACGGGTGTTGGAGACGCATGCAATGCGTCTATACAGATGGTCGATATGATGGGGCGCGTGCTGGTCTGTAGAGACGCATTGAATGCGTCTCTGTCTCTGTCCACAGCGGGCATGGCCCCAGGTGTGTACGTTTTGCGCCTCATCAATGGAGAGAATGTGAGGACGCAGAAGATTGTAATTGAATAGCCGTGTGTTTTGAATCCCCCCTGCCCCCCTTAAAAGGGGGACGCGCAAAGCGACGAAAATACAGCGTGTACACTCGTCCGGCAGGTTTCCCCTTTGCAAAGGGGGTAGGGGGATTCGAAGACCCGAACTAAAGAAAACCATCCGCCAAAATTTTGGCGGATTTTTCTGTTTTAGGCACCGAACAAAAGATTTTTTTTACTTTTGCAGCCTTATAATTAGATGAGCGTATTTAGTATACATATTGGACATAAGACTACGAGACTGCGAGACGCGAGACTACGAGACATGGGTTTGTCCCGAAGTCCCGAAGTCCCGTGTCCCGAAGTCAAAAGATAATGTTACTAATTAAAAATCATTGCAAATGAATACCAACATCACAGAAAAAGACGGGAAATACATCGTTTCCCTCGAAGGCGAGCTTGACACCGCCCATGCCCTTGAAGTTGAACAAGCCATGCAGCCCCTCCATGAACTGAGCGGGAAAGACATCACCATCGACTGCGCCCATTTGGACTACATCGCCTCCAGCGGCCTGCGCATCCTCTTGGCCTTGCTGAAAAGCGCCAAAAGCAAGGGCAACAAGGTGGTTTTGAAGAACCTGAACGACGAAATCAAGGAAGTTTTCAAGATGACGGGCTTTATCGACCTGTTCGATATAGAATAAACAAAATCAACTACTCATGAAACACTATTTCAAGCAACCTGCAAAGTGGTTTTGCATGGTTATGGCTTTGCTGTTTTCTTTTGGATTGAAAGCACAAGAAGCCGACAATCAATTCAGTTTGGATGCCCAATTGGTGACCCGTGGCGAGTTGCGTGCCGGTGGTTTCAAGGCCGACAGCCTCGACAAATACCGCAGGACACAATTCGTTTTGGGCAAATACCGCGTCACGGCGGACTACAAGCGCTCGTGGTTGGAGGTGAAGCTGTCGCCCCAGTTTGCCGGCATTTGGGGACAGGGTGGCGCCAACATCAGCCTCTACGAAGGCTGGGCCAACATGCAAGCGAAAAACGGCCTGTTCGTGAAGATTGGCCGTCAGGAACTGGAATATGACGATGAGCGTATCATCGGCAACGACGACTGGACGATGACCGCGCCCACCCATGATGTGCTGAAATTGGGTTATGACGGCGAAAGCCACAAGATACACCTGATGGCGGCCTACAACCAGAATGCAGACAGCATAGAAACAGGGATTTCCTATTATGCGGGTGGCTTGCAACCCTACAAGACGATGCAAACCCTTTGGTATCACTATGATACGCCCAAGAAAATGTTTGGCATTTCGTTGTTAGGCATGAACATTGGGATGCAAAGCCTCAAGGAAAAGGAATCTGATGTCACCTATTACCAACAGTTGGTGGGCACTTATATGGCCTTCCGTCCCAAATATTGGTCGTTGGAAGGCGAGTTTTACTACCAATTGGGTAAGGAAGAACACGGCTTGCCCATCGATGCTTTCATGGGTAGCGTGAAGGCCACCGTGAGGCCAAGCGATAAATACAACATCTTTGCCGGCTACGACTATTTGAGCGGCGACAAGTTTTTTTCCGTGCCGCCTGAGGGACACTTTGGCATGGTTCAACACGACAAGATAAGAGGTTTCAATGCCATCTTCGGCTCTCACCACGAGTTTTACGGCGCAATGGACTTCTTCTATATGAAAAACTATTACCATGGTTTTACGCCAGGCCTCCAAAACCTTTATCTTGGTGGCAATGTAAATCCTGTCGATGGCTTGAATCTCAATGCGGCGTACCATTACTATGCCATCGCGACCGACCTCAATTATTTGGATAGCAAGAGTTTAGGTTATGAAATTGATTTTTCGGCATCCTACGCTTTCAGTAAGGCTGTTTCGGTTTCGGCTGGCTATACTTACATGCATGGCACAGAAACCATGGTCATACTCCAGCAAATCCAAGAAGTCACCGAGCAGCGGCAACTGCATTGGGGCTGGCTCATGCTCTCCGTCAAACCCACATTATTTAGCACCATTTGGCAAGACAAGAGATAATTCCGGGGAATGAAATCCTGGACGGGAATAAACAATCCGTCTTTTTCACCAAACAATTTGTCTTTTGGGCTAACCATTTGTCCAAAAGACAATAACCATTTGTCTGAGCTATTTTTCATGTATGATGTTTGTAGTATTTTTGCACTTTTTGATTGCAAAAAATGGAGTTAGCTAATCAAAATAATATTATGAAATCCCCAACAACCGATAACAATAACCTCGAAATCATCAAACGTCATGATTTCCTGATATATCAGGACGACAATGGCGTTAGCCGGGTGAATGTCCGATTTGAAGGGGATGATGTTTGGCTCACCGCCGAGCAATTGACAGAATTGTTTGATGCGTCACAGCAAAACATCAGCCACCATATCAACCAAATCTACGCGGAGGGCGAACTGGATGAAAATCGAACTCACAAAAAAAAATTGTTAGTTCGAAACGAGGGAAAACGCAGCGTGAAAAGAAACATCAGTCACTATAATCATGACATAATAACTGCTATTGTTTGAGAGCGACTACGATAGAGCCATAAAAGAACTCATCGATGAGGAAAAAAAGCTGGGAAAGTAGTTCGCAGTTGCTATTTTTGGAAGCGACTTGAACTTGTCCCAAATCGTGCAGATTGCATCTGCACAAATTGGTGTATTCTATGAGCTATGCTGTCCAATTGCAGAAAAGCCAAGGTTGAAGATTTGCGAAAAACACGAAAGGCAGCCCTCAAAAGAAGGCTGCCTCTCATATTCGGGTTAGACGATTGTTGTAGGTTAGTATTCGTTGACCGTCCAGCCCCATGGGATACCGTCGCTACTATTCGGGGTCCAACAGGATGCACCCTTGGCCTTGGTGAATTTGGCAGGGCCTTCAAGGGAATGATCGGACACTTCGTAGAGCCAGTTTGTGGTGCAGTTAGAGCCATTGATGGTGGTGGCTAAGCAGGTCACCATTCCGAGGGTACCGCATTGGTAAAACATATTTTTATAGCACTCAGTGACTAATTCCGTGGCGGGCAGATGGGGAGCTTCCGGTATTTGGCTGCACCCCTCGAACATGTAAGAATAGCATCCAGGGGCCAATGTTAAGGCGGGCAACTCGGTGGGGGTGTCCGACATTCCGGAGCACCCGGCAAACATGCGGGAATAGCAGTTTTCGCTCAGCGTCGTGGCGGGCAGCAGCAGACTGCTTGCTTCGAAGCCACATGTGTTTCCAGCGAAAAGACCCGCGAAAGAAACACCAACCATTGTGGTGATCGTATCAAAGTTATACTCGTCCACTAAACTCATGATGTTGCCAGACAATGACATATTGTCAGTGCTGACAATCCTGGTATTGCTATAATTTTTGCTGTTGCCGTAAAACTGCACCTTGTCGAGATGTTCAAGGGTGCCATGGACAGAGATTTCAAGGCCTTCGGTTATGTTTTCCTTTTCGCCGTTGTTTTTCGAGTACTTCATTCCCTCCGGCGGATTGATCACATAGATGACGCCATTTGTTTGAGGTGCGGCCTCTATCGTCAGCGGGGTGCCGGCATCCTTAGCCGTCAACTCAAAACGGACAGCATTCTCGCCATGCAGAAAATCATTTTTATGGACAGGAGGAATGGTAATTTCTTTTAAGTTGTACCCCGCGGATCTAGCATCAACGGTGACGGGCACTGGTTCTTCACTGGGAAGCAGGATGGCCCAGCGGCTGGTGGAAGTTTCGGGGTACAGTGAGATTTGGCTGTTTTGGTTGTGGGTGGGGGTAAAGGTGTTGTTGGCAAAGTCAATAATCACCTGGTTGTTTATTCCCTGGATATAAAAGTTCTCTTCCTTGCGAATCCTGTTGGTGGTGAACTCCACCAAGGCGCATTGGTTCTCCAATGTGGTGGTGTAAGCTTTGCTGCTTTCGGAATAGTTAGTCGTTGAAGTGCCGTAAGAAATCACGGGATAGGGATTGAATTGTTGTTCGTAGATGTCAACGATGTATTGCTGCGTTCCATCAACTTGGTTAACATATTCTCCATATCCTCCCAGGTAGTAGAAATGCAGCGGTTGGTCGCCGTTTTGCGAAAGACTGAGGTCGCCGCTGAATTTGTTCGTGGTGGCGTTATATTCCAGCGTGCCAACACAGGCACTATTGTAGCCGACATAGAGTTCGTCGCCATCACTGAAAGAGATAGCACCCGTTGAGGGGTCAATATCAGCTCTTGAGCCGTTGCCTACGTTCACGGTGAGGTGAACAAGGTTGCCTTCTGTGTTTTGGGGTGTGGCGGGTTGTTCCTTCTTGCACTGGGCAAGGCCGAGGGCCAGCACAAAGGCTGCCACGAAAATTGCCAACTTTTTCATTGCTCGTCCTCCTTTTTCTTCAGTGCAACATAGCCGAGGCCCGCGCCAATCAGAATGACGATGCCGCTACCCAAAGGAACGGGGTCTTTAAAGCCTTGGATGGTCGCATTAATTCCAATTCCGCCTCTGCGGTCGCCGTTGCCACTCAGCAAAGCTCCGCCACTCTGGGTCGTTTGTTCTTTTTCAGCATAATAGTTGTCAAGCATGTCGCCAAAGACACCTTGGGCGGATGCGCTCGCTGGCAGCATCATTCCCGCCGCCAGCCCGAGTGAAAGCACGATGGCTTTCAGTTTTATTTTTTTAGTTTTCATTTTGTTAGTTTGAAGTATTAAGTAACTGTTCAATATTAAACTGCATTATTCTTTGATTTTGGGACTTCGGGACACGTGACTTCGGGTATTTGTTCGACTCGCAGTCCCGCAATCTCGGAGTCTATTATGTAAACTAAACTTGCTCTTCTACTTAAAGATTTAAAGATTCAGGGATTGGGATTCCCCTTTGGTGGATGGAAAGCGTTGTTTTTTTTGTTTGTCTTTTTTAAATCGATGATTTACAATAATTTAGCATTGCATCTATGCCGTTTTGATGGCGCAATATTACAAAAAAATCCTTTTCGCATGGAAGATGTTTTCAAAAAACCGAAATTTCCCCCACCCTACCCTTGCTTTTCCCATTTTTTCCTATTTTTGTGCCATGAAAAACAACTTCATCATCGCGTTTTTGTTTGTTTTGCTTGTCTTTGCAGGTTGTATGTGGACCTTGCGTATCGATGCCGAAATTTGGGCTAACCATTTGTCAAAAATAGAATAAACATTTGTTTGTGATATTATTAATTTGAATTATTTGCTGTATTTTTGCACCTTATAAATCCAAATCACAGCGAAAAACATAAATCAAACAAACATAATCATGAACACCACCAGCAAATCAATTGCCCCCTTAACAAGATCGCAATATGGTATCTACGCTGAATGTGTAAGCCATGAAAACGAGGTTTTCTATAACCTTCCGTTTCTCTTTGTCTTTGACGGCAGCCTTGATGCCGACCGTTTGTGCCGCGCCATTGAGACGACGATAAAGGCGCACCCCACTTTCTTCACCCGAATTGGGGTGACCGACGAAGGCGAACCCTACCAGTCCGTCGATATGGAAAAGGAGAATTTCAGCCTTTCCGTTGAACAGGTTTTAGACCTTGAAGCCGAGAAACAGAAATTCATCGAGCCGTTCAAGCTCTATGGCGGCAGGCTGTTTCACACCAAAGTGATGCGCGACGCGAATCACATCTATTGGCTTTTCGACATGCACCATATCATCAGCGACGGCACCTCTTACAATATTATCATTCGCGATGTGGAGACGGCCTACAACGGCGGCACGCTTGCTCCCGAGGAGATGACGATGCGGGAACTGGCCCTCGCCGAAGCCGAGATGCGCAAAACGCCCGCCTTCGAGGAAGGCAAACAATGGTATGCCCAAAACTTCGACTGCGGCGACACCTTCACCCAACTCATTCCCGACTGCGAAATCCCCGGACAATCGGATGCCCATTTGGACCGTATCCTCAATATCGACATGGATCGGGTGGATGCCTTCTGCAAGGCCAACGACATCAAAAAAAGCGCCTTTTTCACAGGGGCATACGCCTACTTGTTGGCCAAATACAACAACGAGCAGGAATCGCTGTTCAACACGGTTTACAACGGACGCACCGAGCCCAAGTTCCAACATTCCGTTGGCATGACGGTGAAGACGCTGCCCGTTTACTCCAAGTTTACCGACGAAACCACCGTGCTCGACTTCCTGAAAGCCAATCAGGAACAGATGGACGGCTGCCGCAAGCACGACATCTATGCCTATACCGACCTGATGGCCGACCTCAACCTGCAAAGCAACTCCATCTTTGTGTGGCACGGGCTCTTGCTTGATTACACCGAACTGATGGGCAAACCCATGCAGGCCATACAACTCCGCAAGCACAACGAGGAAGTGTCGTTCTATCTGATGGCCTTCTATGTCGGCAAACAATATCATATCAGGGCGGAATACAACGCCAACGAATATTCCGAGACGCTGATTGCCCAATTCATGGAGAGTTATGAGGCCACCTTGGAAGGCTTCCTGAGCCAAACCTATCTGCGTGATGTCGACATCACCACAAAGAGCCAATGTGCCTTGCTTGACAGTTTCAACCAGACCGATACTGAACTTGATACGAGCGCAACCATCGTTTCCAAGTTCCGTGAGCAGGTGGCGAAAACACCCGACAATATCGCAGTGGTCTATAAGGACAAACGTTTCACCTACCGCGAGTTGGATGAGATTTCCGACCGCATCGCTGCCTATATCCATGGCAAAGGCCTTCAAGCAGAGGATGTCGTTTCCATATTGATTCCCCGTTGCGAGTGGATGCCGATTGTCTCCATGGGCGTGTTGAAGGCCGGCTGTGCCTATCAGCCCCTCGACCCGACTTATCCCTCGGAGCGCCTCAACTTCATGATGCAAGATGCTTCCGTCAAGTTGCTCATCGCCGATGAATCGTTGCGCGACATCGTGAACGAATACCAAGGCGACGTTCTGCTGACGAAAGACATCAACCAACTGCCCACTGTCAACTGTCAACTGCCAACTGTAAAACCTGAGGATTTGTTCATCATGCTTTACACTTCCGGTACTACGGGCACGCCCAAGGGCTGTCAGTTGGTGCATCGTAACCTTGTCGCATTCTGTGAGTGGTATCACCGCAGATTTAGCCTCACTTCCGGCTGCAAAATTACAGCCTACGCCAGTTTTGGTTTCGATGCCAATATGATGGAAACCTATCCCGCGCTCACTTGTGGCGCCACGATCTATATCATCCCTGAAGAACTGCGCTTGGATTTGCTGGCACTGAACGAATACTTTGAACAAGAGCAGATTACCCACGGATTCATGACCACGCAGGTAGCCTATCAGTTTGCCACTTCCATCGAGAACCACTGCCTGCGCTATCTGTTGACAGGTGGCGAGAAGTTGGCACCGCTGACTCCGCCCACGAACTACATTTTGGCGAATTGTTACGGCCCCACCGAAAGCACCGTCTGCATCACCTCCTTCGACGTGACGAAGCCCATGAAGGACATCCCGATTGGCGCGGCGTTGGACAACACCAAACTTTATATTGTCGACAAGGCTGGCCATCGTTTGCCTGTGGGCGCGGCGGGCGAGCTTTGGGTTGCCGGACCGCAAGTGAGCCGTGGCTACCTCAACCGTCCCGAAAAAACTGCCGAGGTCTATATCAACAACCCCTTCGAAACCAACGAGAAATACGCCCACATCTACCGCACCGGCGACATCGTCCGCTATCTCCCCGATGGCAACATCCAGTTTGTGGGACGCAAGGACGGACAGGTCAAGATTCGCGGTTTCCGCATTGAGCTCAAGGAAGTTGAAGGTGTTATCCTTCAGTTCCCGGGCATAAAGGATGCCACCGTGCAGGCCTTTGATGAAGAAGGCGGCGGCAAGTTCATCGCAGCCTACATCGTTTCCGATGAGACCGTTGACATCAAGGCATTGAACGACTTCATCCTTGAGCAAAAGCCACCGTATATGGTACCCGCCGTGACGATGCAAATCGACCGCATCCCGCTCAACCAGAACCAGAAGGTGAACAAGAAAGCCCTTCCGAAGCCCGTAAAAGAGTTGAAAGAAGAGAGTTTAGAGTTGAGAGATGTGCCGATGAATGTCCTTGAGCAGGAAATACATGGCATCATTGCAAAGATCATCAACACCGAAGACTTTGGCGTGACGACCGTGTTGGGCTATGTCGGACTCACCTCCATCATGGCCATCAAGTTGGCCATACAAATCAACAAGCGCTTTGGCGTCACCCTCGACTCGAAATCCTTGGCTAAGACAGGCACATTGCAGACCATCGAGAACGAGATTCTGGCCAAGATGATGAGCGAAGACTCGGGAGAAGAAGCGGTAAAGACAGAGACACATGCCGACACGAACAATATCCCGCTGTCATACGCGCAGATGGGCGTTTATGTGGATTGCGTAAAGCAGCCTGAGGCCACGGTATATAATATCCCGATGGCAGTCCGTTTCCCCAAGGATGTGGACATCACCCTGCTTACCACGGCATTGGAAACCCTCGTCAAGGCGCATCCTCAAATGCGGGCGCATTTTGGAAGTTCGGGTTC
>ONKQ01000086.1 GCA_900318465.1 uncultured Bacteroidales bacterium
CGGGATAATCGGCATCCTGGGCGCAAGCCCAGAAGCTGAAGGTGCTGCCCTGAACCAAGTTCACTTTAGGCGTAACAAGGTAGTTGTCGGGAGTAAGGGGGCCAACAGATCCATGGTATGAGCCTGAAGTCATCCCTACGGTTTCATAGTGGCCATCATTGGAAGCACTATAGCCATAGGCTGCCATTTGATTGGTAAGCACCCAGTTGTAGCCGTCGCCATCGGCGTCGATGGTGGTCCAGCCTTCGGGAAAAACAGAATTATTGAAGTTCTGTGAGAATGAGGTCCCGGGTTCGGGGTCGCCCAATCTGATATTATCGACATTCAAAAAGAACCAGTCGCTGCAATCGAAGTGACGGATGGCGATGTACTTCTCTCCGGCGTAGGCACTCATGTCGACAGTATATTGGTGCCAATTGCCTTGGTCACGGGTGTTGCCGTCGCGGCCTGCGCCTCTGTTGCCACTCGCGCCCTTGGCGGTCATCGTCCACTCCTGCACCATATCCCAGCCGTCCGTGCCGTTGTCGGAGACGAACACGCCGAAGTGCTCGGCGGGATATTGATAGTCCTGTGCGCCAGCATAGAAGCTGAAGGTGCTGCCGCTGCGCAAGGTCACTTTAGGCGACACAAGGTAGTTGTCGGGATGGAGAGCACCTTCAGTTTTATGGTACGAGCCAGAGAGAATCATGTGGCTGCCATTGAAACCTGCATTGCTTTGGTTATAGCCATAGGCAGACGCGGTTTCCGTGTCAAGCACCCAGTTGTAGCCGTCGCCATCGGCGTCGATGGTCGTCCAACCTTCGGGAAAGATGCCGTCATTGAAGTCTACGGTAAAAGCAGTGATAACAACAGATGTCGCAGTCAGGTCAACGCCTGCATTGAGGAACGTGTTCATCTCGATTGCATCCATTTGGGGGCGGGTGCCAGCGTAAGCATCGTCGGCGGTATAAACTGAGCCGTCCTCGCCTTCAGCCAAAGCGTCTTGCGGAAGCACGATGGCCCAAGTGACGTTGTTTTCGTCCTTGGCGGGCATCTTGATCAAGCCGTCGCCGTCCTTGCCGTAGCTGAACCCGTAGTTTTCGTCGGTCGGGTTGCTGAAGTCAACCGTCACGGTGTTGTTCATCCCCGTGATGCAGATGGCAGCCGTGGAAGGCGTGGTCACGTTGAACTTCATCAGCGAGCACTTGTTGTAGAGACGCGAGGTGTAGTTGGTCTCAGCAGTGGAATAATTCACCGTGGATTGTCCCATCGAAATCACGGGCAAGCCAGCCTCTGTCGTTTGGTCGCTGATGTTCACGGTCAATTCGGCGGTGCCGTTGGCAACCGTTCCTTGCTTGTTGCCAAGGAAGTAGAAATAGAGCGGTTGGCCTTCCGTGGGGTTGGTGATTTCGCCACCGAAAGCCTCGTCTTCGCGGGTCAGCGTGCCGACCACTGCGCCGTTGCTGGCCACCACAATCTGGTCGCCGTTTGCAAAAGTGACTTGCTCCATAGCATCCGGATCCACATTCACCCTTGAGCCACTGCCGTCGACGTTAAGCGTGATCCTCACAACGTTGCCCTCGCTTTGGGTGTTGTTGGTTTGTTCTTTCTTGCACTGTGCGAGGCTCAGCACCAAAAGGCCGGCCATCACAATCATTCCAAGTCTTTTCATTGTTCGTCCTCCTTCTTTTTGAGTGCCACATAGCCGAGGCCGGCGCCAATCAGCAGGACAAGGCCGCTGCCGAGGGGAGCGGGCTGCTCGCCGAAGTTGCCGTTGCTGAACCCGAAGCTCTCGCCGCTGCGGTTTTGGTTCATCAAGCCTTCGGGGCTGTTGTCGTTGGTTTGCGGGTCGCTGCCGAACAAGCCGCCGGGCCTGCTTTGGGCGTTCAGTGGGGTGGCAGGCGCCATCAAGGCCGCCAGCCCGAGCGAAAGCGCAAGGGCTTTCAGGGAATTCTTTTTTCTGAACATTTTGTGATGATTTAGTGAAACATTTAAAGATTTAAGATTCAAGGATTCCGAAGACCCGCCTTGCGCCGCTCCGTTCGCAATGGCAGGCACAAAAAAAATCCAAGGCAAGCCATTTCGGCCCGTCTTGGACTAAGGGTATGAAAAAACATGGAAAGGAGTTTTACCCCCCCCATTACATTGATAATCAATAATTTACAAGTGTTTAGCATAATAATTAGCATTGATTTGAAGCTGCAAAAGTAGAAAAAAAAAGCGAAATTGGAACATGTTTTGCGGCAAAATTCCGATAGTTTGATTATTTTTGCAGCCGTAAAACCACAAAAAACAGGTATCATGGCAAACACTGCAAACATTCCTGCCGAGGGGCAATTGATAGTCGACATCAAGGACATGTCGCTCATCAACGACATCAAAAAGGCTATCAGCATGTTACGCGGGGTTGGAAAGGTATCAAGACCTCGGCGCAAAAGAATGACGGCCTACGAACGATCCTTGAAAGACCTTGATGAAGGACGAGTGTACGAATGCGACAGTCTAGAAGATTTCATCAAAGAAATGGAAAAATGAAAAGCAAAAAATAACAACCATTATCATGAAAAAATCCATCTTAATCGCTATTGCAATCCTTGCCTTTGGCTTCACTGCCAACGCGCAAGAAAAGAAAGAGGAATCGAAGGTCAAGCATTTGACTTACAAAGAGTTTTTGAACAAAGTCTGGGACTTTGAGAAAGACCCGAACACCTTCACTTACAAAGGCAAACTGCCTGCCATCATCGACTTCTACGCCGACTGGTGCGGCCCTTGCCGTCGTGTGGCACCCATAATGGAGAAGCTGGCCGAAGAGTACGACGGCAAGCTGTTGATTTACAAAGTGAATACCGACCAAGAGCGCGAACTCGCCGCCGCTTTCCAGGTGCGCAGCATCCCAATGGTGCTGTTCATTCCCAAAGAAGGTCAACCGAGTATGCAAGTCGGAGCACTTCCCGAAGAAGGCTACAGGAAAGTCATTGAGGAACAGCTTATTAAAAAATGACGCTTTTTAGCACAGCTTATTTCCCCAGCATCAGTTACATGGCTCGTTTTCTTGCAGAAGACGAGCCTGTTGTTGAAATTTGGGAAACCTTCCACAAGCAAACCTACCGCAACCGCTGCCGTGTGATGACTGCCAACGGAGTGGAAAGCCTGAGTGTACCCGTCATTAAGGTGAACGGCAACCACACGATGACCAAGGACATGACCATCAGCCCGATAGAGCCTTGGCAGCACATCCACAGCCGCTGTTTGGAGTCGGCTTACAAGGCATCACCCTATTTCGACCATTATTACGACTACTTGAAACCCATTTTTGAAGGCCGTTTTGAGCGACTTGTCGACTTAAATGATGCCGCTTTGCGAGCGGTGTTGAAGATGCTGAAAGTCAACAAGGAGATTGTGCATACCACGGATTATGTCCGCGATTGCGAGAATGATTTGCGCGAGGTTTTCATTCCAAAGAAACCATTTGACTCAGGGATTTTCCCGACTTATTATCAAGTGTTTAGCGAGAAGTTTCCCTTTGCCGCTGATTTGAGTGTTTTGGACTTGGTTTTCAATTTGGGGCCGGAGGCCTTTGCTTATCTCTCGACTTTAAACTGACGAGGGCAGACACACGGTTCTGCCCCTACAATTATTTTTCCGGATAAGCAATCCGAACATGATAAATGCTCATCAACTTCTTTTTCAGCACTTTGCGGCAGGTTTCGATGTCGCGGAGGGTTAAGTCTGTGTTGAGGAACTGCCCTGCCTCCATCTGCTTGTTGATGATGTTGTCCACCAAGTCGCTGATTTTCTTCTCGTCAATGTCTTTCATGCTATGGGATGCGGCTTCTATGGAGTCGCACATCATCAGCACAGCGGTCTCGCGTGAGAATGGTGCCGGACCATGATAGGTGAAATCGGTTGGGTCGATGGTCTCTCCAGGATGAGCCTTTTGCTCGTTGATATAGAAATAGTCCGTGCGACGCGTTCCGTGGTGGGTACGGATAAAGTCAATGATGCGCTCTGGGATACGGTTTTTGTGTGCCAACTCGATGCCATCTGTCACATGCGAGATGATGATTTGGGCACTTTCCACATTCGAAAGGTCGTTATGTGGGCTATACGCACCGTGTTGGTTCTCCGTGAAATACATTGGGTTTTTGACCTTGCCTATGTCGTGATACAAGGCTCCAGTGCGCGCCAGCAGCGTGTCGCCACCAATCTCATAAAGCACCTCCTCACAAAGATTGGCCACTTGTATGGAATGTTGGAACGTGCCAGGGGCATTGGTAGCCAACTCGCGGAGCAAAGGACTGTTGGTGTTGCTCAACTCCATCAATGAGAGCGAGGTGGTGAGGCCGAAGATACGCTCAAACAAAAGGATGAGCGGCTGGGCCAGCATGGTGAACAAACCATTGAAAAACAACAGCAAAACAATCGACCAGTCGACCTCAGAGGTAGTGAGGAAAGTGAAAGCTAAATAAACCAACAGATAGCCAAAAAAGACGAGTAGTGCCGCTTGCACAAAACGATGATGGGTGCGGCTGTTTGACATTCCAAACACCGTGACGACCGTGGCCACCAACTGCATGAACATGAACTGGAAGGGATTGGGCACTGCCAATGAAATGAGCATCACCGCAAAGACCTGGGTGGAAAAGGCCAAACGCAGGTTGAAGAACGAGCCAATCATAATGGCAAGGATACACACCGGCATCATGTAGATCAATCCAGGCGCCATCTTGACCAAAATGTACGACGGGATGACGACCAAGAGCATAAGCGTCAACAGCAGGACGATGTTCTTCAGCTCGGAAAAGACCTTGGGGTGTAACTTATTGCCATACAGACCCATCAAAGTGAAGATGAGCGCCACCAAAAAGAACTGGCTCAACAGCACTCGCAACGACTCGTCATTAGACATGGAGCGTGAGGTATATTCGCGCTGCAACGAGTTCAGAACATTAAAGGTGTGTGCGTCAATAATCTCGCCTTCCGAGATGATGAGCTCGTCTTTTTGCACCATGCCGTAGGTCAACGAAACCGCATTGACGGCCTTGTCGGTCGCAGCTTTGGTGATGTCGGCGCTGTAGAACACATTCTGGCGCAAGGCACTGTTAAGAAGCTCCGAGATGATTTTCTTGTCAATCTGTCCATCAACGTTTTGCAACATCTTGGCGACGGCTTCGGTGGCGGTATTCATCGTATAAAACTCCCCATATCGCGTGGTACGCATCACTTTGTTGCGAATGACGTTCACTTCCGAGCCTTCGTTCAGGTTGGAAACGGCATTGTCGTAGGCCACGATGCCGCAATCCTCAATGGAGTCGAACACATTGAACAAACAATCAAGGTTCAAGTCGTGGTCGAAATGATGTGCCGCAGCCGCCCATTTTGCCTCAAAGTTGACAAACAGGAGGTTGCGCGAAGCCACCATCTCCTCGTCGTTGAAGACAAAAATCGGCTTTACTTCTTTCATGGCAGCCTCGTTCTCGGCCCAAAGCGTCTCGCTGTCCTTGTAAATCGGGAAATCGAAAGGCGCGTACAAAGTTTCGTGTTGCCAGGGTTTTGAGAGCTGAAATTCGTATTTGAACTTGGCCGTGCGTGGCATCTGCCACCATACCAAAAGCATCGCCACCAAGAAGGCCATCACCTTGCCTATCCCGTAATAGCTATGCCTTATCTTATCGAATATATTCTTTATAAAACTCATAATCAATCGGTTAGTTTTTCAATTCGTGAATTAAAATTGTGCTAAATTAAAAATAAAAGTCCAAATGCAAGACAAAATCGCGAAAAATGCGTTAATTTAGCGGCTCAAACTGACACGAAAACAACTTCTATAATGACCTACGGCATCTGCAATCTTTCCGCCATCGCCTTGCGCAAGGAAGCCCGACACGCCTCCGAAATGGTGAGCCAACTGCTTTATAATGAAACCTATACCGTTTTGGACAAAGCCCCAGAATGGCTTTTGATTCAAACAGAAAACGGCCCTTCGACAGGCTCAGAAACCGAGTTTTACGAAGGCTGGATTCAGGCGAAACAGTTTTGCGAAATCAGCGAAACGGACTTCAATGCCTTGAAAGGCAAAAAGCCATACCTTATTAATAAGGCCGTCGCGGAATACGAGGGCAAATGGTTGACTTTGGGCACGCCACTTTACGAGCCGTATCCTGACGCGGTGGAAATGCCACAACATTTTCAGCCTGAACTATTAGTTGAAAACGCCAAAAAACTGCTCGGTGCGCCTTATCTTTGGGGTGGTCGCACGGCATTTGGCATTGATTGTTCAGGCTTGGTGCAGGTTTGCGCCCGCTTGAGTGGCTTGCTCCTCCCCCGCGATGCTTCACAGCAGGTGGCTTGTGGCGAGTTGGTGTATTTCCTGCAAGAAACCCAACCTGGCGACTTGGCTTTCTTCGGCAACGAGGAAGGTAAGATTACCCATGTGGGCATCGTCATGGGCGATGAGCTAATCATTCATGCCTCGGGGCAGGTTCGCATTGATTATCTCGACCAGACAGGCATATTCAATAAGGAGCGGAATGAACACACGCACCGGTTGCAGGTGGTGAAGAGAATGTCATGATGTTTTAAATTAAATTACCCACGAAATGAAAAAATATCGTTTCGTGGGTAAATAAGGAGCGGCTAATTACCCACGAAACGATAAAAATAGGGTTTCGTGGGTAAATAAAGGACAAAAATGTTTTGTGGCTGGGAAAATAGTCATATTTTTGCGCTGAAATATTCGAAGTAAAACGAATCATAATTGCCAATGATGGAATAATAAGGATAAGAAATAATTGCCGACACTCTCGGCACGACATAAAAGCGTTAGCTTTATTTGAGTTTTTCGAAATGTGGAAGTTTCAAAAGTTACACAATAATAAAGTTGATGCCCATGATGTATGTGGGTTTCATTTTATTTTGTAACTTGGGTATTCCACAACCTCGAAGAAGAATAAAGAGAAGTCCCACGTTTTTATTTGTCACAAATCAAACAGCAAAGCATTTATCCGTTGGGACTGCGGAAAACTTTTAAAAGACAAATAAAATGAAAAAATTAAATTCAATTCTTCTCTTTTGCATCCTCACAATCTTATTCGGATGCGCGAAAGACAATCCAACACCTAATCCTAACAATGGAGGAAATTCTGACAACGGAGGAAACTCATCGGAAACCACTAATATTCCTCCAACCTGTAGCATAACATCGCCACAAGAAGGAGATTCCTTCACCGAAAACGCCCAAGTCATCGTTAATGTTGTGGCCGAAGACTCTGACGGTTCAATTTCAGTAGTCTATTTGTATATTGACAATGTTGGCTACCAAGAACTGACTTCGTTCCCCTACAATTTCACAATCGCAGGCGGGTATTTTACAGAAGGCTCTTATACATTAAAAGCAGTCGCAAAAGATAATTGTGGAGCCAAAGCAGAGGCATCCGTCACCATAACCATTTCAGGCCCTGGTGGCGGCACCAATGGTGTTTATCAAGTTGGTGATTATTATAATAGGAATGGCATCGAGGGTGTTGTTTATAGAATCTCAAACGGAGGAACGCATGGGATGATTGTTTCTTTGGACGAAGGATATGGCTCTTGGGGACCTGCATATGTTACTACAGGTGCAACTGACCAATATGATGGTTTGTCAAACACTTTGATTGTTTTCCAAAATTTCAATTTGAACGACTATCCAATATTCAAATGGTGTTATAACAAAAACTCTGGAGGAGCAACAGAATGGTACATTCCATCCATTACAGAATTAGATGATATTTTCCGTGAAAAAGATAGTATAAACACAGCTCTATTAAACAATGGTGGTATTGTTTTAGATTTTTTATATGGTTCCTATTGGTCATCAACGGAGATTTCCGAAAAATATGCTTATTGCCATCGTAATTCGTCTCAATGGAAAGAGAATGGTTACAAAGTAAGGGCAATTCATTCATTCTAACAGTTCTTTCATACTAGCAAAGAGAAGCAAGTCCATCATACGGCTTGCTTTTTTTGTTTTTGTACCCAGCAAAGAGGGTATATTATTTGGAATGAAAATCATCCATTTCCAAAAAATGTGTACTTTTGCGGTCATAATCGAGAAAACAGATGAACACAACAACAGCAACAGCACCCGAATTAAACGCTCAATTGTTTTTGCAACTCAGCAACATTGCTGACAACGAAAGCTATCTGCAAAAAACGCTGGATTTTATCATAGGACTGGCAAAATCGGATAACCGCACCAACATAAGGGGAAAAGCCTATACGGAATTGTTGGAACGCCTATCAGATTTTCAGGAATATGAAGCGGGATGGGATGGCGACAACGCTCTGCCTCTGAATCATTCAGTGGTTAAAAACTTCAAAAGCATTTTGCAAGAAAGTAGCGACAACGATTTGCAAGACTGGACGATATTCCCTTCCGCCAACGGGACTTTGTTGTTGCAAAACAAGAAGCGGAAATCAGGAATCAATATTGGAGCGCAGGGCTTTTCATACTACACCATCCAAAACGGTGAAGCCCAAGGCGAGAACAACTTGGCTTTCTCTCCCGATGCAGTATTGGAAATCATGAAACAAATCTAACAAAGCCATGATTCCTGATACCGAAAATGTGGCCAGAGCCATCTTCTCACCCCGCATGATCATTGGTGATGAGATTCAGCCAGCAGCCTTTCGACTTAGAGCCTCCATCAACGAAGACTATCTCTCTGTCATGCGTCTATCCATTCCTTCGTGGTTGGACGACATCAAACGCATCCCCAAAAGACAAAATCGACAACTAACTGAAAAATGTGACATACGATGTTCATGAAATCCCCAACGAGGCCATGCTTTCTCATGTGGGTGTTTATATCATGGTGAATGGCGAAAACCTAATCGGCGGGAAAAAGCTCGAAAATATTCAAGATGGCGAAGAACAAGATTTCTTGATACTGGCCATCCAACGCGAATTAGTTGAAATTGCACAAAAGGGATTGCATAGAATCGAGTAGTAAGATATTTCAAAAGTTACTCGCTAACGTTACAGGAAGGTAAAAAAATGTATTGCGAAATTTTTCGCAACGAAGTTTTTCGCAATGATTTTTACTATATTTGCACCCGCAATTCAGAAACTAAAAAGTGACATAAAATGAAGAAAGCATTGTTTTTCGCATTGGCATTAGCGGCAATCTGCATCATACCGTCGTGCAAGAAAGACCCTGCACAAAACAAAGTCGTTTTCGGCAATAGTAAAGGAATGTCCGTGACGTCATACGAAAACAGTCCATTAGTAGAGCAATATGGTCACGACTCCTGGGGCTATTTCATCGATCTCAACAACGATGGACAGAATGACGTACAGTTCCATTCACAGACCATCGGCTCACCTGGAGTGGGACGCTACATCGTCACCGAACTTATTTGCCATGAAAACATCGCACTATTAGGCGACATCATCAATCAACAACGGTTTTTGCACATCGACACTGTTGGTTGTTCTATCGACGACAGCATTATGTATATGTATATATATATAAATCATACAATTACATGCAATCAAATCGACGAAACCGATTCCATCGTCAGTACAAATGAGAAATTTTCACTATATGCCAATAATGCTGGCCAATCCTTTGATTCGGGCAACTCTTTCATGTCCACAAATGTCACGCTGAAAAACCGTCCCTATTACTATCCCATTGGTGAAGAAACCGTTGGTAACATTATCTATCAACACATGCATGACGAAAAAGACGATTGTGACACATTTCCGATGGACGAAGAAAAATACATCGGTTTCAAAATCGCCGGAAACGACAAAAGCCGCCTCGGCTGGATGAAAGTCATCCTGCACCATGACCATGTTGAACTATTGGAGACAGCCATACAGAAATAATCTTGGATTGCTTCGTGCCTCGCAATGACGCGAAGCGACCCCAAACATAGAATCTTTAAATCTTAAATCTTTAAATTTTAAATTCTTAAATACCAAACATGAACAACGCACTGATTACATTTGCGAAGCCTGAGAACGAGCCGGTAAAGGCCTATCGTCCGGGCAGCCCTGAGAGAATCGAGCTTCAGAAGGAACTCGAAAGACAATCCAACGAAATCGTTGAAATCCCCGCCATCATCAACGGCCAGGAAGTCCGCACCGGCGACATGGGCGAGGTGGTGATGCCTCACGACCACAAACACGTCATCGCACGCTACCACAAGGTAGGCGAAAAGGAAGTCCGCATGGCCATCGACGCCGCCCAAGCCGCCAAGCACGACTGGGAGAACACGCCTTGGGACGAGCGCGCCGCCATCATGGCACGCATCGGCGAGATGTTGGCCACCAAGTATCGCGCCCGCATCAACGCCGCCACCATGCTCGGCCAGTCGAAGAACTGCTTCCAAGCCGAAATCGACAGCGCCTGCGAGACCATCGACTTCTTCCGCTACAACAACTACTACGCCAGCAAACTCTACGCCGAGCAGCCCGCTTCAGCCAACGACCAGCTGAACCGCACCGAATACCGTCCGTTGGAAGGCTTCGTGTTCGCCATCACGCCTTTCAACTTCACCTCCATCGCCTCCAACCTGAACATGACCCCCGCCCTGATGGGCAACACCACCATCTGGAAGCCCTCGACGACCGCCCTGCTGTCGAACTACACCGACATGCGCATCTTCATGAAAGCCGGACTTCCCGCCGGCGTGGTCAACTTCCTGCCCGGCAAAGGCAGCGTGATCAGCGGCGTGGCCCTGAAGGACAAGAACTTCAACGCCATCCACTTCACCGGCAGCACCGCCACCTTCAAGAGCCTGTGGAAGACCACCGGCCAAAACCTCGACATGTACAAGGCCTATCCTCGCCTCGTGGGTGAGACCGGCGGCAAAGACTTCATCTTCGTCCACCACAGCGCCGACCCGCAAGAGGTGGCCGTGGCCATCGTGCGTGGCGCCTTCGAATACCAAGGCCAGAAGTGCTCAGCCGCCTCGCGTGCCTACATCCCCGCTTCGATGTGGAACGACGTGAAGAACCGCGTGGGCGACATGATGAGCACCATCAAGATGGGTGACGTGAAAGAC
>ONKQ01000087.1 GCA_900318465.1 uncultured Bacteroidales bacterium
CAACAACCTGAAAAGCATCAGTTTGCAGATTCCGAAGAACAAGCTGGTGGTCATCACCGGCCTGTCGGGATCGGGCAAGTCGTCCTTGGCGTTCGACACTTTGTATGCTGAAGGCCAACGCCGCTATGTGGAGAGCTTGAGTTCCTACGCACGGCAGTTCATGGGCCGCCTCAACAAGCCCGACGTGGAGAGCATCACCGGCCTCTCGCCCGCCATCGCCATCGAACAGAAGGTGAATTCGCACAACCCACGCTCCACAGTGGGCACCAGCACTGAGATCTACGAGTTCCTGAAACTCCTCTACGCCCGCATTGGAAAGACCTACTCCCCCGCCTCGGGCAAGCTGGTCAAGAAGCACCAGGTGATGGACGTGGTGAACCATATCCTCGGCCTCGCAACGGGCACCACGGCCTATATCGTAGCGCCGCTGATCCTGCCCGAAGGCCGCAGCCTCGACGAACACCTCAACATCCTCATGCAACAAGGCTTCTACCGCATCCTGTTGAATGGCGAGATCGTCAAAATCGAGGATTTCCTCGACCAGAAGAAAAAGGTCAGCGAGAAGAAGGTGAAGCTGCTCATCGACCGCATCAAGGTCAGCGAGAGCATGGAAGACGCCATCGGACGCATCTCCGACTCGGTGCAGACCGCCTTCTATGAGGGCAAGGAAAACTGTCAGGTCATCAGCGAACTGAACGGTGAACGGCAAGAGGCCGACTTCTCGTCGCGTTTCGAGGCCGACGGCATCACCTTCGAGCCGCCTACGGCCAACATGTTCGCTTTCAATAATCCCTACGGCGCCTGTCCGACCTGTCAGGGTTTCGGCAGCGTCATCGGCATCGACCCCGACCTGGTGGTGCCCAACAAGAGCCTGTCGATCTACGAGAACGCCATCGCCTGCTGGCGCGGTGACAAGATGAGCGAGTGGAAAGATGCACTCGTCCGCGTGGCCGACAAGGTGGGCATCCCCATCTTCAAGCCGTTCTACGAACTCACGGACGAACAGGTGAGCCTCCTCTGGACCGGCAACCAGTACTTCGAAGGCATCGTGGACTTCTTCAACTATGTTGAGACACAGTCCTATAAGATACAATACCGTGTGATGCTGTCGCGCTACCGTGGCAAGACGGTCTGCCCCGAATGCCACGGCACACGCTTGCGCAGAGCTGCGCAATATGTGAAGGTCGGCGGCAAGAGCATCACCGACTTGGTGATGATGCCTTTGGACGAACTGAAGGTCTTTTTCGACCACCTGAAACTCGACGAGACCGACAGCAAAATTGCCTCGCGACTGCTGGTGGAAATCAACAACCGCCTGGACTTCATCATCGAGGTGGGCTTGGGTTACCTGACATTAAATCGTTTGTCCAATACTCTTTCCGGCGGCGAGTCGCAACGCATCAACCTCGCGACCTCGTTGGGAAGCAGCCTGGTCGGCTCCACTTATATCTTGGATGAGCCGAGCATCGGCCTGCACTCCCGTGACACCGAGCGACTCATTGCCGTGCTGCGCCGTCTGCGCGACATCGGCAACACGGTTATCGTAGTCGAGCACGACGAGGAAATCATCCGCGCCGCCGACTACATCATCGACATCGGGCCGATGGCGGGTGCATTTGGCGGCGAAGTCGTCTTCGAGGGCGACATCAAAAACCTGATCAACTGCGAGAAAAGCCTCACCACGCAATACCTCACGGGCAAGATGCACATCCCCGTGCCTACCCGTCGCCGCAAGAGTGCCAATGCCATTATAATAAAAGGTGCCTCGCAGAACAACCTCAAAAACCTCACCGTGCGCTTCCCGCTCAACACAATGACCGTCATCACGGGCGTGAGCGGCTCGGGCAAATCGACCTTGGTGAAGGATGTGCTCTACCCCGCCATGAAACGGCAGCTGGGCGAGAACGCCGAGAAATGTGGCAGCTATGGTGCTTTGGAAGGCGACCTGCGCCTCATCCAAGCCGTGGAGTTCATCGACCAGAACCCCATCGGCAAGTCGTCGCGCTCCAACCCGGCCACTTACCTCAAGGCCTACGACGAAATACGGACGCTGTTCTCCGAGCAGAAACTAGCCAAACTGCGCGGCATCAAGCCGGCGTTCTTCTCATTCAACGTGCCGGGTGGTCGCTGCGAGGAATGTGAGGGCGAGGGCGTGCAAAAGATCGAGATGCAGTTCATGGCTGATGTCTACTTGCCTTGCGAGGCCTGTCATGGCACGCGCTTCAAGGAAGAGGTACTGGAGATCAAATACGACGGCAAGCACATCTCCGACATCCTCAACATGAGCATTGAGGAGGCCATCGACTTCTTCGAGCACTCGTCGGAGCGGCAGACTCCCATCGTCGGGCGCATCATCAACCGTTTGAAGCCTTTGCAGGAGGTCGGATTGGGCTATCTGAAGCTCGGGCAGTCGGCGAGTTCGCTCTCCGGCGGTGAGGCGCAGCGTGTGAAGCTGGCCACCTTCCTCGTCAAGGGACAGGTCGAGAAGCCTACCCTCTTTATCTTCGACGAGCCGACCACAGGCCTGCATTTCCACGATGTGAACAAGCTGTTGGAGTCGTTCAACGCCTTGATTGCCAACGGCCACAGCGTCATCATCATTGAGCACAATATGGAAGTCATCAAGTCGGCGGACTGGGTCATCGACCTGGGTCCCGAGAGCGGCAACAAGGGCGGCGAAATCGTCTTTGAAGGCACGCCGGAGGACTTGGTGAAGTGCAAGGCATCATATACGGGTAAAGCGTTGAAAAGCAAGTTGTAATTATGTCACAAAACCGACAAAACATACAAAACCATCATTTGGCATGGGCGGCTGCGCAACCGCGTCGCCGCACATAATTCAAAATAGTGACAATAAAACTATCGTCTTCAAATGTTCATCTTTCTTGTTTTCTTAACCATTTAAAGTATTCTGGTCTTGCCAATTTGCCTTTCTTGTCGATCATCCATCTACTACTCCCATCAAATCTCACTCTGGCCAATCCTTGGGAAAAATCCCAAGCTTTATCAAATTTAGGCAGGATAACATAAATTCCATTATTGTCAATATAGCCCCATTTTTCACCAATTTGAACGGCTGCTAATCCTTCGGAAAAACTCCGAGCATCGTAAAACTGTGGTTTGATGAAATAGTTGCCTTCTTTGTCAATATAGCCCCATCCTTCCCTATACACTTTCACCGCAGCTAATCCTTCAGAAAAATCCAAAGCATAACCTTCAAAAGGATTAATTACATATATACCTTTCTTGTTAATATAACCAACTTTCTTTTCGTTTCTCACGAGTGCTAATCCCTCGAAAAAACTCCGAGCATAGTCAAATTGTGGATTGATAACATAATTGCCTTGAGGGTCAATAAATCCCCATTTCCCCCCGTCTTTCACTGCGGCTAATCCTTCGGAAAAGCAATTAGCTTCATCGAATGTTGGGGTAATAACAAACATATTCTCTGAATTGGCATAACCCCATTTGCCATCAATGTTTTTACACTCCAACGATAATTCTCCAGAATACATTGTGTTCCCAATCTTTATCAGTTTAGAATTGTAATCGAATCATTATTATAATTCATTCCTCGCCATTATTATCGTTTCAAAAACTCAGAAGAGTCAACTACATCAATAGCAGACAAGATGAAATCTTTGCCGTTGCGCGTAACTATGCCATCAACACTTCCATCAATCAAAGCGCAATGATATTGCACGGAATCCTCAAAGTCTTTCCATCCAGCCCGCAATGCAGTAGTAATCACCGTGCCATTAACTGGCAATGTATTTACAACTTCACCCAATTGGGAAAGACAGTTAATGCGGTTTTCGTGGGAAAGAAACTTGCGCAACGAGTAATAGATATTGGTGTACGAAAGCGCACACAAACTAACCTTGTACTCGCCTTGTTCGGCGCCATCAATTAAAGCGGCAGCTGCATTGGCACCTTCACGGTTCAACAGAAGGTCAATGATGACATTTGTATCAACAAGATAATGCTTCATGCTTCGTAACGGTTTGCCAGTTCTTCCTTATAGTCAAAATCTTTTGGGGCCGTTGCGATGCCGCGAAGTCTTTGCGAGAGCGGTTGCTTTCTCACAACGGATGCCTTTTGTCTTGCGGCAAATTCAATCAATATCATGTCCATCTGCCGCTGCAGCCATTGCTCAAGAGCCTTTTCGTCCTCAAATGCCGGCCGAATGGTCTCAATTACCGTATCGTTTACCAAGAGGTTATAAGTACACATTGTTTTATGTTTAATTTCGATGGCAAAATTACACAATTTCTGTCACCTTGCAACTATTTTCTCTAATTTTGCACGTGAAATGCGAAGCATTGACTAACGTCGAATCTTCGATTTCAACGGAGTTAAATACGAACACTAATATGTCACAAAACCGACAAAACATACAAAACCATCATTTGGCGTGGGCGGCTGCGCAACCGCTTCGCCGCCGGAAAGCCGCCGGTTGGCAGGCTTTCCATTACCAAGCGAAAAGGTTTTGACGGGTTTTGCAAGTTTTGTGATAAAAAACAAGAACAATGAAACCTTCAGAGATAAACCAACCCTTGAGTGAGCGGCAGCAGAAGGTAGTGGACACCCTGCTCGGCCTCGGCATCGACTTCGACATCAAGTTCCACCCGCCGTTGGGTTCCATCGAGGAGTCGTTGGCCTACTGGGGCAAGTTCGAGGCCACGCACTGCAAGAACCTGTTTTTCAGAAACCACAAGGGCAACAAGCACTACCTCGTCATCTTCGAGTGCATGCACCAGATGGACATCCACGACCTAGAGCAGCGTCTGCACCAAGGCAAGCTCACCTTCGCCTCGGAAGCCCGCATGGAGAAATATCTCTGCCTGAAGCCCGGCAGCGTCTCCCCCTTCGGCCTCATCAACGACGAGAACCACGAGGTACACCTCTTCATCGACAAAAACCTCTTGAATGCCCCTCGCTTGAGTTTCCATCCCAATGACAACACGGGGACGATTATCATTAGCCAGGAGGACTTTATCAAGTTTTTGGAGGCGATGGGGAATTCGTATGAGTTTATTGAACTATATGATTGAAAAAGAGCAAAAACCGAAATGAATTTGGTTATTTGGCGCGATTTCGTTTGGTTATTTGGCTTTTTTTCTGTACAACTTTTAGAAAGTAGTCTTTGTGTTTTTTTGAAAAAACAATACAAATAAAAGTTGTATTTCCGAAAAATTGTATATTTTTGCAGCATAAAAACATTCATTTATGAAATTCGACAAGATTTTAGACAACGGCACTTTATGGGCTGTCAGATATGAAGGTGACGATGACAATGCGTTGCGCAAGGTGTTTGCACAATGGAACGACCCTGAATGGCTTTGGGAATTCTTTACTGAGAACATGGCCGACTTAGAATCTTATTTCAAGATAACCGACTTAAACCAAGCCATTTACGACACAATTGATGATAGCGGAGAACTCGAATGTCTTATCCTCGACATTTCACCCGATGCCGACCTTGATTTGCTATTCCGTCCACTTGAAAACAGCAGAACGGCAGAAATGACTCTCGGCAAGGAGAAGGCAAGGCTTCAAAACCGTCCTGAACATGCCTCATGGTTGCGGCTCTATGCCATTAAACTTGAACGCGGTTGCTACATCATCACTGGAGGTGCCATCAAACTCACCCACACCATGCGAGAAAGGACGCATACACTGAGAGAATTGAGCAAAATGGAACAAGTGCGCAACCTTCTTCTTGAAAACGGCGTAATTGACAACGATGGATTTGAAGACTATATGCACGAAATGTGATGAAAGGAGGCTGACATGAAAGAAAAAGCATTGAAATATTTAGAGGAACACCAAAGCGAGACTCCATCCAAATGGCGCGAAGAAGCCCAATGGCGCAAGGAAAACTGCGATTGGCTTCGCTATTCACAGCGCATCGCCATTCTGCTGCTTTTCTATATGAAGCGCGAGGGACTGACACAGGCAGCGATGGCAGAACGCATAGGGTGCACCCAACAATACGTTTCAAAACTCCTCAAAGGGACAGAAAACCTAACTATTGAAACTATCGCTAAAATTGAACGCGCCACAAACCAAAAGTTGATGGCATTTGAGGCATAACCCAATGACAACACAGAGACTATTATCATTAGCCAGGAGGACTTTATCAAGTTTTTGGAGGCTATGGGGAATAGTTATGAGTTTGTAGAATTGTATGATTAGAGGGTGTCATTTCCCAAATAATCTCTTTAAAAAACCAAGACAATTAGTACGTTTCTGTTTCTCGTTTCCTATACATGATCCAGTTAGTGCAGATTTCGAATTTATAGATAATTGTTCTCTCAATTCAGCATTTTCTTTTGTCAAAGCATCTAATTTACTGCGCAAACATTTTTCTTTATCATCCTTGCGAAATATAATTTCAACTAGTTCGTTTTTGGACTTATTCATCAAAGCGTTATTTGACATTTCCCCTTTGTTTTAAACATTCTGTAATATATTCTTTTTTCCCCTCAAGATATGTCTTAAAACTCTGCCTAGTATCAATGTCAATCTCAATTTGTGTCTTTGTTTCTTTCAGTTCTGACAATCGTTCCTGGATTTTCCTATATTCCTTATCATTTATTCTATTATTAGTTTTTGCCGCAAGTCTTTCGGAATTATTCTGGTATTCTTGTGATGACATTTCAAATGCAGCATCAATTTCATTTGCTCTAATCTCTAAATTTTTATCTTCTTTTTCGATACTTTTTTCGATTTTCTTTACTTCTTTTTCTTGCTTCAATATCTGAAAATTCAACGCATTACATTGTGTCTTGATGGCTGGAACTATTTCTTTATTATATTGAACGATTGTATTTATGTAATTTGCAACAGGCGTGTATATGTTTGTAAGGCGTGATAAATCATCAAGAAGTGATAGCGCTGCTGCCAACTTGTCAACTTGAATTATCAGAAGTGTTTCATGTGGATAGATTTTGTGTTGATAGATTTCTGTGGCGTTAATATTCCTGTATTTAATTGTTTTTAGGGGTGTTTTATCTTCTGTTCGTTTTTGCCCCTCTTCTTTATTTGCTTCTTCTAATTTTTTGTAAAACTCTTCTATTTTCCCATGTATTTCTTTTAACCCATCCATCATTTGCTCAACTTCATCAATAATCCATTTTTTCTCAAATGATACAGGGTCTCTTTCAATCCAATTACATATATCCGCAATAAATGTTAATACTTCTGGCCAATTATTTCGATGAGTTGTATAAGACCTCGTGAATCGCAGATTATCCATCATATTTGACCAATAATAATTTACGAGGTCGCTATATGGCAATATATTAATGCCTTTATAATTCAACAAAATGTCAAAATATGCAGATCTGCCGTAGCAAAAATTAGTTCTCAAACCAATTCTTGCATTTCCCGTTATATTGAAATTTGGGCCATACCAACCTTTAGCCTCGCTGGAATACATCAAACTTTTTTCTTTTATTGTTTCTAAAGTCTTTTTATAGTGCAGCGCAAAAACATACCTTCTTACCATTTCAATATAGTTCAGATAAAAAACTCTCCTATATTCTTCTTGCTTTTTTCTAATAGCATCTTTCTTTTCTATTTCCAATTCTTGCTTTCTCGTCTCATTTAAATACACATATCTTTTGCCAACTTTTTTTGGTTTCATCATTAATTCGTATTCCAAAGAGATGCGTTGCTCTATTTCTTCGAGTTTTTGATAGTATTTTTCTCTATCAATCTTTTCTATTTTTGCATTTTGTATGAATGAATTATGATAATCATAAGGCCAACAATATGAGTATTCTTCATCTTTTTCAAAATCGGAATCGTGAACAAAACGCTCTACACTGAAAACATTATTATGCTCGGGATTTTCTTCAAAATATTCCAATTTATCTAGTATGGAAACAATACCATCAGGGTAATTTATACATATCTCTTTAACTGACAATTGATTATCCTCCTTTTGCAACGAGAGAATATATCCAGCATTTAGTTTTTCATTGTATTTCATGTCTTCATTTCTATTTATTCGACAATTATATTCTTTATTCATACAATCTATAATGCCCACTTTCTTCTTAAGCCTTCCAAACCAAACACTAAAAACGCGGACGAAACTTATCCACATTCCGGGTGCTTGGTCTTACCCTCATACCAGACAAGCTCGCCCGCGTAACACGGGCTTGCTCCACCTTCTGGTATGAATCCTGTGCGACCAAGCTTTGGAATGATTTCAGAATAGCAGCAAACGCTATGATTATTATGTTAGTTTATTTCTATCTTTTTGTATTTCAATATTTTAATTATTACTCAATTCTTTATTTTCGAATGATTTCATCCGCAAATATACAACTTTTTTATTCCTCTCCACCTTCCAAAACCAATTCCTCCAGGGCAAACGCATCAAATTTGTAATAAATGCATAAGGAATTGCCAGTCCCAGGCGGCTTTGAGGCGTTTGTTGACGAGGCTGAGTTTGGACTTGTCTT
>ONKQ01000008.1 GCA_900318465.1 uncultured Bacteroidales bacterium
ACCAATATCAACGACGTCAAAGAACAACTTGACCCCCTAATACCGGGGCTATTTGACTAATATTTAACCGTCCCAATTTTAACGGGACACTAATGATATAAAATGAACACCGACAAACTAGCACTACATCAATTGACAATGACAAAGAACCTTCCAGGAGCAGCCAAATGCATGAACTCTGTGTTTTCAGCCATTGTCTTGAACATCTCCACCCCTTTCACGAGGGACGACTTGCACCAACTATACGATTATGACAAAGCCTTGTACAAAGCTGCCATTGAAAAGAACGACAATTTCTCTGACGACACCAAAGAAAGGAAAAAAGGAGAAATAGAAGCATTGTTTTCCGAAGCGGAAATGTTGGACATGTCTTTGATGCCTTCCGATGTTTATTATCCACCTACCAACTTGCCCTGTTTGGCAACCATTTTGAATACAATTACAGTTCAAACATTTATGACACGATTGAAGGGGATAATGGCGAATCAATAAACGAGAATAAACTTTGCCGAGATTTATTCCTCTTTTCAATCCCGATTTACTTCTCTATAAAGCTGATAGACAAAGAAGTTTCATCGTTAAACCGTAATATCGATACTACGTAATTTCGTTATTACGATTATCTTGTTACATCCCTAAACACTCCTCGTTCCATCACATTCGGGATAGGCTGAGCAACTCCAAAAGGCATTTCCTGCGTTCTTGCCTTTTTTAGCCATTCGTTTTAGCATTGGCTTCCCGCATTTGGGGCAAAGCGGCGCATCCGTTTGGGCATTTTGCTCCACCCTGCGGACGAGTCTCTCGGCTGACAATGCCTCGGAAAAACCTCCCTCTTCCCTGAAGGCCTCAAGTTGGTTCTCGATTTGTTTGCCAAGCATCATAATGAGGCGATTGCAAAGGATAAGCAAACAGTTGGCCTCTATCATTGAATCTTTTGAGCAGAGCCAAGCATCAAACTTGTGCTTCTGCTTTAGGATGTGGAGGCTGCTTTGGTGTTGTACATCGTCTTTGTAGGTGGGACGGTCTAATGGGGTGTGGCTGACCGCTTTGTGTTCGTCCGACTTCACCGACCAAGGGACATTTTCATATCGCATGAGCCAGTTAATATAGTCGTTGGCCAATTCCGCCAAACTTGCCCGGGCCACATCCGTGAGGCGCATCTCTGTCTCCTTTGAGGTGGAATGGCGCGAGTTGCCTTCGGCGATGTTGGCGGGGACGGAGCGTGCCGCTTGCGTCATCTGGTCGTATTGCCGCCCGCAGGGGTCGTTGGTGCGGTTGAGGTTGCGGGCGCAGAAGTCTTGCGTGGCCAGTTGTATGACGTTGGCCAGCACCCAAGTATCCAACCAATAATATCCTAACCTGTTAATCTGCATCTCGTGTGTCTTTGTTTTGTCTGCAAAGATAGCACTTTTTCCTATTTCCGCGTTTCTCTCTCGTATTCCTCCCTCGTAAACGGCGGCATAGGGTCAATAACAAGCACCTCATCGTAAGTCAAGCCGTAAAGATGATAAACAAGACGGTCGATTTCCTGCTCCAACGAAGTGGTGTCAGCGTGCAAGTCTTGTTTCTTAAAGTCATGTATTTTGCCAACTAAAGTGATGATAGGTTGTTGTTGAACAGATGGAAGTGGTTTGATTGGCAACTGTTTCATGTGATTTGGATAAAAATGAGTCCCATCGTACATCAACTCATTAAAATAGAACTTGATCAGAAGCGAATTTAGTATCCCTTGTATGTATTTGTATGAATACATTTTTGAGGTTTGTATAGCTTTTTTTGAGATTGTTCTTAAGATAGTTGGATAGTTTACCCCCTCCATTAAATACCATAATGTAAGTATGACAACAGAATCGTTGCAATACATCCCGTCTTGGTCGTAAATAAATCGCAGTTTTGAAATGTCACTTAATGTTCTAATACCAACCAGCTTTTCATTCGAAAACAGCTGAGGAAACATAGCATTATACATAACGTCAGGTCTATAATCTAGATATTGATAGTTGTTAACGAGCCAATATCCCATATCCTTCCCTTCAAAATACTTTTTATATCTACCAGAAATATTTGAAGAATGAATAAACGCATCCTTTTTTAATCATAATTTTTCACTACTTGGTCGTAACCCATAATTTACAGAGCAAATATCTTCCACTGATAAGCATCCAGATTTAATTTTTGATAAGACAGCCGTTTTTTCAGTTGTAAGACTAATTCTGAAGTTGTTTTCTTCTGTATCATTGAATAGAGACTGATCTATTTTGCTATAAAGCCTCTTCTCGAACCTATATTTGTCTTTCTTTTCATTTACATCAATTACGAGAATATAACTATCCTCATCGTATTTATTTACAAGTGACAATATGCAAGTTCTTACTGTAGCAGCATCAAATATGTCATAATTAAAGTTTATCAAACGGTTTATCTGTTTTGTCAATAACAACTGACGCAAAGGCAATCCATACCCTTGTGACAAAAACTTATTTGATGTAATAAATACTATGTTCCCTTCATTTCTTAATAGTTTAATTCCCCTTTCATAAAACAATACATATAGATCGAATTTTTGATATGCTGTTGAAAATAAATCAATTTTGTCTTTTATGGTTTTGTCAATTTTCTCAACATTTACATACGGTGGATTCCCAATCACAATATCAAACCCATTCTTAACCCCAAACATCCATTCGGCATCAAAGTATGACTCCGAAGCATTTTGGTCAAACATATCCCATTGGGCAAGTTGCTTCGCCTCGCTGTGGCCAACAAATCCCGTGTCTTCAATCGCTTGAGCAAGGGCTTCGCGAGTTGCCTTAATCTCGTCCTTCAGTCGCTGCTTGTCCACATTGCGCTTGGCCAAGAAGATTTTGTGGTTCAACTCTTTTAGACGGCTCTTGTATTTTATCACATCATCGTCGTTCTCCACCAAAGTGCCGTCATATTCCACAGGAATCAGCGTGTTGGCGGCAACAAATTTCGATTCAAGGTTGGGCAACGGACGTATGCCAAAGTTATGTGCAGCATCGTTTGATGGTTTTTGGTCAACCACCAAAGAGATAAAGAAACGAAGCTTTGAAATTTGCACAGCAATAGGTTGGATGTCCACGCCATAGATGCAGTTTTCTATGAGATAGAGTTTACGGGCATAGTCAGGGTCGTTGACATGACGGTTGAAAGCTTCCTCAATGTCAGCCAACCTCGCCTTGCGTTCCTCTTCCTCCTCTGCATTAAAGGCTTTGCGCGACTGCTCAATGGCAAGGTCAATCATAAACTCCTTCCACATCTCATTGGTTGGGTCAAGTTGTCGCAAAATATGCACCATCTGCTGGAGCATACCCATAGGGAATGCGCCGGAGCCACAGGCTGGGTCGAGCACCCGACAATGGTAGATGGCTTGCATAATGTTGCGCCGTTGCTCTTTGTCGAGTGTGGTTTCTTCTGTCGAATAGCTGAGAAGCGAACGATATTGTGGCTCCAGTTCGTCACCACAAATGCGCTTCAAATGCGCCACAAGACTTTCGTCCACCATATATTGCACAATCTCGCGAGGTGTGTAGAACGAACCTGTCTGCTTGCGTGCCGAGGTCTTGGTCTCTGGATTATAGGATGCCAGCAGGTTCTCGAAAGCCTTGCCTAACAGTTCTGGGTCAAGCGAGACTTCCTGGTCGAGTGGCGTGTTTTCCTCAATGGTGAAGTTGTAGCGTTTCAAAATGTCAATGATGCCACGTGCCGCGACATTGCGTTTCTTGGTGTCATCGTACCATTGCGAAAGGTCGATGCCTCTGCCCACTTCCTCGCCAAAGAAAAGCCAGTCGGGCAGATAGAGCCGCTCTAAAGATTCCTTTCGTTCTGAGAAACCATCATAATAAAGTTTGTTTGGCTTGTCGTCAAGGCAATCGAAAAGACCACCATTGAGAAACGGTACGTTATTGTTGGCCATCTGCACAAATTCATCCGCTCCGCCTTCTTTGAAATCAGCCTTATAACGCATCAAGTTGTTCACATTATAACCGTCTCGCTTTATGCCATACTGATGGTCGCCACGGAATTTACGGTTGTTGGCAGTGTCTTTCCCCTCTTCCACAATGGGGCAGTTGAGCATGGCAAAGAACAAATTCTGAAGTATCAGACGGTAGTACTTGCTCTTTTCGGGATTGTAGAGCATGTTCTCGCGGTCGTGGGGGTCAAAGTTCTCGATGAAATGGTCCCGAATGTAATCCTCATCGAAAAATTTCTCAGGAATAAGATGCTTTTGTTTCAGGAACCATACGAAGATAAGACGGGTGATGAGGCGTATGCAACTTTCGTGATTGAATTTCTCGTCATCGTCCGTAGTGTTCAGGTCGTTGGGGAATCTGACCACTTGTACCGCCCATGCATACCAGTCACTAAGCTCAGAATAGAACTTCTTGGTGAGCAATTCGTTAGAGAACACCTGCATCCAATGCTTGTATAGCTCTTCAAAAAATGGATAGGCTTTGTCGCCAATGCTTTCCAAAATGTCGATATGTCCACGATGGGGATGCTGGCAGTTGATGTCGCGAAGCAAACTCACCTTGCCGAGCTTTTCACCGTCGCGCCATTGTTGGGTGTATTCGCTACGCTCACAAGTGGCCAAGGCTAATTTGTCGTTTTGCTTGATGAAAAGCACAACAGGTTGTGCAGCGGCTATTCGGTTGAAGCCACGAGTCAATGTCGCCAACTCTGTTCGTGTTAGTTTCTGCCCATCACGAATCTCAGCGGCAAAAACCATCATCCCTGCATAGCGTCCTTGGGCGGCCTCCTGTGTGACATCTTCCCTGCTTTTCACCTTGGCTTGTCCCGACAACGAGGCTTCGTCCACCGTGCCTATGAAATAGGTGTGTTCCACTTTGCGCATGATCTCTTGTAAAGCCTTGCTCAGAGGCCCTGGATAAAGACCTTCGAATGGAACAGGAGTGCGCGTTATCTCATTGAAGAAAATGTGAAGATGGTTGAGCAATGCGGCGCAAGCATCAAACAGCGGTTCGTCAACAAACTTTCTTAATATGGTATTCATGGCTCCGTGTTTTATTTACTGACATACTCCCATGCAATCAGGTCAAATTCATCTTTCCTGAATTTTTCTTCAAGTCGCTTGCTTTCTTTACTTGGCGTTGGGCTGAAACCTTTGCGCGACCTCGCTATCTGAAGGATTTCGTTAGTGGCTTGTTGCGGCACTTGTTCCTCCATCCATTGCTGGACAATGGCTTGAAGTTTGGCGATACGCTCATTCTGATGCGTTTCAATCCAATCGGGCACGTATCGGTCCTTTAGCCTGTTCTTACGTAGGAAGTCAAGGATTTCGGCACGGTTCATCTCGGTGAATGTGGGCGCTTTCGACTTGTCGGCAGGCTGGCACATCAGGTAGATTTCGCGGTATTTTTCACTTGCCGACTCTCGTTTGGGGTAGCCTATGACGGCCACGAGGCTCTCCGGGACGCTTTCAAACAATGTGTCCTCGTTGCGGAAGCCAGTGAAAATGCCGTTGGGCATCCCTTCAAGTTGCTGCTTGTACTTCTCAAAGTAGTCAAGCAGGTCTTGACGATACACTTCAAGCGAGAAGTCTTTGAGCGACAGTGCCTGCGGCGACTCAATGTCGCTGATACTGTTGTTCTGCAACTCCTCTAACAGGCGGTCAGCGTTCTTGTCCACAAGTGGATTGTCTTTCTCCATCTGCAAATACTCATCGTTTAGCTGTTGCGTCTCTGAGCCTACCAGATTCATAGTCACCATACGGTTCATGATGCGCGACTCCAAATGCAGATACTCCTCAAACGAGGTGGCAGGCCAGAAGTTGACGCATTGAATCAACCTATTAGGCGAACCGATACGGTCGATACGGCCAAATCGTTGTATCAGTCGTACAGGATTCCAGTGGATGTCATAGTTCACCTGCATATCGGCATCCTGCAAGTTTTGGCCTTCGGACAGGCAGTCGGAGGCAATCAGTATGTCAATGGGGTCGTCAAGCAACCGAACCACATTTGGCTCTTTTGCTCTGACGAGTTGCTCCCACACGGTATATGGTACACGCCATTGACGTTTTTCAGCATCAAAATACTTTTCTGTGTCAATATGTGCCTCGTCATAGAGTTGGCTCCAGTCTTTTTCCTTGTAGAGTTTGCTGTAAGGGGCAAAACTATGCAATACTTCTTGGAAGTCTTTGGTATGTTGTTGCCCAGAGGTGTAAATGGCAGTGCCCGAAACCGAGGCAATACGGCCAAAACCACGTTGCCGAAGCTCGTCATACAGGAATTTGGCTGTATCACTATAGGCAGTAAAGATGACAATCTTCCTGTTTTTGCTGCGCTCCTTTTCTTTGAGCAGCTTTTCAAGTTCGTCCAACTTCAAATCACGTTCAAAGCCATTTCTGTAATCCTGTTCAAATCCTTGCAAACTCAAGTAGATTTCGTTTAGGCATTTCACGTTGTGTTGAAGTCCACGCTTGAATCCGCCAAGATTCTTCATATCGCTCAAGTTGATTGTGCCTTTGCGAAGCGTGAACACATCGTCGGTGTCGAAGTTTTCGTCCTCGTCAGGCACATCCACGTCAACGACACCGTTCTTTTTGTGTTGTTCAAAGTCAAGCACCTTTTGAAGTGTTTGCTCATGCACATCAAGCACCTTCTTCACGGTCAGCATACAAGAATACCACGAGCTTTCCAACCGTTTCATGAATAAAATGCTCATCATTTTGACGAGGAATCGTTCACGGTTCACATTGTCGTTCCAGTCGTTTTGTGCGCCCTTCCTGGCTTGAACGAGTCTGTCAGGAATGTAAAGGCTGGGTTGGTAGGCAGTCAGCGTCAGTTCCTCGAAAGCCTTGTATATCTCATCAGCAGTTTGGTATTTGCCGAAATGGTCAACACCTTTATATATATTGCAAGGCTTGGCCTTTTCAGGGAATCCCATATCCTCGCCCAAGGTCTTCTCAATCAATTTGCGTGTCCTTGCCACAATCAGCTTGTCCGTCAGGTTGAAGAATTTGGGCGAAAGCATGGCAATGAAACTGCCAATGGTGCGATTGGAGTTTTTGCACCATTCGGTGTATTTACGTTGTGAATCGGCAAAAAGGTTACGGAGCGATTCCACCCCAAAGTCATCGTTGTCAAAGGCATCATCTTTGCCTCTGCCAATCAGGTTGAATTGCCCTTTCACATCCCGCAAACCAGTATTGATGGGCGTAGCCGACAACATGAGCACTTTCAATTGATGCCCCTCTTTCTGTGATTGTACTTTGATGAGGCTGTCCAACAAGTCTTGGTAACGCCCCGATTTCTCGTTGCGCAAGTTGTGGCTTTCATCAATCACAATCAGCAGTTTCTCACGTTTTTGCAGATAATCGAGCTTATAGGTGTCATAGCTGTTTTGCAGCCGCTCATTTTGCAAGTCAGTATGGAACCGCACCTGATAGTCGAAACGGTCTTTGTCGAAACGCGAGCCGGCTCCTTTCAGGTATTGTGTCCAGTTTTGTTGCAACTTTTTGGGGCAGAGCAATATGGTGGTGTAGCCCTGAATCTGGAAGAACTTGATGACCGCCAAAGCAGAGAAGGTCTTTCCCAAGCCTACGGCATCAGCAAGGATGGCACCATTGTATTTGCGCAACATCTTGATGAGCGAGATAACGCCCTTTTGCTGATAGTTGAACAATGTCCGCCATATCTCGCTGGTCTGTAGCAGCGACATATCCTGCTGATGCTCAATGGATATGCTGTCAAATTCAAGGTCTGCCTTGAACAGTTCGTAGAGTATCTTATAGTAGATTTCTTCTGGAGTATATTTGCGGAAATACTCTTCTATCATGCGGATGAAGTATTCCTTTATGCTGATAAGCCCAGATTGTGGATTGTTGGGGTCTTGAATCTTCTCCTTGGCCGACTTCCAAATGTCCTCAAACCAACGGCACACCTCTTTATAATCGGAGTTGGCCTTGTTGACGGAATCGCCAATGGTGAGTTCCACATTCGAGGTCTTTTTCAAGCCCAGCCCTGCATCGGTAAGGTTGCTGCTGCCCGTCAAGTAATATCCGTTGTTTTGGGGAACGCTATTCTTGAACATATACACCTTGGCATGGCAAAAAGCATTGGCGATGGCGCGGATTTGCACGGTGTTGCGTTCAAGGAACGCCTTGGCTTCTTGGGCATACTCGTCCAATTGAAACGAGCTTCCCACGGAGAAGTCGCCATTCAACAAGTCCTTGATGTCGTTCAGTTGTTTTTCTTCTCGCACCATCTCCGAGGAAACTATGCGAAACTCGTCATTTTCGGGCAGTTCCCGATAGAGCTTGCTTAAAGCGCGAATGGTGAAATAGCCCGTCACGATGTCGAGTTTTCCAGTCTGGCCGGATTGTTCGCCAGAATACAGGTTGATAAAATCCCATACGGTCTTGATGCCAAGTCCGTCGTCAGGATAACGATCTACTTTGTTGTCAATGAGCATACGCTATCGTTTTGCAGCGCAAGGACTATCTTTCGGAGGGGATGGGTTCAAACGAAGAACCTCGGGACACGAAAAAGCGCAGATTGGCGCTCATCAATGTCCCAAGGTCCTAGGATAACCCATTTGTAAAGATAAGTCCAGTCCGCGCAAAGCGCAGACGCTGGTACTTATTCGTCTTACAAATGTCTAATGAATTTCCTAGGTTCAGGGACATTCCGAATATAGCACTAACGCTATGTTATTTCCAATAAAAACGCACCGCTGTTTAGGCGATACTTGAGGGCAAAAATACAAAAACTTTCAAGACAACCCGTTTACAATTCCCATCTTTTGAATCTTTTTTGTAGTTTTGTAACCTAAGAAAAGTGATTTATTCCATGCAACCCCCTGAAATACAAAACATATTAGCCGAACTAACCCATTCCATCAACGAAACGCCAGTTGAAATCCTGCCCATTGCAGCCTCTGGCTCGGCAAGGCAGTATTATAGAATCGTCACCGACAAGCGCAGCGTGATAGGCACCTACAGCGAAAACACGGAGGAAAACGAGGCTTTTCTGGCTTTCAGCAAGCATTTCCATGATTTGGGACTGAACGTGCCAGAAGTCTTTGCCGTAAACAAAGAGAGAACCTGCTATTTGCAAAGCGATTTCGGCGACGACAATCTTTTTGCACATGTGCAGAAATCATTGATGGCAGGCAGTTTTGGTGAGACCGTCATCCAACTATACAAGACAGCCTTGAAGCATTTGGTAAAATTCCAATGCGTTGGCCATCAAGGTCTTGATTACAGCAAGGCCTACCCCACCCCAAGTTTCGACCGACAAGCGATTTTGGACGACTTGAACTATTTCAAGTATTATTTCGTCAAGCCGCACGAGGAAATCGACTTCAACGAGACGCGCTTGGGAAAGGATTTTGAGGCCTTAGCCGAGTTCGTCAGCCAAGCGCCCTGCGACTTCTTCATGTACCGCGACTTCCAGTCGCGCAACATCATGGTAAAAGATAACGAGCTGTATTTCATCGACTTCCAAGGTGGAAGGAAAGGTCCGCTGAACTATGATGTAGTCTCACTGCTTTATCAAGTGAAAGCACAGATTCCGCAGGCTGTCCGTGACGAACTTGTCCAGTATTATAAACAGGAATTGAAGCAATTCGTCAATCCCGAAGAAGTGAAGTTTGACCTTTATCAACCGTATTTCGTGTATTTGAGATTGCTGCAAGTACTTGGTGCCTACGGTTTTAGGGGCTTGATTCAAAAGAAGTCGCACTTCATAGAGAGCATTCCATACGCCCTGAAGGAATTGAAAACCTGGAACGAAAAGCATCCATTAAACGATTACCCCGAACTCCAACACGTTCTCTCCCAACTATCCACACTCAACTATCCACTAACTCTCAACTCTCAACTCTCAACTCTCAACTCCAAACTCACCGTCACAATAAACAGCTTCTCGTTCCGAAAAGGCTATCCCAACGACTTCAGCGGCAACGGAGGCGGCTTCGTGTTCGACTGTCGCGCCCTGCCCAATCCGGGCCGTGAACCCGAATTTAAGACCAAAACGGGCCGTGATTGGGAAGTCATTGATTACCTGATGGCCAAGCCTCCCGTCCATGTCTTCTTAGACCATGTTAAAGGCATTGTCAATCAGAGTGTTGAGAACTACAAAGAACGTCATTTCAACAATTTGATGGTCTCCTTTGGCTGCACGGGCGGACAGCACCGCTCCGTATTTTTCGCCCAAACCATTTACGAATGGCTGAAAAAAGAGCACCCTGACATCCACCTGATACTGAACCACATAGAACGCAAAATCAAGGAGGAACACAACCCATGATGACGCATGACACCACCGCCATGATTTTGGCCGCTGGACTCGGCACCCGCCTCAAAGCCTTGACCCACAACAAGCCCAAGGCACTGGTAGAACTTAACGGCAAGCCACTGTTACAGCATTGCATTGAAAACCTGATTGCCAACGGTTTCCACCATATCGTCATCAACGTGCATCATTTTGGCGAACAAATCATTGATTTTGTGGAGCATCAACGCTTCGATGCCGAAATCCAAATTTCAGATGAGCGCGACCTGCTGATGGACACGGGCGGCGGTATCGTCAAAGCCACGCCTCTTTTCAAAAACTCGAAAGCTGTTTTGGTGCATAATGTGGACATCATCAGCAATGTGGATCTCTATGAATTAAGTCAGCAATTCCTTGATTCAAAGGATGATGCTTGGCTTCTGACGCAAGACAGGGAAACCAATAGAAAGTTATTGTTTGATACTGAAAACCAACTTGTTGGATGGATGAACAAAGCCGACGGCAGTTTCAAGTGGGTGTACGACAGCTTCGGAGAGTTCCAAGAAATGGCCTTCAGTGGGTTGCATTTCTTCCGCAGCGACTTGTTTGCTGATTTTGAATGTAAGCCTCAGAGCGTCATTGACTTATACCTGAAATTGGCCAAAACCAACCGCATTATTTCCAAGCCTATCCAACCTGACTATTGGTTCGATTTGGGCAAGCCCGAACAACTGCAAACCGCCGAATGTTTCCTAAAATCGAAGAGCAAATGACCCACGACACCTTCATACAACGGATTGCCAAGCATATCCAAAGCCATTATAATCTTACCCATCAGGAACTTACGGTAGTTTTCCCAAACAAACGCGCCGCCTTTTATCTGCGTAACGCCATCAAGCAAAGCATCCAACAGACCATTTGGCTGCCACAAATGCTGTCCATCCAAGAGGCCTTCGCACAATGGAGCGGCATGACCCTTGTCGACAACATCGACCTGCTTTTCGAACTCATCGACATTGATGCTGAACTGCATGTGGAACAAAACAGCGACCTCAGCGTTTTCGGGAGCCAAGCGTCGCAAATGGCCAAGGACTTCGACGAAATTGACCAGTACGACATTGACGCAAACCACCTTTTCAACTATGTCGTCCAAAACAAAAAGTTGGAAATCTGGAACTTCGACGAAGCCAAAAGCAAGGAGAAAGAGCTGAAATACTTGCATTTTTTCACCTCACTCTACGACTATTACTTGCGCCTGCGCGAAAGGCTTATCGCCAAAAAACAAGGCTATTATGGCATGATAACCAAGCTGTTGGCTCATCTCTCCGACGAAGCGCTGTCGGAAAGGATTGGCAGCCGCAAAGTCATCTTTGCCGGCTTCAATGCCCTGACCACCACCGAAACGCTCATCATCGACAAATTAGTGAAAATGGGCAAAGCCGAAATCCTTTTCGACTACGACCAGTACTATATTGATGATGTGAACAACGAAGCCGGCCTATTTGCCCGACGCTATCTGACCTCGCATCCCGACTGGATGAAGAACGGCATCACCGACAGACTTAGCCATGAGGAAAAACACATCCATATCATCAGTGCCAGCGGCAACGCTTTGCAAGCCAAAGCCTTGCAAAGCAAACTACAAGAGAATACCGAGAAAAACACCGCCGTGGTCCTTGCAGACGAGAACCTGCTCATCCCCATCCTGAACGCCATCCCCGATACGGAAACCTACACAGACTTCAAAGTTTCGATGGGCTATCCCGTCAAGAAAACACCTGTCAGCCAGATTGTCAACAAGTATTTTGAGTTGCATCGAGGCAAAAAGATTGTGCGGAAAATCACCCATCAAGGTGTGGAGCGCACGATGGAAGGCTGGTATCTCTGGCCCGTGCTTCAAGTGATGGACAGCGAATTGGTAAAAATCGTTTTCACGCAAGTCGAGCTTACCGCCTTTGAGCGTTGGAAAGCCGAAGCCGTCAAAAACGGGAAGTTCGTTTTTGAAACCCATGATATTGACACCATCGCGAACGCGGAGGACGTGAAAGCTTTTTTAAGGCTGTCACTCAACGAGACATCCGATTCCTCGCCACAAATGCTCATGCAGTCTGTCAGCCAGCTTTTGCAGTTCATTGCCAACAAGATAGGAACGTGTTCCAACCGAGACCAACTATTGTTTTTGCTCAATCAAGTGAGCGCTGTAGGGCAAAACATCAACCGCATCGCGCAGGTGGCCGAACAACACAAGGACTATGTGCGTAGCATCAACGACATCGAAATCCTGTTCAAACTGTTGAGTGCCAACACCTCCATAAAGCTCAACAGCAGCAGTACGGAAGGCTTGCAAATCATGGGCCTGTTGGAGACGCGCAACATCGACTTTGAACGGCTGCACGTCCTCAGTGTCAACGAGTCCATCCTACCCACCGACAAATCACAAGGCAGCTTCATCCCGTATTTCATCAAGCGGGAATGTGGCTTGCCCGGTTATGCCGAGAAACAAGCCGTTTTCGCCTACCACTTCTACCATCTGCTTCAAAACGGAAAAGACATTTATCTATATTACAATAACTTGGGCGAACTTTCGGGCGGAGAGGCAAGTCGATACATCCTGCAAATCAAGCATGAATTAGCCGAAAACGCCAACATCACCGTGACGGAAGAGGCGTTCCACAATCCCACTCCTCCCACAGCAGAGGCAAAGGCTCTCATCGCTGAAAAAACCGAAAAGGTCATCGAAAAGCTGCACTATCTCCTTGAGAATAAGGACAAAGGACTCTCCCCATCGGGGCTTTCCACTTACCTCGCCTGCCCGCTGAAATACTATCTGAAATACATTGAGGACATCAAAGACAGCAGTCTGAGCGAGGATGTTGGTGCCGATGTGGTCGGCAACATCACACACGACACCCTTGAGCTTCTTTTCAAGCCTTATCTCCCTCAAGACGGCAAATTGCAAATCATTGACAAAGAGCTTTTTGACAAGGAAATAAAGCCCAAATGGGAGGGCAAGTTGGGCCAAGCCATTGAAAACCTGCTGCCGAGCGGTCTCCCCGATGTGGGGTTCAACTACCTCAACAAAATCAACATCCGCAAGCAATTGGAGAGTTATTTGAGATATACCTCCAACGAATTGAAGGACAACGACTTGATTATCCTGAAAACCGAAGGAAGATTGGAGACCCATTTGCCCGCGCCGTTTGAAAAATGCCTCGTTTCAGGCCGTGCCGACCGAATCGACCGTATGGGCAACACCACCCGCGTCATCGATTACAAAACAGGTCATGTTGAAACTTCAGACCTGAAGATTCCCGTCCGCCATGAAGACGACTCCGACCTGGGTTTTCTGATGCAACTCCCCGAAAAGGCCATTCAGCTGTTGCTTTACAAGTACATGTATCTCAAAGAAAACCAAGATGTTGCTCCCAAACAAGTAACTGCTGCCATCCACGGACTGCGCTACGGCAACTCCATTGAGTTCAGCCTCACCCAAGCCACACCCAAGAAAAACGAAACGTCCGTCCCGTTTTTGGAGGATGACACTTTCATCGCTGATATGGAATCCATGCTTTATGCCGTTGTGATTGAGCTATTTGACACAAACATTCCCTTTGTCCAAACCGAGGACATCAAAAAATGCGACATTTGTGACTTCAAGGGGATTTGCCGACGCATTGGCTGATTTCACCTCAGCACAATCTCATCAATCACGACTTTGCCCACTTGATTGTTCAATTGGTTGAGTAGCACCGACTTGGAATAGCTCAATTCGTTGCGCAAAGCATCAGAGTCGACACGGACAAAAAGAATACGGTTACGGATAGCAAGGTCGATGGTATGCTTGGCGATAAACGGCCCAACCACTTGCTTCCATGAATTGACGACCCGCAACTCATCAACATAGCCCGGCCCCTTATACTGCTCATAAAACTCGTTGATCAACTCACCAACCGTCTTCACATCAAAGTAAACCATCGCCACCTCCTATCTCCTTGACCCGACCTTTCTCGACCTCAAAAATCTTATGGTCAATATCGGTGTTTTCAAATAGTTTTTCAATTCTATTCCGCTGTGTATCAGTGATAAAAACTTGGCCAAAATGGTCATCGCCCACCAAACGCACAAGCTTCATGACACGTTGGTCGTCAAGCTTATCGAAAATATCGTCCAAAAGCAAAATGGGTTTGTACCCAATCTTTTGATAGTTAAACTCAAACTGCGCCAAGCGGATTGAAACCACAAACGATTTCTGCTGTCCTTGGGAACCAAATTTCTTCAAAGGATGGCCGTCAAGAGCAAACTCCAAATCGTCTTTGTGGATACCCACATTCGTGTAGCCTGAATAGCGATCCTGTTGCAGGCTTTCTTCCATCAATTCATTCAACGGCTTCTCGTCCATGCGTGACTGATAAACCACATTCACCTTCTCCGTTCCGCCCGAAACAATCTCGTAATAATGCTGGAAAATGGGCAAAAACTCCTCCAGAAACAACTGCCGTTTCCGATGAATGTCGTCAGCATGTTGGCACAGCTGGTCTTCCCATAAGCGAAGCAACTCACGGTCGAAAGTGCGACGCTCAAGAAACTGCTTCAGCTGCATATTGCGTTGAAGCAAGGCACGGTTGTATTTCAGCAAAGCGTTGAGATACAGCGGGTCGAACTGCGAAATGACACCGTCAATGAATTTGCGTCGCAAGTCACTGCCTTCGTTGATGAGGTCACGGTCGTAGGGCGAAATCATCACCAAAGGGAACTTGCCAATATGCTCGCTCAGGCGGTCGTATTCCTTCTTGTTGAAACGGAACGACTTTTTCGCGTCGCGTTTCTGCACACACGACACCAGCTCATCATCTTTCTCGGAATGGCTGTAGATGCCATGTATCGCAAAGAAATCCTGCTCATGACGGATGTTCTGCTTGTCGGTAGCACCGAAAAAACTCTTGCAAAACGAAAGGTAATAAATCGAGTCGAGGATGTTGGTCTTTCCGGCGCCATTAAGTCCAACAAAACAATTGATGTTCTCCGAAAACAGCAAATCGGCCGATTCGCAGTTCTTGAAATTCGTCAGTTTCAGTTCGTGGAGAAACATATCATTTTCAATTAAGAATGTTGAATTATGAATGCTGAATATCGCAATGCGATACAGGGCTTTGGCCCAATTCTGCATTCACCATTCTTAATTCTGCATTCATAATTAGAACTTACTCAAATCCATACGGAGGTTCAGGAAGTGAGGCGACCCAGCAATATTGTTGCACGAATAGGCATAATCAATCTGGAAGGCCTTGATTTTCACGCCAAAACCTGCCGAAAGTCCCATCAAGGTACGTTTCTTGGGGACGTCCATTTTCAAGTGCGTCTCATAGTTGTAGGAAGCCCTCAGCACAAAGTTCTTCCCGATTTCCATCTCAGCACCCAACACCAAATGGCTGCCGAGGTTGTTGAAGAACTTCTTCGTTTTGCTCGGCTCGGCATAAAGACCCGTGATGGGGTCATAGTTCTCCTCGATAAGGTACTGATTGTCAGATACTCGCTTCCAATTCTGAATATCGTGATAGCCAAAAACGAAGGTCAACGGCAGATGGTCGAGTTTCTTGGACGCGATGAAATCTATGGAGAAAGGCAACCATTTCTCATTATTCGCCGTACCCGTGTAGAAGAGTTGGTGGCCAATGTTTCGACCCGCAAGGGTAAACGCCCAGTTGGAATAAGACCAATAGGTGGCAGCCACATCCACCCCCAAGGCACCGCCACGGCCCGATTCATACTGGATGCCAGCATATTTCAGGTTGGCACCAATGCTCCATTTGTCAGTCAATTCGCGGCCCCAACCAAGGGTAACAACGAAATCCGACACGTTGAACTCGGTGCCGTCGGAATGTCCGCTTTCGGAGGCGTAAGCAAAATTGCCGTAATTATCGTATTGCACTGTCGCGGCAAAGCTACCAATCGTCTCAAAGGTGTGGCTGTATTGCGCCGAGGCGTAATTGGTACCTGTCTTGAAGTCGCCAACGTATGAAAGCGAAATCTGGTTGTCCATACTTGGGCAAATGCTTGACGGATTGAAGGTTACAGTCTGCAAATCACCGTCATGCATGGGCAACGGAATACCACCTAAGGCTACCACACGCGCCGAATGGGCATTGCTTATGGAATTGAATAATCCATTATATGCCTGGGAATAGCCTTTTGCTGCGACAAAAGCCATTAGGATACAAGTAATTATAGTAATGCTTCTCTTCATAGTTCAAGGTTTTCTTTATAACGGCATCGCAGTTGTTTTATTGCATTTCAACGCAATCACTTGTCAATCAAGCCCAAGCCCGTCTTGACCATCCTGCCGTTTTGCGCCAGCATCTTCGACGATTTGTCCAAAATACCGTTCACGAAACGTCCACTTTCGGCAGTGCTATAGAACTTGGCCAACTCGACATATTCATTGATAGTCACCTTGACTGGAATACTATGGAAGTCGCAAAACTCAGTCAAAGCCATGAAAATCAATATCTTGTCCATCAAGGCCAAACGACCGTATTCCCAATTGGACGCGAGGCTCTCAACCAAAGTCCTAAATTCCTCACGATGCAAGATTGTCTTACGGAACAAGTTGACAGCAAACTCTTTATCTTCGTTAATTTCCCTGTTTTCAGTGGCATACACAGGCGGCATACTTGTGTTGACGTTGAAATCGGGACGTATCTCAAAGATGAACTTCCAAAGCAGGTAAAGCCCAATCTGATAGTCGCTGTTGTAACTCAATTTGCGGTCGGCGAAATAATCGTAGAGCGAATCGTCGTCGGCCATATACTTGTCAATAATATCGATGAGGAACTGCTTGTCGTCGGAGAAAGCACATTTCTCTTTATTCATATATTCCTGATATTCAGGATATTGTTGCAATTTTCCATAATAGTTTCTGATGAAGTCGTCACGGTCGTCTCCCCAATTGATTTTGTAGGCTTCCTCAATTTTGATGAAGTGTTTGTTGTTCTCCAACGCATTGATAATCCGATTGTTGACAAACGTCAAGTTGGGGTTCAGGTCTTGCTCGGTCTTGAAAATCTTGTGCTTGTTCTCCTCAATGCGCTGCTCTGCAAAACGCTTTACTTCCACCCAAAAAGAAAGCATGTAAATGAAAAGTTCATAAAGGCCGTCAATGTCCTTGAGCAACTGGCGTTCAGCCTGTGAAATGTTGGTTTCCTGCGCCTGATGGTAGGCGTAAAGGTTCTGCAACACCTTGACTCTCAAAAATCTTCTGTTAAGCATAATGTCAAATCGTATGAATACGGATTGCAAAGGTAGTAAATTTTCCTCAAAATACTTGCCGATACACGAAAAATGCCTACTTTTGCGTTAGGAATCCGATTTACAACTAACTCAAAACTTAAACAACAACAATGAAGAAAAAATTCATCTGCCCCATTTGCGGGTACGTACACGAAGGAGAGGAAGCCCCCGAGCGCTGCCCTCAATGCAAACAAATCGTTGAATGGAAGGTCGTTGACGAGAGCGCGGCCCTGAATTTCGTCACTGAGCACGTCGTTGGCATCGCCAAAGGCACTGGCGAGGACATGATCAAGGACTTGAACGCTCACTTTATGGGCGAGGCCACCGAAGTCGGCATGTATCTGGCCATGAGCCGCCAAGCCGACCGCGAAGGCTATCCCGAAATCGCCGAGGCTTTCAAGCGCTACGCTTTTGAAGAAGCCGAACATTGCGCCCGCTTTGCTGAATTGCTTGGCGACGTGGTTTGGGATACCAAGACCAACCTCTACAAGCGCATGATTGCTGAATGCGGCGCCTGCGAGGACAAGATGCGCATCGCCCGCGTGGCCAAAGAGCGCAACCTCGATGCCATCCACGACACCGTCCACGAGATGGCCAAAGACGAAGCCCGACACGGCAAAGGCTTTGAAGGACTTTACAAACGTTACTTCGGATGAGTTGAAAGTTGAGAGTTCCGAGTCTAAAGTTATGAGGAACTGTCAGCTCTCAATTTCAAATTGTCTTAGTAAACAATCAATTTTCAACTATCAATTTTTAACTTTTAACTGAAAACAATGATTAGCAAGAAATTAGCCAAGGCCATCAACGACCAAATCAACGCCGAAATGTGGTCGGCATACCTTTATTTGAGTATGTCGCAAGACATCTACGCCAAGGGTTTCAAGGGCATCGCACACTGGTATAAAGTGCAGTTCCTTGAGGAACAGGCCCACGCCGCCATTATGATCAACTACCTGCACTCGCAAGATGAGAAGGTCATTCTCGCTCCCATCGCCAAGGTGCAGACCGAATGGAATTCTGTGTTGGCCGCCTTTGAGGACACCCTCGAACACGAAAAGAAGGTGACCGCCATGATCAACAATCTTTGCGACATCGCCGACGAGGACAAAGACCGCGCCGCTGCCAACTTCCTCGCTTGGTTCATCGACGAACAAGTGGAAGAGGAAGAGAACGCCCGCGACCTCATCGCCCAGTGCAAGATGATTGACGGCCACATGGGTGGCATGATTATGCTCGACAAGGAGCTGGGTGCCCGTCAATACCACACGCCCTCCCCGTTGAAGTAAATCACTGATTACCAAAAGAAAAGCTCCGCTTCCCTCGGGAAACGGAGCTTTCTTATTTGCAGTTGCATGATTCAGAAACTCAACGTCAGCCCGACGCCTCCTGGCACCAAGCCGAAATCAAGCTGAATACTACCACCATAGGAAGTTGCACCAAGGTTGGCGTTGTATATGGCAACACCTTGCTTCAATTGGCTATTAGCCAAATAACCAAGTCCAATACCAACCGCTGCCAAACCAACACCGCCAGCCAAGATATATGGATTCAAATTACCACGAATCAAATCCACAACTTCCCAACCTAAGGCGAAGCCGCCAAGATAACTGAATACGTAAGAAAAGCCATTGGTTACCGCAGCTTTTTTCACCTCCTTGAGTGCCAATTCGTCGTTGGCAACGAGGGATTTTATCTGACGCATAGACTCGATTTGCAAGCCATGATAATAGTACTTGTTCTTTTCCACCGCGATAGTGTCGTTTGCGGTTTGTGAAAATACTGACCCAAGTCCTAAAAAGAACATTGCAACCAAAGTCAAAAACAGTTTTTTCATACTAAAACCTCCTATCATTCAATTACTTAATCAAATCCACTTCACCAACGGGAAGTCCTGACGGTGCGGCAGCATCGGATTGGTCGGATAGACGCGGAAGGTGAAATTGTACACACCGGCGCGGGTAATCGGCACCTTAATATAATACTTCACCCAGCCGTCGCCCGAGTCGACGAGCTTCATCTTTTCGACAGAGGCAATCTCATTCACCGCTTCGTTGTTCTTCTTGCCAAAGAGTAGCTCGATGGCCAAATCGCCCGGCTCAAGGTCTGGCGTTAGCAAGGTGATTTCGGCAACAAACTGTTCGCCAAAGGTCAGCGGGCGCACATTGGTGTCGGGCAACATCAGCGACTTCACCTCCACCTTGTCCCAATTGGCGCGTATGTGGTTCTTCCACGCATTGATTTCAAAGGCCTTCTGGTAACGGTTGGCCCTCATCCAATTGGTGCGTTCAATCAGTTTGTTGTAATACTGGTTGAAGTAATCGTCCATCATGCGTTTCATCGTGAAGCGAGGCGAAATCTCATTGAGGCACTTCTTCATTGCCGCCACCCAACCTGTGGGGATTTCCTGAACATTGCGGGCGTAATAGAGCGGAACAATCTCATTCTCAAGCGTGTTGTAAATCGTTTCGGCATCCATTTCGTCCTGATAACGCTGGTCCTGATAGGTGCGTTTTTCCTGAATGGCCCAGCCTGCATCGGGACGATAGCCCTCAGCCCACCAGCCATCCAACACGGAGAAGTTGAGCACACCATTCATCACGGCCTTTTCGCCACTCGTGCCAGAGGCTTCCAAGGGGCGTGTCGGGGTGTTAAGCCACACATCCACGCCACTCGTCAGGCGGGCACCGAGTTCCATATCGTAATTGCTGACAAACAGAATCTTACCGATGAACTCAGGACGGCGCGAAATGTCGATAATCATCTTAATCAGGTCTTGGCCAGCCTTGTCGTTGGGGTGAGCCTTGCCTGCAAAGAGGAAGATGACAGGGCGTTTCGGGTCGTTGACCAACTGCGACAAGCGCTCCAAGTTGCCAAACAGCAGATGGGCACGCTTGTAGGTGGCAAAACGACGGGCAAAGCCAACAATCAAAGCGTTCTCGTTCAAATTGTTGACTGTCTGCATAATCAGTTTCGGGCTTTCCTGACGCTGGCGCATGTCCTCCTTGATTTTTTCGGAAAGGTAGGCAACCAGTTCATGCTTCAACTGTCTGCGGATGTCCCAAATGGCCGCATCCGGCACATCGTTGATTTGTTTCCACATATTCACATCCGACTGATGGTCAATGTAATCAGGGCCAAAAGTCAACTTATAAAGGCGTTGCCACAGGCGATTGCTCCACGTGGGTAGATGCACGCCGTTGGTGACATGACCGATATGGTTTTCCTCGGCGAAATAGCCTGGCCACAACGATTGGAACATCTCGCGCGACACGCGACCGTGAATCTTGCTCACGCCGTTCACCTCTTGGCTAAGGTTGGTGGCGAGCACGCTCATCGAGAACTTCTCATTCGGGTCTTTCGGGTTGAAACGACCCAAGCCCATGAAGCGTTCCCAACTGATATTCATGCGGTTGGCATAGTGAGGCATATACATACGGATGAGGTGCTCCTCAAAGGCATCGTGACCTGCCGGCACAGGCGTGTGCGTGGTGAACAAGGTGGAAGCCCTGACCAACTCCAAAGCGACATCAAAGTCGAGATTGTGTTTGTTGATGTAAACACGCAGGCGTTCCAAGCCGCTGAAGGCCGCGTGACCCTCGTTGCAGTGGTAGATCGTGGGTTTCAGGCCGATAGCTTCGAGCAAGCGGATACCACCCACACCAAGGAACATCTCCTGCTTGATGCGCATTTCGCTGTCACCGCCATAAAGACGACTCGTGATGCCACGGTCATCCTGCGAGTTTTCCTCAATGTCGGTATCGAGCAGGTACAGCCCTACCCTACCCACATTGACGCGCCATGCCTTGGCAAATACCGAGCGACCCGGGAAAGCGATGCTCACCTTCACCCATTCGCCATTTTCGTTGAGTACGGGCTGGAGCGGCAGTTGCGAGAACTTCTGGGGGATGTAGTCGGCCCTTTGCTCACCCGAAACGGTGATTTCCTGAGCGAAGTAACCGTGACGGTATAACAAACCGATTCCCACCATGTTAGCATTGGAATCGGAGGCTTGTTTCATGTAGTCGCCAGCCAAAATTCCAAGGCCGCCAGAATAAATCTTCAGGCTCTTCATCAGGCCGTATTCCATGCTGAAATAAGCAATCATGTCCTTGCTTGGGCAAGGTTGGGCCATGTATTGCTTGAACTGGTCGTAAACCTTGTTCAGGCGTTCAATGAAATCCTCATTGTCCTCCAAATCCTTGATTTGCTCCAACGTGAGGCCTCCCATCAGCGCAACGGGGTTCTGCTCTGTGACCTTCCAAGCCTCTGGGTCAATGGACTCAAAGAGTTCGATGGCATCCACATTCCAACTCCACCAGATGTTGCGCGAAAGTTCCTCAAGTTTCTGCATTTCAGGGGAATAAATAGGCTTCACCAACACCTTCTTCCAACTCGGCGAATCGTTCTTTTGGTAAGCCACCTCGTGCATCATATCGGCATAAGGCACAGGCTCCATCATGTAATGACGGCCTCCCGACTTCTCAAGAGCCACATCCCAAGCCTTTTGATAATTGACAATCAGGTCTTTCCAAAGCAGTTTTTCGGCCACCTGCAAAGCAGCTTCCGAAATTTCTGTCATGCCTTTTTCGGTCAAATTCAGGAAACGACGCATGGTTGACACGATGTCGTCTATTACCTTATTTGCATCTCCTTCCTGACGCGGCACCACGGTCACGGCCTCATTGCCTGCAAAATTTTGTTGCACGAATTTGCCGAAGCCGGAAACATCCGAGGTCAATGTCGGGATGCCCATCGAAACGCTTTCAAGCGGCGTGTAGCCCCAAGGCTCGTAGTAGGATGGGAACACCGAGAAATCGAAAGCGGCGAGGAACTCAGGATAGGTCATGTTGAAAATGCCGTCGCTGCCGTTAAGGTAGGCAGGCACAAACATCACCTTCACCTTGTCGTTGGCATCGTTTTGCAATGCAGAATTGCGCAAAGTGTTCAGAATCGCATCGTTCTCATACTCAAAGACATGGTGTGTTGCGGGGAAGTCGGTATGCCCCATGATGGCGTTGGTGCCGTCAAGGCGATGCTGCAAATCCTTCGATGGACCTGCGATGTTGCTCGGAACGGCAATCACGCCAACCACAGTGCGCGGCAAGTTCTTGTCCTCGTTCAAGCGGCGCAAAGCCTCAATGAACAGGTCTATGCCCTTGTTCTTGAACTCGTAACGGCCACTATTGATGACCATCAGGCAGTTGCGGTCAATCTTCTCGCCGCAAAGCGTCTCGACAATTTGCAGGATCTTCTCTCGCGACTCCTTCCGCTTCTCGGCAAAGGCCTCAGGTTCTTCCCTTTGCGTGTGGTCGATGCCGTTCATCGTCACCACATCGGGCTTACGATAAAGGAACTGCTCGCACTCCTGAGCCGTAATGTCGCTCACCGTCGTGAAAGCATCAGCGTTTTTGGCGGCCTTCTGCTCCATCGACTGTTGCGAAACCACATTGAACTGCATGGCCATCACCGAAGGCAGGTAAGATTTCAGGTTGTCGTACAAAGAAAGCCCATTGCCAGAAATGGCACGACCGAGATAAGTGGCGTGGGTGGTAAACACCGTGGCGACCTGCGGGCAATGCTCTTTCAAATAAAGCACGCCCGAACCCGTCATCCACTCATGGAAATGAGCCACTATATTACTGGTTTGCTGCAAGTTGTAGTTGCAGAAATTCTCAATCACCTGACCAGCGGCATAGCCGAACAACACAGGCTCAACATAATCCCATTGGCCACGGATACTGTCGAGTTCATATTGTTCCCAAAGATGAGTAAGTATCTCATTTTTAGTCTGATACAAAGTCGTATAGTCCACCAAAATGGCGATAGGGCTGCTTTCGATTTTCCAGCGACCGATGCGGAACTTCAGGCCTTGGGCCAAAGCACGCTCGCGCCAATCGGGGAAAAGTTCGTTGTCCTCGACAAAATAAAGCGTTTCATGCGATTCTTTCACCACATCGGGTCCTACCGTAATGTAGTGGTCGCCAAGCAGTTGGCGCATTTCATTCGATTTTGTGGAAAGCACCGTGTAGATGCCACCAACCATGTTGCATACTTCCCAACTGGTTTCAAAAAGGTATTCAGGGTTTTTCATATTGTTGGATTTTATATTTCTATCTAACAGATTCAAAATTCAAGATTTAATACAGCAAACCAAACATCCACAGCGGGATCCGGTTTCCGTAGCCATATTCAACATCATCAATGGCAAGATAACTATCTGGCATATTGGCGATTTGATCAAATGTTTTGCTGCTTCCACCCACCTCGAACAAGTGTTTTCCGTTCACCTTGAAGTCGCCATGCTTCGGCATAACGACCTCATCGATGGCGCCCACTTGATTCAAGAAGAACGTTTCGCGCATCGTCCCTACTTCGGCTGAAGGAGCAAATGCATACATCAGATTGGGGTTGCCCAAATAAATCTTCTTGGGCTTCACCAAATGCTTGTAACTCTTCGGTTCATCAGTCAGCAAAAGAAGTAATCCAGCACGGTCTAAAGCATAAAGCAATTTCAGGCAAAGGTCGCGCGTGGTTTCCAATTCCATCACAAGGGTCTGAATATTAGGCTCTAACGGAACATTTCTCGCTATTATCATCAGCAGCGACTTGGCCTTTTGGATAGTCGTATAAGTCACTTCCTCAACGGAAGGCAAGTCCATTTCGAGCACCACTTGGGCAGTTTCGTCCAAACGCAAGAGGAAATCTTCACCCGATTCCTTATAAAACGGATAACAACCATGACGAAGATAATCGTCGAAATAGCGCAACACCTTGATTTTCGAGGCTATCTCCATCGCCTTTTTGACATGGTTATGGAGCAAGTCATCAAGCGACAAAGTGGGTATTTGAAGGACACCCTCAAAAGCAAGGAATTCCCTAAACGACAATACATTAAGCGTATACAGCGTTTGTCGGCGCGACAAATCAGCCTTCGAGTGGTCGATTTCAAGCATTGACGAACCCGAATAAACGATACGGATTTCGGGGTAGTCGTCATATAAGTTTTTCAAGGCTTGACTCCATTTTGGATATTTGTGCACCTCGTCAAGAAAAAGACATGTCACCCCTCGACTATTGAGCCATTGCGCCAACTCATTCAACGTGTGATTTTGAAACCAAAAGTCGTCCAACGAAACATAGAAAGCCTCGCTGGGGTCACTGAAAGCCAGCTTGATACGTTGCAGCAGCAAAGTCGTTTTGCCCACGCCACGCGCACCCTTGATACCAATCATGCGTACCTCCCAATTGATTTGGTCATATAGATAACGCTTGAAAGTCAAATCCGTAACGGCCAACTTCCTAAGGTATTTCGCGTGCAGTGACTGTAATTCGTCTTGAATCATTTTTTTCGCTTTGATGCTGCAAAGTTACAAATTTCGCTTTTCAAAAAGCAATTTTTCTCAAATTTTCACTTTTCTAAAAGTGATTTTAGATTAATTTTCACTTTTCTAAAAGTGATTTTTCCGTAATTCATTAACCTTCAACTGGTTCTTGAACCTCTCTTTTGCGCTTCGAGAGTTTTGTCACCCTGTCAGCGAAATCAGTAAGCACATTCATGTAGTTGATGTAGGCGTCATACGGCGAGGCGTAGGGGCTGAAATACTTGTGTACCACACCGTCGGAGAGCCACTTTGTGCACATGTAATAGAAATGGTCGGAGGTCTGGAGTTCAAGCCAATCCTGCTGCAACTCCTCATCCTTGATGCGGCGCACTTTGGCCGAAAGGTCATACAAGGCACGATAAGCGTCATCCTGAAGTGGGTTGCCAAGCCAAGCCGTGAGGTCGCGCTCCTCATCGCTCCACGACAGCACATTGGGTACGTTGACCGCACTCACGGGCTGCAACTTCTTCGCCAACTCCTGAGGCGTGGCAAACTTGAACTTACTGCCCTTGAGAATGGCCTCCGGCAGGCGTTCCATGAAGTTGAAAATGCCCGTTTCCGCCGACTGGTGCTCGCCGAAGGTCTCGTAATCCATGAAGATGTTGACTACTTCCTCCTCTTCAGGCAAGGCATTCAGCCAATTGACGAAGTCCTCGGCACGGAAACTGTCCTGCACGAAGCGGAAGGCAATCTCATCGCTGAACTTGAAGTTACGCAACAAAACCTTCAGTTTCGGGTTGATGGCGTTGGCATACATGTAATTAGGGCTCTTCCAACCCAAGATATGCTTTGCGCCTTCAGTGAGCATGAGGTTATAGCCCATGTCGGCCACTGCCGCACCGATTTCATCGCTATAAATCAATTCGGTGTTGCGGAAGGTCTTCGGCGTAACGCCAAACACCTCTTTCATCTTGTGCTTGTGGGCCGTCACCTGACGCTTGAACTCATCAGGATTGTTCAGCGAGGCCAACGAGTGGGCATAAGTCTCAGAAAGCACCTCCACCTGGCCCGTCGCGACCAATTTTTGGAAACTCTCAAGCACATCTGGGGCATACTGCTCCATCTGCTCAATGGCGATACCCGAGAAGGAGAAAGCCACCTTGAACTTGTCGCCGAACTTCTCTATTTGCTTCATCAGCAGGTCGTTCATGGGCAGGTAGCACTTTTCCGCCACGCGCCGCATCACCATGCGGTTGTTGTAATCATCGTAATAGTAGTGTTTCTTCCCGATTTCGAAGAAACGATACGTGCGGAGCCTATAAGGCTGGTGCACTTGGAAATAGAAACAGACTGATTTGCTCATATGTATAGGTATTTATTTTTCAATTCAATATACACGTTTATTATTTCGGATGATACCAGTACCTCCAACCGAAATCACATTGACTGTGGAAATACTACCATTGATCGGCGCCAAGCCACAATTGTATTTGATTCTGATTACGCCATTCTCAAAAGCGCCATGAGTCTTAATGTCAAATATCAAACCCGCCTGATAAGTCGTGTAGAACTTGTCTAATTCAGACAAATTAGGCTTGTCGTATTGTCCATACCCGTATGTATCCCAAGCACCACCTATTCCCACAAACGGGATGACGCTAATGGCACGATTGTCAACGATACGATAGCCAAGATCCGCATAGAAATTCATCACATTGTCACGACTTCCGGCAGGATAAATACCTCCCGAATAAGGTTGGTCTATCTTTGTATCGCTAATGATAATATCATATCCCAAATTGAGAAGGAACTTTTTGTACAGCACATCGAAACTGATTCCGAAGCCAAAAATCGGCAAGAACTTATCTTTCAACGAACCCGTCAAAAAGCCTCCACAAACATCCAGACCCATACCCCAGCCCCAATCGTTCTCAACATATTGTTTGCGAATCCAATGCCTTACGAACCATTCATATTCGCTGTTTGGATAACCTGCAAGGAATTTGTCAGCCTCAGCATTCCAGTTGTCTTGATTGTCATTGTTCTCCGACCTTACGAGCCAATCTAGAAACAACGTAAGAAAAGCACGGTCTTCTTCTGGCAATTGTGCTTCATTCAAACTGAATCTCAACAGATGTTCATCCTCTGCGCTACGGTAATACAATCGGCGCATCAAGTCATCCTGTTCAGGGAAAACCTTTTTTTCATAACTGGCGAAATACACTGAATCGGAATGGCGCAGGGTTTCTGTCAAAGCGTCATATTCCTTTGTCCATAGCAAGATATGCCACTGCTCGAAAGGCGTTAACGCAACATAATTGTCATCATCCATCTCCATCAGGTAATCCTTGATTTCCCTCACCTTCTCGTAGTCGCGCTCGATGAACTTCTCTAGGAGATAGGCTCTGCCTTTGGCAATCTTCTCTTTCTTCGACTGCTGGATTTCATCCTCAATCTGCGCGAAGCTTGAAAATGCTGTTGCGAAAAGAACCACTATGAGTAATAGGTAGCGTTTCATGGCTTTCCGTTTATTGATCATTGTGCTACCGACTCATAAACCGCCTTAATCTTCTTCGCGGCGGCTTCCCATTTGAGGCTGTCCACCTCGTCCTTGCCTTCGTCCTTGAAGCAATTGGCCAAAGTCTCATAATGGCAGAGGCCATAGATGGCATCGGCCAAACCGTTGATGTCCCAGAAGTCGACCTTCAATGCGTGTTTCACCACCTCCGAAACTCCCGACTGCTTGCTGATGACCACTGGCACATTGAGGCGCATGGCCTCCAAAGGCACGATACCGAAAGGTTCCGAAATGGAAGGCATGACAAACACATCCGTCATGGCAAACATCTGATCAACGGCCTCACCCTTCAGGAAGCCCGTGAAGTGGAAATGGCTACCCATACCAAGTTGCGCCACGCGGCGAATCATCTTCTCCAACATGTCGCCCGTGCCTGCCATCACGAAATGGATGCTCGGATCGACTTGATGAATCTTGTAGGCCGCCTCGATGAAATATTCAGGGCCCTTCTGGTAAGTGATTCTTCCAAGGAAAGTCACCACCTTGGCATCCAAACCGCTGCGCTCATATTCCGACTTGGGTTTGTCATTGGGTTCCACAGCATTGTGAACCGTCACGACCTTGGCGGGGTCTATGCCGTATTTCTCAATGACGATGTTGCGCGTCAGGTTGCTCACCGTAATGACTCGGTCAGCAGCCTCCATGCCCCTGCGCTCAATGGCATATACATCCGTGTTGATATTCTCGCCCGAGCGGTCGAATTCGGTTGCGTGCATGTGAACCACTAAGGGTTTGCCTGTGGTTTCTTTCGCCGCAATGCCTGCCGAATAGGTCAGCCAGTCGTGGGCATGGATGACATCAAAATCGTATTTCGTGGCCAACGACGAGCCAATCAAAGCATAGCGTGCCACCTCCTCCATCAGGTTCATACCGTATTTGCCCGAAAACTGGTAGTTACGCGCAAATACCGAAGTTGTGCGGTCGAAGTTTTCCACCACATGGCGGTTTTCCATAAACTTCGCGAACTCTTCCGGACCGACATAGGGGATGATGTTGGAGCCAATCTCCATATATTGCACACGCTCCCAATAACTGCGGTTTTCTTCATGGTCGATGTCGATGGTCACATCACTGGCGTTGAGCAGACGCAAGTTCGATTGGTCTTCATCGCCGTAGGCGCGAGGCACCACAAACAGCACCTCTACATTGTTCTTGGCCAGACCTTTAGTCATGCCAAAACAGGCCGTTCCAAGGCCACCGGTAATATGGGGCGGGAACTCCCACCCAAACATCAAGACTCTCATTTTGAGCCTCCTTTCTTATTTAATTCGTCAATCACATACTTGAGGTAAAGCAAGGCACCCACGCTCGTCGATTGCGAAATGCAACCACGAGCCTCAAAGGGCGGATTTCCATCATAAATCTCTGAAACCGTGCCGATTCCGTTTTCCTTGATGGCCTCCTCGAAGCCGTTGTAGAGGTCTTCCAAATAAGGTAGCGAGGTCTTCCCGAACAATTTCACAGACAAATCGGCGTAAAACGCTATCAACCAAGGGAATGTGGTGCCGTTATGATAGGCGCGTTCACGTTCCGAATGGTTGCCAATGCTGATGCCCTTATAGTTCTCATCGTTTGGTGACAGGGAACGTATTCCTCTGGTAGTCAGCAATTCAGAATGGGCAATGTCGAAAGCGCGTTTTTGCTGTTCGTCACTCATCGGGCTATAGGGCAAGGCCGCCGCAATCATCATATTGGGGCGCACCTGCATGTTTTTCTCGTTGCTGTTCACATAGTCATAGAAACCACCGCGCTCCTTATCAATAAAGGTGTCGGCAAACGAAACTTTCACCTTGTCGGCCAAGGTCTGCCATTTCTTCAACAATGCGCTCTTCGGTTCGGCTTCTTTCAGAAGTTCAACACCATAACGCAATGCATTGTACCACAAAGCATTGACCTCAATCGCCAAGCCTGTGCGCGGAGTCCATGGTTTACCTTGGGCGAAAACGTTCATCCAAGTCAGAGCCAAATCGCGATTGCCAGCATAGAGCAGGCCATTGTCCAAGGTATGCACATTGAAGTCGGTGCCTTCGATGAAACTCTCCAAAATGGTCGTCATCGGCTTCTTGTATTTCTTCCAAATGTCCTTCTTATCCTTGCCGAGCATCTTTTCATAGAGTTGCAGCACATAGAAGAACCACAGCGGCGAGTCTACTGCCGTGAAATACAGGCTCTTCTGGTAATAACGATGCGGGAAGAACGGGCCTTGCATCCTTGATACAAGATATTGCAGTGCCTCATTGAAGGTCTTTTCGTCGCCTTGCGCCAAAGTGATGCCAGGCAGCGAAAGGAAAGTGTCGCGGCTGCATGAACCGAACCACGGAAAGCCTGCCCAAAGGCGTGTACCTTGCGCATCACGAATAACAAATTGTTGCGCGGCTTTCAGCAGGCAATCTTCATAACTCGTTTGCGGCAAAAGGCGTTTCACTTCGGCCTCGCATTGCCGCTTAATGGAAGCAGGGTTCTGTTCCTCAAGGCTAACGGAGAGGATGACTGTGTCGCCTTTCTTCATCTGCAACTCAAAGAACCCTGGAACAAACTGATCCTCAACGGCTTCATAGCCTCGTTCCTGCTCGCGGATGTAGAACATATTATAGTACCAATGCGGAACATGCGTGTATTCCGCGGCCTTTGAGAACTGCAAATACAGCCTCGAATAGTCCTTGTAAAGTTGCCACGAGGCACCGTTTTTCACCATCTCAACCTTGCGACTGGCCTCATGGTTCTCGTACGTAAGCATGTGGACATTGCGGAAAGCCAAGAAAGGCAAAACACGCAAAGTGATGGGCACGGCGGCATCCTGCAAGGTGTAGCGCACAAAGAGCCGCGCTTCGGTGGAAGAGAAAATCAACTCCTTGTCAAGCACCACGTTACCAATGCGATACGTCAGTTTCGGCATTGGGTCGGCGGTAAAGTCGCGGATATATTTGTGGCCACGCGGCGCGAACACGCCATTGGGGTACATGTGCACGCCAAGGTGAAATTCCTCCTTGTTTTCGATGATGGTCTCGTCGAGGCTCGACAGCAGCACATGGTTGTTGTTGTCCAATTGCGGCTGAGGCACCACTAATAGACCGTGGTATTTTCTCGTATTACAGCCAATCACCGTAGTGGCGAGAAATGCGCCTAAAGCATTGGAACGCAACACTTCACGGTTGAGCGTAAACTCCAGATTGACCAGTTTTTTCTTGTCCCAGGAAATGTAACTCATAGTATATTTTATGCTTGTTTTTCTCAATCAAAAAATTGCTACAAAAATAATGCTTTTTTTCACACGAAAGGAAAAACAACATTTTTTATATTTGCAGCGGAAAAAGAATCCTCAAAATTCAACAATATGACAAAAAAACTTATCAACATGATCGCTTTGAGCGTAATCACCTTGGCCTCATGCACCTCGAAAAACGAGCCTAAAACCGAGACCGAAACCCCGAATCCTTTCCTGACGGAGTACACGACACCCTTCCAAGTGCCGCCATTCGACCAAATCAAGATTGAACACTATCTGCCTGCTTTTGAGGCAGGTATCACCGAGCAACAGGCTGAAGTGGAAGCCATCGTCAACAACGAGGCAACGCCCACTTTTGAGAACACCATCCTGCCTTTCGACAAGTCAGGGCAGACTTTGAATCGCGTCAGCAACGTATTCTTCAACCTCAATGAGTGCCTCACTAACGACGAGATGATTGCCATCGCCGAGCAGGTGCTGCCCATGCTCTCGAAGCACAGCGACGCCATCATGATGAACCCGAAACTCTTCGAGCGTATCGATTATGTGTATCAACACTGCAACGAAATGGGTTTGGACGACCAGCAAATCCGCGTGGTGGAGAAATACCATCAGGATTTCGTGCGCAACGGTGCCGCCCTTCCTGCTGACAAGCAAGCCGAACTGAGCCAAATCAACGAGCAACTCTCGACCTTGAGCCTGCAATTTGGCAACAACTTACTGAAGGAGAACGCCAATTACAAGCTTGTCATCGAGAACGAAGCCGACCTTTCCGGATTGCCGCAGACCAGCATCGATGCCGCCGCCGAGCAAGCCAAGGCCGATGGCATGGAAGGCAAGTGGGTGTTCACGCTCTCGAAGCCCAGCCTTATTCCTTTTTTGCAATTCGCCGACAACTACAAGTTGCGCAAGGAAATGTACGATGCCTATTACAATCGCGGCGACAACAACAACGAGTACGACAACAAGGCTCTTATCAAGCAAATGCTGGAACTGAGGCTAAAGAAAGCACAACTCTTTGGCTATGAAAACTTTGCCGACTATGTATTGGCTGTCAACATGGCTCATGATTCCAAGACCGTTGACAAGTTCCTCATTGACATCTTCAAACCTGCACAAGATTTGGCAAAAAAAGAACTGGCCGAGATGCAGGAAATCCGCTACAAAGAGTATATGTCACGCACCTTTGAAAAAGAAGAAATTGTTAAACCCAAAGACAGAGTCAATAAAATCTATGGTTCTGATTGGTGGTATTACGCCGAAAAACTCCGCAAGGCCAAGTACGACTTCGACGAGAATTACATCAAGCCCTACCTCACAGTGGACAACGTGCGCAACGGTATGTTTATGGCTGCCAATAAGTTGTACGGCATCACCTTCACACAAAACACCAACTTACCCATCTACTATCCTGGCGTGGAGACCTACGAAGTGAAGGAAGCCAACGGCGATTTCCTCGGCATCCTCTATTTAGACTACTATCCGCGTGAATCGAAGAGCGGCGGCGCATGGTGTACCAGTTTCCGTGAGAGTGGCCACGACATCAACGGCAAGAAAATTTATCCCGTTGTTTCTCTCGTGATGAACTTCACCCCTGCTTCGGGCGACACTCCTGCCCTGCTCACTTGGGACGAAACCGAAACCATGTGGCATGAGTTTGGCCACAGCCTGCACGCTTTCTTCTCCGATGGCCTCTACAGCCGCACTTGTGGCAATGTGCCCCACGATTATGTGGAAATGCCATCGCAAATCATGGAAAACTGGGTGGCCGAGCCCGAAGTCATCCGCATGTATGCCAAGCATTACAAAACCGGCGAGCCTATGCCTGATAGCCTCATCACCAAGATTGAGAACAGTGCCCTGTTCAACCAAGGCTTCATGACCACCGAACTCATCGCCGCCTCCATCCTTGACATGAAATACCACGAAATCACTTCCATCGACGAAATCAAAGCCCTTGACGTGGATGCCTTCGAAAAACAGCAGATGGATGCCATCGGCCTGATGCCCGAAATCTTGCCCCGTTACCGCAGCACAAACTTCGCCCACATCTTCAACGGTGGTTACAGTGCAGGCTACTATGCCTACACTTGGGCTGAGGTGCTTGACAAGGATGCCTTCAACTATTTCAAGAGTTCAGGCAATCTTTTCAATCCCGAGTTGGCCGCTTCGTTCCGCAAGAACTGCCTGCAAGAGTGCGGCAACGACGAAGGAATGGTGCAATACCGCAAGTTCCGTGGACAAGACCCTGACTATGAGCCTTATCTGAAAGCAAGAGGATTGAAATAAGCCGTTTGGAATAGCGCAAAAAAAAATCCCGATGAGCCATCGCTCGTCGGGATTTTAGTTTTGATATGCATTTAGAAATCAGCCGAACAGGGTCTTGTTGTTTTCAAGAAGTTGTTCAAGCTTGTCGATTTCCTTCATTTTGAGCCTTAACTCGGGCAAATAATACTCAAAGTTGCTCAAGTTATGCATGTCGGAACCAACATAGTCATAATAATTCTCTTTCAAAAGGTAATGTGCTTTGGCTTCAGCCATTTCACCATAAACGCCCACCAACGACAATAGATTAAGTTGGAATTTATAGTTTTTATCCTTCCAATTGGCATAATTATCATGGTCCGCATACTCATAGCGTTCAGGATGAGCTATCACAGGCTGAATGCCTTCACACATGACATCATAAACCATCTCCTCAACACCTTGCTCATACATCATATAAGAAGTCTCACATAGCACATGAGTACCTGCCTTATCAAGAGTGAGGAAGCCATGCTTGAAACGTTCCATGAAACCAGTATCAAGCATATATTCAGCTGCCACACGCAATTTTATCTTACTGACTTTTACAGCCTCAGCTCTAAATCTTTCAAACTTTTCAGTGATGCTGTCGCGGTCGTTATTAGGATAATCGTTCATGAAGTGCGGAGTGAGAATCATCTTCTCAACACCATTCTTCTCCAATATCCTTAATGCGTGAAGCGATTTTTCAACTGTCGGGAAACCGTCATCGACTCCCGGCAGCAGATGACAATGAATATCGACTGCACCCTTGAAAAAGTCGTCTGGCAAATTGTATCGGAATCCAAACATCAGCCTTAATTATTCCTTTCCGTCGTCATGCATTTGGGTTGCGCCTTGCTTACTTGAATGATGATGGTGGTGATGATGATGCTTACGGCGGAAAATACGTTTGTACCATTTTTTCTTTTTCTTCTTGCCGTCTTCCTCATTACCATAACCATAGCCATACTCATGACCGTAACCATAACCATATCCGTAACCATAGCCATAACCATAGCCGTAGCCGTAACCGTAGTAACCATAACCACGTTTCTTCTTACTGACACCATTAAGCACAACGCAAAGGTTCGGGAACTTGCCATCCTTGTAGAACTTTTCGACATCGAAGAGCAAACGTTTGTCGGTCTTACCTGCACGCAATACCATAATAGTAGTGTCAGCCACACGCTTCACTATGTCAGCATCAGCAACCATTCCCACAGGCACGTTGTCCAAGAAAATATATTCATAACGTTTGCGCAACTCGGCAATAAAGTCATCCAATCGGGTACTCATCAACAATTCAGCCGGGTTGGGTGGCACTGGGCCAGAGAAGATAATGTCAAGACCTGGTGTGACAGTGTCTGAATGGATAATATCATCAATAGAATCAGTCTTACCCGACAGATAATTGGAAACGCCTGCCTTCGTACTTACTCCAAACACCTTAAACAAGGTACCCTTACGGATGTCCAAGTCAATGATGACTGTTTTCCTCTTAGCCAAAGCAAAACTTGTTGCCAAATTGGTGGAAACAAAAGTCTTTCCCGACGAGACCATGAACGAGGTAAACATAATGACGTGAGCCCCATCTCTACGGTCTTTCATATATTCAAGGCTTGAACGTATAAGTCGGAAGGCTTCAGATAGCGAGTCTCGTCCATTTTCCTTAACCACAAGGGCATGACCTTCAACATCCTTCTCAAAAGTAATATCACCCAAGAATGGCACATTGGAAGTCTTCTGTATGTCAACACGATCGTGGATAGTCGTGTCAAGCAAATTTTTAAGTAGCAGAAATGCAATAGGAATAAGCAAACCGATAAGCACACCCATCATGGTTGTTTTCCTCTCGTTTGGCGACACTGGTGTATTATTGGGATAGGCATAGTCAATTACCTTACCAGTAGCCTCAAGTTGAGGACTCATCATCAACAATTCTTCACGTTTGGAAAGCAGTTGCAGATAAAGTCTTTCCTTGATTCCCTGCATCCTTTCCACAGAACCAAGTTCAAGTTGTGCCACGGGAACACTCTGAATCTGCGAATTGGCGATATTACGTTCATAATTGGCTGCTTCAATACGATCTTCCAATCCTATGAGATTAGTTTCAAGCATCGTAACAATGCTGGCATGAAGACTGACCTGATCCGCCATAAGGTTCTGTGCAACTGGGTTATTGATAGTACCATCCGCTTTGTATTTTTCAATTTTCACAATATTATCGTTATATTGCCTTATGGCAGCCGAAGCTTCAGCAGAAATATTAATAACCCCAACAGGAATCACTTGATCCACATTACTTTTAGTATAATTAAGCAAATAGCGCACCATATCTGCTTGAGCACCAAGTCTCTTTGCTTCTTCCGTTAAAGCGGTACTTGCCGCAACATAAGCCTGACCATAGCTTTTGGTATCAATAATATTGTGGCTACGCTTGAAATTGACCGAAACCTGTTCATATTCATGTATATCGTTCATCAAGAAATCAATACGGTCATTGATAAATTTCTCTGTGAAATCCAAAACACGCTGCTGGTCAGCAATAGATTCCTTGTTATAGACCTCCATAAGAGCGTTCAGCACATCAGCGGCACGTCGAGGTGAACTATCGGTTACCGAGAGTTTAAGTATGGCGTTTTTCTCACTATCTCTTCTAACTAAAATACGTGAACGGTAAGAAGCTGCAACCGAAGAAACCGGACGGTGCCTTACCATAATAACCGTGTTCAAAAAATCACCATAACGCCAAGTAGGAGCTATCACGATTCTTCCAACGGGCGAAATCACTGTGTCATTAAGATTCACCCGCATTGAAGGAATACTACCACCAAAATCGTCAAGCAACACATGATTCTGATCAATAGGTGTAACACTAAATGAGGCACTCACCTGTTCGTCCATATCAGGAAACGACACCTCTACAGGTGATTCCTTATACAAATTTCTATTGCGTCTCGCGACCTTAGTTTTATAGGAATAACCCACATTCAGATTCAATTCACGAACCATGTTCTCCATATTCGACTGTGACTTCAACACCATGATTTCATTGTTGACCGTACTAATGATGGGGCCCGCGCCTGCAATAGTGTTGATTGCGGATGATCCACGCATCGACTCTGAACCTGCACTCATGGTGGTCTTAATCATCATTGACGCACTACTGGAATAAACTCGTTCCTCTTGTTGTACTCGATAATAAGAAATGATGCCACCTATCAAAGCAAAGATAATGAACCAGTGTAAGTTATGCAATATAAGGAACACCAAATCCTTAAACTTGAAACCACTATTCGCATTATCGTCAAAAAACGAATTTATGTCATCTGGTCTCTTATTTACATTATCATTGTTGTTGTTGAAATTATTGAAATTATCTGTAGCCATATTGAATGATGTTATAATGAGCAGGTAATAATAAACAATCTAAATTAATAATAAGTTATGTGATAATCTACTAAAAATTTATGGTTTTTGGGCAACTTCACTAGCAACCATCTTGTAAATCGTATAAAGAGTCACTGCCGATGAAATCAGACTCAAAGTTGTAGAAAGGTTAGTGCTGAAGAACTTATATGGACGCTCTTCGGTGAAAATAATATCGTTTTGCTGAAGCACAAAAAAGTCATCATCAAAAATGGACGTGGATCGAGGATCAAGGTAATGCACCACACGCTTACCATTTATTTCTCGCATTACACCAATCCGGTCGCGACGCGTATACCAATCCAGACCTCCCGACATAGCCAAAGCTTCCAAAAAAGTGCAACGTTCATTAGTGACATTTATCACTTTTCCACCAGAGCTATTAAGGAAAAACACCTTGAAATTCATAAACCGTGCCACTACCAAAGGGTTCTTAATATAACCATTTCTCTCTAAATGAGCAGCGATGGTATCTTGTAGCTGTAGACGAGTAAGACCAAGCACATGAAGTTCGCCCAAAACGGGAAACTGAATATTACCATTGGCATCGACAAGATAACCCATGCCTTGATTGGAAGTATTTTGACCCAAACTTCCACCCATTACATTAAAAGGCTTTATCAGCTCGTCATCTTTGCCAGTGTTGCTCAACACATAAATTCTCAATTCATCGAAGGGCGCGACAGTTGCCTCCAAGGCTTCATTTAAAGGCATACCCTCCTTGGGCATGTCCTGTAAATAGCGGACTTGCTTGGAAGTGACGCAAGAAGTGGACACCAAAACCACGGCTACCAAAGCCAAACTTAATACTATTTTTCTCATTTTCAAAGATTTACAATAAAAACTATTCTAAAAACCGTTGCAAAAATACAAATTAAATCGAAATCATCTCATTATTATGAAACAAAATCACTTAAAAACTCAATTCAATCGCACCATCATGCCTTTCACTGTGTTTTTGGCCGATTGCACAAAACACTCTTTCAGCCATTGTCCTATATTATCAGTCCAACGTTGCGGATGAGTGGTCATCATCAACTGTTTTGGGAAAGAACCGTTTTCTATTGCATTCAATATATCATTTGTGGAATGATAGACCATACCTTCCTTTATCCATTCGTCCTGATATACCGGAACCTTATCGCGAAGGCTCACATTGAATCCATCCCAACGACGGCCAGTATCGGTAAGATAAAACACTTTCGAAAAATCCACATCAAAATAAGGCTCACCGATAATCCCTAAATCATGATAATCATAGAACTTCCACAAATCACGCCCATCAAATTTGCTTCGGGGCGAGCCATGCATGCAAATGGTTCGTATAGGATAAAACTGACGGAAATAATCTAACTGTTGCTTAAAATGCTCCATAGCTTTTTTAGTGTTACCATTACAAATAGTCAGGTCTTCATAATGATAACCTATCTCATGCCCCAAAGATGCAATTTCTTTGATAATCTCCGGTTGATTGCTTCCCTCCACGATTCGAAAATAATAAGAAGCACCGATTCTCAAAGAAGCTTCAATTTTTGCAGTTGCCAAAGAATTTTCAGCTTTCAGGTCTACATCATGACGCAAGATAACATATTGGCTCTCTGAAATCCCATCACAGAATGCTTCAAAAGTTGCAAAATGATACCCTGTCTTCTGAAAGCATTGAAGAAGCTGCGTGTATTTTTTTAAGGTAAAATCCATGGTTATTTGAACTTCCACTGATAAGCCGGATCTTCTTTCATAATTTTACTACTCTCTGGATAGTTCTCAATGAACCATGTGAAAAATGCTGTCACATCGATTTTTTCTGAAAGCATTTTTTGTCGTCTCAATTGGAACACCTCATGTAAATCTGGCTTTGTCAACAATTCCTCAACTTTGTCATAAAGTCTTTTCGGATCACTTGAAGGAATTGCACAAGTCAATTCATATTTATGTTCCAACTCTTCTAAAACCCCAATTTTCCCCGCAAAATCATTAAAACGCAAGCTTGGTGTTCCTAACATGGCCGCTTCAACAGCCATACTTTGACTATCACCTATATATAGTTTTGCGAAAGCCAAAACATGATGGATATCCAACGGATTGATGTGCAAACGATACTTTTCAAACTGTGGTTCCAATTCGCGTTCAGAAGTAATATACACATCACCATAGTGAGACAAAATATCGATTAGGTTTTGCGCTATTTCAGTATTGATACCGTGTGCATCCGTTGCAATGTCATGATATGCCTTCAATTGTGCAAACCTAAGAATAAAATAGGGATTTTCAGAAGAGAAATATTTTTCAACCACATTCTTGTCAGGTTTAAATCGATTTGGATGCAAATATGCAAGTTTATGAAACCCTGCATATTTCACCGACTTAGGCTCCAGTTTCCAATTATCACACGTAACTGGAGATAGAATTGTTTGCACGAAAGGCCCTGCCATTTTTTGGAACAAAGGAACGACTTTCATGTCATCTTCCGCTGTATTGACACGATACCTTCGTGTAAACCAGCCAACTTGCGCCACTTCAACTGTTGAACCTGTAAGCAAATCGATTTTGTGCTTAAGAACGAAACTGACCATTCGCCAATCACGCACAATCATATCCCACAAGATACCCATCTTGCTCTTTCGATGTGCTTCTTTCAAAATATTATAATAGACCAACCCAGACTGCTTCAGCAAATCCTCAAGAATATCTTTGGTCTTAATTAAGATAAAGACCTTGTGACCATCATTCATAAGATTCTTAGCCACATTCTTATATAGATGGAACTGCGCCGGATGACTTAATTGGATGAGTATGTTCATGGCAATTTCACCAAAGCGGTTCCGTCGATTAAAACAGTTTGATTCTCATCATAACAAATAGTTTCCAACAAGGCACGATGCTTTTCGGGAAAAAGTTCCTTCACTCGCACCACTGCTGTGACCTGACGGTTAAGAAAAACCGGACTTCTGAAACTCATGTTCTGGTTTAAATAAATGCTGCCGTATCCTGGAAACCTGGCTCCAATTATGGCACTGAACAACGATCCTGTCAAAAAACCAGGAACTATTATTTGCCCAAATTGAGTCGTCTGTGCAAATCCAGCATCTGTATGAATGGGATTGGTGTCGTATGACAACTTAACGAAATCACTCACCTCCTGCAAGGTGAAAGTCCGCTTCATTTCATAGGATTGCCCTATCTTTAGTTCTTCAAATCTCATCAAATTCCGTATTTTTCTTTTCGTTCTTTCAATATTCTTTCAAACTCCTCGGAAGTATAATTGTCTTTTAGTTTATCAGACAAATCTTTAATGAATTTGGCAGGTATGCCTCCACAGAAAGTAAGAGGCGGCACATCCTTGTTCACAAGACTGTTGGAGGCAACAATTGCACCTTCACCTATCTCAACTCCTGGAAGAATTGTCACATTTACAGCCACCCATGCATTTTTGTGCACGGTGACAGGAGCAATAAAAGAAGGGCTGCAATTCTTATGATACTTAAGAGGTTTATTATGGGTTAATATAGTAATACTTCCCGCCAACGAAACGCCATCCTCAATTGTAATAAAATAAGGATAGGGCAAGTCCATATTCACATAAGTTCCAATATGAACATTCTTGCCAATATTCACGCCACGCCATCGTTGCATCATAATACGAGCCTTATTCCAAGGGAAAGTTTGTGCCCACACATTAAGCATATGATCTTTCCATCTTACAAATCCAAACACTATTGCAGATTTGTATCCATGTTCTTTTGCTGAAAGGCGCATCGTCTTCCACAAGCCATTTGCCTCATAATTAGGAACTGGTTGCCTGTTTAATTCAAGGTATGCTTTCATTTTTCCTTCAATATTTGGCTATAGATTCTTATCAGTTTTTCAGCCACCTGTCGGTTATCCAAACCATCAGCGACAATTTTCTCGTTCCCTTTGGTTCGGCCTTCAAAATTCAACGCCTTATTGAGGAGTTCTGCCAATTTTTCAGGATTGCGTGAATGAGCCACATAGCATCCTTCAACTCCAGCAATCCTCTCACTTACATCACCCACATCGGTTGAAACGATAGGGCATCCACAAGCCAAAGCCTCTTTAACCACATTGGGACTACCTTCCCATTTACTGGTCAGCAAAACCACATCCGCTGCATTAAAATACAATGGCGTCTTCTGATGTTCTACTTGTTCAAAAACATGGATTTCCAGATTCTTATCCAACAAACCAACACTCTTTTGCGCCAAAGCGAAATCTTTTTCTGGCCGAAATGGATTCGCTGGAAACAAAACGTGTATTTTCTCTGCATCCCATCCCAAACTATGACGACAAGTTGCTTTATCCATAGGTTTGAACAAATCCAAATTAACACCGTTGGGAACAATCAATGCTCTTTTAATTCGCAAATCCTTATACATGTCTTGCGATTTCACAATGATGGCTCTCCAATGGAAAAATCGTGCAAAAAAGCGTATCACCAACTTATATGACTCCGTTGCCTTCACATCGCTCCCCATCAATGAAACCACAATGGGCTTCACCCCTGCAAGGCTAGCTGCAAAAGCAGACATAGAATAGTGGGCATGGATCACGTCGATACGATTTTCCTTGACATATTTTTTCAAGGGGCTTGTATGTTCCAAATACCCTTTTAGGCCCTTGCCTTTGATTAAGAAATACTCCACTTCTACTCCAGCAGCAGCCAACGAATCTCCTTGGCTCTTTAGAATTGGCGAAATCTTTCCATGATTTCCACTTCCCACGAACAGTACTTTCATCTCAACGCAAATTATTCCAATACCATTCACACGCCTCGGCAAACCCTGTCTTGGCATCGTACTTCGGTTGATAGCCAAGTACCAATTGTGCTTTCAAGATAGATGCTTGGGAATGAGGTATATCGCCAGGTCTGTTCTCCCGAAACGCAGGATTCACTTTCGCAATCTCAGGATCAAACCTTGACAGGTTTTCCCTAAGACAACTAAACAAATCCAATAATGTTGTATTGCCACCATACGCAACATTGAACACCAAATCCAATGGAGCATTTTTGGGAAGACTCGTATTATAAAGTTCCATCCGTTTGATAATTTCATCTTTCGAAATAGTGGCCGCCAACTCATTGGCTTGAATCACGTTGTCAATATAAGTAAAATCCCTCGAGTATGAGCCATCCCCGTTAATAAAAGGTGATTCATGACGAATCAACGCCTTGACCCACAAAGGTATCACTGCAGCATATGCTCCATTGGAATCCTGTCTTCTGCCAAACACATTAAAATAGCGCAAACCTATGGTTTCCATGCCATACAAAGACGAGAACACATTGGCATATAACTCGTTGACAAACTTGGTGATGGCGTATGGCGAGAGCGGCCGGCCAACGTTGTGTTCAATCTTCGGCAATTCCTTGCTGTCGCCATAAGTGGACGAGCTTGCCGCATACACGAAACGGTCTACCCCTTCGTCGCGAGCAGCGACAAGCATGTTTAGGAAGCCGTCGATATTGTTGGAATTGGTAGTAATCGGGTCGTTGATACTACGCGGCACCGAACCCAAAGCCGCCTGCTGCAAAACGGCATCACAGCCTTTCACTGCCTCCCTACAAGTAGGCAAATCTCGGATGTCGCCTTCTTTGAAGGTGAAATTTGTCTTGCCAAGCAGAGGCTCAATATTGCGCCTGAAACCTGTTGAAAGGTTATCCAAGCAAACCACATCGCAGCCTTTACGCACAAAATGTTCGCAAAGGTTGCTTCCTATAAATCCAGCACCGCCGGTGATGAGTAGTTTCATAAATATCAGATACTTAAATCATCGTAATAATGAGATTTTAGTTTTTGGATAAAATCTCGAACTCTTATTAAATTCCCATTCCATTTAAAAAAATCTTCCCCCTCCACAAACACAAAGTCGTTTTCTCTAAACTCTATTTTTCCACCAACTCCATTCACTTCACATTGATGGAGAGAAAAACAGCCAAAAAGAGACTGTATTTCCGTCACATAAAACTTGCCATCCTTTCCCAATAATACATCCAAAGACAAAGAATCAAAATGATTTTCTTCTGCTATCTCTTTAATGAGATACAACAATGGTTTGGGCGGAAATCCGTATTCCATCAATTCACATGACCCATGCCCGTTCTCCATCGGTCGTTTATATCCCGCATACGCATCTCCCAATTTGATAATCCGCCATTCTATCTCGATATCAACGAATTCTTGTATAATCACATAATGCCTTTGGCTCATACCCAGCTTGGGAATAGGGGCAAAGCCTCCCGCCTTAACCCAATGACAATGCCCTAATGCCATACGGGGATCCATACGACCAAATATAGATTCGATTATTCTTTTCGCTTTTGCGAAACTTCTCACAATGGTAACACCGCTCCCGCCTGCGCCTCCATTAGTTTTAAAAACGATCGGGAAGTGCGCTTTTTTACAATACTCTAACGCAAGAGCCTTGGTATAAAACACATGGGTTTTAGGGGTATTAACACCATGCGTTTCGAAAAAATATGAATACATCCGTTTGTTTTCATACAAAAACAGCTCATGCCAAGAAGGATAAATAGGAATCTTCAAATACTGATTGATAACCCATAATCTTTCATTGTACATTTCTTTGTATTCAGCAATATTTGCCTTTTCTCTTACCAAAATGCCATCAACCTTTGCACTACTAATCTTTTCAATCCAATTATCTGCAAACAAATCAAGGATGACGCATTCCACGCCACATTCCTGGCAAGCTTTGGCATAACTTTCTACCAAAAAATCTATTTCAGGATAGCTCTTTAATATTCCTAATTTCATTTGCTCAACGTCTTATATATTTCATAAAGGTTTATAATATGCTTTTCGATAGAAAACATTTCCCTGATTTTTTCAACATTCTTTAATGCATTATTTCGGAAAAACTCAATAGATGCAACCAATTCCTTGATTTTCATAGCGCAATCCTCCTCATTTTTGGTCTCAAACAATGTTGCGTATTTCCCTTGACAGGTTATTTCTTTCATCACATCCCAATCATTGACAATTACTGGTACCCCGACAGCCATTGCTTCCACCACCGCAATTCCAAAAGTGTCATCAAATGTCGAATAAATAAACCCATCAACATGCTGCAAAATAGCAGGAACATCTCCGCGACTTCCAACAAAATGGACAAAATCCATTAAACCATACCGTTCGCAAAACTCTACACATTCATCATACCGCCATGATTCTGAATCAACCCGTTTCCCAACGAAATAAAAAACAAAACCAGTGACACCTTGATCCTTTAACAGTTTTAGGCTTTTACAAATGACTATTTGCGATCGTACGCTCACAAAATTACCAACCATCACAAACTTCAATTTTTCTACACCATCACATCTTGCTTCCAGAAAATCTGGAGTTTCATATTTTTTGTCAAATTTTTCAAAACTAATACCGTTATATACAACTTCACAACGTTGCTTCGGGCAAAACAATGATTTTTTATAATACCAATCACGAACAACTTCGCTCACAAAAACCATTGCATCCGCATTCCACATGACAGTTTGCCACAAAATCGACATCGATGTGGAACGGAAAAAGCCATGGAATGATACCACCAATTTCACTTTTGTGAAAAAAGTAAACAACACTGCCATAGCTGCATTGGTCAAAGTCTGAGCATGAACTATGCTTATATTTTCCTTCTTGACAAGTCTCCGCAGCTCACCAAAATACCCAATTTTCGCCCCTTTTGGCTTAATGCGAAACATAGGTACACCTGTTGCTTTAAACTCCTCCGTCAACTCACCATCATTGCGGTAAATCAGGATTATTTCGTACGGAGCGAAACTTCTTTTACGGCAGATGTCCAAAGTGAGCATTTCCGTTCCGCCTCTATTCAGGCTTCCTATAAAATAAGCAACTTTCATCACGCCCAGCCTCTACCAGCCAATTTAATCCAAGCCCACACTAAGTTGGCTATGCAAACAATCACAAACCACATCGTAAACCAACGTTTATGTATGTTTTTCAATTGTGAAATGCCGTACGCAGCAAACATCAGTTCAAATGCCAAAACTGGAAAATGGAATCGCTCTGCATGTGCGAAATTGCTGAACGCCAACACGACCAAATAGCCACAAGTGACAGCAATAGGCAAAACATGTTTTCGCCAATCGCCATTAAACAGCAATGCAAACAAGGCAAAAATTACAAAACCCGACATGATGTTTTTTATAAAATTCGCACCATTCATCATCATCTGATTCTCTTGGTTAGGAATAGCAACCATAGACGATAAAGGAATGGTAAAAATAAGAGGCGCAAGCACCGAAGATGAGGCATATTTGGCAAAAGAATTGGTTCTAGAACGCGATTCATAACCTACTGCTTGGTTCTCCGATCGTCCTGCCCAAAGCTGCTGGGTTTCCTGTACCATTTCAATACCAACGGTCGTAAACATCCAAGCAGCAAATACCAAACTATACAAAACCTTTTTCCACGCCTCCAATTGTTTACCCGAACTCAAAATCAATGCTCCTGCCAATGAAGCCACAAGAACTGATGCCAATGCCGTTCTAAAAGTAAACATCGCAAGGATAATCAAACCTGGCAAAAACATAATTCGTAATGTAATCTTTGGGGCACGAATGGCCCAGTCGGCACGCTCCACAAACAAAAGAGTCATAAATGCCATCTCGATCTCTTTCAACGTTACTCCACAATAAAACCAATTATTAGGCATCAACATGCAAAAAATCGCTGCAATTCGACCTGTCGCTTCACCAAAATTGCGTTTAGCCAAGTTATAAATCAAAACGCATGAAAACGCATTGATGACGCACTTCACCACACGTGCAGTCAAAACATGAGGCCCCAAAATAGCATACTCAAATGCCAACCACCAACAATAGCCAGAGTCGGAAAATCCAATACCATACTGTTTTAGTTGAGGGGCAAACTCCTTAAAACCATACTCCCTCAGCAATGTGCCAATATATTGATATAACAACTCATCACCAGCGGAATAAGCATGAGGCTGGCCTGTCATCTCAATATAATAAAAATAAATGAAAACAACATAAATAATACGTATTATTAACGCTGTGACAAATATTTTTTTTGTAAACTGTTTGGCACTGAATTTGCGCCACTCCATTGTAAGCTTATTGGAATAAACAAAAAACAAACAAACTGGAACAAAACCAAACAGCATAAATTGGAATGGCAAAGCATGTTCCATAAACAGAATACTCACTACCAACAATGTAATCACATAGCAAAGGATTGCACGTGTCATGAAAAATCTCGGAAAATAAGTCAACATAGTATAGATTTTAGAAAAAGTTTTGAATGGTCAATTTTGATTTATTCGAACAAGTGTTATTGTATTAATTCTTCAAACACACCAACTTTTGTTTACATTTTGAGCCAACATTTCGCAAAACAAGCTGGAACTTCAGCCACATCAATGGCCTTTGATATTTCCTTCTCACTTTCATAGGCTGAAATTTCCAGTCCACCTTCTCCAACTCCCGACAAGCAGCCTCATGATATTCTTTGGAAAGATAATACGGCATCAAACCATAAGTCCGCAGTTTATCAACCATTTCCTTATAATCAGAATTGTTTTTTTCTTCTTCGGCAAGAAAGCCAAGATTCCATAGCATGTGACACTGGGGATCATGCAGCTTGCCCACTCCTCGGTTTGCAGCATCCACATCTTGATTGTAATAGGCCAAAGGCTTATTCAGAAAAGCCACCTTGTATCTCAATGCAATACGAATCCAAAGCAAAAAATCCTCGCCCAATTTAACGCCTTCAGGGAAGCCCTTCATTTCGTCAAAAACATTCCTCGGTATGCAAACGGCACCTGTCCACAAAGGCATAGCCAAGGTCTTGGCATAAACCTGACAATAATTGATATAGCCCCTTTCAAATCCAGACTCTACTCCAATGGGTGAAATCCGAGTTTTCCGTTTCGTTTCGTTCACAATAGTATAGCTCGTCCCATATATGCCTGCATCGGCAAACTCAGCAATCAACTTCCACATCTCTTCAAGAAAAGTCGGCTCCCACCAATCATCGGCATCCAAAAAACAAAGATATACTCCTTGTGAAGCCGTCACGCCTTTGTTTCGAGTCATGGAAACGCCTGCATTTTCTTGTCTTATCAACTGACAATTTTTATGACCCTCGATAGCCTTCGAAGCGATGTCAGCGGAATCATCCTTGCTACCGTCATCAACAATTATCAACTCATAATCCGTAAAAGATTGAGCTAACACACTTCCGATAGCTTTGGCTACGTAAGGTGCCTTATTGTATAACGGCATAATGACAGAAAACTTCATTCGTATTTGGAAAATTGATTCTTTTTTCTCTTGACTTTCTCCAACTTGAATAGGCAACGTTCCAAAAACCATACCATCTTATAAGCCCAAGGATGCCGTTGCAAACGTTTGATCATGTCAATCGGAGATGCAAAACGCTCATAATCGGCTAATACTGTGTGAGGAAACATTTGCTCCAACACCGCATTACGTTCCTCTTTGTCAAGCTTCTTATTTGTTTCACTGATACCTGTCATGTCAAAAAGAGTGACATTCAAATCCACATATTGTGGCTTCTCGTCACCCAAAATAATGGCTTGCAGGTACCACTTCCAATCAGAAACAATCTTCAGGTTTTCGTCATAATAGCCGTATTTCTCAAACAGGTCTCGGCGAATATAAACCGGATTATGGTTCAATGTTCCCGTAAACATCCCTAACATGGTAATCTCTTGCCCTGCAAAACCTTTGTCCACCATCCTCCGTCCGTCAGGAAAACACTTAATCATATTCCCATAGAGAACAGATGGATACTCTAACTTTTCAAGAGCAGCAAGCATCTTTTCTATAACATCGTTACTGGCCAAACTATCCCCAGAATTCAGAATTTGAATATAATCACACGTGGCATTCCTGAGCCCTTTGTTCATTGCATTGTAGATACCCGAATCAGGCTCTGAGATCCATTTTAAACACGCAAACTTAGGCTCATATTTCCTGATAACATCAACACTGTCGTCAGTTGAAGCACCATCAATAATAATGTATTCAAACTCCTTGAAAGTTTGAGAGGCAACGCTTTGCATAGTCTTTTCAAGACCAGCTGCGTTGTTTCGATTAATGGAGACCAAAGAAAGATGTACCATAGCTAAAATTGTTAACCGTCAACCAAAACCACCCTCAAATCTTTCCACCAAATCCCTAAGACATACCATATTTTATTAGTCACAACTGCCAATCTGATATCCTTGAATACTAAATATGTCAAACACTAGCCTCCCCTTCTCAGCCAATTTCATATTGTCAGGAAATAGCACCTTGTTCTCAGAAGGCATTAGCCATAATGTATTTTCTTCCACTCGAAAATCTTTCATTTGCATTATTGAGAAATCCGAATCGTACCTGAGCCAACCCAAATAGACACATAGAGATTCGTATTTCCAATCTCTCAAAACTAATTCAAACGAATAATCCACCGCGTCTGGAACATACCAATATACAGCATCTGCATCATCTATTTTATTTGACAAAGACGCCATTTCTCTATACGTGAATTCCCTACGTTGTTGATTCTTTTGTATCGAAGATGGAATTTTTCTTCCATAAAATGCAGCAAGGAACACAAACAACACTAATGTCCACTTTTCCTTCAAATAGATAACAGAAAAATAGAGAATTGCAATAAGCACCAACAAAGCAGCACCATTATAATATAGCGTCCAATTCAACCGAAGGATAAAATTTCCACAACAACATGAAGCTGCGGTCAACAGAAGATTGTCATAACAAGTATAATCCTTCTTATTCCAAACAATGTCAACCAAGCGAACAATACCTAAAACAAGTCCAATTACCAATAACTTTTGTGCCCAAAACATCTTAATAGCATTCTCAAACAAACCAACAGACTCGCCATGTGCGCTATCATAGGCAGATTCCATATGAGGCAATATCAATATCGCATACAAGACCAAAAACAACAAAGCACTTCCAACCAAACACCAATTAAAAGCCTTTTCTTTCGAGGAAAGTGTATTACGTTGAAAAAGCAAAGCGCAAGTACCCATTGACAACGGTAACACAAAAGCATTCTCACTACAATAACAATAATAATTGATACAAAGCAAAGCAGTAATCCCATAAATCCATTTTTGCTTATTATAAAATAAAAACAAAAACAACATAAAAACAGCCAAAACTGAATAACTACACCAACTTGTAGCAAAACATTCTGTGTATTGAGAGTACACTCTTCCCACAAAAATCGTAAAAGCCAAAAAAGCAAGAATGTATTTCAGCATTGGTTTTTGGCTTTCCAACAATTTTAACAAAAGAATTGTCACTGACGCTGCAAAAATAATAAAAAATACGGCTTGCAACACATAATGAGCCTTTGCCGAAATATGGTCACTTCTTAATAGCAACAAAGCATTATAGGCCAAATACGAAAATGGATAAAACCGACCTGCTGAAGGATTAATAGTATCTGAAAGTAGAAAAGCTTTCCCAAATCCCGTATGCCGAATGACTATAGCATCATCACCAATTAGCCATTGTGCATTATGTATTATATAATAGACGCAAACTGTAACTATTACTGTCCACAAAGTCCAAAATAATACCTTTATAAATAAATCCTTGTTTTTCATAATTCAATAACCGAACAAGTTTGTTTTACATCATTTTCCGTCAATTCATAATACATTGGCAATCTCACCAAGCAATCCGCATATCTGTCACATTCGGGCAACTGGCGCCCGTCATGCTTATCCTTGTAATACTCACTACTATGCAAACTCAAATAATGAAAGACAGCCAAAATGTCATTTTCTTTCAATTTCTTAATCAATGTTGTGCGTTCTTGAAGACTATTGCAGACCAAATAGAACATGTGAGCATTATTGGTGGCATATTTTGGAATGTCTGACAAATGGAAACGGCCTTTATCAGCCAAAGGTTTCAACAGCTCATAATACTTGTTCCACAATTGCTTTCGCTTGCTTTGGATGTCGTCAAGGTGTTCCAATTGCGCCCAAAGGAATGCCGCCACAACCTCGCTCGGCAGGAACGAGGAACCGATGTCGCACCAACCATATTTGTTAACTTCGCCACGGAAGAACTCGGCACGGTTAGTGCCTTTCTCCCAAATGATTTCGGCGCGACGGATGAAACGTTCGTCGTTGATGCCCAGCATACCGCCCTCACCCGAGATGATGTTCTTGGTCTCGTGGAACGAGAAGGCCGACAAATGGCCAATCGTGCCCAAAGGCTTGCCTTTGTAAAAGGAATCGATGGCTTGGGCAGCGTCTTCCACAACCAAAAGATGGTGCTTTTCCGCGATTTCCATAATGCGATCCATATCGCAAGCCACGCCAGCGTAATGCACTGGAACGATGACTTTTGTGCGCGGTGTTATCAATGCCTCGATTTGCTCCGCATCAATGTTTGGGTTGCGCTTCATACTGTCGGCAAAGACAATCTTCGCTCCCTGCCGCACAAAAGCCAGTGCCGACGACACGAAAGTGTAGCTCGGCACAATGACTTCGTCACCAGGCTGGATGCCGCACAAGATGGCAGCCATTTCGAGCGCATCGGTGCAACTTGTGGTGAGCAGGCACTTTTTGAAACCATATTTCTCCTCAAAGAAACGCTGGCAACGCTTGGTGAACTCGCCGTTGCCGCTTAATTTGCCGTTATACACGGCCTGATACATATAATGGGCTTCCTTGCCCGTGAGATGGGGGAGATTAAAAGGTATATGCATAATAATCAATCAAATAACCATTATGCCATATCTTTAGTAACCATATATTTTATCAAATATAGAATTCCCATAAAGACATGGACTGAATATAAAACCATAAACAATTTATAAAGAATCAACTTGGATTCTCTACTAGTTTCAACTATCCCAGAGTTTTTGTATTGTATCTTATGATTCATTTTCATTGCAATTTTAATCATATAGTAGTACACAAACCACATTGCCGCAATGACTTGCCAGCCGAAATTACCATGGTAGGCACGTGGACCTGTTTCATAACAACACCAACTTATTCCAAGGGCAACAACCAGCATAATCAATATGAACCAAAACTCATAATCTTTCTCTATTTCCTTACGATAAATCAAGACGAAAAACAAAGGCAAAGCCATCGATACCGAAAAATACAAAATTCTCGACTTCCAAAAACCAAATGTAAACAATGGTAAGACTCTGATGGCAATACCTGAATCATCGCTGCCATTATAGATTGTAAAAAACTCATAAAGAACACAAAAACAACCTATTAAGATAGGAACGAGGGAATGAAAAAATTCCTTGCTAAATCGAAATCTCACAAACATACAAAGCGGATAGGCTATTACATAAATAAAAAAGAAACTTGGCTTGATCAAAGTACTCAATAGTACAAACAAAACAATGAATTTGTTTCTCTTTTTATCATAATTCTTAAATTGATTTACTGAAAGAAAGAAGGTCAGAATAGCGAAAGGCATCATACAAAGTATCGTGGAGTTATGCCAAACATTGGGGACACAATACTGAAAACACATGTTGTTAGTGTTAAGAAATATGCCAAATATCTTCATAAAATAAAAAACAGGGATGACAAAAACAAATAGCAAAGCGGCAGAGGCAATTTTTGCCTGTTTTAAAGGAAACCATTGGGAAAACTCATTTTTCACCAATACATATTTGAAAGTATTTGACAAAGCAATTAAAACCACCAAAGCCACTTTTATCAACAGAAGATTACCAGAAAAACCCGTCAATAAATTGACCATAAAATACATTAAGAAATTACTCTCGAACAGGCGGTTATTTTCAAGCATATTTTTCGCTCCTTGGGCATGTGAAGGCAAGTCAGAACCATCAGCAATTCCAAACATAACATATGCAAAGGACAACAACATAAATAAACAGACGACGATTACATCCGTATGAGAAACTACAAATCGCAAAGTTTTATTCATTTTTCTTTATTAATTTCTTTATTAAATATTAAAATAGTTTCAAACCATTGTTACATAAAAAACACAACCACTCCCACCATTATCACCGCAATCGCCCCTGCCTTCCGCCAAGTGATTCTCTCCTTGAAAAACACCCACGAAAGCACAGGAACAAAAAGATAACTCAAAGATTCGATGCCGCCAATCTCTTTCACTTGAACGCCTCGGCTCAGGCAGAAGATGTTGAGCAACAAAGAGACACCCATAATAACATAGCCGCCCATCACCCAGGGGTTAAGGTATTGCCTGACAATGTTAGGATAGGATAACGTAGCTCCTTTTTTCAGGAGCATCTGCGCACCTGCGGCAGCCAATACCGAACAAACACAAAGAAAATAGTATAACATACCCGTTTTCATTATGCCTTGGCGAACAAGGCTATCCCTATGATGATGATTGCCGCGCCAATGATGTTGTTCGAAGTGATTTGCTCGCCAAGCAACGCCCAAGCGATGAGCAATCCGAAAATCAGCCCTGTCCCTTTGAACATATATGCGGTGGAAAGCTCAATGCGTTTCAGCACCTGCTGCCACAACAGAGCATAAATACCCATCACTCCTACCGCGCCCGCAATCCACAGCAGATAAGGCCACGACAGCATTTCTTGCCTCGAAGCCATCTTGGTGAAGATGGACGTACAAGCGTAGATGAGGTTCACACCAATGAGGGCAGCATAGACTCGAAAAGATCTAAACATTTCCAGAGCGTTATTCCAAGACTTGCAGCTTACATTCCCCAAACCATAATCTTCCTACCTTCGTATTCCCGCTCCTCGTGCCAGATTTTCTCCTCCCAAGGCTTGCCAGGTGTACGGTCGAAGATGATGAAATGGCCTTCGTCTATCGCGCCGGCTTTATCCATATATTCCCACGTCTGACGCAAGCCGTCGTTGATGGTCTTTTCAATGCTGTTGCGTTTGATTTTCAGCTCCAATACGATGCGCTGTATCGGACCTCCGTAATGGTCGGTCAGGGGTTTGCGGATGAGCAGGTCGGTGCGGCCTCGGCCCAAACCGTATTCGCGGTCGATGTAGCCGCCACCGTTCACCACCCGTTGCAAGAAAACCTGCAACAGCAACTGCGGGCCGCTCTCCTTATAGTCGAACTTCTCTATCCAAGCATCCGCGTTTTGACGGAAAAACTGCTGGAAGTCAAGCAACAGTTTCTCCATATTGATGCTGTTGTCGGGGTTCATATACCACAGCGAATCTTCAGTAAGTCCCGTTTGTGTCGTCCAAGTCAGTTCTCGGGGAATGATCTCCTTATATATGCCATTGGCGATGCGGCGCGGTTTTCCCCTCTCCACCTTGATAAGCCCCATATCGATTACATATTGGACATCGTCCGAAGGGATGATGGACTCGTCGGCTTCCTCTTCGTTGGCCAATATCGGGCCAATCACGCGGCGCACACGTTCCTCGCGCAGCTTGTCAATCAGTATGTCAATGTGGGTTTCCCTGCGGTAGATGATGTTCTCTTGGGCCTTGTATATCATCTCTGGGATAATCCTGATACTGCGGTCGCGGTTCTCGCGCATCTCCATCGTCACCTCGTAGCCCAAAGCGTTCACTAACCAGGGCTGGCCTTCCGTCGCCTCCCAAACCATCGGGAAACAGGCTTCGTCGAACTCTTGGCCAGTCGCTTTGGTGTGTTCCAAATACAGCTCGCGGATTTCATCCTTGGTGAAATTGCCCAAATTCAAAGACCTCGCCTTGATGTTGAACGCCGATCCGCCCGTCACGATGTCCTGGTTGGAAAGCACGATACGATAATCGCGCACATCACGTACACCACACAAAACAATTGATTGGGGAAACTGCTGAGGGCGAGAGGCATAGCCCGAGCGGATCTGGCGCAGCACGCTCACCAAACTGTCGCCCACCAAAGCGTCAATCTCGTCTATGAACAACACGATAGGCTTTTGCACATCTTCCGACAATAGTGTAAGAAAACTCGATAGCCGGTTCGATGCCGGAACCTGATCGTTTTCCAAAGCCAAAGCGGAATAACGCTTGGTATTCATCACCGAATCGAAAGCTCCGGCAATGACAGAACAGACCCCACTCACTACACCTTCCACATCATTACGCAGTGCCTGTCCCCCTTCCACATTGGCATACACGGCAACAAACTCGTCACGCGCGTTCAAATAATCGCGGAGAGCCAGCAAGCAGGATGTCTTACCCGTTTGCCTTGGAGCGTGCAACACGAAGTATTTCTGCTGCCGAACAAGCAGCAAAAGCTCCTCCAAGTCGAAACGCTTCAGCGGGTCGATATTGTAGTGCAATTCAGGCTTTATCGGGCCTGCCGTGTTGAAAAACCGTTCCATAAAATACGTTTATATGTCTTGCACCCCCCCCCAAAAAAAACAAATCATTTTGAAGCCATCTTAGTGAAGGTGCTCTTGCAGGCGTAAATGAGGTTCACGCCAATAAAAGCGAGGTGGATTGCAAAGGACTTGCCATAATTATCTAAACAATTATTGAAAAACTATCAGACAATTTCTATTTCATTCCAACACCCCTGAAAAGAAGTCGGATTCTCTTCCCCATAAATCTCTAAAGGGCTCTATTTCCATCTCTTTTTTCATATCTAACAAATATGTAATATAATCAAACTGCGGTTCGTATCCCAACTCGTTTAACGTTTTGGAGATGTCCATAATATAACTTGCCGTATCAGGTTTATCGGGGCATTCAATTATCAAAGAACGATGGGAAGCTGCTGAAAATACATCTATTATTCCTTCTATCTGTTTTTTCATTGTAGTTCCAATTCCCGTACCAACATTATACATACCACCATCCACCACTGCCGATAACGATTTTACAATTATCTGGACACAATCCTTTACATACACGATGTCTCTCTGTAAGTTTGGATTACCCCACAATTCTATTGGGAGTCCCTTCTTTGCTCTTTCAATTAACAAGCGATATGACTGCCATCGTTTTTTACCATCAAAAAAATAAAATGGATTGGGGTGATAGACATATATGTTCGGAAATCTGAGTACGAACCTCTTCAACCCATATTTCACAAAATAATGCTCAATCAAATTAACCGCTGCATTTTTGCAGATGGAATAAACGCTATGGTCATCATTCAATGGGAAATGCTGTTCGACATCAGCAGGAATCAATGCATTGTTTCCATAAAGATATGAAACATCTGCAACAGACTGGGCAAACACAATCCGGTCGGCAGACACAAACACACAATAGTCAAGCACATTCAACGTACCAGTCATAACGGAGTCAATGTAGGTTTGCGGATTATAACCCTGCATTCTTGCGGGAATGGCTCCGGCCAAATGAATTACCGCATACACATTCTCTTGCGGCAACACCTTGAAAGCCTTATTATCCGTAATATCCATACTTATATACTGCATTCCGTGCTCCTTAAAAAAGCCATTGTCATTTTTTCTTCTTCCCACGGCAATCACTTCATAACCTGACTGTTGTAAAGCAATGGCGGCGTAAGCTCCTACAGTACCTGTCGCGCCAAAAAGAATAACTCTTTGTTTCAAAACACTATTCATTTTTCAGATTCATTCTCATTTATGTTAACAACTTCATCCACTATAAACAATGGACGTTCTTTTACTTGGTTGAATATCTTTCCGATGTATAAACCCAACACTCCAAGGACCATCATTAGTAGACCTCCCATAAACCAAATGGAAAACACCGTTGTAGTGAAACCCTGAAGATTGTTGATTCCGACAAAATATGCCACAACATTATACAACGCCAACATAAATGCCAAAAACGAGAACACGAAGCCAATTCCCGTGATAATCCTTAATGGCTTGTTGCTATTAGAAATGGTAACATCAAACATCAGTTTCATCAACTTGCTAAACGAATAAGACGATTTGCCTTCGTAGCGTACCCTATGTTCAACATCTATGGTACACTTATTGAATCCCACATACGAAAGCAAAGTGCCAAACGAACGCGACGTTTCTTTCATTCCATTAAATGCATCTATGACTTTCCTGTTATAAATCCCCAAATTACTAATCGTGCTATCCGTTTTCATACCACTAAACCAGTCAAATACAATATGAAACACTTTAGAGGAAAGACGTTTGAAGAATCCATCCTTACGATTGATTCTCCGAGATTGCACTATGTCGTATCCTTCAAGTGCCTTAGCATACAGCCTAGGTATTTCCTCAGGTGGGTCTTGCAAATCACAATCCATCAGAATAATCCATTCACCTTTGGCATATCTCATTCCAGCAGTAATGGCATAATGTTGTCCGAAATTACGTGAGAGGTTAATACCCTTGACCTTTTCGTCCTTGGCACATTCCTCTTTAATAGCAAGCCAAGAATTGTCGGGTGATCCATCGCACACTAACACAATCTCATAGTCTTCAGAAATGCTTTTTATACTATCCGTAATGCGACGAACCAATTCAGGCACAATCTTCTCGGCTTTATACACAGGAGATACTACTGAAAACAGAGGTCTTTTCATAAGTCCAGTTTTTTGCTTCCCTGATAAATCAAATACCCACTCCTATCCGCGCTGCATTTCACGGGCCGCAAAGCCTCGTCTGTTATCTCAGCACGAACTACTTGGGGCATTTTTGCTTCTTTTATAATAGTTTGCAAATGTTTTGTTTCTTCACACAAAAAATAAACACCTGCGAAATGACGCTCACCAAATACGGGTTCTTCAAAGTTTCCCAAAGCCACATCGATTACACCTTTAAGAAAGTCGTATCCGGTGGATAGCTGTACCAAATCGCTACCAATGAAGTCACCTCCCATACGGGCGCCTATTTCCATTACATATATTCTACCATCCGTTGTGATCTTGTATTCGGAATGAGAGGCTCCATTGGTCACGCCCAAGGCATCCAAGGCTTTTTTCGTCAAATCATAAATCCGGACGTGTTGTTCCTTTGTGAAATCGGCTGGCTGATGATGCTCCAATTCAACAAAATGCGGCGCACCGGTTGTCACCTTATCCGTAATTTGCAACGGATAATGCACGCCTTTATATGAAATGAACTCCACACTGATTTCACGACCTTCAACATATTCCTCAACAATGGCCTCGTGTTTGAAAGAGCAATTCAAAGCCACTTCTACGGCGGATTGTAAATCTTCAAGCCGTCCAACTTTTGCAATACCCAAACTACCAGAACGGTCTGTCGGCTTAACAATTACAGGAAATGGCAACGCCTTTGAATCCAACTGTCCGTATGCAGTAATCTTTTGATAAGCAGGGCAGGGTATTCCTGCGGATGAAAACGCTTGCCGCATCAGATACTTGTTGTTGGCTCGCAAAGCCACATTGTATGTGTTGCCAACCAGCCCCATCTTTTCGGCAACATACGCCACCGTTGGTGCTGCCACATCGGAAGCAATGGTGCAAATCCCATCAATTTGCTTTTCTCGGCACACCTCAAGAATTTGTTCCTTTTCCACTATCGAAATCGGAAAGAACTCGTCGGCTTCATCTTTGCAAACCGCGCCTTCAGCCCAAGCGAAACAAATGGTATGCAATCCCATTTCCTTCGCTTTTTTTACCAACGGCAATTGGAGATAGGAGGCTCCTATGATGGCTAGTTTTTGCATAATAAAAACTTTATTGCTACGTGACAACTTTTTACCTTACCTTATGAATTATTGAAATTTTCATCCTTTAATACTCTAAATCTTTCACCTCTTATAATTTAGCAACAATTGATTTCTATTTGGATTTTCTATACATAAACCTTCTTTTTCAGAAACAAAGACCCCCCTGAAACCATTCTGCTAATACGATTTACAATCCTTTTCCACAGTGGCAACCGTTTAATGGCATAATAACTTGCAAACTGATTAATAATACGAGAATCCTCATAAACAACTTCAAGGAATCGAGGATTTGCAACTGATTGTGTTAAATCATTATGAAAGTCAGATGCATTGGTACCACTATGAACGCCTGTTCCATCAAAGCCGATATTATCCACATAAGACGAACAGGGCAAAATAGCCACACAATGCTGAGAAAACATTGCATAATTAAACCTTATTGCCCAAGAATCAATTCTTTTCTCATGCTGCAATGACAAATACTTCATCATAACATCTCCGCCACGATTGAACGCCTCAATTTGATACTTATGTTTGCACAATTCATCATAATATGCCATCGACCAGTCCACCTTCTCCCATCTGTTTTTCCAAGTACCCCACCCAGTAGAAAAAGCCATCAAGCTGACAAACACATCATATTCGTAATCTGGAGGTATTTGAAACTTACTAAGAGGAGGACGATTGGCAGATACACAAAAAACAGCAGGATGAGCTTCATAAAATTCCAAAGCAAGATTCATGTATTTTAAAAAGAAAGGAGAGGTCACCAGATCATCTTCAACAACAATAACTTTTCCGTATTGGTTAATCACATCTGTTACGCCTTTGATGATACTACCAGCCAATCCTCTATTGGATGATGATGCCACCACATATACATTTTTGAATTTCCTTTCTTTTTTGGCCTTTAGTGCATACTCTTGAGCCAAATCATGAACCTTTTGTATTACACTCCTTTGTTCACTGGTAGCTGATACCCGAGGGCCATCGCAATAGAGATACAAATCAGATTCTGAAGCATAAATATTTCTACTTAAAGCTTCCCATGTCTGTTCACTATGACTGGGACGATTATAATTAAAAACTATAATCGGCGCACAATTTGCTACTTCCATAGTAAACTTAACACTTTATCTGCCAAAACAGAATTGTAAAACTTAAAATCCGAAGTAAAACACTTATAGTCATACTGTTGTGCCACATGATACACAAATGAATTAGGTGACGTGAATCCTCGCTTGGGTGCATATAAAATGTAATCGGGCACAATTCCAGCAAGCACATCCTTCATGTATTGTTTCGGACGCCCTTTCACATATTTATACTCCAACGGCAACGACATAACATGTTCAACAAGTTGATAATCAAGCAAAGGAGAACGAACCTCCAAAGAGTTACCCATAGAAAGACGATCCGAAAGATAAAGATAAGCTTGGGTCATCACCGTATCAATAGCGGTATCATATATCATATCCACTTCCTTGCCATAGGGATAAATCGGAAATCCTTTATATATGCTGAACTTATAATCATTCAATAGGACTGTTTCTTTCCCAAGAGTTAATTTGGCATTTTCCATAAACCGATAGTAATCATCATGAATCCACCAACCGTATGCTCTGTCTTCAAGCTTGTGAGGATATCCTGCAAAAAGCACCCATTTCAGATTATGAGACATAAATTTCAGCCATTGCAATTTCTTCTCTTTGCCTTTCCAAGGAAAAATGGACTCATGTTCGCGGCGCAAATGGAGGGAATCCCCCAATAGGTTCCAGGCTGGATAGCCATAAAACAATTCATCGCCTCCCATACCACCTAGCAAGACCTTGAACCCAAGTTCCTTCACTTTTTTGAACATGGCCCATTGTGCTATGGCAGTAGAGTCAGTCATAGGCTCATCCAAATATGCCGTAAGTTCGTCGAAACTGTCAACATAATCACTTTCGGACATTTCCAATTCATGATATATAAAGCCCTGCTCTTTAGCGAACCTGCGGGCGACAGCGCGCTCGTCTTCGGCATGTCTACCCGAATAGCCAGTAGTTATTGTATGCACTTCACGACCATTTCGTTTAGCCAATGCCGCTACGGCACTGCTGTCCACACCTCCACTGAGCATCACTGCAACGGGAACATCACTACGCATTTCAATATCCACAGCTTCCTGCATCAATCGTAGCGTTTCTTGCTTTGCTTCCTGAAGCGTACCGCCAAAATCATAGGTACGTCTGCGTTGCCAATAAAACCTGCGTTTCAGTCCATTGTCATTGACCGTTATCATCTCACCCGGTTGCACCCGCTTGATTTGCTCCACAAAAGTATCACGAGGATTGATTCCACCTGTGAAACGGATGGGGGCGAGTAAAGCCTCTACATTCAGTTGCGGTTCTGCGATATATTCCTTCAGTATAGCCTTTAGCTCTGAGGAGAACACCACACCGCCTGGGACTTCAGCATAATAAATACGTTCTTCTCCTATCCTATCTCGAGCAACGAAAAGCTGACTATGCCTGACATCATAAAGGCAAAAAGCGAACATGCCACGCAGATGCTTTACACAATCCGTTCCATACAATTCATACAAGGGCAATATCACCTCTGTATCCGTATCAGTTTGCAAAGTCATGCCTTTCGATGCAAGTTCCTGTTTCAACTCGACATAATTATATATCTCACCATTGCAAACAAGAACCACAGATCTATCCGCATTGAAAAGGGGTTGGGTGCCATTATCCAAACCAATGATGGAAAGACGCACTTGCCCTATAGCGCATCTATCGTCTGACCAATAACCCTCTTCATCAGGTCCACGGTAACGCATCTGGTCATTCATGCGTTTTAGTTTGATGGCATCTTGCTCTTTAAGGTGCTCATATCTGAATACAGCTGATACTCCACACATAATTTATTTTGTTGTCACTTGATTAATTTGTTCAAATATAAGATCTGCATTTCGTTCGGCAGAAAACTCTTCTTTTGCTTTCCGTTCCGCCTTTGCGCCCTGCTCTTCCAACAATTCTGGTTTTTCCACATACATTTTGATGGCTTGGGCAAGAGCCTTCACATCACCCAACTCATAAACCTCGCCCGTCACTCCAGATTCCACCAATTCCGTGTTGGCCCCAGAACGGCTGGCCACGACTGGCATTCGCATCAACATAAATTCAACGGTGACGCGTCCGAAAGCTTCGTCATGGGCAGAAACCACACCCAAATTCATTTGCCGCAATAATGGAAACACATCATTTTGATGACCAACAATATGTGCTATTTGGTGCAAATCATTGGTTTTAATAAAATCTTGAAGAATAGGTGTATAATCAGCTTTAGCGGAACCTATGAACCAAGTCTCCACATCAACACCTTCTTTGTGTAATAACGCTTGCGCTTTCAGGAGTTCCAATTGGTTTTTCTGTTCGCTTAAAATACCCATACAGCCTATCTGAAGTCTACCATTGATGATATTGTTTCTTCTACCAAAAACATTTTTAGGCAAATCCACTCCATTATACACCTTAACCATCCTATCGTTCGGCAAATATCGTTTATAGTATTCCATCATATAGTCACTAATGAGAATATATTTCTTATTAACCATCGACGACCATATTGAAAGTGAAAGTGAAAGTGAAAGTGAAAGTGAAAACTGTACTAAACTCTCACGAGCTTGCCAAATGTGAGGAACCCTCAAACGTCTAGCCATAAGATAACCCACATTTACACAAATGCTATTTGTATAAATCAGGTCGATATTTTCCCCCTCATACAGCTTGCATATTTTATTTAACCTTTTTAGGTTGACTATTTGTTTGCGTTTATTTAGTATCCACTGAAAAAAACCATGATTGTTGTTGACCCACCAATAATAATGAAACACTTTATACGGAATGCCTTCCTTTATCAATGCAGTACACATTTGTCCCATGCAAGGCAGCAACACAATAGGCTTAATTCCATGTCGCTCACGCAACATAACCATGAGCGTCAGCAATGACTTGTTCGCGCCATAGAAACCAGAATAATGAGTTACGAAAAGGATGGACATAAAAACAAACAAGCTATCAAAAAAACCTTATGGAATCTCCGTTTAACTTTCTCCAAGACTATTAACCAGCGAATAATCGGAGAATACTTTTCTATTATTCTATATTTGGCAATCCATTCACGGTCTTTAGCCCATTGTTCATAATCATCAATGAATTTCTCATAGGCAGGATTAGACAAAATACGCTTGTGCTCATACACAAATTCGGGATTATTCTTCAAAACATCCGAAACCCCACCAAGGCTATAATTTGAAATCACTGTATTCAATGCTTGAGTAGAAACCTTATTGTCAATAATTGCACGATACCAAAATTCAATATCTCCATTGTATTTATACGACTCGTCGTATATGCCGAATCTCTCGAAGACACTTTTTCTTATAAAAGTTGACTGATGGGCGATGCCATAGAAATAAATTGTGCCAAATGTGTATATCTCTTTAGGAATATAGGACCATACTATTATTCCATTCTCAAGAACATTGCATCTGCAAACAACAATATCTTTTATCAATTTATTCTTTACTATATCCAAAACCTCATTGTCAGCTAAACAATCTCCAGAATTAAGAAACAGCAAATACTCTCCCGATGACATCCTAATACCTTTGTTCATGGCATTATATATCCCCGAATCTAACTCCGAAACCCATCTTGCTCTCATTCTTTTATCTGCACAACTAAGACAATCTTGGATGACACCAATTGAACCATCAGTAGAAGAGCCATCAACAACTATGAATTCAAAACCCTTGAAAGTCTGATTGATTACTGACATCATGGTTTTTCGCAAGCCATCAGCATTATTAAGATTGATTGTTATTATCGACATTTTCATAATCAATTCAGATTGTTTATGATTTCACAAGTTCGTATGGCCTGTTCCTCTGAATAATAACGATCGTTAAACAGATTTATTACATGTTTATAAAGGGAATCTGCCATTTTAAAGCCACTCTCCATGGGTTTGTAATGCCCACTAGCAAACAAGCCATCCTCAAAAATCGCCTGCAAAACTCTATTTTTATTCTCCACCATAATATTAAAGCGCCATTTTTGATAGTTTTGAGGAAACTGTATCTTTTTAGGAAGATTCTTTCTATAAATATCGTTTAATCTCATTTTATGAGACATGCTGATTTGATATTGGTCATTAAACCAATTCTTGTCAACCTTATAATCCAAATCCAGAAGCAATCCAGATGGCTCATGAACATTTTCATAATTCCATTTATCACAAATATAACCCATCCCTCCCGAGCCCAAATCTATCATTTTTTTTGCTCCAGTACTGAACAATACGACATCCGCACAACTATGTTTCACTTGTTGCGGAATGCACAAACATCTGTCATCCACAATTACAACATCCGAATTCCTCTCCTTAATCCTCTTGAAAAAATCATCTGGATTATTCTCAATGCCATAAGTGTGTACATAAAGAACCAATTTCGCCTTATCAACCCATGCCATGACTTCTTCCTCATCCATACAGAAAGTACAGGGAGAAATGTCCACATAACGCACTTGCATCCCCGCACACATCAAAGTATCAACCACATCCGAGCAAATATTAACCGGTAGCACAGCTATTCCCAGCAATTGATTCGAAACTATAAAATTATACAGAATCTTATTTGCTCTATATTCAACTATTTGCCTAAGCATTTTACAAACTCATCAAAATTATTTACAAATTTTGCCTGAGAAAGGCTCTTTACCGCAACATCACGACATGCCAATGACATTTTAGCGTATTCTACGCCATCCAACATAATAATCTTAGAAATCGCCTCCGACAGTTCCTTCTTTGATTTTGCTTTCACCACATATCCAGTAACCCCATTTTTCACATACGATTGATCGAACATCAGCCCAACAGGAAAACCAACGACAGGCGTTCCACAGGAAAGCGATTCCGCTACCATCATAGGCCCAGCATCCTCTAATGACGGACATACAAATACATCTGAAGCTTGATAAGCCAACGAAAGCAAACGGGTGTCGGAAATGAAATCAATACAAGCATAATGAAACTGTGGTAATTCGCTCATTTGCTTACGCAATGTTTCCACTTTATGACCTGCGACGAGCACATAGACCCTATCTCTTATTGAAGCATCCAATGATTCCCATAAGTCAGACAAAGAGTCAAAAAAGCAATTTACGCCTTTGCGCTTGTCGCGCACGTCGGTAGAACCCGTAAAAATCACCTTCGCATCACAAGGTATTTCAAATATTTGCTTCGCAATATTTCTGTTTTTGTTGGTAAAAAGGCTCGTGTCTATACACATTCCAATATCAAGTTTTCGACCATCCTTAAAACACGCCGACTGAGACGCATTATGAAGTGACCAAGGACTAGCATACATGACTCCAATATCTGCTGCCTTGATATTTTTAGATTTGATGGCAAAAGAATTTGCAATCTCCTTTCGACGCTCCATGTTCCCAACCCCTGGACAATCGGCACAATCTTTTCGGTACTTCTCGCATTCCCAAAGCACATGGCAACCACCTGTATAGACATTTGCATCAAAAGCTGTCATATATACAGGCACTTTCCAGAATTCATGTAACTGTCGCAATGTTTCCGTATTAGCCAATCCATATACCAAGCCCGATATTATTACCTCTGGCACGAAACGGCAAGTGCTCTTGATATGCTCAACAGGAACAACAGCAGACATTTCCGTTTCGTTTGGGAAAAAAGCATAATTCGGATTCGACTCGAAAAAGACATCTCGTTTGTCCTTTTTCCCAAAAAACAAATTCATTAAGCGTTGCCACTTATTCATTGTGGGAGGAAGCGGAATCTGGTAGACAAATGACACATCTGTATGCTTATATTTCACCACCATTTCCACTTCATATCCAGAATTATGAAGCGTCTGTGCCAGATTCATAAACCATGCCGTTGCTCCGCCATCTTTATCATGTGTGGATAAAAACAATACCCTTTTCACAGAAGTCATACTTTGCTTTTTTTCAACAAACCCGACATTATAACATTCAATATATCAACTTATCTCAACATCTCAGTTTTCACAAATGAAGATACTATTCCGTTATTTGTATCTCTAGATATTGAATATTTCTCACCTATATCTATCAAGTCAAAAGTAACCACGTGGTCTAACAAATCATATACTGCCACGCCATAAGTGTCTAATGCAAGTGAAATACTATAAACACCCGGCAACATCTTACTTGCGTCAAAACAAATCAAAAAATCATGATCCCCTTTTGGAACATCAAAGCGTTCAACCATAATCTCCTGATCAATACTATTCACTATTGCAAAATTACCCCGTATATCCTTGTTGCTTGAATTATGAGTCGAAATAGCTATTTCTACTTTATGAGTTGTAAAGAATTGCGAAGTCAACTTCCCCTCGTTGTTCAAGACCTTTGCACAACACACCTGAATTGGCTTAGAAACAGTTGCTTCATAAACAACACTCTTTTTATAATCAAGATTCAAATAATAATCAATTGCTTGTGTCTGTGTCCCCTGAAAAGCCACACTCCCTTTATTAAGCACAACACCTTTTGTACATAAACGAGCTATTGACCCCATATTATGACTCACAAACAATACCGTTCTCCCCTCACCCTTCGAAACATCTTGCATCTTACCAATGGCTTTTTTCTGGAATTCGGCATCACCCACGGCAAGTACCTCATCCACAACCAAAATCTCCGGATCAAGATGGGCTGCCACAGCGAATCCGAGGCGTACCATCATACCACTGCTGTAACGTTTCACTGGGGTGTCTATGTAACGCTCACACCCTGAAAAACCAATGATCTCGTCCAGTTTTCGAGTGATTTCCGTCTTGGTCATACCAAGAATACTTCCATTCATATATATATTCTCACGACCTGTAAGTTCAGAATGAAAACCCGTACCCACTTCAAGCAATGCCCCAATGCGCCCTCGAGCTTTTATAGCACCTGTAGTAGGTCCCGTAACACGAGATAATAGTTTTAATAATGTACTTTTCCCCGCGCCATTCTTTCCGATAATACCCACCACATCACCTTGTTCCACCTTGAAGTCAATATCCTTCAAAGCCCAGACGTATTCGCTGTCGGCAGCCTTGGAGCGATCGTTGATAGAACCCACTTTCATGAACGGGTCTTCCTTATGGAGAATATTCATCGTCCACCACCGTTTCAGGTCGTTGCTTAAGGTACCACTTGACACTAAACCCAAGCGGTATAATTTGCTAATATTGTTGAATTCTATTGCAGTTGACATATTCTCTTAATTCATTGATTACCAATACTTTACCAAACGAATCAATTTCTTTATGAAATGAATGAAATAATACTTCTTCGAATTCCAATTTCGTTCTTTAATATAAAGATTCTTGTTGTATTCATAGTATTCATAGCCTGTTCCTATGAAATCAAAATGAATGTCCTGAGACGTAGGGATGCTATCATACAAATCTTGCAGTTCTTCATTATTTGCCGACATTGACATACCACTGCCGTCAAGACCAATATTTTTCACCAATGATTCAATCGGAATGATCTGATGCTTATTGGCCAAAGTCATATACACAGCCATGTGTTGGTCTATAACTGTAGCATGAGATTGATGAGAATTGGAAAGCTCCACAAATAAGTTCACAAAAGCAGGGCCATTGTTCCTGTATATTTTTAGCAAATTACCAATACTCAAATGTTTACGGAACCATTTATAATCTAATTTCGGAATGGTTTTTTGTTTCTTAGTCCAATATCCCATACCCCATGGCGTACAACTCACACCTGAACGGAAAAAAGTGTTCCCTCCGTCCTTCAATGGAAAATACCATCGAAAAGCACAGATGTTCAACACCTTGTCATCATCCTCAAATTTTTCCAATCCCTTATTCATATACTCAAGGAATGCAGGCGAGAACACATTGTCATCTTCCGTGGCGATGAATCGGTCATAATGCTTCATTATATCGCGAAACAGACAAGCCATATTGCCTCTATCGCCAGGGTTCCACGTCCCATAATTATCCTCTCGCTCAATGAGATGTATTTTTTTGAAACCCATATCACCGCAGTTCTCAAGAAACTCTTTATTCTTTTTCCAACCGTCCACATACTTCTCAGAAGGCGGATAATCCAGTGCAACGTATATTTCCGTCTGGTCGGCCCATGTACAATGCGACAAAGACTCCAAGCACTTCTTTAAATGTTCATAGCGATTCAATGTAGGAATGAGAACGGGAGCGTATTGCATTTCGTTTTGGTTTAATGAAACATATCATCTATTATCCTTGAATAGCCTCTTATCATAGAATCTAATGTAAATTTTCCCTTGAACAGCCTATACGAGGCTTCTGACATCTTCTTCTGTTTTTCGACATCCTTACCGAAATCTATGACGGCATCCGTTATCTCATCAACGTTTGGTTGCACCAAATATCCATTATCCTCTATCAACTCCCTACAGCCGCCGACATCAGTCAAAACTACAGGAAGCTTCGCTCTAAGAGCTTCAATAGCCGCTATAGGCAAGCCTTCGTCTAAAGATGACATCACAAACAAATTGCACTTTGTCAATTCATTTGCAACACCGTCCATAGAACCAAGAAAAGACACCCATTGATCCAACTTTAACTCCTTTGCCCGTTGTTTACATTCTTCCAACGAAGGGCCTCCTCCTATGACTGTCAATGTTGCATCACAGTGTTTCCTGATTATTTTTAAACAATCTAATAGCAAAATTTGGTTTTTTCTCCTACCAACTGTCCCAACCGTTACCATCTTTACAGTTCCATCAAAAACAGGACTTATGGACATGTCTTCAATACCATTATAAACAACATTCACCTTTTCAGCATAGACAGGATATTGCTGCTTGAAAACTTTAGCCGACCCTTCTGAAACAAATACTATCCTTTTAGCATATCTATAACAGACTTCCGCTCTTTTGTTCATGACTTTATGGTACCTCGTTCCATTAATGTTTGGAAAATTGATAAGCGCCATCTTGAACATTTCCCCATTAGTATGAAGAACTAAAATAACCTTTTTCGGCTCAAGTTTGTTTCTTTTGCAGTAATCAAAATAAGCCCAACAAGTAAAAATGTCATGAAAGATAATCGCATCATCATCAAAACTTTGACTAAAGTATCTATCTATGGTATTTCTTCCTTTTTCAACCCAACATGCACGCTCAAGCAATCGTTTAGTACCAAAATAGGAATTTCTGTATTTTTCCATTATAGTATTGCCAAGAACGGTCTTTATTTTTCGCTTTATGGAATAAAGCAGAGAAGATCCAAGTTTCACCTCGTTTTCCGATCCTTTGTAAACAGATTCTGAACAGGACTTATCAAAAACCATAACATCATGTCCACAATAAGCAAAAAACAATTGCCTTTGATCTGCAAATGTCCTTACCACTTTTGCAGCACCATTCCTATCATAAATAGAGCCATAATAGACAACCTTAACTTTCATCTTTCCAATGGGCAGTTTCAATACAATCAAAACCAAAACGCTCACCTTTCATTAAACTACGGGCAGCCTTTCTCCCTAGGATTTCATCCAGGTATTTGGGATGCAAGCCATATCCCGGTCTAACACTACGAACATTCCTTTCCGTAAAAACCTCTCCAGCTCTTACATCCTCTGCAACGTACAACGATCGGCAATAGTCTCTCCCTTTTATCTCGGAAGGATTGGTTGGATATTTCACTTCTCCCAAAGCATTTTCAACCTGACGAATACTATCCACCATAACTTTAAATTCAGGTGCCTCCATTGAGAATGCACTATCTGGTCCGCCTATCGAACGGTCAATAATGAAATGTTTCTCCACCACTTCAGCGCCCAAGGCTACTGCAGCCATTGGAACTACACAACCCTCGGTATGGTCGCTCAAGCCTACTTTTACGCCAAATCGCTGCTTCATATCAGGAATTGTCAACAAGTTGGCATCTTCGATAGGAGCCGGATAGGCCGAAGTGCATTTGAGCAGCGTGATATCTTCGCAACCTTCGCCACGAATCGTATCCAAGGCGAGGCGGACATCTTCTTCCATGGCGATGCCCGTGGAGAGAATGATTGGCTTGTGTTTCTGAGCAATATATTTGATAAGCGGGATATCTGTGATTTCAAAACTGGCAATTTTATAAATAGGGTTGCCGAGTTCCTCGAGGAAATCCACCGCAGTTTTGTCAAATGGGGTAGAGAAACAAACCAAGCCTTCTTCTTTAGCCACATGGAAGATTTCTTTGTGCCATTCCCAAGGCGTATATGCCTTTTGATAAAGTGTGTAAAAGGTCTCTCCTTCCCAGAGTCCCTTCCCCAAACGGAAATCAGGAGCGTCGCAATTCAACGTTAATGTGTCAGCCGTATAGGTTTGCAATTTGACTGCATCAGCACCCGCTTCCTTTGCCGCTCTGATCGTATTCATAGCAATCTGCTTGCTGCCGTTATGATTGGCCGAGAGTTCTGCTATGATAAATGTTTTGCTCATGATAATGTCAACAATAAGTACAAATAATCGTCATCCCGACCATGTTCTTGATAGCCCAACTTCTCATGATATTTAATGGATCTAAGATTATCCAGTTTCACTTTAGCTGTAACGGCTTTGATACCATATTTTGATAAACCACGGAGGATTTGTTGTTCCCATTGTTCCGTTTGCCCTGTTCCATGTGTGGAAGGAGCTGCGATGATTCCCCTTTCCCACACACCATTCCCTTCATTGGTAAGATTGTAAGTGCCCACCAACATACCATTTTTAAATATGGCAAAATAGAGCCTATTTACATCATTTTTCAGTCTATCGACGAACTTGAAGTGACTCTCTTCGGAAATTAGATCAGGATTCACCATCCAAAATCTCACACGGTCATCATTCCGCAACGCAAGGATTTCACGCAATTGTTCAATAGTGCAATCCGTATAATTAACAATCTGATAAGAGTCATTTCTAAGAGAATGAATCACCACATCTTTATATTCACAATTAAAAAAGCAATGCTCCTTAAGTGTCGCCTCCCGAGTGAAGCCATTTGTTTCCAACACATCATAGAGTTGTGGACGCAAATCGAAAGCGTATGTATATATTTTATGCAAGCCAAGGTCATTGAAAGCGACCTCTTTCAACATGGTCAAATAATTGGACCAATGCGTAGCAAAAAACTCTTTTTCAAGCCTTGTATCCATTATGAATGACACTTCAGCATTGTTATCAATCCAATTAATATGAACCAAACCGCCATAACCAACGCATATGTCTTTCTCCATGTAGGAGAAAAGAATCTGGTCTGGTTGAGGGTTATCGTACAACTTGGCCACCACATTGTCGAAATAACGTTGCTGGTCTTCTTCCGTTAGAGGGTAAGCCTGGCGCAAATGGTATATCTGTTCATTTCGCCACTTCATGATGGCGAAACGATCTTCGTAGCGAAGCGGAACAATGGAATAGTTGCCAAGATGTTGTTCTTGCTTTTTTAGACAAATGTATGATGGCATAAGCGTTATTTCTTGTACATGAGTTCGTACTTCATCTCAGCCAACTTCCAGTCGGTTTCAGTATCAACGTCTTGAATAGTAGTTTCATCGACCTCGATCCCTCCTATTTTGATTTTGCCCGTCAACCATTCTTTTGTTTTGTACCAATAAAATGTACCCGTATCGTGATATTCTTTTGGCAAATCCTGACTACGACTATTCTCAAATTCAGGCCAATGACGACTCATCGTACCATCTTCTGAAAGATCGAGACAACGCCAAATGGGATAAGAGAATTGAACTACTGGATAAACACAAGAAAAGTTAGATTGTTGCAATAGTTCGAAAGCCGAAACCACATCCTTGCTCTGCACAAGAGGTGCCGTGGCATAGAAGCAGCAGAAATTGTCAAATTCTATACCTCGTTTTTGATATTCCGCAATCACTTCTTTTAATACATCTGCAGTGGTAGCATAATCGCCAGCGGTTTCAGCGGATCGCATAAAAGGAACGTTTGCTCCATATTGGCGTGCAACCGTTGCGATTTCCTCATCGTCGGTTGAAACCATTATTTCCTCAAATAGGCCTGTCTCTTGAGCAGTTTCTATAGAATATGCCAACATGGGCTTCCCCAAAAATGATTTCACATTCTTTCGTGGAACACGTTTACTTCCACCACGGGCAGGAATAATGCAAAGATTTTTCATTTGAATAATAAACGTTTTGCTTTCTTCAACAACCGTTTTGCTTTCTTCAACAACCTTTGAACCAGACTCCCATTATGCAGATTGTAATATTTATACAACCTCCCTACAGCAGGATATTTTCCTATCAGCTTATACGCACCAAAATTCCCATCATTTTCCATATAAACATTTGAAGGGAAATCACCAGCAATTTCCATGTATTTTTTATATACTTGCCGTATTAGATCAGCACGGTAGTCTTTCCTCCCAAACAGCAGCAAATGGATTGTATTAAAGTAAAAAGTCATTGCTGTCCCGTAAAAACGGGTCAAGAGTTCTTTGAAATAATTGAAAATTAGTCTTTTATAGGTTGTTTTTCGAGTCAACGGACTTGATTGTATT
>ONKQ01000091.1 GCA_900318465.1 uncultured Bacteroidales bacterium
CTTCTCCCATGCGGGCGACAACTACAGCGTGGGCAACATCGAGGTCGGCAACACCAAGATCGTGGCCGACTACATCACTGAAATCAAAGGTGCCGACCAGTTTGAGATCGTCACCCACAAGTACGACGGCATGGCCTATATGCCGCTCATCGAATTGGCCAAGGAAGAAGCCAACAAGGGCGAGCTGCCGCCTTACGAAGGCGCCGCCCCCGACCTCAGCCAATACGACACCGTCTTCATCGGCGGTCCTGTGTGGTGGGGCACCTACCCGCAGGTGATGTTCACCCTATTCAAGGACATCAACCTCGACGGCAAGACCGTCATTCCTTTTACCACCCACGAAGGCAGCGGCTTGGCTTCCTGCGCCAGTGATGTGAAGAAAGCCTTCCCGAAGGCCAAGGTCACGGGCGAGTTCAGCATCTATGGGCACGAAGTCCGCACAGGCAAGGCAAAGGTTGAGAAATGGCTGAAGGGTCTTTAAAAACAAACTAAACACTTGAGAATATGAAAGCAAGAAAACTTTTGGTTCTCACCACTATGGCATTGGTGATGGCCAACACAAGCTGCCAAAACAAAAACGGCAATCCAACAACTGAACAACAGGAACAAACCGAACCAACAACACCCAACATGGAAAACATATCGAAAGTCTATTTCACCAGCGAAATCAGCCCTGAGGCACTTATTAACATCTACAAGGATCTTGGCGTAGAAGCCGAAGGCCGTGTGGCCGTGAAAATCTCCACCGGTGAGGCCGGCAACAATAACCACTTGAAGGCTGACTTGATTGGTCCTTTGGTGCAGTTGGTGAACGGCAAGATTGTGGAGTGCAACACTGCTTACGCCGGCAAGCGCATGCTCACCGAAGACCACCTGAAAGTCATCGAGGAACACGGCTTCAACACCATCGGCGGCGTGGACATCATGGATGCCGAAGGCGAAATCAAAATCCCAGTGCGCGATACCACCTACATGCGTTACAACATCGTGGGACAGAACATCCAAAACTATGACTTCATGATCAACCTCGCCCACTTCAAGGGACACCAGATGGGCGGCTTCGGTGGCGTGCTGAAAAACGCCAGTATCGGCGTGGCTTCGCGCAACGGAAAGACCTACATCCACACCAACGGCCAATGCGAGGATTACACCCATCTTTGGGACTACATCCAGCCTGAGAATCAGGACAAGTTTCTTGAATGTATGGCCGACGCCGCCGCTTCGGTACACGACTACTTCAAGGGCAATGTTCTCTATATCAATGTCATGAACAATATGAGCATCGATTGCGACTGCAACGGCAATCCCACCCCTGTGGCACTGCAAGACATGGGCATCTTGGCAAGCACCGACCCCGTAGCCCTCGACCAGGCCTGCATCGACCTCGTCCTTGGTCAAGAACAAACCGCTGACAACGATGTAGCTTCAATGAAAGAGCGTATCGAGAGCCGTCACGGCATCCACACCGTTGAACATGCTGAGAAAATCGGCCTCGGTAGCCGCAAGTACACTATTATAAGCATCGACAAATGAAGAAACAAGTTTCCGTTTTGGTGGGTGCTGGAAGCATCGGGCAAGCAATCATCCGCCGAGTGTGGAGGATGCTGGCTTTGAGTGCGCAACCATCAAGTGTGACCTTGGTTCAAAGAAAGATATTCTGAAGTTGGTGGAGTTCGCTACCAGCAAGGGTATTGTAACGAATGTTGTGAATGCCGCTGGCGTGTCACCCTCGCAGGCTCCCGTTGAAGAAATTCTTCGCGTTGACCTATATGGCACAAGCGTACTGCTGGAGGAGTTTGGAAAGGTGATTGCCGAGGATGGTTCAGGTGTGATTATCTCTTCACAGAGCGGTCATCGTCTGTCCGCCTTACCACAGGAACAAAACGACGCCTTAGCCACAACTTCTGTTGACAAACTGTTGGATTTGCCATTCCTGAAGGAAATCAACGACACGCTAAAAGCCTATCAATACTCGAAGCGTTGCAATGTGCTTCGCGTGATGTACGAGGCTACCCGTTGGGGACGACGAGGCGCTACCATCAACTCTATTTCCCCGGGCATCATCATCACGCCCTTGGCCAACGACGAACTTCATGGTCCACGCAAGGATGGCTACCTGAAGATGATCGAGGGGATGCCCGCCCGTCGAGCCGGAACGCCTGATGAAGTAGGAGATTTGGCAGAGTTCCTGATGTCAAGCCGTGGGCGTTTCATCAGCGGTGCCGATTTTCTGATTGACGGTGGATGTACGGCATCCTACTGGTATGGAGACTTACAATACCTCAAGGCTACACATTAATGAACCGCCTTATTACGATACTGTTTCTTGGAATGACGACAATAATCATGCAAGCAAAGACGGACAAAGAGCAAATAGAAGCCCTTTACCGAGAAATGTATGAGGCTATGGTGGCTAAGGACACGGTGACACTAAATCACGTCCACGCCGACGATTTTGTGCTCATCCACATGACCGGCATGCGGCAGTCGAAAGCAGAATATATCCGTGCTATTGCCGATGGCACGCTCAACTATTATTCAGCAGAGCATGAAGAGATGGACATCGCCATAAAGGGCAACACCGCAACGCTGACAGGCAAAAGTCGCGTGACAGCGGCAGTATTTGGTGGCAGTCGCGGCACTTGGAGATTACGTTTGCGTTTTACTCTTGAGAAACAAGACGGCCAGTGGAGGTTCACCTCATCGCAAGCCAGTACATATTAGTTGCAGTAAGACGACTGCCAAAAAAGGATGTCATTGCCATTCCAAAGAGACATTCTATCATTCCACATCCGCAATCCAGGCAAAGGCTTGGATTGCGGATTTTTTATAACTTTGCATCGTGGAACTCAACGAGCGAAATATCATCATCGACGACAGTCTCAATCGCATCGCGGAGGCGGGTATGGAAAGCTATATCACCCATGCCTACTGCTCGGCAGGCGAATGCGAGGTGTGGTACGGTGGCAGCCAGCTGCACTTCCAGAAGGGCGATTGCATGATTGTGGTGGCCAATCGGCAGATGACGCGATTGAAGCCATCAGTGGACTTTCGTGTGAGCGTTGTCTATGTGGATTTTGACTTCATCAACGTCTGCGCCACACATTCCAACTACGGCACACGGGGCGGCATGTCGCTCTACATCGACCCCATCATGCATCTCAACGAGGAGGAGCAACTGCTATGCGAACGCGACTTCGAGGAGGTGTTCCGTCGCATGAGGCATCCGCACCAGTATTTTCACGGCGACGAGATGATTGCCGTGCTTCAGATGCTTTTTATCGACTTCTTCGAATTCCACTCGCGCATCTACGGCGAGGCGGATCTGTCGGCGCAGACTGCCTCGGTGATGGACCGCTTCGTGGCGATGCTGGAGCGCAGCGACTACCGCGAGCATCGCGATGTGGCATGGTACGCCAGCGAGTTGTGTGTTACGCCCAAGTACCTCTCGGAAATCTGTAAGCGCGTCAGCGGCCAGTCAGCCAACTACTGGATCAACCGTTACACCGCTATGGAACTCTCGCACCTGCTCAAAGACCGGAGCCTCACGCTCACCGACATCGCCGACCGCTTCAACTTCGCCTCCCTCAGCCACTTCTCGCGCTACATCCAGAACAATCTCGGGGCTTCGCCGAGTTCGTTCAGGGAGTGAACAAACCGATGGCGACGATTTGAAAAAATGTTGTATTTTTGCGCATCATTGGACGATAATTGGAGTCGTATGCAGAACAATTCATCACATAACGGCTTGTATATAAGCGATTTTCATCGGCAAAACAGTATGGCAGCTCAATGGGAGGTGCTACGCATGTCATTGCATCCCTACTCGCGGGAGCAGAAACTGCGGCAGATAGAGGAGTTTCGCAAGAACTCACGTTCAAAGAGAAAATGAGCAATTTGTAATTCAGAAAACAAAAAAGTATTAAAAATGAGAGCATATAATCTTGGCTTCATTTCAGATGAAAACATCTATAATCATGTTAAAGAAACTGTTTTGAGGTATAGTGCTAACATTGACCTCAAGGGGTTTAACAAAAACATCATAGACCCAATCAAACTAACTTTTGACGCAAAAGTTTATGGGAGGACGATGGAAGAAGTTGTAGCTTCGGAATGCATTCGTCAAATGGATAAATCCAATAATAATCATATTGGATACTTCCATCAGAATCTTTTCCGATATGCCGGCAATGGTTGGTCTGTTCCTACACAAGGTTTTGACGTTGTCAATGAGGGAAGGCATATCTTTGTCGAAATGAAGAACAAACATAATACCATGAATTCAGCGGCATCGCAGAAAACTTACATGAAGATGCAGAACAAAATCGTCCGTGATAGCCATGCTATTTGTATGCTTGTTGAAGTCATAGCTACAAGGTCGCAGGACAAAACTTGGGTTGTGACAGTTGACAATGAACAATTCAACAACGACCACATTCGTCGCGTTTCGATAGATAAGTTCTATGAGATTGTATTTGGTGATTCAGCGGCTTTTGCGAAGTTATGCAAAGCTCTTCCTACGATACTGGATGATGTCATAACAGAGTTGGGTAACTCTACTAACCAGAACACTGTATTTTCTGAATTGGCAAGGATTTCACCCAACATTATTAAAAGCCTGTATCTGCTTGCATTCAAAACTTACGAAGGATTTGAAAATTTCTAACAATGCCGACATTTCTATCTGCATCGAATTTGGCCGACTTAACGGGAACTTCTCTTGCCACTGCACAGAAATGGGGTAAGAGCGGCACTTATCCTTACCACAAGAACGAAAATGGCAAAGAAGGTTTCTATATGGAGGATCTTACGGATGTCGAACCTGTCAGAATGATGCTTAATACCCATTGGGACGAAGAATTTCATGTGGCACCTTTGCGTGATTACACTTCAGTTGAATTGTTTGCTGGTGCTGGTGGTTTGGCTATAGGAATGCACTTGGCAGGATTCCGTCATGTTTTGCTTAACGAGATTGACCCAATGGCCTGCCAGACTTTGCGAAAGAATCATCCTGAATGGAATGTGTTGGAAGGAGACATTCATCAAGTCGATTTTACGCCACTTCGAGGCAAAGTGGACTTCCTTTCTGGCGGTTTTCCGTGTCAGGCTTTCTCTTATGCAGGGAAGAAAGGCGGCTTGAACGATACTCGTGGTACGCTGTTCTTTGAATTGGCTCGTGCCGTAAAAGAAATACAGCCCAAGGTGTTTATGGGCGAAAACGTAAAAGGATTATTGTCCCACGATGACGGGAGAACGCTTGAAATCATCCGAAACGCTATAGCAGAGTTGGGTTATACTTTGGTTGAGCCGCGTGTTCTAAAGGCTATTATGTATCAAGTTCCACAAAAACGCGAACGAATAATACTGATAGCTATTCGCAACGACATTTTCGAGGCTGGCGCTCGTTTCAAATGGCCAGACCCTTATCGTCGCGTGATGACGCTTCGTGATGCGTTTTATCAAGGAGATCTTTTTGATTGCGATGTTCCTCAATCAGAGGGTCAAGCCTATCCAGAAAAGAAAGCTCGTGTAATGGCAATGGTTCCAGAAGGTGGCGACTGGCGTGATTTGCCAGAGGATGAGCAAAAGAATTATATGGGCGGCAGTTTCTATTTAGAAGGCGGCAAGACAGGAATGGCGCGCCGTTTGTCAATGGATGAGCCTTCGTTAACCCTGACATGTGCTCCAGCCCAAAAACAAACGGAGCGTTGTCATCCCATAGAAACCCGTCCTTTGACGGTTCGAGAATATGCCCGCATTCAAACCTTCCCAGACAATTGGGTGTTTGAAGGAAATGTTTCAGATCAGTACAAACAAATTGGCAATGCCGTGCCTGTAAATCTCGCATACGCAATAGGACGTTCTCTAATTAGGCTGTTTAATGACATTGATGCACAAAATCCTGAAGAGTCACAATTCGAAGAGGCAAATCGTATAGCCAATGAGATGCTACCACCAGAATTGTTTCCCATTGACCTATTTGATATACAAAAGGCTTATCCCGAAGACATCGTCAGAAATGTTTATAGAAAAAGAAAGCGTGTTAATAATGTTGACCTTGATGACTCAAAAAATGTGTTGGTAAGTTTGGTTACTGGCGAGAATATCGACCCATTTAACCAACAAAATGCCAAGCTGTACTACACAGGAAAGAAATTCCCATCAACCGTTAAGTTGAATAAGCTCTATTATTTCATGCCATATACTAAAGGCAAAGGGATTCGGGATTTGTATATAATCAAAGTGGCTCGTGTGGGAACCAAACATGAAATTCGCCAAGAATACGATGAAAATGACATTCGCATTGTTTTTGAAATAGAGTTTATAAAACAGCTTTTTGAAGACTATAAACCCATCAAGTTGATGATTTGGCATACGTTTACGGATACAAATTTGAGGGCGATTCTTGCGATGTAGATTGTTTTCTAAAGGATTAAATAGAAAACCGCAAAATGTGAAACTTTTCCCGAAAAATCCATAACAGCCATGATGAATTATGGTTGTAGTTTTGCATTGTCAAAAATATAGTAATCAAAAAACTTCAAAACTATGCAAAACATCAGACTATACAACGGCGTTGAGATGCCGATTTTGGGCTACGGTGTATTCCAAGTGCCTCCACAAGAGGCGGAGCGTTGCGTGAGCGATGCATTGAGTGTGGGCTATCGCTTAATTGATACTGCACAAGCCTATTTCAACGAGGAAGGCGTGGGCGAAGCCGTCGCCAAGTCGGGCATCAAGCGCGAGGACCTGTTCCTCGTCACCAAGGTATGGATCAGCAACAACGGTGAGGAGAAGGCCGCCCGCAGCATCGACGAGAGCCTGCGCAAGCTGAAGACCGATTATATCGACCTATTGCTCATCCACCAAGCCTACGGCGATGTGTTCGGTACCTGGCGTGCAATGGAGGACGCCTACCGCGACGGCAAAGTGCGTGCCATCGGCGTGAGCAACTTCCAACAAGCCCGTTTCTTCGACTTTGCCCACTATGTGGATATGAAGCCGATGGTGAACCAGCTGCAATGCAACGCGATGATTCAGCAACGCGAAATCGAGCATACGCTCAACGAGTTCGGCACCAAGATGATGGCATGGGGACCGCTTGGCGGACAAGGTGTGGATGGCATCATCAAGAGCAACCTGCTGGCCGGCATTGGTGCCAAGCATGGCAAGACCGCCTCGCAGGTGGCTCTCCGCTGGCTCACACAACGCGGCATCGTGGCCATCCCGAAATCCACCCACCAGGAGCGTATGCAGCAAAACCTCGACATCTTCGACTTTGCCCTCACCGACGATGACATGACCCAGATTGCAGCAATGAACCAGCACGACACCGGCACCGTCAACTTCAACGATATGAACTTTGTGAAATACTTGATTGAAAACTACGGATAAACTAATGACTATGAAAAGAACACTTATCATCGCGACATTGGCCATCATGAGTCTTTTCGGCACCACGGCCTGCGCACAAAAGAAAGGAGAAAACATGAACAGTTTGAACAACAAGAAAGTACTGGTGGCCTACTTCTCGTGGAGCGGCAACACCAAGGCGGCTGCCGACTACATCGCGCAGAAACTCAACGCCGACCAGTTTGAAATCGTCCGTGAGGCCGACTACCCCACCGACTACGACGAGTGCGCCAACGAAGCCAAGGCCGAGAAAGATGCCAACACACATCCCGCCATCAAAGGCACTGTGAGCGACATGGCTCAATATGACGTGGTGCTCGTCTGCGTCCCCTGCTGGTGGTACACTGCCCCGATGCCCGTCTTCACCTTCCTGGAACAATACGACTTCAGCGGCAAGACCGTCATCCCGTTCTGCACAGCCTACACCGCCGAATATGAGACCCTCAAAGACATCGTCAAGGCCACGCCCAAGAGCGATCACCTCGACGGCATCTGTGTCGTCACCAAAGAGATGAACGGTGTCGGCATGGACAAGAAGTTCGGACAAATCGACAAGTGGTTGAAGGAAATAGGGTTCTAACGCTAACTTTGTATATTTGCAGCAAATATCAAAACATTGGATCTATGAAAAAAACACTCGTCATGATCGCAATGGTTGCCCTGGGCCTCTCGGCATCGGCACAGAGCAATGTCTATTTCACCAACGAAATCACACCCGAATCGCTGGTGAAAATCTATCAGGCCTTGGGCGTTAATGCCACAGGCAATGTCGCCTTGAAAATCTCCACGGGAGAATCGGCGCAGAGCAACTATCTCCGTCCCGAGTTCATCGTTGATTTGGTCAACCTGACCAACGCCACCATCGTGGAGTGCAACACGGCCTACGGCGGCAATCGCAGCACGACGGCATCGCACCTGCAAGCCATCGCCGAACGTGGTTTCAACGAAATCGCCAATGTTGACATCATGGACGCGGAAGGCGAAACCAACATTCCTGTCACCGACACAAAATGGCTACAACACGACATCGTTGGCTCGCATTTAACCAACTACGACTTCATGATCAACCTGGCCCACTTCAAGGGTCACGCCATGGGCGGATTTGGTGGCGTGCTGAAAAACCAGAGCATCGGCGTGGCTTCGAAGAGCGGAAAATGCTATATCCACTCGGCAGGAACAAGCACCACAAACCCTTGGGGTAACAACAACCAAGACTCGTTTCTCGAATCGATGGCCGCTGCCGCACAAGCTGTCCACAACTATTTCAAGCAGGAGGGCAAGGACATCGTTTACATCAACGTGATGAACAACCTCTCAGTGGATTGCGACTGTGACGGACATCCTGCCGCCCCGCAGATGAACGACATCGGAATCCTCGCCTCCACCGACCCCGTGGCTTTGGACAAGGCCTGTCTCGACCTGATTTTCAACTATGAGTCCACTCCAGGCGACAATGCCGTTCCGCTCCAAAATCGGATCACACAACGCCACGGTACCCACACAGTGGAATATGCTGAGGAAATCGGTCTAGGCACACAAGCCTATAACCTCATCGACATCAACACCACGGGTCTTCAGGAGTTTGACCCACAGCATCCCGCTCCCGAGAGTCTGCGCTACAACGTCTTCAGCATCGACGGCAAAAAGGTGCTGAACAACGCTACAAGTCTAGAGTCTTTGCCGGCAGGGATTTACATTATCAACGGGAAAAAACAGGTCATCACAAAATAACCAACAAATAATGATGAAAAAGAAGACAATGATGATATTCGCCATCGCATTGACAATGGCCGCCTGTGGAACGCAATCCACTAAAGAAAACGCAAAAGAAATGAACACACTTACCTTTACTACCGAGCAGGCGGCCTTCATGTCGGCCATCGCCTGCAACGAGGCCAAAGCCGACTATACCGCCTTGGCCGAGGCCATCAACGGCGGCTTGGATG
>ONKQ01000112.1 GCA_900318465.1 uncultured Bacteroidales bacterium
TTGGCCATTTGTTCTTGCTTTCTTTTTAATGTGTATGAAAGCCCGTCAAAATTGCGTACTTTTTTGCCCTGTGCCTTGTTATACGCTTTTGCATCTGCTATATCGCGCTTTGCGGAGTCTATTTCCTCTTTTAACCTTGCTATTTGCTCCTTTTTGGAGGCGATGTCTCTGTCTATTGACTCTTTTGATGATCTGAAAAAAAATCCCATAATGCTAATATCTTGTGGTGAATAAATCTTTACGATAATTTGATGATTACCATTCTGTTGGTGTCATGATAATTTATTCATATCTGAAAACATATATTTGACACTGATAGTACGAATTATTCCGTTAGCAATTTCAAGTCATTGTCAGCATAGCCTAATTCATGACCCAAGGATTGGAGATAGAGCTTTTCAGCAGGATGAAGTGTGCCGTCAGCTTTCGCCAGTTGAGCCAGAGCAGCCATCAGGGTTGTGGAATTCATCATATCGTCTTTGAAAACGCTCAAATCCACTTTCTGCTGTTTGGGGCTTTCTATTTCAGCAAATAACATAGTCCTGCTTTTGTCGGAAAGGTTCATGCCTTGTACCAGAATTTTCAACATCTCGGACTCTTCTGCCGAATAAACACCATCGACAAGTGCCATATTGATAACCAATCTGATTTTCGCGGTTTCTATTTCTTCTTGTTTTTCAAAGTCTATGATGTCATTCAAGAAAAGGGCTTTCGCCGCTTTGGCGATGGAGTATGTGGAAAGAGCATCAATGGAGCCTCCCACCACGCCTCCCACCACGGGGATTGCTTTGTGAATGTTGACAAGCCCTTTTTGACCGAATTTTGTGAAAAGCCGAAACCCTACAGCTTGGTTGATTTTGGTCAGTACCGAGCCGGGCAGCTTTTTCAAAGCAGCGGTGGAAAATTTTATGGCGAATTGTCCCGTTGTCTTAGACAGCGTGTTGCCTGCCTGCGACCCAAGCAGACACAGATACATACCCGTCTTCTTTTCTTCAGTTTGCTCGTGGAATCCGCCTAATTCAGCTATTGCCCCTATCATGCGAAGTTGGATGCCCATCACACCAGCGATGTTTGCAGGCAACGTGATGGCCATGGTGGGCAGGCCGCCAAAACTGGTGGCAAATCCTGTCGTGGCAGAAGAAGTGATTTGCCATTTGACGAGGTGGTCAACAGCGGCATTCACACTGCCATACTTGTCAAGGTACTTTTTGGCCATGTCACTGCTGCTACCCAAACCGGATATGTCGCCCGTGGCTTTGTCGAAAGCCCAGTCCATCACTTTCAACATTTTTGAACCTTTCTCGAGCATTTCCTCTTCAGACACTTCCTTTGTGTTGGAACGGCTGATTTTTTCCATCCCGGATTTGGCTGCATCAGAGATTATAACCGTGACTTTTGACAGGCTATCCTTAATGTTTAGACCTTCTTTAGCTTTATTCAAGAATCCCATAATATTTCCATGGTGAAAATTACAGCATTCCAATAATTTCGATAATCCCCATCACACCTGCAGGTATCAGGAAGAATTTCAGGGCATAGCTCAATGCGGTGCCCACTCGGCTGCCGAGCAGATCAACGTTGCTCTTGACCCAGAACCAGCGCGGTGGCACGGTCTCTGCCCAGCCAGTGAAACCGATGATGAGGCCGAGTAATGCCGCCCCGCCACCGGCAATCAAGGTCCATGTCTCAATGTCCCCAAACGCAAAATAGACCACACTTCCGATGAAAACCAAAGGAGAGAGGAGGTTGATAATCCAAAGTAATACTACCATGGTGGAATGTGTTTAGACAACAAGGGGATGGACGGATGCCCATCCCCTTGAAAGTTGATTATTTGTCTTCTGCGAAATCCAGAAGTTTTTTGCCCAGTTGTTGGACTGTCCAGTCGGGATCGAATTTGAAACCGGCTTTTTCAGCCAATTTGCGCAAAGCGGCTTTCACGGAACCACACTCCTCAACCAAAGCCTTGCTGACTTCGATGGAGTTGTCTTCGTTTTGCCACACCATGTGACCGGCAATCTTTTTGCCTCTTTTCTTGTCACCTTTCGTGATTTTTCCAGTTGCCATAATAATTATTGTTTTTTAATTTCGCCTACTCTTTTTCAGATTTTCGGCTTCCTCTTTATTAGGTAAAAGTTTGTTATTTTAATGTGGTCGCGGCGATGATAATGGCGATGACAATCACCGCAAACAGAATCCACAGCCAAGTTTTTGATTTCTTTGTTTCAAGGCGATAGCTTCCGCGCTTGCCCATTCCCTTTTCTGCTTCATTGACTTCGAAATCGATGCCGTATTTCTGTGCCAATTCTGTCATTTTCTGAAATTTGTCGGCCGGCCACATTGGGTTGGTAAAGGCCACTTTGGTGCCATCTTTCAAGGTGATGAACATCTCCATGTCTCCGATTTGTTTGGACATTTTTTCGTCGAACTTGCCAGATTTATCCATCTTGCCGATGTTTTCGACGGTATCTAAGGAGTTGTTGATTTCCGGGGCAGGGAATGCTTTTTGCAAATCCTCCAAAGTGGCTTTGGGGTGCAGTTCAAGATAAGCCGCCACGATGCCTAATGCCGTCCATTTCTGCGACTGGCCGTAAACTTTAACTTTATTTGCCATAATTCGTTATTTTTCGTTCGTTTTAAAGATATGAAATCTTGATGTGATGATATAATCAATGTGGTGAATTGGCACGGAGATTTTTCAGCTCCGCAATCCATGCAGTGGGCATGGTTTCGTTCTTGCTGATATTCAAGGGATAAGCAAACTTTTGTTGCGCCAATTTCTCCGTTTCCAGTTGTTCAGCTATTTCCGCCGTGTCGGTATAGTCCCATTCCCAATAGCAGCTGTCGAGCCACTGGTTGACGATGGAGGCAGCCGCATCGTCGTTGGTGTTAGGAGCGAGGATGGCACGGAGTGTACGCCGCAGGGTGGAGTTCGTGAACGGACCGCGGATGTGCCAACGGATGCGCCGGCGCATATCGCTGCTGATGCCGAAATAGAGGGCTACGTACTGCTTTCCCTTAATTTTACGCTCTTGCAGTTTCACGTCCTTAAGCAAAACACGGTTCTTGAAATGCGACAGTAGTTCTTCGGCATTGTCTTTGGGAAACCACCAGCGATACACGCCCGGACGTTTCTCCACCGCCGACTGCCGTGATGCCATCTGCTGTCGAAGCTCAGCCACAAGAATAATGTTTTGCATAGCGAATTGCTTGAATATAAACTATATTTTCGTCAGTAATACTCAAAAATGCAAAAATAGAATATAATCAACTATAAATTATTGTGTTACACTATCTATTCCTAATAGTAAATACTATCCTTTTTCGATAAAATTCTCAAAGAAGTTATAGTCAAGAATCTTTGATATGCGAATAAGCATTTCAGTATTAATGCTCGGACTGTTGTATATCTTATAAATATGGTTCGGGGAACAGGGAATCTGGCGGGCCAACCAGACGTTGGTGCGCCCTTGCTCTTTCATCTTCGCTTGGATGAGTTTTCCTATATGTATCTCCCTGATTTCGTGCATACAAAAAGCGTGGAATTTGTTCCTTGCCTGAACGTCAGGGTTTCCACGCCCTACTCATCTAACAAGTTATTCCACGCCGTATCACTACGGCATTCATAACTGATCCTTGATGAGTTTTGTCCTCGCAATGAGGACGTTGTGGAAATTTGACGTTCAAGGATAGCCACAAACGCTATCTATATTATATATTGTCGGTTTTTAGCCTGTTTCTTCTTTTCGTAGTTTTTCGTTAATACCTATTATCTAATATACGATAATATCTATTTCTCAATAAGTTCAACAATCTTCTCCACAAAACGATGCGCTGGTTCCTCCAGACTTTTTGCTTCATCTTCCGTAACATCGTACGCGCAATTGTAGTCCGCTTTCTGCCGGAGTTGGAATAATCGGGCAAGCAAACTGCCGTCTTCCAAAGAGACGATGCCCGTTTTCACGAAATGATTCCGGAATGGGTGCGGACGGATATGCCGTTTTGCAAAAACAACGCTTGCACAATATGGAAGCAAGCATAGTAGTAACGATTGACAGCCAAATCACTGTGGCCTAACGTCATCATCTCTTCTGATTGCCGAATAAAGTGATGCGCTTTCTCAACCTGCCGACTGATCAATAATTTTTTCTCCTCTGGTGTCATGATAATAGATTTATAGCATCGTGCTGGACATTTTCATAAAATGGGGTTGCCTGATAAGACTGCCATTCCTTTTCCGTATATAGGATAGGATTGATTTCCTCGCCCAATTCACATCCGAGCAGCACAAAAGGATAGCTTACTGTGTCGTAATCGGCTTGGGTGAGCGTGTCTTTCCGCAAGATGAGCAGGACATCCCAATCGGAATGGCGGTGCGCCGTCCCGCGTGCACGTGACCCGTACAGCCACGCCGCACCCCCTACGGGGACTACCGATAGGGCAAGATTTTTTATGTCAGACAGAACATTTTTCATATCCATATATTTCAACCCCGCAAAACTACAAAATAATCCAATATAAAAAACGGGCGCGACCGATCATCGATCACGCCCGTTTTTGGGAATTGTAGAGACGCGCCATGGCGCGTCTCTACAGGCGACGTATGCGATACGCCCTTACATGTTATTTTTCCTCGCTCAGTTTCTTATAACCCTCATAACGGAGTTTCGCAAACTGCTCGGTCTTGGCGAACAACTCCTTGGCTTCGGCCGGGAAGGTCTTCAACAAGCTGTTGTAACGGACCTCGCCCATGATGAAGTCTTGGAACTTG
>ONKQ01000092.1 GCA_900318465.1 uncultured Bacteroidales bacterium
CCTTCTTCAAATACGGACTCGATACCATATCCTCAGTATTGCTAAACACTGACAGACAACCAATTATTAAAATATTCGAAATTTTGTCATGTACTTAGATTTTGTTATTAAAAGAAAGCTCCTACGGAGCAATTTTTTAGAAGTTCTCTTGTATTATTTTGTCATTTTAATTCTTCCCTCAAAAACCCATAAATATAAGCAGGGTTTTGCTTTTTTTGCTTCAAATTCTTTCGGGAATCAAAAATAATACCTATCTTTGCGGGATGATTAAACTAATTGATTATGCCAGAATTATTTAGACAATCAGGTTTTATTTTTATGTTCTTTTCCCATGAACATGAGCCAATTCATGTGAGGGGCCACAACGGTGATGCCAAATTTGTTTGGGATGGAGAAGGCTTTGTGTTGGAGAACTCAAACAACATCAAATCTAACGACTTGAAGCGGATTGAACGAGCTATCCATGAAAATGCTGACATTATTATTAATCGTTGGTATGAAATCTTTAAACCAGAAGATGATGAAAATCAAGAAAATATGGTTTGACGGGGAGTGGCTTTATGGCCTTGGCGACGACGGGAAAACCTATCGTCAGTCGCTGCTTTGGTACAAGGACTTGTTGAAAGCATCTGAAGCGGAACACCAAGAGTATGAAATCAGCACCATCGGAATCCATTGGCGGAAATTGGATGTGGATGTCAGTTTCGAGAGTTTCACCTACGATGAAGCGGAACCCTCTGAGTTGCAACGCTTTTTCTTGACCCATCCGGAAATCAATGTGGGGCAGTTTGCATTGAAGGCAGGCATTAATGCGGGATTGCTTCGTAACTATATCAATGGCTTCAAAAAGCCTTCTCAAGAACGAGAACAACAGATTTTGCAACAAATCCATCAATTAGGTCAAGAATTTGCGGCTGTCACATTCTAAAAATCTGTATTTTTGCAGTTTCTTTCAAAAACAGCAAAAAACACCTCTATTTATATGGATTACAACTTCAACGAAATCGAGAAAAAGTGGCAGCAATACTGGCGCGACAACAAAATCTATAAGGTTGATATTGACCACAATAAGCCGAAATTCTATGTCTTGGATATGTTCCCGTATCCTTCGGGAGCGGGTCTGCACGTAGGACATCCGTTGGGCTATATCGCCTCGGATATTTATGCAAGATACAAAAGGCTGAAAGGCTTCAATGTGCTCCACCCGATGGGCTATGATGCCTATGGTCTGCCCGCCGAGCAATACGCCATCCAAACGGGTACGCATCCCGCCGTGACGACCGAGAAGAACATCAATCGCTATCGCGAGCAGATGGACAAGATTGGTTTCTGCTACGACTGGGACCGCGAGGTGCGCACCTGTGAGCCGGGTTATTACAAATGGACGCAATGGACTTTCCTTCAGTTGTTTAAGTCGTTCTATTGCTATGGCTGCCAGAAGGCCCAGCCCATCAGCAAATTGATTGCCCGCTTCGAGGAAAAAGGCACGGAAGGCCTCAATGTGGCCGAAAGCAAGCCGTTGAGTTTCACCGCCGCCGAATGGAAGGCGATGAGCGAGAAAGAACAACAAGAGGTGTTGATGAACTACCGCCTTGCCTACCAAGCCGAGGCAATGGTGAACTGGTGCCCGGGCTTGGGTACGGTGTTGGCCAACGACGAAGTGGCCGACGGTCTCTCGGTGCGTGGCGGCTTCCCCGTGGAGCGCAAGTCGATGAAACAGTGGCAACTCCGCATTACGGCCTACGCCGACCGCCTGCTTCAAGGCCTTGAAACGGTCGATTGGAGCGAGTCGGTGAAGGATTTGCAGCGCAACTGGATTGGCAAGTCGATGGGTGCTTCGGTTATCTTCAAAGTTGAAGGAAAAGACATTGATTTGGAGGTGTTTACGACCCGTGCGGATACATTGTTCGGCACGACCTTTATGGTGCTGGCTCCTGAGCACGAGTTGGTTTTACAAATCACTACGCCTGAACAACGCATTGCTGTGGAGGAATACATTGCCCGCACCAAAAACCGCAGCGAGCGTGAGCGTATGGCCGAGGTGCGCAAGGTGAGCGGTGCCTTTACGGGTGCTTACGGCATCAATCCCATCACGGGAGCCAAACTCCCGATTTGGATTGCCGACTATGTTTTGATGGGTTACGGTACGGGTGCCATTATGGCCGTGCCTGCCCACGACAGCCGCGACTTCGCCTTTGCTCGTCATTTCAACCTGCCCATCATCCAAGTGGTGAAGAAACCCGGCACCGAGCCGACCGACCCCGCTACTTGGGAAGAAAGTTTCGATGCCAAGGATGGCGAATTGGTCAATTCGGGCTTCCTTAATGGCTTGACCGTGAAGAAAGCCATCGAGCGTATGATTGAGGAATTGGAGAAATTGGGCGTCGGCACGGGCAAGACCAACTATCGCCTTCGCGATGCCATCTTCAGCCGCCAGCGTTATTGGGGCGAGCCGTTCCCGATTTATTACAAGGACGGAATGCCTTACGCTATGGACGAGTCGAAACTGCCATTGGAGTTGCCTTCCATTGATGAATATAAACCCACCGAGACGGGCGAGCCGCCTTTGGCCCGCGCGAAGAATTGGGTCACGGAAGAAGGCTATCCCATCGAGACCAACACTATGCCTGGCTTTGCCGGTTCGAGCGGTTATTATTTCCGCTACGAAGACCCGCACAACGACAAGGAATACTTCAGCCGCGAAGCCAACGACTATTGGCAAAACGTGGACCTCTATATCGGCGGTGCCGAACACGCCACAGGCCACTTGATTTATAGCCGCTTCTGGTGCAAGTTCCTGTATGACATTGGTTTGTCGTGCAAGGACGAGCCATTCCAGAAAATGATTAATCAGGGTATGATTCAAGGTCGCTCGAGTTTCGCTTATCGTGTCAATTTGGAGAAGTTGTGCGAATACGACGTATGGAACATCATCAAGGACAAGCGTTTGGGCGTGGAATTTGTCAGAAACTACAAGGATGGTCGCCGTCAGTTCGACTTCTTCTGCCCCGAAAAAGGCATCCTCATCGAAATCAAGCGTATGGGCAGCCTTGAGAAGGTGGCCGAGCCGTGGGAGGAATATGCGGCTTCGAAGGGCTACAAGTTGCTTTTGGTGCCCAACATCGACGTTTTGAATGACTATAGGGCTGGAACCCATATCGTTGAGCAGAAAATCAAGGATTTGATTGCAGGCAAGGAAGTTCCTGCTTTCGTTGAGGGTGAAGAGTACGATAGAGGCATCATCTTCGTATCCAAAAACATACCTGACCGCGAGTTGTTCAGCGACCCGATTCACGTCGATATTAATATGGTACGCAACGACATTCTCGATATTCCAGCGTGCCGCCAGTGGCGCGACGACCTGAAGAACGCCCACTTCATCAAGGAGAAGGACAAGGACGGCAACGACATTTTCGTTTGCGGTTCGGAAGTGGAGAAGATGTCGAAGTCGAAATACAATGTGCAGAATCCCGACGACCTTGTGGAGAAATACGGTGCCGACACGCTTCGCCTCTATGAGATGTTCCTCGGTCCCTTGGAGCAATCCAAACCTTGGGACACGCAGGGCATTGAAGGCACGTTCCGTTTCGTGCGCAAGTTCTGGAGGCTGTTCCACAACGAGAACAACGAGTTCTGTGTCAGTGACGAACCTGCCACCGCACCCGAACTGAAAAGCCTGCACAAACTCATCAAGAAAGAGGAGGAAGGCATCGAGAGCATTTCGTTCAACACGGTCGTTTCGGCCTTTATGATTTGCGTCAATGAACTCGCAGACCTCAAGTGCAACAAGCGCGAAATCCTTGAGCCTTTGGCCATTATGGTTTCGCCCTACGCGCCGCATATCGCCGAAGAGCTTTGGCATTTGTTGGGTCACGACACCTCGGTGGTGAACGCCACGTTCCCTGTTTACGACGAATCGAAGACCGTGGAGAACAGCTTCAACTATCCCGTGAGTTTCAACGGCAAGATGCGTTTCAATATGGAGTTGCCTGTCACAATGAACCAAGACGAGGTGCAAGCCGCCGTGCTCGCCGCCCCCGAAGCCGCCAAGTGGATTGAGGGCAAGCAGGTGCGCAAGGTGATTTATGTGCCGAAGAAGATTGTGAATATCGTGGTGGGATAAAGATTTCCTGCTTATTGTCGCTCTCGGTATTCTTTAGGTGTCATCCCGGCATTCGTTTTAAAAAAGCGGGTGAATGCAGCTGGGTCGGAAAAGCCAAGCTGCTGGCTGATTTGTTGGATGTTGAGGTTCTTGCTGTGGCGAAGTAGCGATTTGGCTTGGACTATGATATACCCCGTAATCCATTCATTGGCGCTAATGCCGGTTTGTTTCTTGATGATGCTGCCAAAGTACTTGGGCGACAAACAAAGAAGGTTGGCATAATACTGCACCTCGCGGCTTTCTTTGAAATGGTTGACAAAGGTGTTTTTAAAGCGGTTGACCAATTGTTGGGCAGGGGTGAGTTCCGGCGCCGTTAAGCCGTTTTCTTGTAGGTATATCTCCATCAAATGCGTTCCTATCTCCATTTGCTTGACCAACAATTCGTTACGCTCAGGGTGGCTCAATTGGCTGATGGCTTGGAGCATCATGAAATGCCCTTTCATGCCTTCGTATTGTTCATCGCTCAGGTGGAAAACGGAATTGTATCGATATTCGGCATGCTCAAAATAGAAAGGATAGAGATGCTTCAGGCTTTGGAAAAAACTTGGAGATATGACGAGCAACGAAACCAAATAATCGTCGCTCGTCTCTTGTATCTCCATCACGTGACCAGGAGGAATCACGACAAAGTCATGCCGATGGAATTCCTTTTGTTGCTTGTCAAAAATGTTTTTTAGCCGCCCCTGATGCGTTAGCCAAAGTACGAAAAAAGGCGATGCGTAGGCTTTCTCGTAAATAGGCACTCGGTTGATGTTGTCAAATATCATTAGACCATGCTTTTTTATCTGGTCTCTTATTTCCTCCAAAGCGTGTGGTTGCTTGTTCATTTGTTTCGGTCATTTTGCCTACAAAAATACTTGTTATTTGAATAAAAATCGAAAATAATCCGACCAAATGATAATTATTTCGTTCTAATCGTTACTTGTTTTGTGTTGGAATAGCTCTACTTTTGTGACCGAGATGAAAAGAGCACAACGGCATCATTATCACTAGTTAGTGTCCATGTACTGGCTACTCATATTGTTTGGCGACAAAAGTGTAATAGTCAGGGGAGTACTTTTTTGTTTGTACTTCATTTTTTCCCATTTAAGTGAGATGGTGCCGTTTTTTATTTTGCTTGCATCTCAAACACCACCGCATGAGGCATTTCAAAATTATTCGGGAAATCAATGCGGTAACGACCATCAGCCTCTCTGCTTAGGGAGGCTTTTTTCTTGCTGCCTAAGACCTTGATTTTGCCTGTTTTGAGGGTCATGCCTTTGCCGTCGAACCAATAGGTCTCAGGCACAGGATTTTCCTGTTCGTCCAAGAGGAAGATACCATATACTTTGTCGCCTTTTTGCGTGAAGCGGAATTTGCCATAGGTGAAGGGATAGATGGGGCGCGTGTCATAGATGGCTTCGCCATCCACCTGCATCCACTCGCCGATTTCTTTCATGCGGAGCAGGGCGGTGTCGGGCAAATTGCCGTCGGCATCGGGGCCTACGTTGAGGAGGAAGTTGCCGCCTTTGGCCACGATGTCGCAAAGCAGGTGGATGAGTTTATTGGTGCTCTTGTATTGGTCGGTGGAGACATACGACCACGAGTTGCCCATCGACATGCAAGTTTCCCAAGGATAGGGCAGGAGCGAGTCAGGGACTTGTTGTTCGGGGGTTTGGTAGTTTTCGTATTTGCCACCTACCGAGCGATCCACGATGATAAGGTCGGGGTTGTTTTCGCGGGCGATGTCGGCCACTTCCTCCATATTAATATCTTGGATGTAGCCTTGGCAGCCGAGCCACGGGCGAGTTTCCTCGTTCACGCTCCACTCGGGGCGCACCCAGCCGCCGTCGAGCCAAAGGATGTCGATGTCGCCGTAGTTGTGGGTGAGTTCGCGTATCTGTCTGTGGGTGAATTGCTTGTATTTCTCAAAACGCTCAGGCATGGCGGTCGGGTCGTAATTCACGTTGCGGTCGGGTGTGGCCCATTCGTGCGCCCAATAGTCGTCGCAATGCCAGTCGGGTTTGGAGAAGTAGAGGCCTGTCCAGAAGCCCTTTTCACGGAAGGCTTTCACCACTTCGCCAGCGATGTCGGCTTTCGGGTCTTTCGAGAACGGACAACTCGGGTCGACGGTGGAGTAGGAGGTCTCCTTCGTATTGAACATACAGAAGCCATCGTGGTGCTTTGTGGTGAAGACAACGTACTTCATGCCCGCGTTTTTGGCGGCCTCAGCCCATTTCGTCGGGTCGAAGTTCTTTGGGTTGAAGGTTTTGTTAAGATTTTGATAATCAGTCTTGTATTGGTAATAGTCTGCTCCATTGCGGTTAATCCAAGGCTCGTTGCAAATCGACCACGACTCCACCACTTCCCATTGGGCATAGATGCCCCAGTGCATCATGAAGCCGAACTTCAAGTCCTGCCACTGGCTGATGCGGTTGGTGATGACGGGGGCGGTTTCAGGGAGTTGGTCGTCGGTTTGGGCGAACGACAAAGTGTAAATGATGCTCAATAATACAAAGAGAAAGGCTTTTTTATTCATGATCAAAATGCTTTTACGGCGCCAAAGATACGAAAAAACCACGATTCGCAGCAAAAGCTGTAAATCGTGGTT
>ONKQ01000117.1 GCA_900318465.1 uncultured Bacteroidales bacterium
TACAACCAAGGAAACTTTTTCCTGACACGAAAGTATATCCCATCATGAAGAAAGGCAAACAAATATATAAACGGCCAGTCTCTTCGTTTCGCATGAACCGCAAAGAAGTTTGCGAATGCTTCTTTGAGACATGCTTTGCTCACGTGTTTCTTGTATTGATGTATCTTGTTGATAAAGAAAGCCCTGTTTGCGGTATAGATGCCAGGTTCCTTACTAATTTTGTTCATGGGTTGAAAGAGTTGAAGGGGGGTATTTGAATGTGCAAAGCAAGATCTTCCGTAAACGCCCTGGCACCTTTATCGTTTAAATGGTATGAATCCTTAAAATAATCGGGGTCATCGCATATTTCAGAATCCATGTATTGAAGGTACTGTATGCCATATTGGTGTGCCATTTTCTCCACCTCCGCATATACTGCTGGTGCGTATATGTCACCTCGCCACACAGGAGATACAACAAACATCACCTGTGTCCCTTTGGCTTGCGCTTCTTTCACGAGCTGTTCAAGGTAATGTAGTTTGACGGCATCCGTATTGATTGATTGGATTTTCTCTCTACGAGGACGGTTCACAATCTCGCTGCGGATATGTTCATACTTCGGTTCATATCCGGCTTCGCCCTTAAAGTCGCGTTCACTCAGACAATTGGCCACTATCTCCAAGAACCAGTAGTTGTAACGGTACATGCCCGAATAGAGTTTTATCTTTTCCATCGGGAAAAGCGAGACGACATAACTTTTGACCGATGTATCCCAACAGAAAGGTTTCAATCGGGAAATATAGGCCATATTGTCATTCTCCTCCAAATCAACACTCGCTGTTATATCATAAATTATCAACTTCGGCGCATAACGCTCCGAAATCATCTTCCATCGGCCATACTGAAGGATGATGCCGTTGCCATCCTGTCCGACATTGAAGCAGCTCATGCCAGTTTTCTCGGTTATTATTTTTGGCACATAGTGGTGCATGGCTCGCGAGGAACCCATGATGATGACATCCTCGTTGGTTTTCTTGCAGGCATAATATTCATTACCCGTGCGGCCACCTGCCTTGGTGTGCAGATAATGGAACAACTGGCCAAGTGATACGTCCACCACTGCCACTATGGCAAAGAATATGGCTATTTGAATCAAAAACTTTTTCATAATCAGAAATTCCCATAAATAAATGAACCACTATCCAACGCACCACAAAGCAGAATCAGGCAAAATACGACTATGCACTCTGCCCATTTCACATAGCGGTTGTCCAAGAAGTGCAACGCCTTGGGGAAGAACTCCTCGCGGGTTTCCTTGAAGGCTACAATGGCAATAGCCATAAGGATAATGGCAAAGGTTTTGTCCATCATCGTTGATGGAGCTCCAAAACTGCTAAAAGAATGACCAATATAATCTATTGCCTCAGGCAGCGACGGCATACGGAAAAACACCAAAGCAATGGTGAAGATGATGAAAGTAGCCACAATGCGCAACAGCCTCATCACGCCTTTCGACTCTTTGTTGTTAATGCCCAATGCCTTCTCAATGATCTGAACCACACCGTGGATGATACCCCAGACGATGAACGTCCAGTTGGCTCCATGCCAAATACCGCTCACGAGGAAAGTGACAAAGATGTTCCAATAATTGCGGAGCTTTGAGCAGCGGCTTCCTCCCATGGGAATATACACATAATCCTTCAGCCAACGGGAGAGCGAGATGTGCCATCTGCGCCAAAAGTCAGTGATACTGACTGAAAAAAAGGGGCGGTTGAAGTTATTGATGAGGTCAAAGCCCATCGTCTTGGCCACGCCCACCGCCATCAGCGAATATCCGGCAAAGTCGCCGTAGATTTGGAACGAACAGAAAAAGGCCGACAAAATGCAGGTGGTACCGTTATACATGGCATAGTCGGCCACCACCTTGTCTACATACAGCCCAATCATGTCGGCCAGCACCAGCTTAAGAAACATACCCCACAGCAGGAACTTCAAGCCCTGCACGCCCTGCTCGTATTTGAACGTGCGCTTCTGCTTAATCTGAGGCAGCAGTTCACCCGCCTTGCTGATAGGGCCGGAGAACACTTGCGGGAAGAAGCTGACGAAGAGTGCATAATCGAAGAACGACTTTTCGGCACGTTCTTTTTTGTAATACACATCGAACAGGTAGCCCAACGCCTGGAATGTGTAGAACGAAATGCCCACGGGGATGGCCCAATTGAGACCGTGCAACTCGTAGCGAAGCCCTGCTCCAGTCAACAACTTCCAAATGCTCTCGTTCACGAAGTTGTAATACTTGAACACCAACAGCGGCAGCAGCACCAACAAGGCGAAGGTGAAGATGACACCTTTTTTGCGGTGCGCCTCTTTGGCATCGAGATACCGGGCTCCCAGGTAAGTGAGCACCGTAACTAACAGCAGAATCAGCGTGAACGCTGGTTTCCAATTGGCATAGAAGAGGTAACTGGCAACGAGCAGGAACATATTTCTTGGCCGCACAACTCGTTGATTATCGATATTTCGCCCAACCACGATACTGTCTGGAAAAATCCAGTATATTAAGAAGATACACGGAAAAACCAGCCAAAAAATGAAAGAATTAAATGTCATGTATGGTTTTTATTACGATTTACCGTTTACTATCCGCCTATCAAGACTACTGCAAGATTTTTTTCTTCATAATTATCTGTTTTTACCCACCGGAAGAATAGTCAATTCACCCATCATGTCAAGGAACTCCCGGGTAAAATGACTCATATATCCACCGCTTGATAAGTTCAAGACCATCACCTTGCAGTACTTTTTCAGTTCAGCAATAATATACTGATTCTTGGCTGTCTCCCCATCAACAGGTGCCTTCCCATGATTCTTTTTGTATGGCCCTATGTCAAAATAGAAATTCCCACTACCTGCTATTACCAGATGCAATAGAGATGTAATATCTCACATCATGCCCCATCCGCTGCAACTCTCCTATCAAAGGGAAATCGCAGTCGGCAAAAAAAGGTGAACTATAATATATGATTTTCATTTGTCATCTTAAATTTATTCATTTGTCATCTTAAATTTAATGGTGGAAGCAAATTTGTCACTTTTCACTATTCACTTTTCCCTTTTTATGTCTCCGTACAACCAAGGAAACTTTTTCCTGACACGAAAGTATATCCCATCATGAAGAAAGGCAAACAAATATATAAACGGCCAGTCTCTTCGTTTCGCATGAACC
>ONKQ01000105.1 GCA_900318465.1 uncultured Bacteroidales bacterium
TCGCCATACTAAAAAGTGGCCGACCTTTTGACGAAAACCACGTCAGCGAAAAAAAAGTTCAAAAATCACTTGCATGTTAACACAGTTCTTTGCGAGGAGGAACGACGAAGCAATCCAGACAATCAGCTTAAACCCTGGATTGCTTCGTCGTTCCTCCTCGCAATGACGCTAAGCGACGTGAGGGAGCTGGGATGTAGAATCCCCCCTGCCCCCCTTTGCAAAGGGGGACGGCGCAAAGGCGGCGAGCCGGTTGGCGAGCCGGCCCGACAAAAAGCAAGTTTTGTAGGTTTTGTAGGTTTTGTGGCAAAAACGGCTAATAGCTAATCAGGACGCAGAAGATTGTGGTGATGTGATTAAAGGAAAACAAATCCAACGAAAAAGGTGGGGGAAACTCCACCTTTTCCAATTAATTTCCTATTTTTGTGGCCTAATACTGAATCAACTATGAAAAAAACATTACTTTTCGCCCTTGCAATCCTTGCAGGCGCAATGCTTCAAGCCCAAGAATACCGCTTCAATGGCGAACCCAACGGGTTCAGCATCAGCAATAAGAGCGACAAGCAACTGACCCTCAAGCACAATCTCAGTGCCGTCACCATAGAAAACGCCGACCGCGCCGAGGTGCAGGGACAAGTCATCACCCTTTCGGGCATCTATGTGCCCAACGAGGCCGGTGCCCCCAACCTGCCGAGCAGTAGCACCTTCGTTGCCATTCCCAATGGCGCGATGGCCTCGCTCAGGTTGGTTTCGTCAAAGACCAAGGTCATCCAAAATGTTGACCTCATCCCAGCAGCCATGCCCCAGTTAGACAACGACGACTCGCCCGCCGTGTATCAGAAAAACTCCGAAATCTACAGTCGCAACGCCTTCTATCCCGAAACGCCTTTCCGAATTTCGGAGGTCAGCAGCATCCGTGGCGTTCAGGTGGTTCAGGTGGGCGTGATGCCTTTCCAATACAATCCTGTCACCAAGGAATTGGTCGTTTACAGCGATTTGGAGTTGGAAATTGACATAGAAGGCGGCGACGGCACCATCGGCGACCTACGTTATCGCACTCCCGAATGGGACCAAATCCTTCAGGACATTATCATCAACCGCGACGACCTACCCGAAGTGGACTATGGAGAACGCCTCCGCAAGCATTATGAAAACCGCGAAACGGGTTGTGAATACATGATTATCACGCCTGACAATGAGGACTTTATCGCCTTGGCCGACAGCATCAAGCAATTCAGGATGCAGCAAGGTATCCCCACCGAGATTTTCACCGTGAGCGACTGCGGCGGCAACACCCAAACGGCCATCCGCAACTTCATCCGTAACGCTTACAACAATTGGGACATGCCCCCTGCGGCGGTGCTTTTCCTCGGCGACCACATCAGCGACGGCACCCAGGGCATCGTTTCCTACACGATGAACAACCATCCAGGCGGCAACGGCTACAATCCTTACATTTCCGACCATATCTATTCCGTGATGAGCGGCAACCACATGCCCAACATCATTTTGGGACGCATCACGGGACGCACCCCTGAGGAAATGTATCATATCATCAAGAAAGACCTTGATTATGAGCGTCAACCTCCCACCAATCCTGACTTTTATGACAAGCCCATCACCGCCATGGGATTCCAGTTGGAGCGTTGGTTCCAACTTTGCTCCGAGGTGGTGAACGGCTTTTGGACCAACGAACTCGGCAAGCACCCCGTCCGCCAAAACGCCATCTACCAAGGCACACCCGGCAGCCGCTGGTCGACCTACGAGCACACCAACACCGTGCTTAATTATTTCGGGCCTAACGGCTGCGGCTACATTCCGCAAACCATGTCGCACCTCACCGACTGGAGCGCGACGGGCAACTCCGTGAACGAGGCCATCAACAGCGGCGCGTTCCTCATCCAGCACCGCGACCACGGCGCAGAGGAGGTTTGGGGCGAACCGAGTTACAGCATCGGATACATCAAACGCTTGACCAACAAGGACTTGACATTTGTCATGTCGAACAACTGCCTCACTGGTCGTTTCAATTTCAATGGTGCCGACGGCTGTTTTGCCGAAGCGTTCCACCGCCACCAATATGGTGCTTTGGGCCTCATCGCGGCCACTGAAGTTTCCTATTCCTTCGTCAACGACATCTACGTTTGGGGCGCTTACGACAATATGTGGCCCGACTTCATGCCCACCTACGGCACACAGCACGAGACAAATTTCATCCGTCCCGCCTTCGGCAATGCCGCCGGAAAATACTTCCTCCGTCAGTCCTCATGGACCGACAACAGTGTAAAAGAAATCACCTATTACCTGTTCCACCAGCACGGCGACGCATACATGACCCTTTACAGTGAAATGCCGCAGGAACTCACCGTGGAGATGCTGCCCGTGCTCACCGCCGGAAGCGAGCAATACACCCTGAAAGCCGACGAAGGCGCCAACATCTGCCTGACCGCCAACGGACAAATCATCGGCTTCGATTTTGCCACAGGCGACACGCAAACCATCGCCGTCACGCCGCAAGAGGTTGGAACCCAAGTAAAACTCACCATCACAAAGCAGAATTATTACCGCTACGAGCATTACCTCAACACGATTCCGAATGATGCACCCTACTTGATTTTCAACGCCATAGAAATCAACGACGAGGAAGGTAACGGCAACCATGCCGCCGACTACAACGAGACCTGCAAACTCGGCATCAGCCTCCACAATGCGGGCTTTGCCAACATGGACGGGTTCAACGTCATCCTCAGTTGCAGCCATCCTTCCGTTGAAATCACCCAAGGCGAGTTTGCCTACAACAGCATGAATGCCGACGAAATCCAAATGCAGAACGACGCTTTCACCGTGCATTTCGGCGATGATTTGCTTGACCAGGAAAAGGTGAAATTTTACCTGAAAATGGAGAACGCCGACCATGTCTTCATCGACAGCGTGACCCTTGCCATGAAAGCCCCGAACCTAAAATACAGCAGGCTCAGCATCACCGATTTGGACGGGGTTGAAACAGGCCGTCTGTTGAAAGGAACACCCTCCTATCTGACTTTCGACATTGAAAACCAAGGTGGAAGCAAGTCGAAGGAAATCAACAACCGACTGAATATTTTGGCGCCATTCCTCAGCGTTGCCGAGGCCGAAATCGCCATCCCTGCCATCGATGCGGGAGCCACGGGACACGTCACTTTCCGCGCAGACGTGGACGAAGACGCCATCGACGGCATCCTCAACTACAATCTGGAAGCCGAAAGCGGACATTACGCCGACCGACTTGAAAGCAACGTCATTTTGGGTTATACCTCCGAGGACTTCGACGACGAGACCCTGAACGAAGACCTGCAATGGAACTTAGGCCCTGGCCACAAGAAATGGAACGTAGTGGAAGACGCCACCGCCGAAGGAGGCCATTGCCTGCGGTCGCCATCCCTCGCCGACAAAGCCTCGTCCAATGTCTTTATCGGCATTACCACTGAAACGGCGGGCAAGTTTTCGTTCAACTACAAGACTTCCACCGACGACGGCGACATGCTCATTCTCACGCTGAACAACAACGAATTAGGATCTTGGAGCGGCATCAGTGAATGGGAACACGCTGAATATGTAATACCTGCCGGAACCAACCTGATCCGGTTCAGTTTCAAGAAAGACGACGAAGGCAGCGATGGCGAAGACGCTGTGATGGTCGACCAGCTCCACTTCCCGCCTTTCGCCAAGATGGTGCTTTACGCCGGCAACGACATGGAGACTTGCCCCAACTTCACCTTCACGCCCGACAGCTACATCTACAACCAAACGGATTTAACTTGGAGCACCAACGGCGACGGCACATTCGACGACGCCACCTTAGAGCAACCGACCTATACTTTTGGCGAAACCGACAAGGCGGAAGGCCATGTGGAACTCACCCTTACGGGCACCTCAACCTTCGACGGAAGCCAACAGAGCAGTACGGTGACCGTCAGCATCTTGCCTTACTTCGGCACGAATTACACCCCCGAAACACCTTTGGGTGCAGTTGAGGTCGACCAGCGTTTGGTCAGCCAAAGCGAGTACACGGGAGAAGAAATCGGAGATGTCATCTACACATGGACCCTCGAACCGTCAACGGCAGGCACACTCACCCACGACGGCCACCATGCCCTTGTGGAATGGAACGGCGAATACAGAGGTCAGGTCAGCATTTCGTATGCCTACGAAAATCCTTGCGGTTCCACCTCGACTTCCGAGCCTTTGTCCGTCAACGTGTTCAATTCCACCGGCATGGACGAGCAACTTGCATCCCGTGTCGAAGTCTATCCCAATCCCGCCACCAACATAGTTCACATTAAAACCAACTTTGAGGGCAAGGCCATGCTGCGCGTCATCGACTTGTCGGGAAAAGTCGTCTATAATTGCAGCATGTTGAATGATGAATGCGGAATAGAGACTTCCAAGTTTGGTGGTGGAGGCATCTACACTTTGCAAGTCATCCAAAACGACATGGTGACCAACATCAGGTTTGTCGTTATGCCTTGATTTGAATCCATACCCAAAGAGAATGAGGCAATAGTTTTGTCGCATTCTCTTGTTTTTAAATCTAATTTGTACATTTTCAGCATGAAACAATATTTTTAATCCATGAAACAGATTTTTTTACCCTTAATCCTCTTAATGGCCTTTGGCACGATCAATGCTCAAGACCGCTTTCAGTTCCGCACTGATGCGCCCCAAGGTCTCAATGTGACAAGCAGTACTGCAACACATCTTTCTCTGCATTATTCCATTCAGGAACTTGGGATTGCCAACATCGACAATGGTGATGTGAAAGGGCAAGAGATCGTTTTGAAGGGTCAGTTCGCGCCCAATGCCGAAAGACATCCTAACCTGCCCGTCGTCAATCGTTATGTTGCCATTCCACAAGGTGCCACCGTCAGCCTTCAAGTGAAAGAAAATGCCAGCGCCCTGCTGACCGACATCGACCTGCTCCCAGCGATGCCCGCTCCCACCGACTTGGCCGAAGGCGAAACTCAGTTGCGCTGGGATGCCGACATTTTCGGCAAAGACACCCATTTCCCAACGGAGAACATCGTGCTTTCGGCACCCAAACAAATACGCAGCCTCGACGTGGTCCTGCTCAGCGTGACACCATTCCGTTACAATCCTGTGAGAAAGACCTTGGAAGTGATTTACGACATTGACATTGACCTCCGTTTTGAAGGCGGCAACGGGCAATTCGGAGAAAGCCGATATTTCAACCCAGACTGGACGCACATCCTCCGCAATCTCGTTATCAACAAAGACATGGTTCCTTCGGTAGACTACTACAGCTTAGTCAGACATCTTGGCATGGGCCGACACGCTGAAAGCTTTCCGCACCAAACAAGGCATCTCGACGAAAGTGGCCACTGTATCGGAATGTGGGGGCTACAGCCATTACGATATTAGCAACTACATCCAAAGTGCCTACAATAATTGGGCAATTCCGCCAGCCGCTGTCCTTATTTTTGCAGGCTACTACGGCTTCAACAACAGCATCGAGCCTTGTTATGAAACCACAATTCCCGACCCTCCCTATCAAGCGCACTCTTATCCCACCGATTACCCTTATTGTGACATGAACCACGACAGCATAGCAGACATTACCATCAGTCGGGTGACTGCAAGAGACTTGGACGAATACCGTATCTTTGTAGAGAAGACCATCCGATATGAAAGCAACCCTCCCACTGATTCAGCCTATTATGACCGCCCCATCATCTCCTCAGGACATGAGGACGACAAATGGTTCATGATCAGTTCGCAGAGCATCAATGGTTTCTATCGCGACAAACTCGGCAAGCATCCCACCGACCTTTACATGGTCCAATCGGGTCCCATTCCCGACTCCATTTGGTCAACGGGCTACAACACCTCCGTTCTAATGGACTATTTTGGCCCCAATGGGCAGAATTACATCCCCCAGTCCATCGGCGAACTGCATGAT
>ONKQ01000048.1 GCA_900318465.1 uncultured Bacteroidales bacterium
AGGCCGGGCTCGAACCGGCACGCCTTTAAAGGGCAAGGGATTTTAAGTCCCTCGTGTCTACCAATTCCACCACTCAGGCACTTACACAAAAAATCCCGATTTCACTCGGGACCTTGTGGAGCGGAAAACGAGACTCGAACTCGCGACCCCGACCTTGGCAAGGTCGTGCTCTACCAACTGAGCTATTTCCGCCTGCTTTCAGCAGTCGGCGTTTTCGTTCGCGACTCGGCAAAATCAAATCTTTGTTTTTGCTCTCGCTGCTCCGAAAACTCCGCTTCGCTCTTGAGCGGAAAACGAGACTCGAACTCGCGACCCCGACCTTGGCAAGGTCGTGCTCTACCAACTGAGCTATTTCCGCTTTTGTTTCGCGGTGCAAAAGTACAACTTTTTTCAATTCCGCAAACATTTTTGAGAAAAATTTTCTTTCTTTGTAGTTTTTTCGCTGTTTTTGCGTCAAATAGACAAACGATTCTGAACCACGAATTTTCATCAATGATTCATGAATTTCCAAAAATTAAATTCCTGAATAATTCGTGTTCAATTTATGGAAATTTATGTTGAAAATCAACAACTTACATTTCATCAACATTCCTTTCTCGCAAACCGAATAGAGTTTTTCGGGTAATTCTTTGTAGTTTTACGCCGAGTTTTGCGTCTAATAGGCAAACGATTCTGAACGATGAAAAAGGAAGAAACGGAATTTGCGAACATCGTGAAGGCACACAAAAACACCATCTTCACCGTGTGCTACCTCTTCTCGAAGGACCAGGACGAGGTGAACGACCTGTTCCAAGAGACGCTCATCAACCTGTGGCGAGGCTTCGACTCGTTCAAGGGGCAATGCGACGTGAAGACTTGGATTTGGCGCGTCAGCCTCAACACCTGCCTCACCGCCGAGCGCAAGAAGAAACGCAGCGTGGAGACTGTGCCGCTCTCGATGGACATCAACCTCTTCACCGACACCGACGACGACACCCGGCAAATCCAGCAACTCTACCGCCGCATCAACAAACTCGGGGTAGTCGATAGGGCCATCATCTTGCTTTGGCTTGAAAATATGAGCTATGAGGAAATCGGGCAAATCATCGGCATCTCCACCAAAAACGTCTCCGTCAAATTAGTCAGAATCAAGGAACAACTGAAGAAAATGTCAAACGAATAAAAACGCAAAGCAATGGAAAACAACGAATTGGAAGAAATGCGGGCGCAATTGGCCACCGCCACCTTAAACGAAAAGCTGGAAAACGAAAGCATCGTTGACGAAAGGCTTGTCAGTGAAGCCACAAAAAAACACCTTTCCGAATTGCAGCGGAAACTGATTGGCAGAATCGTCTTATTCGGTGTGTTGGCTCCTTTTTTATCTTATTTTCTTGGGCTTTATTTTGGGCTTTGGTGCTTGGGAATCGTGGTTTTAAGCATCTATGTTTACCTAATGACCCATAAAACCATTTCTGCCTCCATGAACGTGACAGAGTATGTCCAGAGAATCCGTAAAGCCCTGAAAACCTTCAAAAAAGCCAACAGATTCATGTGGATTTTATCCGTTTTGCTTATTCTGGCCTTTGGAACATACGTGCTTATATACGTGCTCGTCTCTCATTCGTCGAATTTAGGACAAGCCTTTGTTGTTTTCTTTGTGTGTTGCTTTATCGCCCTCATTATGTGGGTTTCCTACTACATCGGCAATGTGTATGTCTCGCCTGATGTCGAGCTTATGTTGGAGATGGTTTTGGAGGATTTGGGGAAAGACTCTAACGATTCAACAACTTCTTAATCTCATTCAATTTCATCAAAGCCTCAACGGGAGTCAAAGTGTCGATGTTGGTGTTCAGAATGTCTTCCTTGATTTGGAGCAACAGCGGGTCGTCCAACTGGATGAAACTCAACTGCATACCGTCTTCCACTTTCTTGGTGGCGGCTTTCTCCACGTCTTCGCTGGTGTGCGATTTCTCCAAAACGGACAATAACGCCGTGGCACGTTCAACGACTTTGCGGGGCATTCCGGCCATTTCAGCCACATGGATACCGAAACTGTGGGCACTGCCGCCGCGCTTCAACTTGCGCAGGAAAACCACCTTGTTGCCGACTTCCTTCACCGAAACGTGGTAGTTCTTGATGCGGGCGAAGGAGTCCTCCATCTCGTTCAGTTCGTGGTAGTGCGTGGCAAACATCACCTTGGCGCGGCTCACGGGATGGTCGTGCAAAAACTCGGTGATGGCCCAAGCGATGCTGATGCCGTCGTAGGTGCTGGTGCCGCGCCCGATTTCGTCCAACAGCACAAGGCTCCGCGACGACACATTATTCAAGATGCTCGCCGTTTCGTTCATCTCCACCATGAAGGTCGATTCGCCCGAAGAGATGTTGTCGGAGGCACCTACGCGGGTGAAAATCTTGTCCACCAGACCAATACGCGCCGAAGCCGCCGGGACGAAACAACCCATTTGCGCCATCAGCACAATCAAGGCGGTTTGGCGCAGCAGGGCAGACTTACCCGACATATTCGGGCCGGTGATGATGATGATTTGCTGCTTGTCGGTGTCGAGGTAAACGTCGTTGGCGATGTAACTCTCGCCCACGGGCATCATCTGCTCGATGACGGGGTGGCGGCCTTCCTTGATGTCCAAGACAAACGAATCATCGATGACGGGCTGCACATAGTTGTTTTTCAGCGAAATGTCGGCGAAACTCACCAAGCAGTCAATGCGGGCGACCAACGAAGCATCCACTTGAATCGGTTCCACAAACTCTGTCACGGCGGTGACCAATTCATTATAAACCCTTTGCTCGATGATGCTGATTTTCTCCTCCGCGCCGAGGATTTTCTGCTCGTATTGCTTCAGTTCCTCGGTGATGTAACGCTCGGCGTTGGTCAAGGTTTGCTTGCGGATCCACTCTTGCGGCACCTTGTCCTTGTGCGAATTGGTGACTTCGAGATAATAGCCGAACACATTGTTGTAGCCCACTTTCAAGGAGGAAATGCCCGTGCGTTCCGTTTCGCGGCGTTGGATGTTCATCAAGTATTCCTTGCCCGAGCGCGACAGGTTGCGCAGGTCGTCCAATTCGGCATCCACGCCATCGGCGATGTAGTTGCCTTTAGAGATGACCGCCGGCGCATCGGGATTGAGGTCTTTCTTGATGCGTTCGCGAATGCTCGCACAAGGATTGAACTGCTCTGCAAAACGCTGCAAGGCAGGGTGTTGACTTTCTTCACAAGACTTCTTAAGCACCTCGATTTGGTCCAAGGCGCGGCCCACTTGCAAGAGTTCACGAGGATTCACCCTTGAGAGCGAAACCTTTGAGATAAGTCGCTCCAAATCACCGACTTGCCGCACGGCATCCTGAAAACGTTGAATCTGGTCACGATGCTCGACGAAATAGCGTACCACCTCATAACGCGCCTCGATTTGCTCCTTGTTTTTCAGCGGCAGACTCAACCAACGGCGCATCAGTCGCCCGCCCATTGGCGAAACGGTCTTGTCGATGACGTCAATCAGGGTTTTGGCGTTCAGGTTGGTTGTATGCAGTAGTTCCAGATTGCGAATGGTGAACTTGTCCAACCACACATACTGCCCTTGGTCGATGCGCGAAAGCGAAGTGATGTGGCCTAATTTATCGTGCTGTGTTTCAATCAAGTAATGAATGGCCGCACCCGCCGCAATGATGCCTTTTGGGAAGTCGTCAACGCCGAAGCCTTTCAGCGAAACCGTTTGGAAATGCTTGTTCAAGGTCTCGTTGGCGTAGTCGTCGGTGAAGACCCAGTCGTCGAAAACGGTGAGGTAATACTTGCCCCCGAACAAGTCAATGAAGTCTTTGCGCTTGTTGCGCTGCACCAAAACCTCCGAAGGGTTGAAACTTTGTAACAGCTTGTCAATGTATTCGTTAGAGCCTTGCGTGAGGAAAAACTCGCCCGTCGAGACATCTAAGAACGAAACGCCAGAAATCTCTTTTTCGAGGTGTACCGAAGCCAAGAAATTGTTCTCCTTCTGTTCCAGCACATTGTCATTATAGGTAACGCCCGGCGTGACCAATTCCACCACACCGCGCTTCACCAACTTCTTGGCCAATTTCGGGTCTTCAAGTTGCTCGCACACAGCCACTTTCAGTCCGGCGCGAACCAATTTCGGCAGGTAGGAATCCAAGGAATGGTAAGGAAAACCGGCCAACTCCACGTCGGCGGAAGCACCATTGGATCGTTTAGTGAGCACAATGCCCAAAATCTTCGACGACTTCACCGCGTCCTCGCCGTAAGTCTCGTAAAAATCGCCCACGCGGAACAGCAGCATGGCATCGGGGTATTTCGCCTTGAAAGAGAAATACTGCTTCATCAACGGGGTTTCGGTTGCTTTGTCGGCCATAAAAATGCAATTTGAAGGGTACAAAATTACAAAATTTTCACTTATTTTGCCGCAAAATTCGACCATCATGCGCAAATTGGGCAACGAAGAGCTGAACCGCCTCACGAAAGCAGAGTTTGAGAAAGCTGAAAAGACACCTATTATAATTATATTGGACAACATCCGCTCGCTGAGCAATGTCGGAGCTTTTTTCCGCACCGCCGATGCCTTTCGCATCAAGGAATTGGTTTTGTGTGGAATAACCGCCTGTCCGCCTCACAGAGAAATCCACAAGACCGCCCTCGGTGCCGACGAAACCGTCAGTTGGCGTTATTTTGAGACCACCAAGGAAGCCTGCCAAACATTAATTAATGAAGGCTATCGGATTTTCGCCGTCGAGCAAGTTGAAGGCAGCGTTCCGTTGCAGGATTTCAAGTTTGAGCCACAAACGGCCTACATTTTGGGCAACGAGGTGGAGGGCGTCAGCGAGGAGGCTTTGCCTTATTGCGACGGTGCCATTGAGCTGCCGCAAGAGGGTACCAAGCATTCGTTGAATGTGGCGGTTTGCGCTGGCATTGTAATGTGGGAGACTTTCAAAGGATTGCGGTTGGTGCGCTAAACAACTCGTTTTTAGGGCTGTTCAGAGAAAAAAATCGCGAAAAAAGAGAAAAAAAACCGCTTTTTTGTGTTGACAATCAAAATATTTCCTATTTTTGTTCGCTAAATAGGTGCCGAATAAATTTAGGCAGAATGAGCAAAAAGATTGCAACTAAATAATAATCAACTAATTAAATAAATCAACAAACTTAAACTTTAACGTTATGAAGAAAAATTTGACTTTTGCAAAGCTCGTGATGTTCGTCGTCATGGCAGCTCTTCCGTTGAGCATGATGGCTCAAGAGGGCAAAAAAGTTTCGAAACCCGCTGAAAGGTACTTTTACATTCAGGCTGACGGAGGTCTCTCCATCAACCATGGTGATTTGGCCAACTACAACAGTGGTGTGTGGGATGATTTCAACCACTTCAAGACCATGGCTTTCAGTAACTTTACAAAGAACTGGAACGCTCATCTCGGTATTGGTTACCAATTCGGTAAGGTATTTGGCATGAACCTCAAAGGCGGTTATGGCCTCCTTTCCGGTCACAAGCACTTCGTTGATAACAAACCGAATCAAACCGTTCTTCAAACCCTTTCGTTCATTGATGGTCCTTCAGGCATTTACTCCAACCTTGGCTTTGACGGAACCAGCTATATTGAAGGCAACCTGAACTTGACTTTCAATCTCTTCAACATGTTCAACTACAACCCGAGAAGAGTCATCAACCTTGTGCCTCACATTGGTGTTGGTGGTATTTACTACAAAGCCGGCCATGTTTACTCATTGGATGACAGCGACAATGCTGAGACCCCCGATTTGGCCAATGCAAAAGACGGTGCTTTCGCTTTAAGCGTTCCCGCTGGTATGGAGTTCACCTTCAACATTGCTCCCAAGTTCGACCTTTTCATCGACTACACTTACAACTTCACCAACACCGACAAGCTCGACCAAGTGAAGAAGCAAAAGTATGATGCCAACTCCACCGCTTATGTTGAAGAATCACGTATCATCAACAATATGGATATGTACAGCCAACTGAACCTCGGTATGCGCGTGAAGTTCAACAATCCTTGCGACATTGAGAAGATGGCCCGCGAGTCGAAGAAGATCACCTATCGCGTTGATCCTGACCCGCTGAAACAAGGTGAAGACGGCAACGTTTGCTTTGATGTCATCGTCAACATCCCTGCCGAGTACTTCGAGAAGCAAGCTGTTATGAACCTGCAACCCTATCTTGCTTACAATGGTGGCCAAATCAACATCGACCCCATCACCTTCGTCGGTGAAAAGGTTAAGGCCGAAGGCGACTTCCGCGTCAACTACAAGGAAGGTGGCGAGTTCACCAAGCATTACTGCATGCCTTACCAGCCCGAGATGGAAAACAGCGAGCTGAAGGCTGACCCGATGTTCTACGTGTATGAAGGCACCATCTATCCCACTCAGGATGATATCGTGAAGAACGCTTACTTCACTCAAGGTTCGACTGTGAAGCTTGCCGACGGCGTGGTTGCCAAGAAGGAAGAGCCTGTCTATGACACCATTTGGGAGAATCAGCCCAAGGAGATTGAAGTCCTGAAGCTCTCCTACTTCTTCAACAAGGATTCGTACGACATCAACGGCAGAAGAAAACTCAACAAGGAAGCTGACGCTGCCTTCAAGGAACTCTTGAAGAGCGAAACCAACCTGATCATCAAGGCTTGGGCTTCGCCGGAAGGTGAGGAAGGTCACAACAACGAGCTGTCCAACAACCGTGCTAACTCCGCTATCAAGCAGATGACAAAGCTTGCCAAGAAGACGGAAGTCGTGTTCGACGGCAAGGGCTACGGTCCTGACTGGAACAAGTTCATTGAATTGGTCCGCAACTCCGACCTCAAGGACAAGGACGCCATCGTCAATAACATCAACAGCTCTGCCAACAAGGAGCGCACCATCCGTGAGATGTGCGACATCTATCCTCAACTTGAGAAGGACATCCTGCCTCAACTCCGTCGCGCTGAGATTTACACCAAGGAAACCATCCAAGAAAAGGTGATGAGAGTTGTCAAGAGAGAGAAATAATCTCTTTTGGATTATGAAAAATAAGCCGCTCAATTGAGCGGCTTATTTTTTTTGTGCCATTTTCAAAGCGCTATTCGGTGTATCCCGATTTCATACGGTTGGTCGATGGCAGCGATGATTTTTTGGTAGTCGGCATCGTTGGCCACAAAGTCAAGGCGGTTGGTGTCGAGAATCAGGATGCGCATATTGCTTTGCTGCTCACGGATGAAGTCGAGGTAGCCTTGTTGGATGTTGGCCAAATACGCATCGCTGATGTCTTGTTCGTAACTGCGTCCACGCTTGCGGATGTTGGCTTGCAGGCGACTGACATCCGAATAGAGGTAGACCAACAGCTCAGGCTTGGGCATGTCGGAGAAAATGATGTTGAAAAACCGCGAAAACAGCTGGTATTCATCTTCTTGCAGGTTGTTGCGCGAAAAAATCAGCGACTTGGCCACATAATAGTCGGAAATGATGAAGTCGTGGAAGAGATCGAGCGCGCCCAGCTTGTCTTTCAGCTGTTGGTAACGTAAGGCCAAAAACGTCATCTCCACCTGAAACGAATACTTGTCGGGTTCCTTATAGAATTTGGGCAGGAAAGGGTTCTTGTCGGCCTCAAATTCTTCCAAAACGAGTTTTCCGTTGAAGTCGTTGGCGATGCGGGTGGCTAACGTGGTCTTGCCCGCTCCAAGTGTTCCTTCTATGGCTATATAGTTGTAATTCATGTGTTTGCTTGTTAAATAAACCTTTCCTTGACTTCGGACGTGTCGGGACAATCTTGCAGCAACTCGCGTTGTGTCTTGTTGAGCACGGGATGGACGAAGTTGGGAATCAACTCACACAGTGGCACCAAGGCGAAACGCCGCAGGTGCAGCCGGGGATGCGGCACTGTGAGGCTTTCCGTTTGGATGACGTGGTTGCCGAAATACAGGATGTCTAAGTCGATAGGGCGCGAAGCATAGCCCTCCTGTTCGGGATGGCGCACACGACCCAGTTCAGCCTCGATTTCAAGAAGTTTTTGCATCAGATCCTCGGGGTCAAGCTCCGTATCCACTGCGATGACGCGGTTCAGGAACCATTCGTCGGCCACAAAACCCCACGGCTCCGACTCGTATGCCGTTGAGACTTCCATCACCCTGCCGCACCTGTTATTAATAAGCAGGCAAGCATCGGCAAAGAGCCTTTCACGGTCGCCCATGTTCGAGCCAAAAAGAATGTAGCAGCGTTCCATCGTCGCGATTTTCGGCAAAAATAAGCAATTTTCGTGCTACAATTGCACAAAAAAACATTCCAAAAAGATAAAAAGATTACTTTTGCAACCTGAACTTAAAAACGTATAGCATCATGAGATTTTCCAAAGTCGTTTTAGCTGCCTTTCTTGGCACATTGATTGCATTGGTAATCAACTTCTTCATCAAAGTTGGTGTGGTTTCCTCCATGATTTCGAACCTGTCGAAAAACACGGAGACTTCGACCACCGTAAAGCCCAATTCGGTGCTTTACATGAAACTCGACTATGCCATTCCTGACAGGACGTCGGACAATCCTTTTGGTGGCATCAATTTCTCCACCATGGAATCGCAGGACATGACCGGCATGAATGAAATCTTGCGCAACATTGAATATGCCAAGACCGACCCCAACATCAAGGGTATCTACTTGGAACTGAGCAGTATTCCCACTTCAACGGCAACCTTGCAGGAAATCCGCGACAAGTTCATCGAGTTCAAGGAATCGGGCAAGTTCATCGTTGCGTATGGCGAATCGTACTCGCAAAGTGCCTATTACATGGCCACCGTCGCCGACAAGATCATCCTCAATCCCGAAGGTATGCTTGACCTGCACGGCATGTCGTCGCAAATCATGTTCTACAAGCACCTTTTGGACAAGCTTGATGTCGAGATGCAGATTGTGCGCGGCCCGAACAACAAGTTCAAGAGTGCCGTGGAGCCTTATTTCTTGGATAAGATGAGTGAGGCCAACCGTGAGCAGATGGAGAAACTGTTGGGCACCGTTTGGGGGCAAATCCTCACGGGCATCAGCCAGAGTCGCAACATCAGCGTGGAGCAGCTGAACCAGATTGCCGACAACTTGGAGACCATGTTCAAGGCCGAAAAGGCACTGGAATACGGTTTGGTCGACAACCTGTACTACAAGGACCAAGTGCTTGACGAGCTGAAAGGCTTGACGGGCAGCAACAAGAGCATCAACGCCATTACGAATGCCAACTATGCCAAGTCGTACGACCTCAAGAACAAGAGCAAGAACGAAGTGGCCGTCATTTATGCCTCAGGACAGATTTTTGACGGCAAGGGTGACGAAGAGGCTAACATCTATTCCGAAAACCTCTCCAAGACCATTCGCAAGGCCCGCGAGGACGAGAACGTGAAAGCCGTTGTGTTGCGCGTCAATTCGCCTGGCGGCAGTGCCGTGGCTTCGGCCATCATTGGTCGTGAATTGGATTTGACCAAGGAAGTGAAGCCTGTCATCGTTTCGATGGGCAACTACGCCGCCTCAGGTGGTTATTGGATTTCGGCCAAAGGCGACTACATCTTCGCCGACCCAACCACTTTGACGGGTTCCATTGGCGTGTTTGGCACCTTCCCGAATGCACAAGGCTTCTTGAACAACAAAATCGGTTTGACCTTCGATGTGGCCAAAACCAACGAGAACGCCGACTTCGGAAACTTCACTCAGCCGCTCACAGAGTTCCAATATGCCAAGTTGCAAGAAATGGTGGTGAAGACCTACGATGACTTTACCAAGCGTGTTGCCGAAGGCCGTGGTTTGCGCCAAACCTACGTTGACAGTATCGGACAAGGTCGCGTGTGGGCTGGTGCCGATGCCCTCGGTTTGGGCCTTGTGGACCAGCTTGGCGACATGGAAGACGCCATTGCATACGCCGTTCAAAAAGCCAACCTTGGCAATGATTATAAGGTGACTGAATGGCCCAAGCAAAAGGATTTCTTCGAGCGTTTGATGGAATCGATGAACAACTCGGGCAGCGACCAGCTTGACGCCGCCATGCGCAGCAAGCTCGGTGGGTATTACGACTACCTCCAAGGCTTGGAGAACCTGCAAAAGAACACGGGCATCCAAGCGCGTATGCCCTTTGATATGGTCATTGAGTAATCAATGCAGCTGTAATTGGAATGCGGGGTCGCCGAGGGGTGGCTCCGCATTTTTGTTATAGGGTAATCACCTCGTCCATGCGGATGTCGAAAGGCTCGGAGGGCACTTCGTCAACCAATTGGAAATCGAAGCAGATGCCAATGCGTTTCACGTCAAGGTGATGGCAAAGGAATCGGTCGTAGTAGCCTTTCCCCCGCCCAAGGCGGTTGCCGTTGCGGTCGAAGGCCACGCCTGGGACAACGATGAGGTCGAAGTCGCCCGTATAAGGCTCGTTTTGAGGCTCAAGGATGTTGAAGTCGCCCACGGCAAAAGCGGTGTCGGCGGCAAACTCCACTGGGATGATGTCGTCGCCAACCACGGTGGGCAGGATGATTTGTTTCTTCAGGTGCCATTTTTCGAGGAAGGCTTGGGTTTGCACCTCGTCGGGGAGGGCACTGTAAAGCATTATTTTATGGGACTTTACGAAATCGGGGTGTTGTTCAAGTTTGGCCAAGATTTTCTCCGATTGCTCAAGCAGTTGCTCTTTCGTGTGCTGTTTTTTCAGGGCCTTGATGTTGGCGCGCAGTTCTTTCTTTTCCATATCAGATGTGTTTGTTAGTCGATGGTTTTTGTTGTGTTGAAGCCCGTGCCATAGGGCATGGCTGCCGAGGCGGTGATGCTATGCTTGGGCGCATTGCCAATCCAAGCTACTTTCACGGTGTTTTCATCCGAATCGAGGATGATGCCGCCTTCCACTTGCCAGCTTGTCGCCAAAGGCTTGGGTTCCACTGAATAATATGCTTTTTCTCCTTTGATTTCAGGCTTTTCGGGCACAACGAGGTCGTAAAGGAAGTCCGACATCATGTCTTGGATGATGTAGAAATTGTAGTTCAATTCTTTTGTTACGGGATCCACGTGGGGCGAGTGCTTGTAGCCTGAAAATGTGACCAGATACGCCTTGTGGCCCAACTTGATGGAGCGGTCGACGATGCACGACGAGCCATACATCTTTTCGACCAAGAGCGTCTTCAACATGTCGGCGATGGCGAATGGATAGTCGTAGCCGTAGGGCACAATATCATCAGCGTCGCCGTGGAAGGCGATGATGGGGATGTTGCGGCCACGGAGCATGGTGGTGTCGGGCATGGCACCCCACATGTCAATGAGGCCCCTGATGCGGAAATCGGTCCTGATGGCATTGCCGCAGGTGTCGATGTTGCCGAGGTCGGGGCGCAGGAAACTTCTGTGGGTGTATTCGGGACGGGTCTCATTGGTCATAAAAGCGAGGTTGAGCGTGGTGATGGCTCCCGCGCTGGCACCGCCCACGAAGATTATGGAGGTGTCGATGCCGTATTCTTCCTGATGCGCCACCAAGAAACGCATGGCGGCATGGGCATCCTGCACGGCGCGATAGCCCGCCCGCCCGATGCTGTTCATAGTGGGCAGAAAACCAATCCTGTAATCGATGGTGGCGGTCACGTAGCCTTTCGAGGCCAAATGCTGGCACCATAGCGTGATGGATTTGTCGTCTTTCGAACCGAAATAGAACGCGCCGCCATGAATGAGCATGACCAACGGACGTTTTTGCAAGGTGTCGCCTAAAGGCTTGAAAACATCGAGTTGGAGCTCCAAAGGAACCTCGGAAAAGGCTTTTCGCATCTTGAAAATCTTGTCGGTGACGGCGGTCTCGTCGCGCAATTTCGACCAATATCCCATGACCTTGGCGTAGGGGATGTCGGAGGTTTCTTCCACAGCAAACAGCGTGTCCTGATAGCGATTGTTCTCAAAATCTTGGAAATCAGGAATGTGGTGTATGTCTATCTCGAAAGATGCCGTTTGGAACAGGTTCAGTCGAGCGATGCCTTCGGCATGTTTGTCGTCTAATGCTTGGATGTTCGGGCGGAAGGTCTCCCTTTCGCCGTTGTAATACAGCCTTGCCCTGCGGCCTAAGGCTTCCAACCGGAAGGGAAGGGTGTCGGCCATTTCTTGCTCAAGCGACATGTAATGCCCTGTAATGCAATCCTCTTCGCTGCGTTCGACGAAAATCAGGAAGTCTTCGTCCTCGACGGTTCCCGTGAAGACAGCCGGTGTCTCGATGACGGGAAAGACGACTTTCCTGTTGACGTTTTCTTCAATATTGCCGAAAACACTGAAAAACAGCAGCGAAAAGGCAATGGTGAGCAAAAAACGGTGCATCATAAAAGTATGATTTTGATGCAAAAATAGGAAACAATCGGAAGACGGCAAAGATGAACCTTAAAATTTGTAATTTTACAGCCAAATTCTGTTTCCTATGAAAAGGGTGTCTTTGTTTATTTTGGCTTTCGTCGGTTTCGTCGGGATGTCGTTAGGGCAGGAGCATCGCCGCTATGCCTTGGTGTGGAACGATGAATTCAATTCGGGAACGCTCGACAAGTCCGTTTGGTCGAAAACGTGGCGGAGCCCTTCGAGTTGGGCCATTCACATGACGAGCGACGATGCGCTTTATGGTTTTGAGGATGGCGACCTCGTGCTTTGGGGCAAGGTCAACGACTTTCTGCCCAAGGACACGGCCACGGTTTTGACGGGAGGCGTATGGAGTCGCCACCGCAAGGCTTTTGGGTTCGGTAGGGTGGAAGTGAGGGCGAAATTCGATGTGGCTTCGGGCTTTTGGCCTGCCATTTGGATGCTGCCGCAAAACAACCAAGCCATCAACTGGCCTCATGGCGGCGAAATCGACATCATGGAGCATTTCATGTACCATCCATATATCGATCAGACCGTCCACAGCCGCTATACCCACCTGCTTGGCAAGAAAACCCGTCCGCCTTATGTCAACCATGCGCCGTATCGCGAGGGCGAATACAACACCTATGGCATGGAGCGGTTTCAGGACAGCCTCGTGTTTTCCGTCAACGGGCAGCGCACGTTTTGCTATCCGCGCTATCGCAAGGGCATCAATGGGCAGTTCCCGTTCAGCAACTACGACTACTACCTGATTCTTGATGCGCAATTGGGCGGCAGTCCGTCGCCTGACATCGACATGGCAAAGCTGCCTGTGGCCTTGCGCATTGACTATGTGCGGTATTATGAACTCGACACCAAGACGGATGTGATTCCCGAACCGAAAGAGTTTCAGCAACTTGGCACAAAAAAGAAAAAGCTGAGGAAGGTGGTTTACAATACAAAAACCCATTTCGACAATCCCGACGAGTACCGTTTGGTGGTGAAATGCGGCAAGGCGACCATTTCGGGCAACCGTCATTGGGCGGAAAGCACTTTGGCGCAATTGGTGGACGAAAACGGACGCATTGCGAATTTGGAAGTCCACGATTGGGCGGAATATCCTTTCCGTGGCTTCATGCACGACACGGGGCGCAACTATCAGCCTGTCAGCATGTTGAAGGAAACTATCGACTTGATGGGTTTTTACAAGCTGAACGTGTTCCATTGGCACCTGACCGACTATCCCGCATGGCGCATCGAGTGCAGGGCTTATCCGCAACTCAACGACCCTCAATATCAAAGGCCAGGCCGCGACGAAGGCAAATTTTACACCTACGACGAAATCCGCGAGGTGATTGCCTACGCCAAGGAGCGGGGAATCATGGTGGTGCCCGAAATCGACATGCCCGGACATTCCACTTATTTCAAGGACGCTTTCGGCTTCACGATGGACTCCGAAGAAGGCCGGAAAGTGCTTGAAAAATGCTTTGAAGAGTTCTTCGACGAGATTCCGAAAAGCGATTGCCCCTACATTCACATCGGCTCCGATGAAGTGTGGATTGAAGACCCGAAAGGCTTCATGCAATGGATTGAGAACCTGATGGATAAGTACGACCGTCAGCCCATCGCATGGGACCCTGGACTGCCCGCCTCCGACAAGGTCATTCGTCAGATTTGGAACGAGGCCGCAGGTTCCAACGCCGCCGCCTCAAGCAAGTCGGGGAAGTACTTGGATTCCTTTGTCGGCTACCTGAACTACTACGACCCGATGCTGTTCACGAGTCGCCTCTTCCTGCACACCGCCGCCGCGCAAACGGTGCCCGACACGACCAAAGCCCTCGGCGGCACCCTCTGCCTTTGGAACGATGTGCGCGTCGACAAGAAAGAAAACATTGCGCTGCACAACGGCATGATTAACGGCATGATGGCCTTCGCCGAGCGTTTTTGGAACGGCGGCAACGCAGGCCAAGTGGAGCACGAGAACCTTCCCACCGGCCCGTTGACCGCGGCAGGCTCGCGTTTGGCCAACTTTGAGGAAAAGATGGCCCTTCACCGCGACCGTTTCCACAAGGACAAGATGTGCTGGGTGGCCAACTCGCAAATGGAGTGGCAGGTGAAAATTGATGAAAACGAGGCTTTTACAGCCTTTGGTGGTGCGGTAGACTTGGATGCCTTTTGCCAGTTGCACGACATTAATGTAGGCACTTCGGCCTTGGCCGTGGCGCAAACCGTACTCACCGCCGAGCGCGACATGGACATTGAGGCATGGATAGGCTTCTGCACCCCCGCCCGCTCCAACCGCAACGGCTACGGCATCGGGGCGCAAGGCCGTTGGGAAGGCGGTTGCCAATGCTTCGTGAACGGAACAGAAATCCTGCCGCCAAAACCCTGGAACGAGCCTGGAAAGTATGATTATAATTTTAACACTTGGGGCAAGCCCGAAGAGGAGGAGCCTTTCACCGACGAGCAACTTTACTGGATGCGCCAACCGGCAAAGATTCACTTGAAAAAAGGCGAAAACCGAGTGGAAATCCGTGTGCCGAAAACCTACAACGGCCTGCGCTGGAGTTTCGCTTTCATCCCCGTTTGCACCCATCCCGACGGCAGCGTGACCGAGGCCGAAGGATTGAAGTCACAAATTCTTGTGCAATAGATTTGCATTTCCGAAAACAATGTGTATCTTTGCAAGCGGAAAAATCATAAAGACTATGACAGCAACAGCTTTATCGAACCCTCAGCAAGCCAAGATGATTGTCACGTTGGAAGACAAGGCTTTGGCTCCTGACATCAAAAGAGTTCTCAGGATGATACGCGGAGTAGCTTCGGTGCGCATGGCTCGCGTTGATGACGACAGCCGAATCTCGCCTGCCCTTCATGCACGCATCAAAAAGGCTCGCGAGGAATCAGCGCACAATGAAACCATCGTATGTAGTACGCCTGACGAGATGCAGAAATACTTCGACAGCCTATAATTTACACAATCGAATATTCCAAGGATGCCGACAAGACATTGAAGAAATGGAAGAAATCGAATCCGCAACTATTCAAGAAGGCTACACGTAGCTACACGTATTCTGTTCGATATCATGGAACATCCTCGGACAGGGCTTGGTCACCCCGAGCCATTGGTGGGAGGAAATGATGTAACCTACTCCCGACACATCTCAGCCCACGACAGAATCATCTATGACATTTACGATGAGCGTATCACAGTATTGGTCATTCAAGCTGAGGACCATTATAACGACAAATAAATTGTTTTCAATAACTTTAAAATCAACCCTAACCATGGACAAGAATTTACTTCAAAAAGCACAGGCGCCCATGATTGCCTTGATTCAAACCAAAAAGCATCATATATAGCAAACACTTGTAATCCAATACAATATGGCCATGATACCCGAAGGCAAAACCATTGACGACATTAAAGCGAGGGAAGCCATCATCCGTGATTTCTACCGCGAGTGGAAAACCAAGAATCCTTCGCAAAGGAAGTACAACATCTCGTTGAAAGATTACATCAATATCCGAATGGTGTCCATCATCGAAACCAGCGAACACGCAGCCAAAAGCTACCTTTCGACATTGGCAGTGCTTCAACTTGATTCCATTCTCGTAGGAGCAAAGAAAGTGTCTGTCAGGAAGCCCAAACAGGACAACAAAAACCAGAAACCTTTTGAAAGGATCCTGATAATGGAGCATGAACTTGTTGGCATCGGAACGGTGAAGATGACGGTGGGCGTGAGGCGTAGCACACATGAAAAAGTCCAGTATTGCATTACGGCAATTGACAGCAAGGAATAAAAAAGGCATCAGATGATGCCTCTTTTTTTGCCCCGGAATGCGTGAGGGTGGCTTACGCTCAAAGAGTGTGATGCTATGCGGGCGGGGACTTCGCGCTACCCATATACATCGGCCGCTCACGACTTGTTTCCGAGTGCAAAATTACACCTTTTCCCCCATTCCGCAAGCACTTCGACGAAAAAATCTTGACTTTCCCGAAAAATCCCCTATCTTTGCAGCCGCAAAATGTTCTATCATCAATATTTACAAACAAAATCAATCCTAACCATGGACACAAACTTACCAACAACAGCACAGGCGCCCATGATTGCCTTGATTCAAACCAAAAACATCATGAACTACAACAACTTGAAAACTAAAACAAGACGCGCCGCCGCGCTGCTCTTGATGCTCGCACTGCTCGCGCCGCTTGCGGCACGGGCGCAAAGTAGCTTCAGCGGCGGCAGCGGCACCGAAACCGACCCGTACATCATCGCCACAACGGACGATATGGACGCTTTGGCCGCTTTGGTGAACAACGGAAACAACTACAGTGGCAAGTTCTTCCTGATGACCGCTGACCTCGACTATAGTGGCAAGGACTATACACCCGTCGGCAATGACGAATACGGTTTCAAGGGCACATTCAACGGCGATGGCCATACCATCAGCCATGTTAACATTCAAAGCGATCTTATTTTCATTGGTCTTTTTGGGTGGTTAGAAAGCGGGGGCAGCATCAACGGACTGATATTGGGCGAAGGCAGTTCAATAGCAGGAAAGAATAGGGTTGGCGGCATTGTGGGTATATGTTATGGTGCTATTAATGGCTGTAACATTGTCGAGGGTGTCACCATTAGTACCACTCATGCATGTGTGGGTGGCATTGTGGGCACCTGCGTTGGTGGCAATGTGAGCAATTGTCAGAATCGCGCTGCTGTTTCGTCCAACACTAATGCATGTGGCGGTATCGTGGGAATTGTGAGCAGCGGTGGAGAGGTTCTTCAGTGCAGCAATTATGGCTCCGTGCAGGCATCGGAGGATTGTGGAGGCATTGTGGGGAGATTAACATATTGTGGCATGGTCACGGAATGTATCAATGAGGGAAGCATCAGTGGCGACGAAAATGTCGGTGGTATAGCAGGATTCATTAATGAACAAAGTGGCAATTGTTTCTGTAGCGTGAGCAACTGCCTAAACCTCGGAGGCGTTAGTGCAAGCAACAGTAACTATTTGGGAAGCATATCGGGCGACTGGAATATGGGAGCCGATTTCAATAACAACTATTATGCGGGCGAATGCACCATCGGCCACATCAACGGCAACGACGTGGCGGGCGAGGCCATGCGCGGCTATGCCATTGAGCCGCAACACCCGCTCGGCATCAGCCTTGAAGGGAGCATCGGCGTTTTCTATGATGGCAAGGTCTATGCAGGTGAGAATCAAGTGGCTATCGTGGGTTTTGAGGTCACTGGCTCCTCCATCGTGCCTCAATGCCTCACCTTGAGTGCAGGAACCTACACTGACAACGGCGACGGCACCTACACCATCACCATGCCCGCCGAAGACATCACCGTGAGCGACAACATTGTGGTGGAGTTTTATGGGACATATTATGAAATCCCCTGCAACGGCGGCACTACGGCCACGGTGATTTACGATATTTCCTACGACACACTCGACTATGTTGGCATTGAGGATTTTGAATATGGAGGCATCCAATACACCGTTACCGCCATTGCCGACGGAGCCTTCGATGGCCTTGACAACTTGATGGGTATATACTGCCACTCGAACATCAGCACCATCGGCGACTTTGCCTTCCGCAACTGCACGGGCATCGACTATTTCGGATTCTACCGCACCCACACGCCGCCCACATTGGGCGAAGGCGTGTTTGAAGGACTCCACATCGACACCTTGTCGATCACGGTGCCTTTCTGTTCGCAATACGACTATGACCAACACGCTGTCTTTGGGCAGTTCGGAGAAATCTTCGGCAACGAGGCTTGTGAGTATAACTTCTATAACGAAGCGGACGACAACCAATGGTCGAACCCAGCCAACTGGCGAAATGCCGACTACGAGACTTGCACCGAGGCTCCCGGCGCAGATGCAAGGGTGGCCATCTTCGCCGACTGCGAGATGGACGCGGAAGTTACGGTAGGCTCCATCACCATTGGCAATTACTATGATGAAGAGTATGGGTATTACGAGCGCCTCACGGTAAAAGACGGTGCGACGCTCACCGCCACGAGCTTCATCTATAACAGCGGCGACGCACGCAACTTCGTCATCGAGGACGGGGCGCAAGTCATCCATCCCAACGCGGGTGCACAGGCCACGGTGGAGAAGAACATCACGGCCTACACGCCCAACACCAAGAATGGCTGGCATTTGGTCAGTTCGCCCGCCATCGAGAGTTTTGCGCCCTCGGCGGACAACGGCTTCCTCGCCAACGAATACGACCTGTATTTCTATGAAGAGTCTACACATCATTGGCGAAACCACAAGCCCAACGGCCAATACGCGAACTTCAACATCGAGCCGCTGAAAGGCTACCTTTACGCCAACAACCAAGACGTGACGCTTGTTTTTGCGGGCAACCTTTGTGCTGGCAACGCCATGGTGAATGTGCCTCTGTATTATACCCCAACGGCAGGCATCTTGAAAGGCTTCAACCTTGTGGGCAACCCCTTTGCGCACAACGTGACGAGCTTCACGGGCAGCAATGTGGTCACGGAAGTCTACCGCATGAATGAGACCATGGACGAGGTAGCGGTGGGCACCCTCAGCGAAAACAATCCGCTGAAACCCGGCGAGGGCTTCTTCGTGAAGGCCACGGGCGACAATGCCTCCATTACCTTCAACAGCCGCGCCAACAATGCCGAGCGGTCCCTGAGCCTGTCGAAGGGCCGCATCACCTTGGAAGTCAGCGAGAACGGCCTCATCATCGACCGCTTCATCCTGAAACGCGACGGCGAGCCTTTGGAGAAATTCACGCTGAACGAGAACAGCACAAGGATTTTCGCCACCGAGAACGCACAGGATTGGGCAGTCACTGTCATTGCGAGCGAAGCGAAGCAATCCAGCCTCACAGAAAAACCCATCAACTTCAAGGCCGCCAAGAACGGCACCTACACCCTGACCGTGAACGTGGAGAACATGGATTTGGACTACCTGCACCTCATCGATAACATGACCGGCGCAGACATTGACCTCGTCCCCTTTTTAAGGGGGCAAGGGGGATTAAGACAACCCGCCACCTACACCTTCACCGCCAAAACCACCGACTATGCCAGCCGTTTCCGTTTGGTGTTCGATGCCAACGACGCTTCGACTGGCTCAGCGACTGATGCGCCGTTTGCCTACATCAACAACGGCAACATCATCATCAACGGCACGGGAACCCTCCAAATCATTGACATTCTCGGCAAAGAATTAGTGAGAAAGGAACTCTCAACTCTCAACTCCCAACTTTCAACTCACAACTATGCCCCGGGCGTGTATGTGTTGCGCCTGATTGACGGCGATTCCGTCAGGACGCAGAAAATGATTGTGGAATGATAATATTGGATGTTGCAAGGCGGTCAGGTTTGGCCGCCTTGCTTTTTTAGTGCCCTCGTGGAGATACTTTTTCCTTTGACTTTCCCGAAAAAGCCCAAAATTGTGCCGCAAATATCACAGCGATTCATTTGAAGTTTTGGAAATAATCAGTAACTTTCCAGCCGAATAAAAAGAAAAACCGATGACTACGTTTATTGACACATTGGAAGAAACCGCTGCCACTGAGGTGCAAGACGACCTCACGCCAAAGCAACGTGCCTATTGGGAAGCCTCCATCGAACGCGATATGCGAGATATTGCAGAAGACAGACCTAAGAAATACATCACATTGGATGAGTTTGAGAAAAAACTGATGGAAGCAGTACACAAACTCTATTCGTAAATACACGGTATTGCCTTGTAGTCTCGCAGTCCCGAAGTCTCGCGTCCAATATGTAAACTGATTTTACTCATCTACTTATTACAAACAAAATCAACCCTAACCATGGACAAGAATTTACTTCAAAAAGCAAAGGCGCCCATGATTGCCTTGATTCAAGCCAAAAACATCGTGAACAACAACAACCTGAAAACCAAAACAAAACGCGCCGCCGCGCTGCTCTTGATGCTCTTGATGCTTGCGCCGCTTGCGGCACGGGCGCAACAAGAAACGCTTACCGAAAACTTCTACATAAGTTGTTTGGAATATTAAAAACAATGTGTATATTTGCAGCCGACAAATTAAAGAATAAGAAAATGGCAATACCAGTAACAAACATCCCAGTGCTGACAGGTGAAGTGGCTGAACGCTTCATCGAGCAATGCGATTACAACGCCAAGTACCTGGCTGGTTCGGAGTGGCAAGGCGACTTCGAGGACATCTACAAGGAATTGATTGCACGCTCACCCATTTTGCAATGATGAAAATCAACGACTTGAAGTTTGTGCCACAAGGCACTCCGGGCTTGAACATACAGGCTTTCGACTGCGGCAGAAAGTCCGTCAACGATTTCTTCCATGATGAAGCGCAAGACTATCAGGACGAATTGTTTGGCAAAACCTATTATTTCTGTTTGCCCGACAGCCCTTCCGACATTGTGGCAGGCTTCACTGTGGCCAACGCCAGCATCTTCACCAAGCAACTGCCCAACGCCAGACAGAAGAAAATTGGGTTTGAGGTTCACCATGAGAAGGGACTTATCAATTACCCAGCCATCCTGCTTGCCCAACTTGGCGTTGATGTCAAGTACAAAGGCCTGCATCTCGGCCCGCAGATTATTGATTTTGTAATGGCGTGGTTTACCTCTCCCGACAACAAGTCGGGCTGCCGACACCTCATTGTGGATGCATACGACGAGCCGCACTTGCTGGAATTTTACCAACGCAATGGCCTCCACCTGTTCTTCTCCTCGCTTGAACAGGAGATGGAATACCGCAACTGGAATGTTGAGAAGGACGGTCCTTTGGAAACCCGCCTCATGTTCCGCGACATGATTTTGCTGAAACGGCCATCCATCAGAAAATGAATGTTGAACATTATCTTTAAAGAATCATTTCATACTTAAACACAAAGACACCATGACTACCAACAGACAAAACCAGCACCCGGCAGCCATTGATGCCGAAAAACCAACGAACCTGAAAACCAAAACAAAGCGCGCCGCCGCGCTGCTCTTGATGCTCGCGCTGCTCGCGCCGCTTGCGGCTTGGGCGCAAACTTATCCGAAATTTTATGAATTTGACAGTGACTCTAATGGTTCAATCAACAAAAACGAAATGTGCATCTTTTTCCAAGATCCTAATTTCTGCAATATCCTTTTTGATATGGTCGATGCGGACAAAAACGGCGGTTTGTCACTTGAAGAAGTAAAATCTTTCAGCAGTAAAGAGATGGATTGTAACAATCTTGGAATTACCTCACTTGCTGGCATCGAGTTGTTCGAGGAGTTGCCGACAATCAAATGCAGCAACAATTCTTTAACTGAAATTGATTTGAGTTACAACATTTTTGTTTCACAACTTGAATGTTACGGCAACCAAATTTTGGGCGATAAGATGGACGCACTCATCTCAAGTCTTCCACAAGCAACGGATGGCATTTTTATCGTCATAGACTTGCAAAACCCTAACGAACAAAATATTTGCACAACAATCCAGGTTGCTGCGGCACTTACACGGGGTTGGGTTGTTTACGCCATCAATGGTGAAGAAACTGTTCCTTACGAGGGTGAGGAAGTGTTCAGCGGCGGAAGCGGCACTGAAACCGACCCCTACATCATCGCCACAACGGACGATATGGACGCTTTGGCCGCTTTGGTGAACAGCGGCAACAACCAATCAGGCGTTTACTTTCTCCAAACGGACACGCTCAACTACACGGGCAAGACCTACACGCCCGTGGGCAACAATACCAATTATTTCCAAGGCAATTATAATGGCAACGGCAACATCATCACGGGAGTTGATATAAACACTGAATATGCAGGCCTGTTCGGTAGGGTTGGTGAAAATGGTGTTGTCAGCAACCTAACGCTTGACGGCATTGTTTCATACTGCTATATTTATGGGAATTACGCAGGTGGAATTGCCGCCGTGAACCAAGGCGAGATTGTCGGTTGCTCTGTCCTTTCTTCTATTATTGGCTTAGAAAAAGATTATGGAATCTGGATTTTTGAAAAGTATGTCCATATTGTAGGCGATAGAATAGGTGGAGGAGTTGTGGGTGATAATAGGGGGAATGTGTACGATGCTGTATGTACTGCATTAATCGAATGTGGGTATAATAATGGTAATAATACTACTGGTGGCCTTGTGGGAACTAACGACGGGCAGGTGAATGGGATTTTCGGGGGAGTCATTTATAATTCTGGGATAATGTCTGTAGGTGTCGTGGGAGGTCTTGTTGGCAAACAATACAATGGTTCCCTGTCAGGTATCAATAGAGGTTATTTCAATGGTAATGATTCGCATTGGAACTTAATTCGGAACGGCAATCAATTTCGTGCCGAGTGGACGGGTTGTATAGTAGGCTCGCAAGTTGCCGGAACTGTTGAGAATTGTATATATGTAGGCAACAGGTGGAATAAATTCGTTGAAAGTAACCATGCGGGAGCCATCATCTCGTCATACGAAGATGGAGTGCTCCGCAACAACTACTATGTGGGCGAATGTGAAATAAACGGTATGTACAACTCTATCAATGGCAGCGTCGATGTGACTGGACAGGCCATGCGCGGCTACAAGATTGAGTCGCAAGACCCGCTTGTCATCAACCTTGAAGGCAACATAGGCTTGACTTATGAAGGCAATGTTTACGCTGGAAACGAGCAGGGCGTTGTGGTGAGTTTTGAGATTCAAAATTCATCACTCACACCCCAATGCTATGCTTTTAGTGCGGGTACTCTTGAGGATAATGGCGACGGCACTTACACCATCACCATGCCTGCCGAGGACATCACCGTGAGCGGCAACATCGTGGAGCAATTTGGGATGTTCTATGAGATTCCTTGCAATGGCGACACCACCGCTACGCTCATCCACGACGATTCATACGCCACGATAGATGCAGCCTCAGTTGAGGACTTTGAATATCAAGGAACACAATACACCGTCACTGAGATTGCCGCTAATGCCTTCGACGGTTGCGAACACCTGAAGTGGTTCGACTGCCACGCTAACCTTCTTTCCATCGGCGACCATGCTTTCCGCAACTGCGACAGCCTTGAATATTTGGGGCTTTACCAAACCCACACCCCGCCCACATTGGGCGAAGGCGTGTTTGAAGGACTCCGCATCGACACCTTGTCGATTATGGTGCCTTTCTGCTCGCGATACGAATACGCTATCCATCCCGTGTGGGGGCAGTTCGGAGAGATTTTCCCCGACGGAAACTGCGAATACAACTTCATCGGCATGGAAGACACGCTTTGGTCGAATCTCGCCAACTGGCACAATGCCAACTTTGAGCCGTGCACCGCCCTGCCGGGTGAAGGCGCGCAAGTCGGCATCATGAGCGACTGCGAGATGGACGCGGAAGTTACGGTAGGCTCCATCACCATTGGCAATTACTATGATGAAGAGTATGGGTATTACGAGCGCCTCACGGTGAAAGACGGCGCGACGCTCACCGCCACGAGCTTCATCTATAACAGCGGCGACGCTCGCAACCTCATCATCGAGGACGGGGCGCAAGTCATCCATCCCAACACGGGCGCACAGGCCACGGTGGAGAAGAACATCACAGCCTACACGCCCAACAGCAAGAATGGTTGGCATTTGGTCAGTTCGCCCGCCATCGAGAGTTTTGCGCCCACGGCGGACAACGGCTTCCTCGCCAACGAATACGACCTGTATTATTACCACGAGCCGACACACTACTGGAGAAACCACAAGGATGACACCAACAATGCAGACCCAGGCTTCGGCATCGAGCCGCTGAAAGGCTATCTTTACGCCAACAACGCCAACGACACGCTACAGTTGCAAGGCATCCTGCGCACGGCCATGGAAACGGTGAACTTTCCGCTGAGCTACACCGACGGCATCGCCTTGGCAGGCTTCAACCTTGTGGGCAACCCCTTTGCGCACAACGTGACGAGCTTCACGGGCAGCAATGTGGCCACGGAAGTCTACCGTATGAATGAGGCCAAGGACGAGGTAGCGGTGGGCACCCTCAGCGAAAACAATCCGCTGAAACCCGGCGAGGGCTTATTCGTGAAGGCCACGGGCGACGAGGCTTCCATCACTTTCAACAGCCGCGCCAACAATGCCGAGCGGTCCATGAGCCTGTCGAAGGGCCGCATCACTTTGGAAGTCAGCGAGAACGGCCTTCTTGTCGACCGCTTCATCCTGAAACGCGACGGCGAGCCTTTGGAGAAATTCGGTGTAATGGACAAAAATTAGGCTGTTTTTGAGACGGTGTTATCAAGTGGACAAGAATTAGGCTGATAATTCTGTTGGGATTTTGCTCCTGAGGAG
>ONKQ01000093.1 GCA_900318465.1 uncultured Bacteroidales bacterium
AGTTACTGATTTTCAAGACATTATACAAGTTTTTCCACCAAATTATTCGGCCAAATTTGAACTTTTTCTGTTGCTTATAAAAATTGTCATGTACTAAGAAGTAATTGTTCAAAATTAAACTACATTATTCTTTGACTCCGAGACGCGCTTTGCGTCACTGCGAGTCGTTATTGCGAGGCACGAAGCAAACGAAGCAGTCCAGACAATCAGCTTAAACCCTGGATTGCTTCGTCGTTCCTCCTCGCAATGACGCGAAGCGGGAAACGTCTTGTAGTAAAACAACTAACTCTCAACTGTCAACTGTCAACTGTCAACTGTCAACTAATAATTATACCCCTTCCCCACCATCATCTTTTCCGTCTGGTAATGACCGAGATAGACGAGGCCGAGGTTGCCGTCGATGGCGATTTCGTCGCCCATGTGGAGCGGATGGCCGTTGAGTTGGCCGAACTCGTCGTTGACATCGACTTCAAGGCCGTCGCAGCTGACCACACAGACCTTGCCGAGACGCACCGCCGTGACCGCCGCATGTGAGGTGGCACCGCCACGGGCCGTCAGCAGACCATCGCAGTCGAAAATCATGCCGATGTCGTCGGGGACGGTGTCGGGACGGACAAGAATAACCTGACTGTCGGGATGTTGCTCGCGTAAAGTCTTGATTTGGTCGGCATTGAAAGCCACCAGTCCGTTCATGGCACCTCCACCGATGCCCATGCCGTGACCCAGCTGGTGCATCTCGTCGGGCGACTGCACGAAGGCCGTCTTTTCCTCTTCGGTCTTGAGGTCTTGGTCGCGGATTTGCAGGATGTGGAAGTCCTCGGGCTTGTCGGACTCGAAAGTGAACTCCATCTCCTGCGGGCTATAGCCGAGGTTTTCTGTAAGCTCGACGGCAATGGAATAAATTTTCTTGTAGATGTCGGGTAGCAAGGTCTGCATGGAAGGACCTTCCAATCCAGCAGCCTTGCGCTGGGTTTCACCAATCGGCAAGGGCTTCACCAAACCGCCGACGATGTCCTCGCCTTGGCTGCGCATGGTGAAGTCGCCGTAGAGGTGCACACCCGGACGCTCGCGATGCGGGTTTTGCGTGAACACCACACCCGAACCCGAAGTATCATTACGGTTGCCGAAAATCATCTGTTGCACGATGACCGCCGTGCCCCAGTTCTCTGAGATGCCCAAATGACGGCGATAGGCCAAAGCGCGCTCCGAGTTCCACGACTCGATGACCATGTTGACACAGTCAATCAGCTGCTTGAACGGGTCTTGCTCGAAGGCCACGCCGTGTTCGTCAAGAATGCGCTTATAGGATTGCGCCACTTCTCGCATTTGGCTGATGCTGAAGTCGGCCTTCACCTTCACGTTGTTTTTCTGCTTGTAGGCGTTGATTTCGTCGTCAAACACATCTCGCTCAATGCCTTTGGCCATGCCCCAGCTTTGCAGGAAACGACGGTACGAGTCCCAGATAGCCCAGGCCTTTTCGGGGTCGGCGGCGATGGCTTCCACCTGTTCGTCGTTGAGGCCCACATTCAAGAAGGTATCCATCGCGCCCGGCATGGAAATGGCCGTTCCCGAGCGCACCGAAACCAGCAGCGGCTCCTCTGGATTGCCGAACTTGCGCCCGCTGATGCGCTCAAGCTCCTCAACGTGTTTCCGAATCATGCCGTGGATTTCCGTCCGCAGCTCAGGAATCGTGTTGATGGTCTCGTTGCGGCGGAAAGTCTCGGTGGTGATGACGAATCCAGGCGGCACGGGCATACCGTTCAAGTATAAGTTTTTCAGGTTGTTAGCCTTGTTTCCGATGAAAACTTGGTTGTCCATCTTGGGCGTCCTTTCCCAGAACGGACTAATCAGCATCTCGGAGTTGTAGGTCATGATGTCGCTGATAAGTTTCGCATTCAGCGTGGACTCCATGTTGCGCAAGGAAGCGAGGATGCGGCTGATGAAGTTGTCCAAAGGCTGCATCAGGAAGGCATCGGAGAGCAGGTCGCGGTGGAATTCCTCTGATTTTCTGCTGATTAAAGCTGCCGTTTCGCGCTCGTTGAGTTTCCCTTCGGAGTCAAAGAGTTGCGGAATGACGATTTTCAGCGGGTATTCATACGACTTCAGGAAATACTTGATGATGATGCGGCGCACGTCCTCGGCGATGAACTGGAAGATGTTGATATACTGGCCGAAAGAGAAACTTCGCGAGGTCAGACTGTAGCGCAGCATGTCAAGTTTCTGGTTGAGGCTCTGGTTGGTGATGCCGTCGAGTTCGAGGCCATTGCGGAAGTATTCGAGAATCCTATAAATCTGATTCAGTGTGCGTTCCGAGATATATTCAAGGTTGATACTCTGCACCACCTTTTCCATGAGTTGGGTGGCCACGCGCTCCAAACGGAACGTCAGGCCCATAGCCTCAAACTTGTTCTCACGGTAGGTGCCATACATCGACGGGATGCCGATGGCAATGTGGCGCTTGTGGTAGATGTTTTCCCAGCCTTCGCTCTGTTCGGGGTTGAAAATCACGCTCTTGAGTTTGTCCATGAAGGCGTAAATCATCGTCAGCGATTGGCCGAAATCCTTGGCCTTATAGACCTTCTCGAACTCGTCGATTTCCTCGTCGGGAATGAAGGGGAAACTACGCAACGAGCTGAAAATGTTGACCGACTCGAAACTGTATTTCTCACGAAGATAGGCATATAAGTCGCGAATATCCATCAGGCGGGCGTGTTCGCGCTGGCTGATTTCGTCGTCCAATTCAAGGCGGCGCGAGGCCGAACCAATGAGGTTTTCGTAGTCGTCGCGAGAGAGCATCAACACGTCCTCGGGATTGAGGCACGAGATTTCGCACATCGTCAGCACGAGATTGTGGACGTGTACAAACCAAGTGCTTTCCTTGTCGATGCTCTCGAAAACGTTGTTCGGCAGGATGGGTTTCAGGGCCTCAAGGTTGCCGTCGCTCCAGAACTTGAAAACATCCAACGTCAAGGCAATCAAGGTGTTGTTGCTCTCGGTGTGGACTTGTTTGCGGAGGAAATGCACCAATTTGTCCTGTCGGCCAGAGATTTCGTCCATGTTGGTGGTCACGTTGCGGATTTCGCCCTCCGCGCCGATTTCGTTGAAATAGACGGGGAAGATGCGCGTCAATTGCTTCACCTTCTTATAGTACGGCGTGATGTTGGAGTTAAGCACCTTCGTGATTTCGCGCTGGAAGAGGTCGGTGTCGCTGAGGAAAATGCCGCCTAATTTGAGGTTCACAATCAAGGCGGAAAGCAGTTTCTCCATCGGTTGCTGGGCGTGTTCAATCAGTTCGAGCCACACACGGATATTCTTGATATGGTTCTCATCCACAGAGAGTTGCCAGTCCTCGCCAACAAACACATTGCCCGGCGTGACGAAGCCGAAAGCAATGAGTTTCTTCTCGAAATAGTTGACGATTTCCTTCATCTCGGTTTGGTCAACGTCGATGATTTTCAGGCCCAAGGTGAGTTGGAAATCAAGCACGGCTGACATGTAGTCCTCGCGCAGTTCCTCGGCAAGGTCGAAAATCGTGTCGATGAAGGGAATGAGTTCCTCTTGCTTCATCTCGTCGATGGCATCGCGCATCATGCGGTCCATGTTCCAGATGAGACGCTCGCGCTGGTTTTCCATTCCTGGCAAGTGCAACAGGAAAAACACGAAATGGAACTGTGTGATGAAATGCGGGAACACCCTCGCCGACTCCGTAAACCGCTTCGCAATTTGCTCAAAATGCGGCAAATCGGTCAACTTTTCCCAAGTTTCGGCAGCGACCAAATCAGCATTTAACTGGTCGAAATAAGGCTTGCCGATTTCAGCACATACCTTTTGAACTTCGTCGTCGGTGAGCATCTGCCGTTTGCCTTCCACCCAGTTTTCCACTTGCGAGGTCTGCTGCCAATAGCGGTAGTTTTCCTGCAACATCATGCGAAGCAGATGGCAGGCCGAAGCCTTGAAACGCTCGTCAGCGGCCACTTTGTCCAAATAGCGCCCGGCGTGTTTGGTGGCCAAAATGAACACATCTTTGTTGGCTTCAAACGAATCATTCAAAATATTGAATACCAACGAAATAAGTTTACTGTGTTTGGGCGATTCGGAAATGACCTTGTTGGAAAATTCCATCAGTGTGATGATGACGTTGAGCCTCAATTTGGCCGCCACTTCGGGCTTCAGCAGGCTGTGCATCATCTCCAAAGGGATGTGGAGCGCGTCGGCGGGGATGTCGTCGCGGGTATAGAACCAGAAGTCGTCCATGAGCATCTTTCGCAGTTCCTCGGTCACGAAGGTGTGGTTCGAGAGCGGGTGATGATATTCGGTGATGCACTCCTTGGCGCGTTTGTTGATGCCGAAATACTTGGCTGAAAGTTCGATAAAACGCTGATGTTCAGCGGGAATGAAAATATCTTTGTATCTGGTCTGTTCCAGATTGGCCGCAAGGGCTTGCGATTTGAAGGTTTCTGACATAACAATTTAATAAGGTTTGCAAAAATAGGGAAAATGGTCATACGATACTAATCTTTCAAGCATCCAATTGGCACCACATAAATGCCGTCTTCGCTCAAATTCAGTAATTTGTAGGAAAATTTTTCGGGAAAATATTGGGATTTTGTTCGGGAAAACGTAGAAACCAGAGTCACGGAGTGACGTCGGACATTAGGCAGGGGTGGAATGCAATGAAACCCCTGCCGAAAAAAACACACACCTGCCGAAAAAAAGATATGGATTTTTTACACGAATGGCCACAAATGTACCACGAATTTCCATTAATTTTCCGTGTCGGCAGGGGTTACACACCATTCATCGGTTGGGGTCCACACCGGCAGGTTCACACCGGCAGGTTCACACCGGCAGGTTCACACCGGCAGGTTCACACCGGCAGGGGTTCACACCGGCAGGGGTTCACACCGGCAGGGGTTTACACCGCCTGCCTACATTGCTGCCACCCCTAACGGGGTTCTTTGGATGCGCAAAGTACTTTGTTACCGAATGTTGGTCGACAATAATGCGGGTGTCGGCCAATTGAATGTCTCTCCTTGAAAGTTCTTTAATGACCGTCTCATGCACCTCTCCAAGACACACCACCGAACCGTCGCCACGCCCATCTTTCAATAGCATTTCAGCATAGTCTTTGAGTGTCCCTCCAAACAATATCAATTCTTTCTTTTTCTCAGAAAAAACTTTCATAACAGATGTTTTGAGGTGCAAAAATAAACAATAATTCCTCCAAACCCAGCAGAATTTGTACGATTATTTCTGCCACCCACAAAGAAAAGGCGGCCTTCTTTTTGGGGAAAGAAGGCCGCCAAAATTCATATAGTCTCTTCTGCGCTCATGCCACAACGCGCCTCCCCCTTTTAAGGGGGCCAGGGGGATTAAAAACGCCCACAGCACCGCACAGCTCGCTTAGTTGGCATCCCACACCAAACGTACACAGCAACCATATCAGCAAGCACTGGGTCAAATTTCTTCCGTATCGGGCAACTCCATTGTCAACATCTTTGACGGAATGATGTCGTAAACCAATACATAATCCTTGTAAATAGTGAAAAACACTGCAAATCGCTCTTTTTTCACAAGCATACGCTTGGAATTCGGATGTCGTACATACGCCGTATCCAATAGTAAGGTAGGCATTGTATCCGCACGATACGACAGTGTAAGAATCTCATCAACAAGTGTATTTGCGTATTGAACTCCCGATTCGGCAGTGTTTATCGATGAAATGTATTCCGCAATCTCATCTATCTTGTCGTAAAGTCCTCTTGTAAACCTAACCTTGTACGTTTTCATACCGCTTGGCTACCGTTTCCACCAACTTAGCCCTGAATTCCTCAGGACCGACACTGTTTCTCAACTCTCTCTCAAGCACATAGTTATCAGTACTTCTGCGGTTTTCTCTTACGATTCGTTTTTTGATGATTAGCTCACTATTCATTTGTTTTCCATATTTTCCGCAAAAATACAATTAATTCTCAACCATGCAGCCAATTTTTGAAAAAAACGCAAACCGCACACCCCAAAGAAACCAAAAAAAACGCCCTCCTCCCCACATTTCCCATGAAAAACACAAAGCCCCCAAAGTCGCGGAGCGACGGCGGACTTCCCCCTTAAAGGGGGCAGGGGGATTCGGCAGGGGTGAAGTCCGCAAGGACGAGAACCCCTGCCACAAAGGACGGTGAAAACGGAAAACTCGGAAAAAACAGAAAAAACTTGGGAAACTTGCGAAATATGGAAAAAGTTGTTTATCTTTGCAGCGCCAATCCTAAGATTGGCTATCCGGGTAAGTTTCCCGCGAGGGGTAAGCCTTCACCGACACTGCCCAAT
>ONKQ01000095.1 GCA_900318465.1 uncultured Bacteroidales bacterium
TTTCAACCACAAAATTACTGAAAATCAATAATATGTGCAACTTTTTATCCATTTATTTCGCTCTCTTTTCCCTCTTTTCTAATTCCGCCAACGGGTAAAGAAATAACATTTTTGGTCAAGAATTTCCCTTCTCCATCCGAATATCCAGCGATTGAATTAAACCATAGATTGTTGAATCCACATTCTCGAAATCTGCCAAGTGTACGCAAAATATCAATATCTTTCTGCGTGGTTTCCAAGTATGCTATAGCATACTCTGCCCATGTTAAAGATAAATCCTCAAAATGAGTAGCAATGCTCTTAATAGATGATAAATCATTTTTTCTCAAACATTGATCAAGCATCTCATATATGGTCGTAATCCTATTATAGACGCGATTCCTCATAAATGAAGACAAGTCTTTACCAAACATACAACATATCAAGACATCCAATTTGTTCAAGTAATCTTCCAAATCATCTTTCCCTATATGGAAAGCATCGCGTAAGTCATACATAAGAACTCGTCCATAACAAGGATAATATTTTAAATCATAATATATTCCTTTGATAAAATCTTGTTGTAGTTTTTGATATGCTATTCTTTGGGAGATTTCTGCTAAATTAATCCGGTTTTTTGATCTTACTTGAGGTGCGTTATATAAATTCCACTTTTCATAGGGATATTCGTGTAGTGTGACATTTTTAATATCTACATGGGTCCAATGGTATTGTTGCTTGTCTAAAAACAATACTTTATCGAAGTTTTCATATGAAATCTCTTGAATTCGTTTCATTTTCAATAATTTATTACATCAATGGATTACAGTTTCCATTGCAAAATTAGAACAAAATACCAAATCATACAGCAAATAAAATGGCTTTTTTCAAAGCGTATGGTCTATCAACAATTTTTGTTGAAATAATTCTGCCACTAAAACCAATCGTATTCCGAAAATGTTATTATTTTTGCAGCGCAACTGAAAAGATCAGTTTGCCTTTGGAGACCCCAAAGTTTTATTCGAAAGACCTTCGAATATTTCTTATTGGAAAGAATCCAGTAACAAACAGAAACCCTGAGTTTAAGCATTCATTTGATTAACAATGGTAACATTATCCAAGTTACCCAAAAGCCATATTTGAAAGGAGGTGTGATGATCATGGCAAAAAAGACAACTTCAAAAAAAGTTGCAACAAAAGCTTCAAAAATCTTACGTGACGATAGATATAGCAAAGCTTCAAAGAGTGTAGCAGGAAGTGCTTTATCACAGCGCGAGAAATAATATTATAATATGAGGGTGGTAATTAACCGCCCTCTTTCTCTTAATTTCGGTGGATTTGCAATCCGCCAGCTGTGAATATAAGGATTTGTAATCCGTAAAACAAACTCATAACTAATACAAAAACCCCAGTATCCAAAGAGGCAGCTTGGCACCAACGGGCGATTCGATGTCGTCGGCAAAGATGTAGGAATCAGGCAAATCCTCTATTTGGTTGAAACTTTTTTCCTTGCCGTAATTGTTGGTTATAGGCAACACTTTTGGCAAAATACTGTTGGTCAAAGGCAACACTTTTTATGTTGCCGACCGCAAAATGGCGCAAATCGAGGAGCGCAAGTCGCTGATGGAGAGCGAGAAAGATAAAGATGCTGTGCAGAGGAAATGATTCAAAACAAGTCATCAAGAACAATGCAATTTATAATGTATTCCGAATAGGCATTGCGTTGCAGGCCAAATGGCGTGATGAAAACAGGGATGATGCCACCAGAATAGGCGGTTTCTTGCTGGAAACGGGCTATTCGGTTTTGGAATCGGAGATGCTCCTCGTTGTCAATCAGATAACTATTTGGGCTGTATTTAATCTCGCAAATGTTCACCATACGGTCGGCACGCTCAATTATGAGGTCGATTTGGGCATTACGTCCAATGTCTTCTTCTGTTGAACTACGCCACGAGTAATAAGTGGTTTTGATGGCCTCAATGCCAAGCGCCTTTTTGATTTTGGGGATGTGGGCAAGACAAACACGCTCAAAGGCCAAGCCTCTCCAAGTGTTGACTGTGGGCGTGTTTTGGCTTTTGGTCCAGAAATGTTCGTCGTTTTCAATGCCCTTGACGAATTGCAGATAGAAAGCGGTGTAGAAATCTGTCAGTTGGTACAGCCCGCTTTGTTTGGAGATTTTCTTTTTCTTGATGTTGTAGAACCTAACCAAGTCGCAGTCAACGAGATTGTTCAGCATTTTGGTAAGCCTTCCGCTCGATTCTTTCCCAATAGTTTGGGCGATTTCCTCCCGCGATAGGCCTTTCTTTTTGTTGAATAACGCCTCAATGATGGTGATATACGGGTCGGGATTGTTGAACAAGGTCTTGTAGAGTCGGTGAAATTCGCGTCGCATTTCGCCGTCGGATCGGAAAAACAGGCGGTCAATGTTCTGCGCAAGGCTTTCTTCCTTGTTCAGAAGGCTGAGGTAATAAGGTATGCCGCCAAATGCCATATAGGTTTGCAGGACCAAAAGTCTGTCCCACAGGAAACCGCTCGCTTTCAGGTACTGCTCGGTTTCATAAAGCGTAAATTCCTTGAGGTGCATCTCGTGCGTGATGCGGTCGTGAAGTCCGCCGTGGCTGTCAATTACGTTTTCCATCATCCAAGAGGTGGCTGACCCGCAAACAATGAGCATAAGGTTGTCTTGCAGTGAAGCCCAACTGTTCCAAAAATACCCCAGCGCGTTGGTGAAATCCGATTGACGTGTGTCGAAACAAGGGAGTTCGTCGATGAACACGATGCATCTTTCGCTTTTGCTCATCTTTTTCATCAAGAAATGACGCAGCATCTGGAATGCATCATACCAGTCTTTGGGTTTTTTTTCGAGCGGGTTACCATATAAATCCATCGCATCGGCGAAAGCATGCATCTGGGCGGTTTTGTTTCCTTCCAAGACACCTGTCATAGAGAAGGTGAAACTTTCTCCGAAAATGCTGTTTATCAAGAAGGTTTTGCCCACGCGGCGGCGACCGTAAAGGGCTATGAATTCCGCTTTCCCCGATTGGGCGTATCTTTCCAGCAGTTTGGTTTCTTCTTGGCGACCGATGACTTCGTTCATTGCAATTGGTTTTTACAGACTGCAAAAATAGCAAAACGTAATAAAACTCGCGTTCCAAATCGAAGAAATTTTTCTTGGTTTGGAAACTTTTCACAAACTCATATTCCAAATCGATGATTTTTTAGGCGATTTGGAAACCGAGTTTAAGTATTGGCATTGCCTCCAACCAACACTTTTCCATAAAAACTGCTGTCTGTAGGCAACACTTTCTCGGAATCAATTAGAACCGTTTATCAACGAAGCAACTTGTTTTCGTTGATAATCAATTCAATACAACTATTTTCAAAAATAGTTTGAAAAATAGTATAGTTTATATTATAAACTTGTTTATCTTTGCAGCGTCAAATGACACAAACACTAAACATCTTAACCTAAACTTTACGCATTATGGATAATAGTAATGAACAAAACAAGGAAATGACGGCTCAAGAGAGCCTCGACCTGATCAGTGAAATGTTGAACAACAACCGTCGCTGCATCCTTCAAAACAGTGCAAAGCACTTCATCCTGTGGGGAGCGTTGCTTTTGGTGTTCTCCATCGCCATTTACGAGTTGCTGCACGTCACAAGAGACCTCCGTTGGAATCTGTTGTGGTTTGCGATGCCTGTCTTGGGCTTCCCTTTGGCGCGACTTCTCGGAAAAAAGGGAACCGTCGTTCCGCAAAACGTCATCAGCGTCCAACTTCACTATATTTGGCTCGCTTACTGTGCTTTTGCGGTTGTCATCAGCATCGTCGCAATGTTCGAGATGCCATCGTGCATCACGCTCCTCCTCGTTGCACTCCTCGGCTTTGCTGAATGTTCGTCGGGACTTTTGCTGAAAAACTGGCCTATTATCATAGGTGGGTTCATCCTTGGCGTGGGCGGTGCTGTCGTGGCGATGTTGGTTAGGTCTGAAGCGCAATTGCTCGTCTTTGCCGCAGGCGGACTTATCCTCGCCGCTACTGGTCTGATTGTCAAAAGTCAATACCAATGACTATGTTCCCGAAACTCGACCCGATTCTCCATTCTGAGTTAAGATTGGCAGTGATGTCCATCTTGATTGGAGTAGATGAAGCCGACTTTACCTACCTCAAGAAACAGACTGGCGCCACGTCAGGAAACCTCAGCGTGCAGATTGACAAACTTATGGCTGCCGGATACATCACGGTGGAAAAAGGCTTCAAAGGAAAGGTGCCACACACTACCTGCAAGATTACCACGGCTGGCCAGGAGGCTTTCAACAAATATGTGGAATCGCTGAAGGAATACCTTTCGGCAAGCAAATAATTGAAATACAGCCTGATTATCCGTCCACTCACTACACGTTAGGGCAAACATCTCTTCCGTGTAATTTGTGGACGGATTATTTATAGGGTAGCCGATGATCCCAAATGGCTGCGAGGGTAATTGGCACATTCGTGAGATTAGGGCGTTTTGATTGCAAAGATTGATGTTTTGCTCTTCCAATTTTACCGATACGGACTAAATTTGGCGTAAATTTTTGACTTCAATGTCTAATTTCGGCGTAAATTTAGGACTATAAGGGAAAATTTCGGCGTAAATTTTGGTACTATATCAAAATTGTTCGTATTTTTGCAGCATAAACTAAAACGGGAAAGTTATGGGTAAGAAGCGACAAATGACTGCCGAAGTCCTGAAAAGGAAAGACCGCAAAAGTGGCCGGATTATGGTGTTTACGGGGGCGCGACAGGTGGGGAAGACCACCCTCGTGCGTCAAGTGCTCGACGATTACGTCTATTTGTCGATAGAAGACCCTGTGGCAAGCCCCGCGTTCCTTCGCCTCACCGCTGGGCAATGGTGCGAGTTATACCCCAAAGCCATCCTTGACGAAGTGCAGAAACTGCCTGAATTGGTGGAAAGCATCAAGTCGGCCTACGACCAATTCCCTGATGTGCGCTATGTGTTGCTCGGTTCAAGTCAGTTGCTGCTTTTGCAGAAGGTGAAGGAAAGTTTGGAAGGTTGGAGTGCTGTTTTTACCCTTTATCCATTGACACTTCCTGAACTTTTGACCGAAAGTTGGGACGACGAAATCCGACTTTCGCCTTGGCAACGCTTGTTGCAGCAGCCCGATACCATTCCAACGTTTTGGCCTTCTTTCGCCCTCGACCCGACTATGCCGAAGAAACAGAAGGCTTGGGCGCATTACCTGAAGTTTGGAGGCTATCCCGCTTTGGTGGACGAGGAAATGACTGACGAAGAACGCTACCTTTGGCTAAAGGACTATGTGCGCACCTACCTTGAACGCGATGTGTGCGACTTGGCCTCCTTCCGCGACCTCGAACCCTACGTCAAACTGCAAAAGGCTTTGGCCTTGCAGACGGCGCAAACCGTGAATGTATCGGCATTGGCCACGGCCTTGGGGATGTCGTCGAAGACGGTCGGCCGATATATGGAATACCTGCGGTTGAGTTACCAAACCCTTATGTTGCCGCCTTGGGAACGCAACGCGAACAAACGTTTGGCGAAAATGTCCAAGGTGCATTATTTAGACCACGGCGTGTTGCAGGCCGTGCTGCAAAAACGTGGTGGTATGACGGGAGCCGAGTTTGAAAGCCTCGTTGTTTCAGAGCTTTACAAACAGGCGCAAAACGTGTTTTCCGATGCTTCGTTCTACCATTTGCGCACCCACGACGGCAAAGAAGTCGACCTTCTCGTGGAGTTGCAGGACGGCTATTTTGCCTTCGAAATGAAGATGGCGGAGCATGTGGCCAAGACCGATGCAAGGCACCTCCGCGACTTGGAAGCCATCCTCGACAAGCCGGTGATTCATTCCTATGTGCTTTCCAATGATATGGAAACCAAGCAATTCGACACCAACATCACGGCGGTGAATGTGGCGGCATTTTTGGGGTAAAAGGAAAAAACGAGGTTTCCTTGTAATATTTCCCTACTTTCGCTGTCTAACCTGATGAACGTTGCAACGAAAAACGCATTATGAACAACGACAAGGAATATCAGTTTGAACTTTTGGTGCGGCAGCACAAGCGGACCATCTACACGGTGTGCTACATGTTCTCGCGCAACAAGGCCGAAATCGACGACCTGTTTCAGG
>ONKQ01000096.1 GCA_900318465.1 uncultured Bacteroidales bacterium
CATCTCGGGCAACGTGCGAGGCAATGTCAAGAACGGCTATGGCTATTTCTTTGCCTCCGATGTGCGACGCCAACCCTTTACTTACCACGATATCTACAATTCCCTCACCCCCGAAAACCAATAAGCCATGAAACGCATCCTCATCACCATATTATTCTTTGCCTCTTTTGTTTGTCTTCAAGCACAGACCTATACTTTAAGCGGCCACATCACCGATGCCGCCACGGGCGAAACGCTTATTGGTGCCACATTATATGAGGCCTCCTCACAAACTGGGACCTCGGCCAATGGCTACGGCTTCTATTCGCTGCGTTTGCCCGCTGGAAAACACAAACTGCAATGCGCCTATTTGGGCTATAACACCAAGGAAATAGAAATTCAACTCAATGCCGACCAAACCTTGGAAATCAAGTTGGAGGAAAACGCTGTGGGATTGGGTGAAATCACCGTGGAGGCGGCAGCCGTGGAGCGTCCGCAAAAGCAGAACGAGTTCCATGCCGAAATGTTGACCATCAACTCGATACGTAAACTGCCGAGCGTGTTTGGCGAGGCCGACATTCTCAAGGCGGTGCAGATTCAGTCGGGCGTGAAGACCATCGGCGACGCCTCGTCGGGACTGCTCGTGCGCGGCGGCACCAACGACCAGAACCTCATCCTCATCGACGAGGCACCTATTTATAACCCTTCGCACCTCTTCGGCATGATCTCCATCTTCAACCCCGAGGCGGTGAACCAAGTGACGCTTTACAAGAGCAACATGCCCGCGCAATATGGTGGCCGTGTCTCGGCCGTCCTCGACTGCAAGATGAAGGAAGGCAACATGAACCACCACGATTTCTCGGTGGCGTTGAGTCCCTTTGCCGCCACTTTGACCGCCAATGGTCCCATCGTCAAGGAAAAGGCTTCCTATTTGGTTTCGGCACGTAGGAGTTTCATCGACTTTTTCGTGAAACCCAACGTGGACATGCCGCTTGTGCCGAGGTTTTACGATTTGAACGCGAAAATCAACACCAAAATCGGGCAGAACGACCGTATCTATCTCTCGTTTTACAGAGGTCATGATGTCATTGAGTCCATGGGCGGCATCTATCAAGCGCAAGGCATGTACAACACTTGGGGCAACACCTCGGGCACCCTGCGCTGGACGCACAACTTCGGCAGCCGCTGGTTCCTCAACACAGCTTTCATCGTCAGCGATTACAGCAACGACCTCGATTATAGTTTCAAAAGACGCAAATTCAACTGGCGTACAGGTATTTCCGACCTTAACCTGAAGGCCGCTTTGAGCTATTACATCGCCCCAGATTGTGAACTGCGCATTGGTGCGAGTGCCGTCCGCCATGCTTTCACCCCTGGCGAATCGGACAGCATCGGCATGAGTCTGCCGCATTACCAGGCGATGGAGTATTCCGTCTATGCGCTGAACGACTGGAAACCCTTGTCGTGGTTGGGCTTCAACTACGGCTTGCACCTGTCGGCTTTCCACCCCTTGAACAGCGACGAGAAATTGATGGTCTATCCCGAGCCTCGTGTGAGCATGAACGTCATGTTGAGCGAAAACACCTCTCTGAAAGCCGGCTACGCTAGGAATGTGCAATATATCCAAGTGCTACAGAACACCGCCTTGGACTACCAATCGCTTGAAACGTGGTTTCCGGCGGTCAATGGCTTGAAGCCTGTCATTGCCGATGTGGTTTCGGGTGGCTGCTTCCTCGATTTCGGTGGGCAGTATTCCGCTTCGGCTGAACTCTATTACAAGAAAGGCCAGAACCAAATCGACTTCATCGACCATGCGCAACTCATCAGCAACCCGAATGTTATTAACCAAGTGAGGAGCGGCAAATCAAAGGCTTATGGTCTGGAACTGAACCTTTCCAAAAATGCCGGAAAGTTCACGGGAGCCATGAGTTACACCTATTCGCGTGTGATTTATGCCATCGACGGCATCAACGACGGCAATCCCTATTCGGCTTTGTCAGACATCCCGCATGACTTCCGCATCAACGGCTGTTACCAGTTCACGCCGCGTTGGAGTGCGAGTGCGGCTTGGCAGTATTCCAGCGGTCATCCCGTCACTTTGCCTGTGGGCTTCTACGAATACATGGGGCAGACTGTCCCGGTTTACACCGAGCGCAACGCGAGCCGCACACCTGCCTATCATCGCCTCGACCTTTCGTGCGCCTATCATTCGCCGAAATACAGAAACGGCTTCAACTGGAGCGCAAGTGTCGGAGTGTTCAATGCGTATAATCGCTTGAATCCGTTGGGGTATCAATTTGAGACCGATATTGAATCGGGCTTGATGCGGGCTTACGCCTATTCGATGTTTGGGATTTTGCCGAATATTTCAATTCGATTGGGTTGGTAAAACCTTCAATTATACTAATCCCTCCATCAAGAACCTCCGCAAATTCAGGTGCGTGATGCCGTTGTCGTCGTTGCGTGCGACGAGCAGGGTCGTTGATTTTTGCCTTAATAAGAAGAAATTTATGATTTCAACTCAAGGGATGAGATGCCTTGTCTGTTTTGAGAAGTCAACAGGAACTCCTCTATGTTGTCAGGCGTGACCACAAGGAAGTTGGCCTCTGGATATGCTTCAATAAATGATGCAGGCATTTTAGCCTTTTTCTTCGGATTGTATTTGAACTCGTAAGCATACAGCCTCTCGTCATACTCCTCCACATAGTCCACCTCCTGTTGCGTACGAGTGCGCCAGAAATAACGGTTGCAGTAATTGTCGGTGTATTCATTTCGCTTGATTCGCTCAGAAATGACAAAATTCTCCCACAAAGCCCCCATATCGTTACGGTCTTCAGGTAGCGCATACGCTGAAATGATTGCATTGCGCACCCCATTGTCATAAAAATATATTTTACGGCTATGTTTCAGCTCATTGCGTTGATTGCGACTGTACGACGAAAGCCTGAAAACAATGTAGGATTGCTCAAGTACATCAACATAAGCCTCAACGGTTTTGGCATCAATGCCGACTGTAGATGCCAACTCGGAATAACTAACCTGCGAACCAATCTGAAAGGCCAAGGCCTTAAGCAAAGACACCAATTTGTCGGATTTCTTCACTTGCCCCAAAGTGAGAAGGTCTTTGTAAAGGTAACTCTCGGTCAGTTGTTGCAACACCCGTCTCTCTTGTCCATCTGAAACAACCACTTCTGGATAATAACCATAAATCAAGCGGTGAGGAAGCAAGTTCAGTTCGGTGAGAAGCCCGTGATGATGGACCATTTCGCCAAATGAAAGAGGATATAGATTGTATTCCCACTTTCGACCTGTGAGTGGCTCGTTGAGCCGGTTGGCCAACTCAAACGAGGAACTGCCTGTAGCTACGAGCTGCACATCCTTGATTTGGTCGGTAACCAACTTCATGCGCAACCCAATGTCTTTGATACGTTGGGCCTCGTCAATGACCAAAAGTCGTTTCCCGCTCAAGATTTGCCGAAAACGCGCAGCCGTCATGTTTTCCAGCAATGAATGGGTGCTGATGTCGTCGCCAGAAAGCCAAAGCGTGTCGTCGTTTTGAGGAAACATTTGCTCAATAAGTGTGGTTTTTCCCGTTTGTCGCGCACCCATCAAAATGATGGCCTTGCCTTTATAAAGCTGTTGTTCAATACGGTGTCTTAATATCCTGTCAATCATATTTCAAAGGTTTTCAGGTTGCAAAGATACACATTTTTTATTTAATTCCCAAAAAATCATCATTTTAAAGGAATAAAATCCTGAAAAATCAAGATATTTACGGAATACAATGCATTTATTGGGACTTTTTTCAGCAAAAACCTTTGCACGAAAGAAACCTACTCTATGTTTGGGATTTTGCCTAATGTTTCGCTGCGGACGAGGATGGTAAGCGATATTTTTCGTAATTTTGCGCTCAAATAGGCTTTTATGGACAACGAAATCAAAGACGAACTGCAAGACGACATCTTCACGCAAAACGAAGACCCCATACCAACCACCGAAAACTATAACGACGACAGCATCGTACATCTGGAGGACATGGAGCACATCCGCCGTCGTCCGGGAATGTATATCGGCAAACTCGGTGACGGCGCCTCACAGGACGACGGCATCTATGTGCTGATTAAAGAGGTGATTGACAACTCCATTGACGAGTTTACTTCAGGTTTCGGTAAGAAAATCGAAGTGACAGTGAACAAGGCGGAGAAAAAGGTCAGCATTCGCGACTATGGCCGTGGCATCCCTCTTGGAAAGTTGAAAGAAGCCGTTTCGCAACTCAACACCGGCGCGAAATACGATAGCAAGGTGTTCCAAAAATCCGTCGGCTTGAACGGCGTGGGTACCAAGGCCGTCAATGCGCTTTCGTCTTATTTCAGGGTGCAGTCCATCCGCGAGGGCAAGACGAGGATTGTGGAGTTTGCGCAAGGAAAGTTGGTCAGCGATTCTGGAATCATTCCTTCCAATGGTGACACGGGCACTCTGACCGAGTTCATCCCTGATTCCGCTCTCTTCGGCAATTACCACTATGTGGACGAATACATCGAGAAGCGCGTGTGGAACTATGCCTACCTCAACCGAGGCTTGAGCCTGATTTACAACGACAAACGCTATTACTCCAAAAACGGCCTCCTCGACCTGTTGCAGAACAATATGGAAGGCGAAGGCCTCTACCCCATCATCCATATCAAGGACGGCGACTTTGAGGCTGCTTTCACCCACGTCAATGGGCAGTCGAGCGACTATTTCTATTCGTTTGTCAATGGTCAGCACACCACCGAAGGCGGCACGCACCAGTCGGCCTTCCGTGAGGGCTATGCCCGCGTGGTACGCGAGTTCTACCAAAAGGAATACGAACCTGCCGACATCCGCCAAGGCTTGATTTGTGCCTTGTGCGTCCGCATACAAGAGCCTGTGTTTGAGGCACAAACCAAGACCAAACTCGGCTCCACCCACCTCGCGCCCAACAATCCCGACGGCACCAACGACAGCCCTTTCCTCAAAACCTACGTCTTCGACATCCTGAAACGCCACTTGGACAACTACCTGCACAAGAACCCTGAAACGGTCAGCGTTTTGCAGGCGAAAATCCAAGCCAACGAGAAGGAACGCAAGGAAATCGCCGGCATCAAGAAGGCCGCCCGCGAGAGCGCGAAGAAGGTCAGCTTGAACAACCGCAAGCTCCGCGACTGTCGCATTCACCTCAACACCAACCACGAGAAACGCCTCGAAAGCACCATCTTCATCACCGAGGGCGACTCCGCATCGGGAAGCATCACCAAGAGCCGCGACGTGCAGACCCAGGCCGTGTTCAGCCTACGCGGCAAGCCGCTCAACTGCTTGGGCATGACCAAGAAAGTGTGTTACGAAAACGAGGAGTTCAACCTGCTGCAAGCCGCCTTGAACATCGATGAGGATATAGAAAACCTGCGCTACAACAACATCGTCATCGCCACCGATGCCGATGTCGACGGCATGCACATCCGCCTGCTGATGCTCACTTTCTTCCTCCAGTTCTACCCCGACTTGGTGCGCAACGGCCATGTCTACATCTTGCAGACGCCGCTATTCCGCGTGCGAAATAAGAAAGAGACCTACTACTGCTATAGCGACGAGGAACGCATCACAGCCAAAGAGAAATGCGGCAAGCAGGCTGAGATCACCCGCTTCAAAGGCTTGGGCGAAATTTCCCCTGATGAGTTCCGTGGCTTTATCGGCCCCAACATGCGCCTCGAGCCCGTCATCCTGCGCTATGATTTCGGCATCAAGGAGCTGCTGGATTATTACATGGGCAAGAACACTATGGAACGACAGAAGTTTATCATCGAGAATTTGAGGATTGAGGATGATTCGGAGATGGATAAGATGTAAATTTTCTGAATAAACTATCATATAATGCAATAATTTCCTATTTTTGCAGTCTCAAATGATAGTTTATTATGACAAAATCGACAAAAGGCACCCTGCTTCCAAGGAAACTCGCCAAGAACCTCTCCATCGTTGGAGAGCAAATCAAGTTGGCCCGATTGAGGCGTGACCTGAGCATCGCACAGGTGGCTGAGCGCGCCACCTGCTCTCAGCTTTCGGTGATGCGTGTTGAAAAAGGTGCGCCCACCGTAGCTATAGGGATTTATTTGCGCAAAAAAGACGGAATGATGGAAAGGCTTCAAGTATATGCGGATTTCGACTGGCTTGATGCCCCTGTTTTGGTTGGCACATTAAGTCATGAAATGCTTAGAGGAACGCCTTCATACGGTTTTTCATTCGATGCGGAATGGCTACGCTCGAATCGGTCTATCCTTTTAAGCGGTGACTTGATGAACTTCTCGGGCGAACAATACAAATCAAGCGAGATTTTCGGATGTTTTGGAGATGCCATGCCCGACCGTTGGGGCAAAAGGCTGATTGACAAGCGTGAGAGAATCAAAGCTGAACAAGAAAAACGCATCCCAAAGACTTTTACCGACTATGATTACTTGACCCAATTGGATGACTTTTCACGGATGGGTGCTTTTCGTTTCATGCATGATGACGCTTTCGTGGGTGTATCGGAGAATGAAATGCGCGTACCACCATTGACCAGTCTCCGTGAATTCGTTTTCATGGCACATGAATATGAAAGAAATGAGCAATCAGGACGGCCCATGCGTGAAGAATGGCTTGATAACCTGTTCCACCAGGGTTCATCGTTGGGTGGTGCTCGACCCAAAGCCAATGTCATGGATGAAAATGGCCATTTGTGTATCGCCAAGATTCCATCGGTCTCCGATGACTACGATGTTGCTCTTTGGGAGCATTTTGCGCATGTGTTGGCCAGAAAAGTTGGCATCAATG